>NZ_QAXS01000004.1 GCF_003053565.1 Halanaerobium saccharolyticum | reverse complement strand
TAGGTAAAGTATACCATAATTGGATATGAAAATGAATTAATTCAGCTATATTAAATAAAAGAACAATAAAAACCCACACTAAATAGCGAAGAGGCAATTATCATTAACTTCAAAACAGCTGGATCAGCTTTTAGAAGCATTCATTATGGCAGTACCAGAAAACTTAGTAGAAAATCTGCCGATATCTGCCTAAAACAGTAAAATGATATTACTTTAATTCTGCTAAATATTGAAATTTCAAGGTGCAAAAGGGTTATTTATGTGCGAAGTTTGAGTTAAATAATATAACAGAGGAGATGTTTATGATTAATCACAAAGGAACTCAAAAAATAAAAACTGAAAGATTAATCTTACGCAGATTTAAGATTACTGATGCTAAATTTATGTTCAATAACTGGGCCAGTGATCCAGAGGTAACAAAATATTTATCCTGGCCTTCCCATAAAGAACTTTCTACAACTAAAAAGATTATAAATTTGCTTAGTTGTATAATGAACTTGAACTAATTAAAAAAATAATAAAAAAAGTGCCCATAGCGGACCAAACTGTAATATAATTGAATTACTACAAACAATAAACATTACAGGAGGGTGCACACTATGGACTACTTAAATGATACACCAAATTCTCGAAAAAATAAACACCTAAATGCTTATGATCGCGGTCAAATTGCTTTATTACATTCAGAAGGTCTGTCACCTTATGCCATTGGTAAACGCCTAGGTAGAGCTTCTAACACAATCAGAAATGAGTTGAAACGTGGCACAGTATCACAGATAAAAGGTAATAAAACTGTTAATATCTATTTCCCTGATACTGGCCAAAGAGTTTATGAGAATAATCGTAAAAATTGTGGACCTAAGTTTAAACTATTAGCGTGTGAAGATTTCATAGAACATGTTTTAGACGAATTTTATAACTTAGATCATTCACTCGATTCTATTTGTGGGGCAGCTAAACGGCATAATAAATTCCCAGATTCAGAGATGGTCTGTACCAAAACTCTCTATAATTATATAGATGCTGGGTTACTTGAGATTAAAAACATTGATTTACCACTGAAACTAAAGCGATCTTTAAAGTCCAACCGTGTTAAACAGAATAAAAAGAAACTGGGTACCAGTATTGAAGAACGGCCTGAAAGCGTTAATGATCGTAGCGAATTTGGTCACTGGGAAATTGATACTGTTATTGGTAAAAAGACTAAAGGTGAAGCTGCTCTACTTACTATGACAGAACGTACAACTCGCTCACAAATCATTCGTAAGATTGCTGACAAAACATCTCATTCAGTCCAGGAAACAATGACAAAGCTAATCAAAGAAGCGGGTGATCTTTTTTCCACAGTCTTTAAAAGTATTACCAGTGACAATGGTTCTGAATTTTCAGAGCTAGCCAGTATAGAAGAAATAGTTGATACCAAAGTTTATTATGCCCACCCATATTCATCCTGGGAACGAGGCACAAATGAGCGTCACAATGGCTTAATAAGAAGATTTATACCTAAAGGTAGAAGTATAAATGAATTCTCAATTGAAGCTATTGCTAGAGTTCAAAATTGGTGTAATAATTTGCCAAGAAAAATCTTAGGATATTTAACGCCTAATGAAGCTTTTGAAGATCAACTAAAACAAATTCTATACAATTAAAATTATTACAGTTTGAAATTAGTTCAATTTATCATTGCAATTTAAGAAAATTTAAATAAAAGTAAAATGAGTATCGGGACTGAAATAATGGCTTGAAGTATATAATTAATAATTAAATAGTGAGGTAAAGAAAATGTTAAAAATAAATAATGATTTTATAGGAAGACATGTTATTCTTGAAATAAATGAATGTAATAATAAAAAAATGAAGGATAGAGAAACAATTGAACAAATAATTACTGAAGCAGCACTAACTGCAGGTACTGAGATTAAAGAAGTAATATTTAAAAAGGTCAATAATCAAAGTATTATAGGAGTGGTTATGACAGCAGAAACTAATTTGACTATCCATATCTGTCCTGAAATAGCATATGCGGCAGTTAATTTATTTACCTATAATAAGAGAGTTGATCCTTTTGCTGCTGTGGATTTAATTACAGAAAAATTTGAAGCAGAAATAACAAAAGTTGATGAAATCAAAAGAGCAAATATAAAAGAAAATAAATTAGGCAGTTTAATACACTTCTGCTAAGTTAGAGCAGTTTTTAAATTGCTTAATTAAATTAACAGGGAGGAAATAAGATTGAATTTAATAGATTTAGGATGGAATCAGAATTTTGAAGATAAATTAAAGCAAATTAATAAACGAGAAAATTTTCAAATAGCTCGAGTAGCTGTAGAATATAAGGGAATGTATAAGCTGTATACTGAAACAGGGGAAGTTTTAGCTGAGATAACAGGCAAGATGCGTTACAATAATCAATTTCCTGCAGTAGGTGACTGGGTAGTAATTGATCTTCAGTCTAATAGCGAAAGAGCTATCATCCATAATATTTTGCCCAGAAAAAGCAAATTTTCACGCAAAGTAGCAGGCGAGAATACTAAAGAACAGATAGTAGCAGCAAATATTGACACAGTATTTATTGTTACTTCATTAAATCAGGATTTCAATTTAAGAAGACTGGAAAGATATTTAACAATTGCCTGGGACAGTGGAGCTAAACCTGTAATAGTGTTGAGTAAAGCTGATCTGTGTGATGATGCTCAAGCAAAGAAAACAGAAGTGGAAACTATTGCCTTTGGAGTTCCCATTCATATAGTTAGTTCTCTAACCGGAAAAGGACTAAATGAGCTAGAAGAATACTTAAAAACAGGTTATACAGCCGCTTTATTAGGCTCTTCTGGAGTTGGAAAATCAACAATTATTAATCAGCTGCTGGGTCAAGAAAAAATGGAAGTCAATGAAATTAGAATTAATGACGGCAGAGGGAAACACACAACTACCCACCGCGAATTAATAGTTTTGGAAGATGGAGGAATAGTGATAGATACTCCTGGAATGAGAGAAATCCAGCTCTGGGATGGTAATGAAGGCATCAAAGAGAGCTTTGAAGATATAGAAGCTCTTGCCCAAAACTGCAAATTTAATGACTGCCAGCATGATTCTGAACCCGGCTGTGCTGTTAAAAAAGCAATAGAACAGGGAGAACTGCCGGAGAAAAGATTGGAAAGCTACAGAAAATTAGAAAGAGAATTATTGTTTATTGAACGCAAAAAGAAATATGGTACAGTCCGTGCCGCCAAATTAATGAATAAAGACATATTTGGATTTTAGAAAAATAAAAATCCTTCAAAATTATATTAAGTATTTTTGGAGGGTTTTTTGCTTTATAAGGGAAATATAAGTTATATTAAAAATAAAAAATAAAGGAGGAATAAAAATGAAAGATGAAAATAAAAAAGCAGCTGAATTAATGAGAACATTTAAAATGCTAAAGAAAATATTAGAGCAGTATGAAGGTCCATTAAAGCTAAAATTTGACCTCAAAGAAAAATATGAATTATGGACCGATAAAGAAGTAAATATTGCTGGAAAAACTAAAAAAGAGCTCTTTTTTGCAGGTGTCACTCTCCAGAAAAACTATATAAGCTTTTATTTTATGCCCATTTATGTTGAACCAGAGCTTAAAGAAAAACTCGAGCCAAAATTATTAAAATTATTAAAAGGAAAATCATGTTTTCACATAAAAAGCATAGATAAAGAGCTTGAAAATGAAATATTTGATGCTCTGCAGAAGGGATATAAGCTATATGAAGAGAATGAATGGATAAATTAATAATCAAATCTTTCTGCAAACAAGAGAGTAGAACTTGATATCTGAGGTGAAAAAAGATGAATGAAGGTTATAATTTTAAAAATAATATTTCAAAACACAATGTGCTTATAATCTGTCTCTCAATTCATCACGGCAATACAATGAAAATCGCTAGAGTAATTTCAAAAAAATTAAATGCTAATCTTAAAAAACCTTCTGAAGTAAAAAACGATGATCTTAATGACTATGATTTAATCGGCTTTGCTTCAGGTATTTATAATGGAAAACATCATGCAGATTTATTTAAACTAATTAAGGAATTTGAAATGCAGAAAAATAAAAAAGCATTTATCTTTTCTACAGCTTCTGTTAAATATATAAAAATGCATACTGCTTTAAAAAAAGAATTAACTGCTAAAGGCTTTGATGTTATTGATGAATTTATGTGCAGGGGCTTTATGAATTACAGTTTTATAAAATATTTTTTTGGTGGAATAAATAAAAATAGGCCGAATAAAAAGGATTTGTTAAGGGCTGAAGAATTTGCAGCTGATATTAAAGATAAACTTTCTATTTAAGGGGGAGAAAATTAATGAAATCAAATAAAATGAAAGCAGCTTATAGAAAAGAATATGGACCGCCTGAAAGCTTAAAAATCAAAGAAATAGAGATTCCAAAACCAAAGGAAAATGAGATTTTAATAAAAGTACATGCAGCAACTGTCAATAGAACAGATTGTGCAGTTCTTAGCGGCAGACCTTATATAATGAGGTTATTTACCGGTTTATTAAAGCCTAAACTGCCGATTACCGGTACAGATTTTGCAGGTGAAGTTGAAGCAGTTGGTAATAAGGTAAACTCTTTTAAAGTAGGTAACAGAGTTTTCGGTTTTAATGATAACGGCTCAGCTTCTCATGCCCAGTACATGACAATATCAGCAGATAAAGCTTTAAGTTTAATCCCGGAAAAATTATCATACGAAGAAGCTGCAGCCAGTCTTGAAGGTGCCCATTATGCCTATAATTTTATTAAGAAAGTTCAAGTAAAAGAGGGAGAAAAAATTCTGATTAATGGGGCAACAGGAGCAATTGGTTCTGCCTTGCTCCAGTTTTCAAAATATCACGGCGCTTATGTTACAGCAGTAGGCAACAGCAAAAATATAGAATTAATGAAATCTTTAGGTGCTGACAAAGTAATTGATTATCAGACAGAAGATTTTACAGAGGATAATCAAAAATACAAATGTATCTTTGATGCTGTCGGTAAAAGCTCTTTTTCTAAATGCAGGAATCTATTAGAAGCAGATGGAGTATATATTTCATCAGAATTAGGCAGACTGGGAGAGAATCTTTTCTTAGCATTAATTACAAAGATAAGTTCTGGTAAAAAAGTCATTTTCCCTACTCCCACAGATATTAAAGCCAGTATAGATTTCATCAAAAAACTGATAGAAGAGGATAAATTTGTGGCTGTGATAGATAGAGAATATCCTTTAGATAAAATTAGTGAAGCCTTCACCTATACTGCAGGCGGTCAGAAAACAGGAAATGTTATTTTAAAAATAAGGTAAACGAGATTTGAAATATGAAATATAATTTTTAAGCAAAGTATAAAAAGAAAGAGGGAGGAGTTTAATTGATTGAAGGTGACAAAGTATTTATCAGACAGCTTGAACTTGGAGATGAGGAATTACTTCATAGATGGAGAAATAATTCTCAGGGAAACCTTTATTGTGGATTTAAGTATGGATTTTTAATGAGTAAAGAATCATTTAGACTGCAGGTAGAAACTGAAATAAAAAATGAAGATGTTTTCCCGCCCAAAAAAATGTTTATTTTCTGTAAAAAAGAAGATTTAACTCCTATAGGTGAGCTATCCTATCGAAACTGGGATAAAAGAAATAGAAGTGCAGAATTTGGTATAGAAAATGGTGAGATTAAAGATCGGGGTAAAGGCTATGGGTTTGATGCGTTAAACAATTTTATTGAATTTATGTTTAATTTTCTTAACTTAAATAGAATAGAATTAACAACATTAGCAGATAACCATAAATCTCAAAATCTATATAAAAAATTAGGTTTCAAAAAAATAGGAATTATGAGAGAAGCTAGTTTTGATAGTCGAGAGGGTACTTATTCTGATGTCTTATATATGGATTTATTAAGAAAAGATTGGGACTTAAGATAGTATATCTTCAAAAAATTTGTATACTTTATTTTTAAGTTTCCGCCCCCTGTAGGAAATCAGATAGATGATTTCTCTAAACCAACACATCAAAATGAATAGAAATTTACTGGAGGTTTAAAATTTGAATAAAAATTTATCTTTTAAAAATATAATTATCTGGATATTTGCTGTTTTATTTTTTGTAATCGGTATATTGAATCTATTTTTGATCCATCCTGTTCCTGGGATTTTTTATTTAATTCTATCTTTGATTTATTTTCCTCCAGGCAATTCTTTTTTTAGGGAAAAGTTTAAGATATCAATTTCCTTTAGGATAAAAGTAATTATCGCTTTAATAATTCTATGGGGAACTTTAGCGGTTGGAGATCTTGCAGAATTACTTGGTTTATAATTCATTTAAGAATTAAATACTTAATTAACGGCAGGTGAAAAAATTGTTAAAATTAGTAACGGATAGACTGTTAATAGCTGCTCTTGATCTAGAAAATTTCAAGTTATATATTGAAGATACAGCGAAATTAGAAAAAAATTTAGGAGTTAAAGTTACTGGCAGAGAGTTAAGTTCAGAAATTAAAGAAATTTTTACTAAACCCTATCATAAAGCTTTAAACGATAAAGAAAATTACCTATGGTACACAAACTGGCAGATAATATTAAAAGATGAGAATAAAATAATCGGTGGAATTACTTTTAAAGGTCCGGTAAATCGAAAAGGAGAAGTTGAAGTAGGATATGGTATTGATCAAGATTATCAAAACAAGGGATATATGACAGAGACATTAAGTACCATTATTAAGTGGTCTTTTTCTCAAAATAAAGTAAAAATTGTTACTGCTGAGACCAATAAAGATAATAAAGCTTCACAAAGAGTACTAGAAAAAGTTGGAATGAAAAAATATAAGGAAGAAGAAAAAACTTTTTGGTATAAAATTGAAAAAACAACTAAAAGAGGTGTTAGATTATGAAAAAACAGCTTCTTATAGGTGTAATTACAGCTGCTTTGTTTTTGATTTCCACACTGTTATTCCCGATTGCTGCAGCTTCTGATCAGCAAGATATAAATTCAGGCAAAGAAGATTTTTTAAGCAAATATTATTTGAATGAACAGGGAATAATTAAACCCAGAATTGCTGAAATAATAATTAATTATAGAGCAGAAAATGTTATTCAGGCAATTGCTGCAAAAGACTTTGCTGAAGTTGCTGAGTATGTGCATCCTAAAAAGGGACTTAGATTCACTCCTTATACTTATGTTAGGGAAGAAAAAGATGTAGTTATGACAAAAGAAGAGGTAAGTGATTTTTTTGAAGATGATAAAAAATATCTCTGGGGCAGCTATGATGGCAGTGGAAAAGAGATAAGATTAACTCCAGCAGAATACTATCACGAATTTATTTACACTGCGAATTTTATTAAGGCAGAAGAAATAGGCTATAATGAAGTTTTAAGTAGTGGAAATATGCTGGAAAATCAATTTGAAGTTTATGACAACCCTATTATAGTTGAATACTATTTTTCAGGATTTAAACCTAAATTTGAAGGAATGGACTGGCAGAGTTTGCGCCTGGTCTTTGAAAAATATCAGGGTGATTGGAAATTAACTGGAATTATTCATAATCAGTGGACAATTTAATTAAATAATTTTGTGTCGCTTTATTATTTTGTATTTAAAAAGAGATGAGCTAAATTAGTTTTAGCCCATCTCTTTTTTTCTTATTCTTCTGGAACTATTAAATTTAAGAAGACTGCTAAAACTGCACCAACCGCAACTCCAGATGAGAAAAGAACTTCTAAAAAAGCAGGTAAGCTCTGAGCAATTTCCGGAAAGTAAGTAACTCCAAGACCGATACTTAAACTTATGGAAAAGATAAAGGCAGTTCTATCTGAAAATCCATTTTTAGTCACAATATTTACACCAGCAGAGGCAATCATCCCGAATAAGGCCAGGGTTGCACCACCTAAAACAGGTGCAGGCATTACACTAATTACTGCTCCAAATTTAGGAAATAGGCCTAATAAAAGCAGTAAAACTGCAACAACATAGCCAACAACTCTGCTGCCGACCTTTGTTATCTGGATAACTCCGATATTCTGACTGAAAGTTGTATTGGGCATTACATTAAAGAGAGAAGAAATCATACTGCCTAATCCTTCAGCCAAAAGACCGCGGCTCAATCTATCCTGATGCAGCTGACCATTTACAGGTTCTCCAGAAGTTTCAGCAATTGCTGTCAGATCTCCAATTGATTCAATCGAAGTTACTACATAAGCAATCATCCAGGGAAGCAGATGAGCGAAATCAAAATCCAGTCCGAAATAAAGCGGGCGCGGTATAGTCAACCAGCCTTCATTAAATACAGGAGCAAAATCTATTAACCCCAGTGGAATTGAAATTATGTACCCTGAAATTAAACCAATTGCAATTGCTCCCAGTTTAATTAAACCACTGCCAAAACGGCTGGCAATAATAATGATAACCAGTACAAACGAACCTAATAAAAGATTACTTAAGGAACCAAAATTTTCAGCTCCAGCTCCTCCGGCAAAATCCTGCATCCCGGTTTTAATTAGAGTTAGTCCAATCAAAGTTACAACTGTACCAGTGACAAGCGGAGGAAAAAGACTTCTAATCTGCTTTAAAAAACGGCTTAACAGAATTTCAACAGGTGCTGTAACCATTGCCATACCTAAAACCAGTGGAATTCCACCTGCATTGGCTGCAGCCATTGCCATCGGAACAAAGGTAAAACTGGTACCGGTTACCCCCAGCAGTCCAGCTCCAATCGGTCCAAACCTTTTACACTGCACAAAAGTAACTATTCCTGACATAATAAGCGTCATACTGACCATAAAACTGGTGCCAGCCGCTCCTAAGCCGGCTGCGTTTGCAATTAAAATAGGTGGAGTGATAACTCCTACAAACATAGCCAGCATATGCTGCAGGCCCAGTAAAAATCTTCTCCCCATTGGTGGCTGATCATTTAGGGCATAATGAGAACTTTTTGTAGTTTCAATTTCTTTAGTAACCTTAACCGTATTATCTGCCATTATTATTTTAACCTCCTGTATAATTAAATTTAATTTAATAAAAATTAATAATATTTAACTCTATTAACCTTATTCAAGAGAAATAAGTGTTCTCCTCCTAAATTTTCAGAATAATTTTTTAATTTAAAATATAAATATGAATTAACTGATTAAATTGCAGGATTTTTTGGCCCTACATTGAATTAATATAATGAGTTCACTTGGAATTAATTAATATAATTTGAGAGAGGTGAGAACATGTTCAACAATTTTTATGGTGATAAATTTGATAATCAGAAAGAAAGAGAAAACTTAAGACCGCGATATGAGTACGGTAATCAGGGCATGTTTCCTTATCAGAATACAGAATTTAAAGCATTTATAGCAAATGTTTATGAAATGGATGATTATTATCTTATTGAAGCTGAACTGCCAGGAGTAAAAAAGGAAGATATAGAAATTACAGTTAAAAAATCTAAGATAACAATTAAAGCGGTCAGAAAAAAATTATGTAATGGAGAAAATGATGTTCTCTGTCAGGAAAGAAAGCTGGGAGAATATAAACGCAGCTTTAGATTTGAGAGTATAAATGAGGATAAAGTTACGGCTAAATTAGATAATGGAATTTTATCCATTAAAGTTTATAAAGCTGAGCAGAAGAAAAAAGCTGAGGCTAAGAAAATAGAAATTAAATAATTATTTCTAATTATCCGGGCTTCAAGCTCGGATATTTTTATGGATTATGGATTGCTTAATTACCAGTTGTTATAAAAAGCAGCTGCTTTGATTATACAGCTAATAAAGAAAAAATTTCTGGCAGAGTTATTATATTATTATGATGAAATAAATCTGAAATTGTGAGGAGAATTATTTTGAAACTTAATAAATATGAAAAATTTACTGATGATTTAAAGGAAAAGCTATTAAATTATAATCAAGTTACTGGTTTAGTTGCAGTAGGTTCAATGTCTAAAAAGGATCATCTGCCAGATGAATGGTCTGATCATGATTTTTTTGTAATTGTAAAAAGTGGTTATCAAAAATATTTTCGCGAAAACTTATCCTGGCTGCCTGACTTTGAAAATATCTTGTTATCTTTTCAGGAAACTGAACACGGCTTAAAGGTTTTCTATAACAATGGCCATTTAATTGAATTTGCAATATTTGATCAAGAAGAATTGTTCCTGGCAAAAATTAATTCTTATCGTATTTTAATTGATAAAGCAAATATCAAAAAGAATATAGAAAAAATGGTGAATTGCAAGTTGCAATGCACGGTTTTTTTGATTTTTTTAAAATAACCTGTACCTTCAATATTTTTAGATGCTAAAAGTTAATTTTTCTCTGAATAATTCGTCTGAATTTCCATAATCAAACATTTTTCTGGGATAAGTATTTATGAATTCTTGAATCTTTTTTACCAGGGTTCTTTTGATCCCTTTGAAACTTGTGCCTTTAGGTAAGAATCTTCGGATAAACCTGTTAGCTACCTCATTTGAGCCTCTCTGCCAGCTGCAATATGCATCACAATAATACTGGCTGGTTCTGGGGATGCTACTGCCTGTAAAAGATTCTTCAATCCCCTCATAATCTGCAAATTCTGGTCCATTGTCTGTGGTTATTGTTTTGAAGGTCTCCCTGAAATTAACTACCCCAAATCTTCTTTCTATTCGATCCAGTCCTTTTACCACTGATTCTGCTTTTTTGTTTGGTATTTTTTCTATAATTTCCTGTCTGGTCTGTCTTTCTGTTAGAACCAGTAAGAAAGGCTCTCCTTTTTCTTTTAACCCCTCTACTAAATCCATCTCCCAGTGTCCAAATTCTTCCCTGTTATCAGCTTCTTCAGGTCTATCTCTAATTGTCCGACCTTCCTTGCGTCTCGTAGTACTTGCACTTTCTTTAGGCCTATCTTTCTCAGGTTTATAATTGCCATGTATGAGATCATCTCGATCTATATCTAAAACACCTTTATCTATATAATTATAGATTGTTTTCCAGTGTAATTGTAGGTCATAATCATCTGATTCTTTAATGTCTTTTGCAACTGCTGCAGGTGATCGTAATTTAAGTATCTGTTTTTTTATAAATTTAGCTAAATCTTTGTTTTTGCCTATTTTTAAATCTCGTCCTTTTGCAGTATTATTTTGCTCATAAACTTCCTGTCCTCTTTTGGCACTATACTCTTTTCTATAAGTCCAATCACTATTTTTTTGCTCTATTTCACCCTTTGTAATTTCACGACTTACTGTAGTTCTATGACAGTTTAGTTCTTTACCTATTTCAGTATAATTTTTATCCTGTTGATTGTATAGATGTTCAATTTTTACGCGATCTTCATAACTTAGGTGTTCACCTTTGCTTCTTTTTGTGTTACAATTGTTTTGACACATATTCTGTACCCTCCTAATGTTTTTGTGGTTATTAACATTATACAAAAGGTACAGGTATGTGTCTATTTTTTTATCAAATCACCGCGTGCATTTAATTATACAATTTATCAATATAGAAAAAATCAAAGATAAAACAAATATTCAAACTAGTTCATATAGTGATAATGAGCTTTTAATAGAACAGTTTATTACTAATCTTGTTGTTGGTATTGGAAGATACAATCGTGGTGAAATTATTAGTGCTCATCAATTTGTAAAGACTTCTGCTCTAAAGAAGTTATTACTATTAATCGAGAAAAATAATGATTTAGATAAAAATATAATCCTGGACAATCTTGATCCATTAAGGAGATTCGAATTCGTCTATCCGGAATTAGGAGCAGAAATAAATAATCTCCTACTTAAACCAATTCCTAAAGCAGCAGAAGAACTATTAAATATATTAGAAAGAGAATTGCCGGAAGAAATTAAAATAAAACATGAAAAATCTATTAATATCATCTTTGAAAAATACTTGAAATAGTTGACTCTTAACATATTTTAATACCATTTCATTTTAATTTTTGGATTCTGAAAGCAATTACTTTGAAGTGTTTTCTTAAGTCTTAAAAAGGCCTGATGATTTAAAAAAGGAGTGTTTATAGTTGATAAAAGCAGAAAAATTAGATAGAGGCGATAAAGTTGCAGTAGTGAGTTTATCCTGGGGTGGAGCAGGAGATGAAAAATTTAGACATAGGTATGAGATAGGTAAAAAAAGAGTTGAAGAATTGTTCGGCTTAAATGTCATAGAAATGCCAAATAGTTTAAAGGGTAGTGAATATCTGGATAAACATCCTGAAGCAAGAGCTGAAGATATGATGAATGCCTTTAAAAATAAAGAAATCAAAGCTATCTTTTCAAATATTGGCGGTGATGATACACTCCGGTTATTACCTTATATCGATTTTGATGTTATAAAAAACAATCCTAAAATTTTTATGGGTTATTCAGATACAACAGTAAATCATTTTATGTGTTACAAAGCTGGTCTGACAAGTTTCTATGGGCCAAGTATCCTGGCAGAATTTGCAGAAAATGTTGAAATGCATGATTACACAATAAATACAATTAAAAAAACTTTATTCAGTTCTAAGCCAGTTGGAGAGATTAAAGCCAGTAAACACTGGACTTCTGAGTGGCTGCCCTGGGAAAAGAAAGAAAATAGCAAAATCAAACGCAAACTAAATAAAGAAAAAAGAGGCTATGAAATTCTTCAGGGGAAAGGTAAAGTAAAAGGTAAGTTAATTGGTGGCTGTATTGAAGTTTTAGACTGGTTAAGGGGAACAATTTTATGGCCAGAGATAAATGATTGGGAAGACAAAATATTATTCCTGGAAACAAGTGAAGATCAACCTTCTCCAGACTATATCAGGGAGTTGAGGCTGAAATAGACTGTGATAATAAAACATTTAAAATTAATGGAGCGGGAGTAAAAAAGATATGAAATACAATTTTAAAAAGATGAACAAAAATTATGCAGAAGAAATAGCCTACCAGTGGAAATACAGCGGCATTTATTCCTTCTATGATATAACAGCAGATGAAGATGATTTAGAAGAATTTTTAGATCCAGATGAATGGGATAATAGTTTTGTGGTTTTAAATCAATCTGATCAATTAGTTGGTTTTTATTCATATAATTTTAAAGAAAAAATAATGTGGATTGGCTTTGGCTTAAAACCAGAACTAACTGGAAAAGGATATGGAGCAAATTTTGTTGAAGCCGGTATTCAATTCGGAATAAAAAACTATAATTATGACAGGGATTATTTGATGCTTGCTGTGGCAAAGTTCAATCAGCGGGCGGTTAAAGTCTATCAGAAATTAGGCTTTAAAATCATAGATGAATATTTACAGAAGACAAATGGCGGAGAATATGAATTTTATCAGATGAGACTTGAATTAGAATAGGAGAATTTAAATGAAGCTTAAAAAGTTAGAGAAAAAAGATTATTCGGCAATGAAGATAATTTTTTTAGATGTCTTTTCTTATGAACCATGGTTTGATAAATGGGAAGATGACAAGCAGCTGGAAAAATATCTGCATCAACTTACAGATAATAAGAACTCTTTATCCCTTGTTTTGACAAATGAACGGGATGAGATTCTTGGTGTTTCTCTGGGTTATACTTTTAGCTGGTGGCAGGGAGATGAATATTATATAAAAGAATTTTTTATAAAAAGAAACAGGCAGAATGAAGGCCTGGGAAGTAAATTTATTGAGAAACTAAATGATTATTTGAAAGAAATTGGATTTAAATATATCATATTAAATACTGATAAAGATACTCCAGCTTTTCATTTTTATCAAAAAAATGACTTTCAGCTTGAAGAAAAAAGTGTTTTTATGAGTAGAATAGTTGACTAAAAAAATAATTTAAAGGAGTTTTTTAATGCAGCAGTTAAATAATCCATTTTTAGAAAATAACAGACCAACAGATAATACATCCTTAAACAGATTACGGATTATTGATATACCAGATATTCCAGTTGATCCTGAAGTTAAAGGCAAAAGAGGTTTAAGGCTTATGTCAGCTGATAACTTAATTGAAACTATCAAAAAAGAAAGCCGTTACCTTGATTTGGATTTAGAAAATATTCCAGATGTTAAATTGCCGATTTATCTAAATAAAGCTCTGGAATCAGAAAATTTAAAAGTCAGACTGACAGCAGAAAATATAGCAAGGCGGCTGGGAAGAAATTTAGCCTTTATCTTACTCACTTTAAAAAAAGGTGATAGAGTTAATAGGGAGGCCAGACCAGACTGGGAAGATGAGCACTGGGATTACTGGAGGCAGGTTGAAAATATAGTTTTTGTCGGCGGGCTCTGCAGCGGTAGTTTAGGTCAGAGGTTAAAATATTATATTGATAAACTCTTTCAGGAAACAGAAACTCCTCAATATAGGATAAAATTTGCTAAAAATCCTTCTTTAATTCCCATGATCGGTGCTGCCAGACATGCACCCAAAGAATGCAGCAAATTGCTTGTTTTTGATTTTGGTCAGACCTTAATTAAGCGCGGCTTAGCAAATTTTGAAAATGATAAATTAAATAATATTAATCAATTGTCCAGTTTAGAATCAAAACATGTAGAGGAAATTGAATTTAGAAATGAAAATGAGGAAAAAAAGGAAGCAGAAAAATTAAAAAAAATATATTATTAAGACTATAAGTGAGACCTGGAAAGAAGTGGTGACCAATTACAGTAAACCCTGCTCTACTATTTCTGTCAGCATAGCTAATGACCTGATCGATGGTAAGTTTTTTGGCGGCGGCTATGGCAAATTAGGGTTATTATCAGATGATTTGCAAAAAGAAATCGAAACTGAAGTAAATCGTTTGATTGACAGCAATATAGAAGTAACATTTATCCATGATGGTACTGCAGCCGCAGATGCCTATGCTGAAACAGATAATTCTGTACTCTTAAGTTTTGGCACAGCTATTGGAGTCGGATTTCCAATTAAAAAAGCAGGCTTAAGACCTGTTTCAGAAGGTTTATTATAATTATTTCTTATTGCCAGAAAATACAGCTGGATTAAATATTTTAATTAAAAGAAGGTATTTAAGATGAAAAAAACTATTCTAAAAAGCAAAAGATTAATTTTAAAAACTTTGGATGAAAAAGATGCAGCCGAAGTTCTAGCTTATTATCAAAGAAATAAAGAGTTTCTCAGTCAGTGGGAGCCCAATAAAAAGAAAGAATATTATACATTAGATTATCAGATAAAATTATTAAAAGATCAGCAGAAAAAAATGAAAAATGGTACTTTATTTAGATTATGGATTTATAAAAAAAGTAATAATCAGTTAATTGGCTCAATAGCATTCAATAATATTATCAGAGGCTCTTTTCAATCCTGTCATCTGGGATATAAATTAGATAAAGATGAAATTAACCAGGGATATATGACAGAAGCTATAAAAACCGCTGTTGATTATGCCTTTAAAGAACTTAAATTACACAGGATTGAAGCCAATATTATGCCCAAAAATAAAGCTTCACTTAAGGTGGTAGAAAAACTGGGTTTTATTAATGAGGGGATATCAAAAAAATATTTAAAAATAAATGGTTCCTGGGAAGATCATATTCACATGGTATTGTTAATTGAAGAGCTGGAATAAATAATAAAGGGGTTTTGAAATTGACTAAAAGAGAGAATTTATTGAGTGATTTAAGAGAAATCCAGCAGAACGAATATAGATTAGAAAACCAAGAAAAGTTAATGGAATATGGAAATTTAATGCTTGAATACATAGGAGATCCTGACCCGGAATTAAGAGATATTCTTATCTATCGAACTTTTTATCACTGGATATTAGAAAAAGAGTATTTTAATGAAAATCAGCTTTTAGAAATTTTAAAAATAGCCCAGGATAAAAACCATTTATTTTATAAAATAGGAAATAAAAATGATGACACAATCTTCACCAGAGCTTTTTCTGTGCTTTTAATTGCTCTAATATTAGCCTATCATAGAGAAAATACTTTCATCAATCAGAACTTATTTTTAGAGGTTAAAGATAATCTGCTTAAATATTATAAAAATGAAAAGGACTTAAGGGGATATACCGAAAAAAATGGCTGGGCCGATGGAATTTCTCATGCAGCAGATGCCTTTGACGAGCTTATTGCCTGTGAAGAAGGCAGCAGAGAAATTTATTTAGAAGTATTAGAGGTAATCAAAAAAATGCTGGGTAATGAAAAGCATATCTTCAAAGAAGAAGAGGATGAAAGAATTACCAATATTGTTTTCCGGATGATTAAGGATAATTTACTGGCAGAAACAGAGCTGATTAATTGGCTTGAAAGCTTTGCTGAATTTCAAAAACCAGACACTAACAGAGAAAAAAGAACTGCCAGAATCAATTTAAAAAACTTAAGCCGCAGCTTATATTTCAGACTGCTTCATTCTGAAGTAAAATCAAAACCCAGGCTAAAGGAGACCTTAATCAGAAGTGAAAAAAAGTTAAACTCATTTATTAGAAATTAAGACCTGCAGGGGAAAGGAGTAAAATTGAATACAAAACTTATTTTAGTAGAGGGTATTCCGGGATCAGGCAAGACAAGTACAGCAGAATATATCAGCAGTTACCTTAATCGAAAGAATATTGCTAATGAACTTTTCAAAGAAGGTAATTTAGATCACCCTGCTGATTATGAAAGCACTGCCTGTCTGAGCAAAGATGAGTTTAGAGAAATTCAATCTCAATTAAGGATTGATAAAAGACTATTTTCTAATTACACAACTAATAAAGAAGATTATTATCTAATTGAATATGGGAAGCTTTATCATGATAATAAAATTAATATCAGTGATCAAATACTAAATCAGCTTGCTGAATCTGATGTATATAATCTGCCTCCTGCAGAACACAGCCGCTTAGTTAAAGATAAGTGGAGCAGTTTTGCTAAAGCAGCAGCGACTCAAGAACAGGTCAATATTTTTGAATGCTGTTTTCTCCAGAACCCGCTAACAACTATGATGGCCTACCATAATACTTCAAAAGATTATATAATTAAGCATGTTAAAGATCTAGAACAAATAATATCAGAGCTTAATCCGCTATTAATCTTACTTGAAGCTAAAAATATTGAAGAGCAGTTTGACCGAGTAAAAAAAGAGCGCTCAGAAGAGTGGTTAAATTTTGTTATTGACTATGTAACAAATCAAAGTTATGGTCAGGAAAATAATTTAGATGGCTATTCGGGGTTAATAGAATTTTATCAAAACTTAGCAGAACTTGAACTCAACATATTTTCAAAATTAAAAATGAGGAAGATTTTAATTAAAGACCCCCATTCTAACTGGGAGCAGAATTATCAAAAAATAAATTCTTTTCTAAAAAAAGCTGCGAAGGTCAATAAATGAAAAGAAAAAGATTGAGAGAGCTGGGTTTTAAAATCGGGAAAAATAATTATGCATTTTTCTGAAATTTGAGATATAATTTATTTAGAGAAAGAAATTAGGTAGCTTAAGCCTTTTCTTTAGTTGATCAGGGATTGTATTTAAGAAGAAATTTAATTTATATTGTTAGAGGTCAATAAGGAGAGGATGACAATGAAGAAAAATGCTGTTGAAGAAGAAGTTTGCTGTCCGCGCTTTGATCATGAAAAATGGGATGGAAAACTATTCGAATGGAACGATAAGAATTTTGTTAAAGATAGAGTTCATACCGCATTCCATATGCCAATCCGCTTTGGAGCGGTGATGAAAAAACTGGATCAAAAAATTACTGAAGCTGGAGCAGAAATTGAAGATAATCTGTGTCTTTCTAATCATACTTCCAGATGGAATATGGACGTCTATCTGGCAGTTGATAGAAAAATACCGGGCATGAAAAATGTTTCTCTCTCCGGAAAGTTTCTCTGCAGGGTTTATGAAGGAGATTATAAGGAAACTGAAAAATGGTGTAATGATTTCGAAAAATATGCAGTTAATAAGGGCTACTCTATAGAAGACTGGTATATGTGGTATACAACCTGTCCTAAATGTGCAGAAAAATATGGAGAAAATTATGTGGCCATTATTGCCAGAGTAGTTTATTGACATCCTCCCCGCTCGTTCGTTAAAATTCACCAACGAGGATTCCTTAAAGAAACTTGCGAGGTTGTCTGCTGATTAAATGCCAGTCCATTTCTGGTAGGCAAGTATAACGCAGACTTCAGGCTGTGCCATCAACCCTCCTGAGATATGGATATACCAACTCAGGCACCTGTACTTTAATCATACAAGCAGATAGTTTGCTGCATACTCCCTGCAATACAGATTATATTCTATTCTAATCACAGATTAGATACTTGCACGGCAAGTTAGACTATAATCCAGTTACAGTTTTTAGTGAGTACCTTGAACATTTTACGCACTAAAGGGTTAGTTAGTACAACTCCTTATATTCACTTGTATTACTAACTATATTATATCACTAAGGAAACAAACGTTCAACAAATATAAAGATTTTTTAACTATAAACCAGCCGATTCATTCCCGCCCATTAACATGAGCGATGCTTTCTCGGCTAAATTCGGTAATTGTGTAAAGAAACTGAAATTAATATTTTATTCTCAATAAAAATAGCTTAAAACGGAATAAAAGCCTCAGTCATATGAGGCTTTTATTTAAGCAAAACAAATGGAGTGGTTAGATGCTAAAACTAAGAAATAAAAGCTTTAAAATTATTACTGAGAATCTAAAAGAAAAAGCAAGACCAATAGATAGAGAACGTTTTAACTATCATTTTAACAATGCAGGGCCAGAAAAACTGATAAAGGAAATAAAAAAGTATCAAAATGAAGATGGAGGCTTTGGGCAGGCCCTGGAGCCAGATTTTAGGCTCCCCTTATCAAACCCAATGGCGACTTCAATTGCTTTAAGCTATTTACAAAACCTCGATAATCATAGTTCTGCCCGGGAACTGATCAAAAAGGCTATTTCTTACCTTGAGAATAGCTTCAATCAAAATAGAAATGGCTGGTATGCAGTCAGCAGAGAAGTCAATGATTATCCCCACACTCCCTGGTGGCATTATGATGAAGACGAGAGGATGACAGTTATCGATAAACACTGGGGTAATCCTTCAGCAGAACTGCTTGCCTATCTATTAAGATACAGTAATTACACTAATCAAATTAATTTAGATGCTTTAATTGAAAAAGCATTAAAAAATATTCAGCATAAAAAAGAATATGAATCTGAAAACGAAATCTACTGTTATCTTGAATTATATAAAGCAGTGGATTCTAAAACAAAAGCTCTCTTAAAGGGAAGTATTGCAGAAGGGATCAAACAGCTTATTGTATATGATCAAAAAAAATGGCAGGAGTACGTACCACTTCCTCTTGATTTTGTTCCAGCTCCAGAAAGTGAGCGATTTGGAGTTAGTGAAGCTAAAATAGAAGCGAACCTTGACTTTTATGTTGAATTGATCGAAAAAAGTAAGGATACACTCGTAAAACCACCCTGGGGAAAAAGTTTTTATCAAACAGATCTTAGTAAAGCCTATCAGGAATGGCAGGGTAACTGGACCCTGAAAATATTAATTACCCTGGATAATTACGGCAGAATAGAAAAATAATCATTTTATGCTGGTGATGATAGATGTGAGTGGTTAATATCTATTAAAGAAAAAGATAGTAAAGAGAGTGAGAATAATGGATAAGCTATTATATCAAAAAACAAAAAACTATCTTAATTATTTTTGTAAGGAAGTTAAAGACCGCTCTGTCGGCAGTCCCGGCAACCGCAGGGCAACAAAATTCTTTGATAATACACTTAGGGACCTGAACTGGCAGACAGATTTACAAAAGTTTGATGCCTTTGACTGGGAAAATGAAGGTGCTGTTTTAAAAAGCGCTTCTGAAAAATATGAAGTTTTTGTCAGCCCTTATTCCTTAGGCTGTAATGTAAAAGCTAAACTGGCGGCTGTTTCAAACATAGAAGTGCTTGCAAATGGTAATTTTAATAATAAAATACTGCTCTTGTACGGTGATATTGCTAAAGAACAGCTGATGCCCAAAAATTTTGTTTTTTACAATCCAGAAGAGCATCAGCAAATTATTTCCTTATTAGAAAAGAGCGGAGTAAAAGCAATAATTACAGCCACTGACAGGAATGCAGCTCTTGCTGGAGGAGTTTATCCCTTTCCTTTAATTGAAGATGGAGATTTTGATATTCCCTCAGTTTATATGACAGCTGAAAATGGCAGCAGACTGCTTAAGCAGAAAGGAAGAGAAGTCTCACTTAAATCTAATTCGAAAAGAATTGCTGGCCCGGGCTATAATGTGATCGGAATCAAAGGGAAAAATAAATCTCAGCGAATAGTTATCACAGCCCATATAGATGCTAAAAAAGGGAGCCCCGGGGCCATTGATAACGCTACAGGTGTTACTATACTATTAATCCTGGCTGAACTTCTGCAGGATTATGATAGCAATAAACTGATTGAACTGGCTGCTTTTAATGGTGAGGACTATTATTCAGTACCCGGCCAGATGGCATATATCAGAGCCAATCAGAATAATTTTGATAATATTATATTAAATATCAACATAGATGGGGCAGCTTATAAGATAGGAAACACCTCTTTTTCGAGCTTTGATCTAGAAGCTTCACTGGAAAAGAAAATTGAGGAGATAATAACGAGCTATCCCGGTATTGTTAGAGGCAGCAAATGGGCCCAGGGTGATCACAGTATCTTTCTGCAGTATGGTGTGCCGGCAGTAGCTATTTCTTCCAAATGGTTTATTGACAATATTGAGACTCAGCAGATAACCCACACCGAAAAAGATAATTTAGAAATAGTTGATCCAGCTAAAATAATAGAGATAGCTCAAGCTCTAAATCAATTTGTTAGAAAAATTTAGTTAAAGACGAAAGGTCGAGGCTCAATGATCCTTAAAATATTAAAACAAGATTTATTAAAAAAGAAAATTATAAAGTGGACGGCTAGATTACTTGCTCTGGGTTTATTGTTATTTTCTCTTCCCTTTTATTTTGGTTACGGTAATCCTGTTCCTTTTTTAAATCCTGATTACTCGTTTTTAGATAATCTCTGGCTGCTTATTTTCCCTTTAGTTTTTATTAGTCTTGCTCTGGGCTGGAAATATGAAAAACTTGCCGGCATTCTTCTTATAATGTCAATATCCACTGGTCTTCTGGCTACATTAATAATTGAAAATGAATTTATATTTGAAATGATGATTCCACTTTTTATCGGTATTTTATATTTGATTACAGCTTTTAATAACAATAATTAAAACTGGATTATTTGTTTTGAATTACTATTAAATTTTATAGATGGGGGATATTTATGTATACTAAAAAAGATTTAATTAAGGACTTTAAAGAAATTGGCATAGATCCAGAAGGAACTCTGCTGGTTCATTCTTCAATGAAGGCCGTTGGGGAAGTTGAAGGAAGAGCAGATACAGTAATTGATGCCTTTATGGAGTATATGAAAGATGGTTTACTAGTTTTTCCAACTCACAGCTGGAGTAAAGAAAATAATAAGGATAATCTTTTTAATCCCAAAACTGAAAAATCCTGTGTGGGGATTTTAACAAACATCTTTAGAAAAAGAGAAGGGGTTTTAAGATCTCTACATCCAACTCATTCTCTAGCAGCTTATGGTAAGGATGCTAAAGATTTTATTAAAGGGGAAGAAAAAAGAAATACTCCCTGTCCCAGAGAAGGCGCCTATGGTAAGCTCTTTGACAGAAATGCTCAGATCTTATTCTTAGGCTGTACTTTAAAAAGTAATACTTTTATTCACGGAGTTGAGGAATGGAATCAGATTCCCAATCGGCTTGGAGAAAAACCTGTTGAATATAAAATAGTTTTAGATAATCAAACAATTGAAGCTCCGGTTCATCCACATCAGGCACCAGTAGAAGATGTCTCTAAAAATTATGATAAGCTGAGAGAACCATTACTTGAAAAAAATATCTGCCGCAGCGCAAAAATTGGAGATGCAGTTTCTTATCTCTGTCAGGCTAAAGAAATGGCAGATTTAACTTCCACATTTCTTCAAAAAAATCAGGACCTTTTTCTTGACGATCAGCCGGTTCCTGAACAGTGGTATAAAGACTAAAGAAATAAAAGTTATCATCAATTAATTATAACTATGAGGTGTGGTAATTTGCGCTTAAAACAGGAATTTTATCAAAAAGATGCAGTTCAGGCTGCAAGAGATCTCTTAGGGAAAATTATAGTTAGAAAATATGATGGGAAAATAATTAAAGTTAAAATTGTGGAGACTGAAGCCTATTGTGGAGCAGAAGATAAGGCCTCCCATGCTCACAATAACAAAAAGACTAAACGTACAGCACCAATGTTTAAAGAAGGTGGTCATGCCTATATTTATTTAATCTACGGCATGTATTACTGTTTAAATGTAGTAACAGCAGCAGAAAATAACCCACATGCTGTTTTAATTAGAGGAGTTGAGCCGCTTAAAGGACTTAAATACATCAAAGAAAACCGTCAGATTAAAAGCAGTAGAAGCAAAGATTTAACAAATGGACCGGGAAAATTATCTCAGGCCTTAAAAATTGACAAGAGTTTTGATGGCTGTAATTTAGTCGAAAATAATTCCCTTTATCTCACAGATGGTGGAACTGAAGACTTTGAAATTGAAAGCTCTCCCCGAGTAAATATTGATTATGCTGAAGAATATAAGGATAAAAAGTGGCGATTTTTAATCAAAAATAATAAATATGTTTCAAAATAATAAGCTGATTATTATTTTCACATATTTCTGCAGGATAATTTAACTTTTTGTCTAATCTTTGTAATAGGCCCTAAAAATTTTGAGATGTAGTTTTCAAATTAGAAATTTTTTTAGTTTTAAAGTTATGATTAATCACTTTGAAAGGGGTTGGTTTTAATGAAAATAATTGATCTGCTGGAGCTTGATGAAAATGCCGAAGTCTTAAATAAAAAGGACCTCAAAGAAATTAAAGAACTTCCCGCTTTTATTATTTCTCAAAAGCAGAAGGAAAAATTTAGTAGTGCAGGACAGTGGCTTGTTTTAGATGAACTGCTGGAGATTGATAATAAATATGTCGTATATCTCCACGATGAAGAAAAAGAAAACACCTGGATCAAACTACCGGCTAATTATGTTGAAGAAGATTATATGGTGGATTATCAGGCGGAGGACAAGTGCCCCCTGGGCATTGATGTTCTAATTAAGGAAGATGGTTATCCAATTGGAGTTATCAAAGGCTGTGATTCGATTCAGCAGGCCAAAGTAGATAATAATTTGGATGGCCACAGATATAAAGGTGAACTAGGAATAACACTCAATGATAAGTATTTTTTAACTTATAAAAAGGATAATGAAGAATTTAAAGTTGTTAAGACCAATGTTGACTGGGATAGAGGAAAACATACAATTTAATTAATAAAATAGCAGAATATAAATTCGGGGCTGTCTTAAACAGCCCTTTTAAAATGGAGGAACTATAAAAATGGCAGATTTTAAAGATTTTTTAAAGTTGGATATTAGAGTAGGAAAAATTATTAAAGCTGAAAATTTTGAAGAGGCAAATGACCCGGCTTATAAGCTCTGGCTTGATTTTGGAGAAGAAATTGGAGAAAAGAAATCCAGTGCTCAAATTACTGATTTATACCAACCAGAGGATTTAATTGAAAAACAGGTGCTGGCAGTTATTAATTTCCCACCAAAACAGATTGCAGATTTCATGTCTGAAGTTCTGGTTCTAGGTGTTTATGGAGACCAGGGAGTAGTTTTAATTGAGCCAGAGCAAGAAGTAAAACTGGGCTCCCGTCTGGGTTAAATCTTTTCTGCAGCAGCTTATTTTATGAATGAAAGATATAATATTATACAGCTAAAAAAAAAGAATTTAAAGCAGGATAATTAAAATTTTTATTTAAATATATATTATAGTAATTTTTTTATCTTACCAAATTAAAAATTTCACAATACATAAAAAGGAGCTGTTTATTTAATGAACAAAAACGAAAAGAAAGACAATGTTATTATGTTAAGTGATTTCCAAAGAAATGACGATTATCTAGATGATGAATTAAGTAATTTCCAAAAAAATGATGATTCTTTAGAAAACGAAGAAAAAATCACCGCCCCTTTTGCTGGAGATTCAATGGAAAGATTTTAATTTCTAAGGGAAAATTTCACTGAAGTAAAAGAAATAATTATTAAACGATACTTAAAAGAAAATAATATCCCCACCAAAAAATTAATTATTGATTTTAGTTTCAAAGATAATAAAGAACTTTTTGCTCCTGCTTTGTTAAGGGGCGCAATTTTTGATGGTTACCTATGTCATAATAGACAGAAAATATTTTTTGGTGTACTTTTTCATAATAGAATTCATCCAAGTTATGATAAAGCATACTACAAGAAATTAGCTCGATTTCACCTTTACAATAAAAGTAATAGAAAAAATGGTAATTTTATTCTTATTTTAGCTGATGTTCCAAATATAAATTTCAAATATGAAGACTTACAACATCTATATTTAACCAAAAGATTTATAAAAAGTTTTGAACCTCTAATTGAAAAAAAATTAATGATAATCAAGAAAATGAAATTCAATAATAATGATTTTAATGAGTGGTATAATGTGATAAAATAAAAAATAAATAATACTTGGATGTGATTTCCATGCTTAAATGGCAGCTGGGAGACTATTTAACAACATTTTTATTAATAATTATACGAGCCAAAATTAAAAACTGGAAAATTGCAGACAGTCTGCAGGCGGAAAAAATAAAGTATGGAAATAATAAACATCAATACCTATTGTGGTATAACCCTCAATCTAAAGCTGAACGAAATAATATTATCTTTTTTATTCATGGCGGTGGCTGGAATAAAGGGAATCCTGAATTTTTTAAGTTTATGGCAGATTATTTTACTAAACTTGGTTTTACAACAGTTATGCCAACTTATAGGCTGGCACCTGATTTTCAATTCCCTGATCAGGAGATTGATGTCTTTGAAGCTCTAAAAAAGACCTCATCCATTTTAAGAGGTTCAGCAGTTGAGAAAAATATTATTATTGCTGGACAGTCTGCAGGTGCCCATCTGGGAGGGCTGCTGCTTTTAAATCAAGATCTGCAGCAGAAATATAAACTAAATAAGGATCTTTTTACAGCTTTTTTGTCTATCAGTGGACCACTTGATCTATCCCGACCCTGCCGAACTAAAAGAGCTGAAAAGTATTTATACGGATTTGTACCCACACCTAAAAAAAGACAAAAAGCAAATCCCATTAATTATCTGCATTCAGATTTTAAGATCCCTATTTTCTGCCTGCACGGGGCAAAAGATCCCCTGGTTCCTAAAGCTCATTCTATTGTATTTTTAAAAGAAATCAATGCAAAAACTCAGGCAGAAACTAAGTTGAAAATTTTCGAGAATAAACATCATTCTGATTTAACTGGATTATTTTTTAAAAATGAGCCAGGAAATAAAGAAGTTAAAGAATGGCTGCTAAAAGTGGATAAGTCAAATTAACCCGAAACAGCTCAGTCTAAGTTGACAGAAGTCAATATTTCTGCTAAACTTTTATTAAATTCAAAAAATTTGAGATGGAGGATGAGAGAATGAAAAAGAAGAGTAGAGAAGAGAATAGAGACGGGTTTTTTGGTGATTTTGGTGGCAGTATCGTTCCCCCAGAATTAGCAGATGTCTTAGAGGATTTAAAAGAAGCTTTTTATGAAATAAAAGATGATCCCGAATTTAGAGAAGAACTGGCTTATTTATTTAAAGATTATGTGGGCAAGCCAAGCCCTTTATATCTTGCTAAATCTCTGACTGAAGAGGTTGGAGGAGCGAAAATTTATTTAAAAAGAGAAGATTTAAATCACACTGGTGCTCATAAGATTAATAACTGTATTGGTCAGGCTCTACTTGCCCGCAAAATGGGTAAGAAAAGAATTATTGCAGAAACTGGAGCCGGACAGCACGGTGTAGCAACAGCAACTGCCTGTGCCTTATTTGATATGGACTGCATCATTTATATGGGTGAAGTTGATACCAAACGTCAGGCTCTAAATGTTTTTAGAA
Organism: Halanaerobium saccharolyticum; assembly: GCF_003053565.1. Classification (GTDB taxonomy): domain Bacteria; phylum Bacillota; class Halanaerobiia; order Halanaerobiales; family Halanaerobiaceae; genus Halanaerobium; species Halanaerobium saccharolyticum_B. The sequence continues at coordinate 102,776 of NZ_QAXS01000004.1, read as the reverse complement.
TGGAACTTTTAGGTGCCGAAGTAAAACCAGTTACTGCTGGTGATGGAACCCTAAAAGACGCTGTTGATGAAGCTTTAAAAGACTTTGTTCAGCATGCAGATAATACCTTCTATATGCTTGGTTCTGCAGTAGGTCCTAATCCTTATCCGACAATGGTTAAAGAATTTCAGTCGATTATTGGTCAGGAAGCCAGAGAGCAGATTCTAGAAAAAGAAGGTAAACTTCCTGATTATCTGGTAGCCTGTGTTGGTGGTGGCAGTAATGCTATTGGTTTATTTGCTCCTTTTGTAGATGATGAAGATGTAAATATCCTGGGGATTGAACCTGGTGGTAAGGGAGATAAACCGGGAGAAAACGCTGCTCCTTTAACTTATGGTAAACCTGGTGAGCTGCATGGTTTCAAAAGTTATGTACTTTATGATGATCAGGATGAAAAAGTTATCTCACATACTCATTCAATTGCAGCCGGCTTAGATTATCCGGGAGTTGGTCCTGAACACAGTTTCCTCAAGGACTCCGGTCGAGCTAAATATACAACTGCTTCTGACCAGGAAGCTTTAGATGCCTTCCATTTATTATCTGAAAAAGAAGGAATTATTCCCGCTCTTGAAAGTGCTCATGCTGTAGCTGGTGGAATGAAGGTAGCTGCGGAGCTGGATAAAGATCAAATTGTAATTGTTAACCTTTCTGGACGTGGAGATAAAGATGTAGCTCAAATCAAAGAATTACATGAAAATGGAAAATTAAACTATTTATCGGATAAATAATTAAATTTATAAATTGAGGCTGAATATTTCTGCAAAGTTATATTCAGCTTTTTTTCTATAATATTTAAGCAGAGGTGAATAAAAATGAAGAAAGTAGATTTTAATCAGGTATTAAATGAATATAATGAGATTCTGCCCAAAGGAGTATTTTTAACAACAAAAAGTGACGGCGAAGTAAATACAATGACAATGGGCTGGGGAACTGCAGGATTTATCTGGAATCAAAATATTTTAATGGCTCCAGTCAGAAAATCACGCCACACTCATCAGCTTATAGAAGGCAGCAATTATTTTACAGTCAGTGTACCATTAAACGGCCAGTTAAAAAAAGAGCTGCAGTTTTGCGGAACTAAATCCGGACGAGATTATAATAAAATTGAAAAATTAGATTTAGAGCTGGGGGAAGTCGAAGAATCTGAAGTTCCAATTATCAAAGGAAATGATTTGCATTTTATCTGTAAGATTAAATATCAGCAGGATATGCTGAAAGAAAATTTAGATCAGGATATTTTGGAAAAGAATTATCCAGATAAAGATATGCACACATTTTATTATGGAGAAGTTGTTGCTGTTTATAAAGAAGAATAATAGAATAGATAAAACATATTTTTAAAACTAAGCAGAGTCTTCAAAAAAGCAGAGGCTCTAGAAGCAAAAAGTTTTCGCTGGGATGGGGATTTGATCAGCTTTTTAATTTATGAGGCTTTAAGAAAAGTGGCCATCATAGATCAAAATTGCTGATTTTAGCTCATTTTAGCGGAAATCTCTTTTTTTAAGTAAAAACTTCGTAAAATTATTATTTTACGAAGTTTTATTATGAGTGTAAATTTTTCTATTAAATATTGCCTGAAATAAATTATCATAAATTCTTTCTTTTGTATCTCATATCTTAAGTTTACTTAATATTTTGGGATATCAAAAAATTAAAAGTACCGGGTACTTGAGAAATTTTTCCAGGTACCCGGTACCGACATTAAACTTCTAATTTTTCAAAGTTCTCTTTTAAATGCTTAGCAGATTCTTTAAATGCTTTTTCCTCTTTTTCAGCCAGCGGTAGTTCTAAAACTCTTTCAATTCCATTAGAATTAATTAAAGTTGGCAGACTTAAACTTATGTCTTCAACTCCATAATATCCTTCCATCAATGATGAAACTGTTAAAACTGCATTTTCATCTCTCAAGATAGCTCTTGCGATTCTTGAAACTGCTAAAGCTACTGCATAAAATGTAGCGCCTTTTTTCTCAATTATCTCATAAGCAGCATTTTTAACCTGAGAGCTTATTTCTTCAAGACTGTGGTCTCTATCTGTACAGTCTTTATTACAAATTGGACAGTAGTTTTCTATCTTTGTTCCCGCAATATTGGTTAGACTCCAGACCGGAACCTCACTATCACCGTGTTCTCCAATAATATAACCGTGAACATTACTGGCTGCAACTCCACAGTTTTTACTTAATAAGGATCTGAAGCGGGAACTGTCCAGTACTGTTCCAGAGCCGATAACTCTATTTGCCGGAAAACCAGAAAGTTTATAGGTTAAATGAGTCAGTATATCTACCGGGTTAGTCACAACTAAGAGTATACCATCCTGATTGTATTCAGTGATTGAAGAAACTATATTTTTAAATATTCCTGTATTCTTTTTTATTAGATCAAGCCTTGTTTCCCCGGGCTTCTGGGCAGCTCCAGCAGTGATAATAATTAACTTTGCATCTGCCAGGTCCTCATAATCACCGGCATAAATATCAACCGGATTGACAAAAGAAGCTCCATGTCTTAAATCCATAGCTTCTCCTTCAGCCTTATCCTTATTTACATCGATTAAAACAATTTCTGAACCTACTCCCTGAACCATCAGAGCGTAAGCTGTTGTTGCTCCAACTCCACCAGCTCCAATGACGGCGATCTTATTAGGGTTTAAATTCTTATTCATCTTATATCACCTCAGTGAAATATTTTGTTATTATTTATAATAATTACTTGAAATTCATTTGATATTCTTTCTCTTTATTAAGTATAGCATTTTACTCAACAATAAAAGGTAAAATATTTTACAAAATTACTTCATTATTTTTCTTATATTCCTGATAACGCCGGTGGACTGTTGATTTTGAAACATCATAGCCCAGACCGCGCAGAGTTGCAGCTATATCTTTAAAGGTTAAATCCAAATTGCGTAACCGGATTATTTCTTTTAAGGGCACCTGCTTGCGGTCCCGTCCACCCTGATCAATATTTTTTAGATTTTTAGCGGGGTTAAATTCACCTTCTGCAATCTTATTTTTCATAGCCCGGCTGATATTCTGATTTCTGAGTTCCTGCTGATAATTTTCCACAACTCCCAGTATTTCTAAGATCATCTTTTCTAAATCATTTAAAGCAATTGCCCCTTTATCAGCCAGAGTATGTATTTCTGCCCCCATTTTTTCGACCTGATGGATTAAGGCCATTTTGGCATTACCACGCCCCAGTCGGCTGCTGTCCTGCACTAATAAAATATCTATTTTTCTTTTTTTGATTAAGTTTAAAACCTCAATAATCCCCGGCCTGCTCTCATTAAAGCCGCTTTCTTTTTCTTCAATAGTTTTAATAACTTTCAATTCATTTTCTAAAGCATAACTTAATAGTTCTTCTTTCTGCCTTTTTAGACTTGTGCTCTGACTTTCTTTTTGAGTGCTAACCCTGGTATAAATAATAGTTTTTTTCATCTTTAATCAGCCTTTCTGTATTAAATAGTATATTATATGAAAATAATTATAACAAAAAAATGACTGCAAAACAGCGATTTCCCCTGAATTACAATCATTTTCGATCCAGACTATATATCTTATTTATATAAATTAATTTATTGGAATTATCAATTCTCGCCCCGGATTAATTACAGCAGAATCGATATCATTAATCTTTTTGATTTTATAAACCATCTTTCTCAAGTCAACATTACTGGATTCATAGTAATGAGCGGCTATTGACCAGAGAGATTCTCCAGTTTCAATTTCATGTCTGATAAAATTGCTGCTGTTTTCTCCAGAACCAATTAGTGAAAAAATTGAAATAAACAAAACACTAAATAATAACACGGCTGCTGCAGCAGTCAAAATCTTCTTTAAAATTGATTTTCTCTTTTTCTTTGCTGTTTTAGCTCCCTGATAATTTAATGAATAAGTATTTATACCATTCATAACTAACCCCTCCTATTTAATATATAAACATCTGTACTAAACAACTGTTTGTATTTATATTATAGCAGTACACATGTTCATTGTCAAGAGCTATTTGAACGATTGTTTGTCTATTTATTATTTTTATGTTATAATAGAAGAAAATAAGAATGGAGGAATAATTATGGAAGAGCTATCTAAAAGACAACAAAGTATTTTACAATTTATTATAGATGAAATCAAAACCAAAGGATATCCCCCTTCTGTTAGGGAAATTGGGAAGGCTGTTGGCCTAAAATCTCCTGCTTCTGTTCACAGTCATTTAAAAACTTTAGAAAAATTGAATTACCTCCGCAGAGATCCCTCCAAACCGAGAGCAATTGAGGTAATTTATAATAATGATCAGGAAGCTAAAAATGATAAAGAAATGATTAACATACCGGTAGTTGGTAAGGTTACTGCAGGAGCACCTATTCTGGCAGAAGAAAATGTTGAAGATTATTTCCCTCTCCCCTTAAGCTATTTAAAAGTAGGAAATAATGATTTATTTATGCTTAAAGTTAGTGGAGATAGTATGATTGAGGCGGGAATACATGATGGTGATTATGTTATAGCTGAAAAACAGAGCTATGCTGAAAATAATGAAATTGTAATTGCCTTACTTGATGATGAAGCAACAGTAAAGCGCTTTTTCAAAGAAGAAGATCATGTCAGATTACAGCCTGAAAACCCTGCCTATGAACCAATTATATCTAAAGATGTCAAGATTTTAGGGAAAGTCACAGGTTTATTTAGAAAGTTTGACTAATTTTTTAAATTAATACAAAAAAACTAAGCAAATTAATGCTTAGTTTATAAAAAGTTCTTTATAAAATTTTAATTAACCTAAATAACTTAAATTTTTCCGCTGCTGGATAATTCTTTTATCCTATCAGCGGCTTTTTTTATTAATTTAAAATCATACCAGCTGTATTTTTTTTTCTTTTCATTTCTGAGCAAATAGGCAGGATGAAAGGTCGGCAAAAAATAAATATCTCCTCTTTGAAACCACTTTCCCCTTACCTTAGTAATTGATTCTTCTGGATCAAGTAAGTATTTTGTTGCTGTAGATCCCAAAGTTACAATAACTTTGGGCTGGATAAGCTCAATTTCAGCTCTAAGAATTGAAACACAGGCTTTAAATTCATTTTGATGGGGAACTCTGTTCCCCGGGGGACGACATTTGATTACATTGGTGATATAAAGATCTTCTCTTTTTAAATTAACAGCTTCAAATATTTTATCCATTAATTTTCCTGCTCGCCCCACAAATGGCCTTCCTAAACGATCTTCATTTGCTCCCGGACCCTCACCAATCAGCATAATTTTACTATCAGTACTACCTTCTCCCATCACAACTCCATTAGCACCTTTACGCAGCTGACAGCGGTGGCATTTTAGAGCTTCCTGCTTTAAATTTTGATAATTGTCACTGGGATAAGTAAATAATTGCTGAATTTTAAAATTTCCCTGCTGATCAAATAACATCAAATTCCCCCTGCAATTAAATTGAGTTATTCTGCAAAGTCCTGATATTCTTCACTGGCCAGAGCTTTAAATAAATTTCTAGCGCTGGCTGCTTCCATAACCGCTCTAAAATAATTACCATTTTCATAGTAAGCATAACCTTTAATTAAATGAGAATACTCATTTTCCTGCATTGAAAGAGCCTGATCTGCATAATTTAAGGCCTGATCATATTTTTTAATTTCAATTAGGGCCGCGGCGGCATGATTTAAAGCCCATAAATTTTCTGGATCAATTTTAAAAATATATTCAAAAAGTGAAACCGCTTCCCGATAATCCTTGTTTATTACCTCTCTAAAAGCAGCATAATTTAAAAGCAGCAGGTTATCTGAGTTCTGATAATTCTCCCAGTCAGCTAAATACGGAGAAACAGCAGTGTTAAAGTCTTCCCGGCTAACACTGCTGCCAAAAACATCTATAATATCATATGCATTTTTTATTTCTCCAGTATTAGCATAGGCTACTGCCAGGGTGTAATTTAAGACAATATCGCTCTCATTCTCTGCCAGCTGTTTTTGGGTAGTATTAATCAACTGCTCCCAGTTATATTTAGACTCAGCAGCTGTAGTAGAGTTAAATAGTATTGTTAATAATGAAATTATTATTAAAATCAATAACTTTTTCTTCAAGTATAAATCAGCTTCCTTTATTTCAAATTTATTACTAAATTCATAATTTAAACAGCTAATAATAGAATAAATCTTATCAGATCTATTCTTCCTCTAAGTCAAGAAGACCGCTTATTTTCTCAACTGGAGCAATAGTGGATATTGCATGTTTATAGATCATCTGGTCTCGCTCATCACTTCTCAGAATAACTGTAAAGTTATCATAGGCTGTAATTCTTCCCTTTAATTGATAACCATTGACAAAGTAAACAATAACCTCAATGTTCTTTTCGTGAACATGTTTTAAAATGTGATCCTGATAATTAATATTGTTATTACTCATCTCTGCAGCCCCCTTTTATATTTTTAAAGCTTCTTATATTATAAATTCAATATTATTTTGAAAATTCCTGCAAAGATAAATAAATATTGTCTAATTATTCTTCATTATCAGCTGATTCCTGAGCGGCTAATTCCTGAAAATATGAATTACCACTGCCAAAGTATGATTTTAACTGATAATATATATCATTAGGAGAACGAACTCCAAAGCCTGTATAAACTGCCTCTCCATCCTTAAAAACTTTAGAAACAGGAACCGAATTGATTCCATAACGTTCGAAGATCTCTGGAGCATCAGTTAATTTCAGCTGATATAGATCCAGCTGGGGGAAAGAATCAATAACCTGATTAATATTTTTTTCTGCAATCTGACAGTAACCACAGCTGTCATTTGAGAAAAGAACAAAAATTGCATCCTTTTCTTTGATTAGGCGGTCAAATTCTTCTCCATTAGAAATCAATTTCTTTTCGTTTTTTGTATTCTTGCTCATAATCTTTTTCTCCTTTTATTAATTTTAGCATTGTCTCTAAAATATTATCTTTAGTTTCCTCTTCGATATTAAAAACTATTAAATTTTCTTCTTTACGCAGCCAGGTAAGCTGCCTTTTGGCAAAATGTCTGCTTCTTTTTTTAATCTCATATACAGCTTCTTCCAGGCTAATTTCTCCATTTAAATGAGAAATCAATTCTTTATAACCTAAAGCCTGTTGGGCAGTATCACTTAAATTATGATGGCCTTCTGTAAGTGCTTTAACCTCTTCTAAAAGACCCGCTTTAATCATTAAATCAACCCGCTGATTGATTCTCTGGTAGAGATTTTCACGACTTCTGATCAGGGCAAATTTATAGGCACTGTAGCGGGGTGGACGCTCCTGCTGCTTCTTTTTATAAAAACTTTTTGTTTTACCTGTCTGCTCATAAATTTCTACGGCTCTGATAACCCGACGCAGATCATTAGGATGCAGTTTTTCGGCTGTTTTAGGATCTTTTTCAGCCAGAATTTGATGAACTTTTTCTGTACCCTCTGCTGCAGCCATTTTTTCTAAGCTGTCTCTCAGCTGATAATCAGGTTCAATCTCCGGCAGCATAAAACCCTCCAGCACTGCTCTTAAATAAAGGTGAGTCCCTCCAACCAGCATTGGAATTTTACCTTCGGCTTTTATTTCTTTAATTACCCGGTCACAGTCATTCTGAAACTGAGAGACTGAATAATCAGCTTCAGGGCTTAAAAAGTCAATCAGGTGATGTTTTACTTGCTTTCTTTCAGCCTTAGAAGCTTTGGCCGTACCAATATCCATCTCCTGATAAATCTGCATTGAATCAGCTGAAATTATTTCTGCCTCAATTTTCTGAGCAAGTCTAAGTGATAATTCTGTTTTGCCAACTGCCGTTGGTCCTGTTAAAACTATTAAATCTCTCATTATCTACCAAGTCCTTTTTCTATTTCTTCCCGGCTGATATTGATCATTATAGGGCGGCTGTGGGGACAGCGGTAAGGATTTTCTGTTTTATATAAGTCTTTGATCAGCTGAACACTTTCCTTTTTTGTCAGCGGCTGACCGGCCTTAATTGAAGAGCGGCAGGCTAAGTATTTAAGCATTGTCTTTTGTATTTCAGCTGCAGATTTTGCTTTCCCTGCTTCTGCAAGTTCTGCTATCAGCTCTTCTATAATATTTCTTGTGGGTTTATTTTTCAGTAAAACAGGAACTTCCTGAATTAAAATTGTATTACTGCCAAAATCACTAAAGTCTATCCCAATTTCTCTGATTTGATCTTCATACTGGCGCACAATTTCTCTTTCTTCTGCTGAAAGTTCTATTTTTACCGGCAGCAGTAGTGACTGCGACGCTTTATCTTTCTGATTGAACTCTGCGTAGAATCTTTCGTATAAAATTCTTTCCTGAGCATTATGCTGATCTACAATTTTTAAACCCTGATCAGTTTCAATCAAAAGATAACTGTTAAATATCTGTCCTAAATATTTAAAGTAACTTTCTTCAGCTTCTACCTTAGCCAGCGAGTATTCCTGGTTTTCATTTTTTTCAATAAGCTGACTAAAGTCTTCTTTATCTTCCGAGAAAGTCTCTGCCTGCCTGCTGTCACGGCTGTAGTTTATATTTTTTTGTAGATCTTTTTTGCTGTAGTTATTCTTTTCCCCTCTGTATTTATTGCTTGAAGAATAATTACCACTTTTATTTTGCTTTTGGGGATTATAATTATTTGCTGAAGATTTTCTCTTAAAATCAGAATCACTATCATTCTGCTCGTCAGAATTAGAATAATTAGCTTCAGATTTTTCTCTCTTTTGATCCTCTTTTTCGCCAAATATTTTCTCTCGCTCTACTCCTTCTTCCTCATTCTTTTGGTCTTTAAATTCAGCAGACTGCTTTAATTTGATTCTGGTAGTCGGATCATTTTCTTTAAGCGTTCTGCGCACCGCCTTTTTGATTACATCAAAAATAATCTGACTGCGGCTGAATTTAACCTCTCTTTTTGCCGGATGAACATTAACATCAACTAAAATAGGGTTAACCTTAATAAAGAGAAAAACAATCGGCTTTCTGCCTGGATCAGTTAACTTATTATAAGCTGTCTCTACTGCTTTTGCAGTAAGATTGTTATAGATAGGTCTGCCGTTGACAAAAAAGAGTTCATGACTTCTGCTGGATCTGGTTAATTCTGGTCGACAGAGATAGCCGCTGAGTTTGATATAGCGGTCTTCAACATCAATTGGAATTAAATTATCAGCGATTTCACTGCCGTAAACTGCATAAATAGTATCCTTTAGCTTGCCATTCCCAGGAGTGGACAAAATCTGTCTGCCATCATGATAGAGTTTAAAGCTCAAATCACTGTTGGCAGTAGCTTCTGCACTGACAATTTTACTGATATGAGAAAACTCAGTTGTTGTAGTTTTTAAATATTTATAGCGGGCTGGAGTATTGTAAAACAAATCTCTAACAGTAATTTCTGTTCCTACTGTTGAGCCTACCGGCTTTTTACTTAGTATTTCTCCACCCTTTAGTGTGATTTTTTCGGCCTGGTCACTATCCTGATGCCTGCTGATCATTTCAACCTCAGCAACTGAAGCAATACTGGCTAAGGCTTCACCTCTAAAGCCCAGACTGTAGAGTGAATAAAGGTCATCTATATCTTCTATTTTACTGGTCGCATAGCGGTTAAAAGCTGATTCTATATCATCAGTCTGAATCCCATGCCCGTCATCTTTAACCTTGATCAGCTCACGACCACCATCTTCAATTTTAATTTCTATATTCTCAGCCCCAGCATCAATTGAGTTTTCAATCAATTCTTTAACAATAGAGGCCGGTCTTTCTATAACCTCACCTGCTGATATCTGATTTGCTACATTTTGAGGGAGCTGCTTTATAATACCCATCTTAATTCTCCTCTTCTTTTAAATCCTTTTTCAATTTATATAAAAAGTTCATGGCATCCATTGGAGTCATTTCTAAAATATCCTGTTCATCAAGTTTCTTTAAAACAGGGCTTTTTTCTGTGTTGAATAGAGGCAGCTGCTGGTGTTTATCATCGGCAACTCTTTTTTCCAGTTTACGCACCGGCATCTTATTATTTTCTTCCAGTCTATTTAATATTTTCTGAGCACTGATAATTATTTCTTCCGGCAGCCCTGCCAGACGGGCAACCTCTATACCGTAACTATCACTGGCTCTGCCTTCAACAATACGGTGTAAAAAGTGTACCCCATCATTATCTTCTTTAACCAGTACATTATAGTTTTTGATTCCGCTGTACTCATCTTCCAGTCTGGTGAGTTCATGATAGTGTGTTGCAAATAATGTTCGAGCACCAATACGCTCTGGATTGTTGAGATACTCACTGACAGACCAGGCGATAGAGACTCCGTCATAGGTGCTGGTACCTCTGCCAACCTCGTCTAAAATTATTAAGCTTTTTTCAGTACTGTTGTTGACTATATTAGCTACTTCATTCATTTCTACCATAAAAGTACTCTGACCTGTTGTTAGGTCATCACTGGCTCCAACTCTGGTAAAGATTCTGTCAGTTAGTCCGATCTGAGCCTCATCTGCCGGCACATATGACCCCACCTGTGCCATTAAGACTATCAGGGCAACTTGGCGCATATATGTCGATTTACCGGACATATTGGGACCGGTAATAATAATAAATCGCTGATCACTCTGGTTTAAATAGCAGTCGTTGGGTACAAACTGCTCGGCAAACATTTTTTCAACTACCGGATGGCGTCCATTTTTAATTATAATTTCGTCATCATTATTAACTTCTGGCCGACTGTAATTATTTTCGATTGCCAGAAAAGAGAAGGAAAGTAGAACATCAAGCTGAGCTATAATAGCGGCAGTCTGATTGATCCGCTCAACTTCTTCCGCTATCTTATCTCTAATTTTAACAAATAATTTATATTCTAGATCATTGATTTTTTCTTCTGCTCCCAGTACTTCCGACTCTTTTTCCTTTAACTCCGGTATAATATACCGCTCACTGTTGCTTAAAGTCTGTTTTCTTTCATAACGCTCCGGTACTTTATCAGTATGAGAATTTGTTACCTCCAGATAATAACCAAAAACTTTATTGAAACCAACTTTTAAGGTGCTAATTCCTGTTTTTTCTCTCTCCTCTTTCTGGAGAGAAGTAATCCAGTCTTTACCATTACTAACCAGATCTCTAAGTTCATCTAGTTTGGCATCATGGCCATCCTTGATTATTCCACCTTCAGTTATTGTAGTTGGCGGCTCTTCTTTAATTGACTGATCAATCAAAGTGTAAATATCATCTAAAAGATCAAAGTCCTGCTGCATTTCAAGCAGTAAATCACTTTCTAATTCAGTCAGCAGTTCTTTAACAGCTGGTAATTTGGCAAGTGAATTTCTTAAAGCTATCAAATCCCTCGCGTTTGCTGATTGATAGGTAATTTTACTCATAATTCTTTCTAAATCATAGATTTCTGATAGCTCAGCTCTTAATTTTTCCAGAAGCATAAAGTTATCTATAATCTCTGCCAGTGCATCATGTCTTTTGTTAATTTCTGCTTTTTGAATTAAAGGCTGATTGATCCATTTTTTAATTTCTCTGCCGCCCATAGAAGTAACTGTCTGGTCAACTATAGAGAGTAAAGAACCTGAGCGCTGATTATCTCTAATAGTCGAAGTCAGTTCCAGATTGCGCCGGCTGGCCGAATCTAAAACCATATAATCTTCCAGGTGGTATGATTTTAGGGCTGTTATCTGATTAACTGTTCTCTTTTGAGTTTCACCTAAATAGGAAAGTACCTGACCGGCTGCATAAACAGCAGCCTTCATCTCTTCACAGCCAAAACCTTCCAGAGATTTTAGTTGAAAATGATCAAGTAAACCCTGATATAGACGCTCATATTTTTTATCAGCTAAGATATTTAAAGTGAAATTATAAGTCTGCTGCAGCTCCTCTATCAACTTAGTTTGGGCTGTTTTTTGATCTAGAAGCAGCTCCTGAGGCGAAATGCGGTTAATTTCATCTTTTAATTTATCCTGATCAGCTGCTGGAAACTCTGTCAGATAAAATTCTCCTGTTGAGATATCAGTATAAGAAAAGCCGTAGTAATCCCCGAATTTAAAGGCAGCCGCAAGATAATTATTTTCATTTTCCGCTAAAATTTCATTTTCGATCACTGTCCCAGGAGTTACAACCCGGATCACATCCCGCTCTACAATACCACTGCTTTCTGATGGGTCTTCGAGCTGTTCACAAATTGCCACCTTGATTCCACTTTTAATTAATTTTTCAATATATGAGGCAGCTGAATGATAGGGAACACCTGCCATCGGTATCTTTTCTCCTCCACCCTTGTTGCGGGAAGTTAGAGCAATATCAAGTATTTTAGCCGCTCTTTTAGCATCATCACCAAACATTTCATAAAAATCTCCCAGTCGGAAAAAGAGGATTGAATCCCGATATTTATTTTTTAAATCATGATACTGCTTCATCATTGGTGTTAGCTCTGCCAAATTAATCCCTCCAAAATTTATAAAATAAATAAAATAAAACCTGAAAGATCTATTTAATTATCCTTCAGGTCGACTTTGTGAATTGTTTCATCTTAACCAGGTTCAAAACGGTGGTTTTGGACCTGGTTCCATAATATATTAAATTACTGTTCCTTCTAAGGTCCAGCTTTTTGCAGCTTCAATTTTTACTTCAACAATTTCTCCAATCAATTCTTCATTTTTTTCAATAAAACAAATTTTATTGGTGGAAGTGCGGCCTTCATAAACTTCTGGATCATTACTGCTGGGCCCTGTCACCAGTATTTCCTGAGTTGTTCCAATTAACTTCTGATTTTTATCATAACTAATTTTATTCTGCAAATCCATTAAGCGCTTTAAGCGCTCTTTTTTCACTTCTTCCTCAACCTGATCGTCTCTCCGGGCTGCAGGAGTACCACTGCGCTGAGAATAAATAAAGGTATAAGCCATATCAAAATTTAATTCTTTGACCAGCTCAATTGTTTTTTCAAAATCTTCCTCGCTTTCTCCTGGAAAACCAACTATAAAGTCTGTAGAAACAGCAGCTCCAGGAATTTCCTCCTGAATTTTCTTAACTCGCTCTATATAATATTCACGAGTATAACCGCGATTCATTTCTTTAAGAACTTTGTTGCTTCCTGACTGTACCGGAAGATGAATGTGATTAGCCACCTTATCCAGATTTTTAATATTTTCTAATAATGCATCAGAAAAATCTCTTGGATGAGAGGTCATAAAGCGGATTCTTTTTAATTTTTCAACTTTATTTAATTCTTCCAGTAATTTTGGAAAAGTAATCTCCTTATCAAGATCATTTCCATATGAATTAACATTCTGACCGAGAAGAGTAATTTCTTTAACACCATCTTCAGCCAGCCTTTTAGCTTCATCTACAATTGATTCTACCGGTCGGCTGCGCTCTCTACCTCTAACATAAGGAACGATACAGTAGGTGCAGAAATTATCACAGCCCTGAATAATTGAAATCCAGGCTGAATGCTCAGACTCGCGCTGAGAAGGCAGGTCAGGAATTAAACCCTCTTCTTCATCCCAGACTTCAACGACTCTATCTCTTGTTTCTTCAATTTTTTTAATCAGATTTGGTAAATGATGAATATTATGAGTCCCAAAAATCAAATCAACATGGCGGTATTTCTTGTAAACTTCATCAACAGGTTCATCCTGCTGCATCATACAGCCGCCAATACCAATTATCAGGTCTGGATTCTCTCTTTTATACTGCTTGAGCTCACCAAGTTTACCAAAAACCTTTAATTCAGCGTTTTCTCGGATAATACAGGTATTTAATAAAATTATATCTGCATCAGCCAGTTCATCTGTATGCTGATAACCCATTTCTTCCAGCATCCCGGCGAGTCTTTCTGAATCATGTTCATTCATCTGACAGCCGTAAGTTATTATATTGTAATATTTATTTTCACTCATTATTTCACTCCTGTAATTAACTTAAAATCTATTGATGATCATCAAAATTCTTTAACTGTTCTAAACTTTCGTTTTTACCCATCACAACCAGGCGGTCACCTTCCAGAATTTTATCGCCGGCTCCAGGAGAAACATTAAGATTTTCTCCCCGCTTGATTGCCATTACGTTAACATTAAACTTAGATCTAAATTCTAATTCTTTTAAAGTTTTACCGATCATTTTATCTGTAGCAATTATTTCTATTACCCCATATTCTGGTGCAAATTCTATATAATCAAGGACATTGGAAGAAATCAAATTATGAGCTATTCTGGCTCCCATATCTCTTTCGGGGTAAACAACTCGATCTGCTCCAACTTTGGTTAATACTTTACCGTGTAGAGAATCTGGTGCCTTTACTATTACATAGGGAACACCGAGCTCCTTTAAAATCAGTGTGCAGAGAATATTGGCAGAAACATTATCTCCAATACTGACAACTGCCACATCAAAATTTCTGACACCTAAAGTCTTGAGTGCTTCCTCATCTGTGGCATCAGCCTCTACAGCATGAGTAACCTCAGCAGAAATCGACTGTACCCTTTCCTCATCCTGGTCTATTGCTAGAACATCATAACCATTATCAGCCAGAGTTGTAGCAACACTGGAGCCAAAACGGCCTAAACCAATCACAACAAACTGTTTCATCTGTATTTCCTCCTGTCAAATAAACTTCTAATTAATTAACCTACCATAACTTTTTCAGTTGGGTAGTGATATATGCCTTTACGCTGTTTTTCCCCGATTGCTACTGCCAGGGTCAGCGGTCCTACCCGGCCGGCAAACATAGTAATTGTAATCAGCACTCTACTTATATCTGAAAGCTGTCCGGTAATTCCAGTAGATAAACCAACTGTACCAAAAGCAGATACTGTCTCGAATAAAGCATCTATAAATTGAAAATCTTCAATAACTAATAATAATGTTGTAACCAGAATAACAAGCCCGGCAGCAAGCATGGTGATCGTAAAAGCCTTATAAACTATCTGTTTTTCAAATCGCCGGTTATATATTTCCATATCTTCTTTTCCAGTAATCATATTTTTCATGGTTACCAGAATCACACCAAAGGTTGTAGTTTTAATTCCACCACCGGTTGAACCCGGAGAAGCACCAATAAACATTAAAACTATAATTAAAAATAATGAAGACTGTTTTAAGGCCCCGGTGGGAACTGTATTAAAACCTGCAGTACGCGGGGTAACTGAAAGAAACATTGCCCCCAGAGTTTTATCCAGTAAAGGCAGACCCTGAAGTGTGTTATTATATTCTAAAATAAAGAAAGTAATAAATCCAAAAACCAGTAAGGCCAGAGTCATTACGATTACAATTTTAGTTTGCAGAGTTGTCTTTTTGAATTTAACTCGATTATAGGCCTCCATCATAACTCCAAAACCGATTCCACCGAGTATAATTAAAGCCATAATTACTATATTAACTGTTATATCACCGGTAAATCCTTCCAGACTGTTGCCGAAAAGATCAAAACCAGCATTGTTAAAAGCTGAAACCGCGTGAAAAATAGATAAATAAACAGATCTCCAGAAAGGATAGTCCTGACTGAAGCGCAGAAATAAAATTGCGGCAGCTGTTCCTTCAATTGCGAAAGTAAAACCTAAAAGATACTGCACCAGTCTCACCATACCAGAAATTTGATACTGATTGAGATCTTCCTGGATAATTAACCTTTCTTTTAAACTAATTTTTTTTCCGACTATAAAGGCGAATAGAGTAGACATCGACATAATTCCGAGTCCACCAATCTGGATTAAAAGCATGATTACAGTTGAACCAAAAATTGTGAAAGCCTCTTTTGTATTTACTACAATCAGACCGGTAACACAGGTAGCTGAGGTAGCTGTAAAAACTGCATCTACTGCTCCCAGACCCTGTCCGTCAGTTGTTGCAACTGGCAGCATCAAAAGCAGTGATCCGAGCATAATAATTACAAAATAGCCGCTCACCAAATATTGAGCTGGTGTTAAATTCTTTTTCTTTAAATTCATTTGTACCCCGCCCTTACATCTTATTCGAAGTTATTATACTATAATTAATTTTGAAAGTAAAATAAAAACTGGGGTTAAAGCCCCAGCTTTTAAAAAATATTTAAATATAAGTACTATTAGCCATCATATGGTTCGAACATATCTTTACCAACACCACATTCAGGACATGTCCAGTCATCTGGAAGATCTTCAAAAGATGTACCTGGCTCGATTCCACCTACAGGATCTCCTTCTTCTGGATCATAAATGTACATACAAACTGTGCACTGATACTTCTGCATATTAAGTCTCTCCTTCCTCATTTTAATATTTATTTACTTAACTAATTATAAAACAGAAATAACTAAAATGTCAAGTTTTTACTGCCTAGAGGCGTTCAAAATATTCAGGGGAATAGGCTGATTTTATACCGCTCATACTTGCTATTCTCTCAGCAATCAAGGAGGCAATTAAAAGCGGAATTGTCAAACTGTAATTATGAGTAAATTCCAGAATAATAAAGGTAGCCGTCAGGGGAGCTCTAATAACTCCACTAATCACAGCAGCCATACCAATCAGGGCATATAAAACTGGAGAACCGCTTAAAAAAGGAAAAATTTGATGAAAAGAAATACCAATAATTATTCCAGTTAAACTGCCAATTAACAGCGACGGAGAAAAAATCCCGCCCGAACCCCCTGAGCCCAGTGTTAGGGCAGTTCCAATAATCTTAAAGATCAATATTAAAAGTAAAAATCCCAGATTAAATTCGTTCTGCTCAAATAAAGAAATTATAACCCGGTTACCAGAGCCCATTATCTCAGGCAGGCCAAAAGCGATAACTCCTAACAGCAGACCTCCCAGCGCTGGTTTTAGAACAATATTAATTTTTAAGTTGTCGAATATATCGGACAGTTTATGCAGGGTATAAATAAAAGCAACTGCAAAAAATGCTGCAAAAACTCCAATAACCGCTGCTGTTAAAAAATTATAGGCACTACCAACCTGACCTAAATTTAAATCTGCCAGAAATAGATCTTTTCCACTCCAGCGGATAACCATATCAGCAGTAATAGCACTCAAAGCAACCAGAATTAAACGACTTTTTTCAACTTTATTAAATAAAATTTCAGTTACAAACATAATTCCACCCAGTGGAGCATGGAATAAACCAGCTATTCCAGCTGCAGCCCCACAGCCTAAAAAGCTTTGATAATCATCAAGATCAAGGTCAAGCTTATAAGCAATTAAATCACCCATCCCGGCTCCAATTTCGACTATTGGACCGATTCGCCCACCTGAACCACCAGTTGAAATAGTAATGGCCGAAGCAAAACCCTCAGTTAAAAGGTCGCGATAGGTTAAATGGCGCTCCTTGCTTTCAATCGAGGACAAAATGGCTGGAATACCATGACCTTTTGCAGTCATACTACCATATTTAATTATAAAACCAACAAGCAGCCCACCCAGAGCTGGTAGAAACAAAAAGCTTAGGCGGTTTAAAATAGTCAGCTCCATTCCAATATCAAGCAGCGAAAAAGTAAAAAAGTCTAAAACATTATTATATAACAAAGCTATTAGCCCTACTATTAGGCCAATTAAAAATGCTAAAAACAATTTTAGATATCTGTTATTAAATTTACTATCAGCTGACAAATAATCACCACCTAACTGCAGTTAGATTTTAAACATCAATAGTTTGAGCCAGTTCTGCATTATTAAAAATAAATTCTTTTCTTAAAGAAGCATTTGAGCCCATTAAACGGGTAAAAATATCATCTGCTTCGATATCATCGTCAATTTCTACCTTCTGCAGAACTCTGTTTTCTGGGTCCATAGTTGTATCCCAGAGCTGTTCCGGATTCATTTCTCCAAGTCCCTTATATCTCTGCAGGGAAAAACTACTGCCTTCATTTTCGGCTCTAAATTCTGCTAATTCCTGATCACTGTATAAATAATGACTCTTTCCTCTCTTTGTCACCTTATATAAAGGTGGTTTGGCCAGATAAATATGGCCGTTATCAATCAACTCAGGCATATAACGGTAAAAGAGGGTTAAAATTAAAGTTGCAATGTGAGCACCATCTACATCAGCATCAGTCATGATAATTATTTTGTGATAGCGAAGCCTCTTTAAGTCAAAATCCTCTCCAATTCCTGCCCCTAAAGCAGTAATAATTGAAGCAACCTCTTTATTATTCAAAATCTTATCAAGTCTGGCCCGCTCTACATTTAAAATCTTTCCCTTCAGCGGTAAGATAGCCTGAAATTTACGCTCTCTACCCTGTTTTGCAGAACCACCGGCTGAATCACCCTCAACAATAAAAAGCTCACTTTTTTCGGCCTTTTTGCTGCTGCAGTCGGCAAGTTTACCGGGCAGGGAGTTAGAAGAAAGCGCAGTTTTCCTTTTAGTCAGCTCTCTTGCTTTTTTGGAAGCCTTACGCGCTCTAACTGCCTGGACTGCCTTATCAATAACTTTTTTGGCAAGTTCAGGATTGGTATCAAAATATAAACTTAAATATTCGTAAACCTCACTTTCAACAATACTTCTGATCTCACTGTTGCCGAGCTTAGTCTTGGTCTGGCCCTCAAACTGAGGCTCAGGCAGTTTAACATTAATTACTGCAGTAATTCCTTCTCTCACATCTTTACCATTAAGTGAAGAGATCTTCGCCGGCAGCTGGTTATTATTCTTAGCAAAGTTATTAATTGCTCTGGTAAGAGCAGTTTTAAAACCTGTCAGGTGGTAACCTCCATCAATAGTATTAATGTTATTAGCATAAGAAAAAATCCGCTCATTGTAGCCGTCATTATACTGAACAGCTATCTCCACCTCATAATCATCAGGTTTTGATTCAAAATATATAATGTCTTCATTGAGTATATTACGGTCTTTATTTAAAAATTCAACAAAAGCTTTAATACCACCATCATACTGGAATTCCTCTTCTTCTATTTCTTCTCCGCGCTCATCTCTTAAAACAAGGGTTAATTCCTTGTTTAAATAAGCTGATTCCTGCAGGCGGTGGGCTAAATTTTCATATTTAAACTCTGTAGCTGTAAAAATTTCAGAATCCGGTTTGAAGCGAATTACTGTTCCACTGCGGTCAGTACTGCCCAGTTTTTTTAGTTTATCAACAGGAATTCCTTTTTTATAGTGCTGCTGATATTTATTTCCCTTCCAGTGGGTTGTGATCGTCAATTCCTCTGAAAGAGCATTAACTACTGAAACACCAACTCCGTGCAGTCCTCCAGAAACCTTATAACTATTATTATTAAATTTTCCTCCCGCATGCAGAGTTGTCAGAACTACTTCTACAGCAGGCAGGCCAGTATCCTGATGAATATCCGCCGGGATACCACGACCAAAATCTTCGACCGTAACTTCTTCCCCTTCGTGAATAGTAACCTTAATTTGATCACCATTTCCAGCTAAAAATTCATCTATACTGTTATCTACTACCTCCCAGACAAGGTGATGTAAACCTTTTATCCCTGTACTTCCAATATACATTCCCGGTCTTTTACGAACTGCTTCCAGACCTTTAAGCACCTGTATCTGATCAGCATTATAATCTACATTATCAAAAAGTGTATCCATAAGTCTTCACCATCCTCCATTTCATTATTATAACAAAGAGATTTAGAGAATGCCAGTCGTTTAAGCTTTAAATTTGCAAATTCTATGATAAGAATGATATTATAAATTAGCAGAAAACGATTAAATTTGAGAGGAGATAGATAATGAAAGAAGAAATTTATCCAATTGCAATTGAAGATAAAATGAAAGATGCTTACCTGAATTATTCCTTAAGTGTAATCATCGGTAGAGCTTTGCCTGATGTTAGAGATGGTTTAAAACCTGTACATAGAAGAATACTTTTTGCTGCCCGCGAACTGGGGCTGCTGCACAATCGTCCCCATAAAAAATCAGCCCGCCTAGTTGGTGAAGTATTAGGTAAATTCCATCCTCATGGTGACAGTGCAGTTTATGATGCTATGGTCAGGATGGCACAGGACTTTAATCAGCGTTATCAGCTGATCGACGGCCACGGTAATTTTGGCTCAATTGATGGTGATAGTGCTGCTGCCATGCGATATACTGAAACAAAATTAACTGAAATTGCTGAAGCACTTTTAGACAATATAGATGAAGAAACTGTTAATTTTATTGATAATTTTGACGGCAGTCTGCAGGAACCTGAAGTGCTGCCCTCAAAAATACCAAATCTGTTAGTTAACGGCTCCAGTGGTATTGCTGTTGGAATGAGTACTTCTATACCACCTCATAATTTAGGAGAGGTAATAGATGCTTTAATTCACCTTCTCGACTATCCTAACGCCAGACTGGAGACAATTATTAAAAATCATCTACCCGGTCCTGATTTTCCAACCGGTGCAGCTATAGTTGGCAATGACGGTATAAAATCAGCCTATCAAAATGGTAAAGGGAAAATAACTTTAAGAGCTAAAAGTAAAGTTGAAAAAGAAGGAAGACATCAAAATCTAATTATTACCGAAATCCCATATCAGGTTAATAAAGCAAAATTAATTGAAGAAATTGCTGATCTGGTTAACAAAGGAAAAATATCAGCAGTTTCTGATTTAAGAGATGAATCAGATAAAAAGGGAATTAGAATTGTGATTGAATTAAAAAGTAAGGCAGATCCACAATTAACATTAAATAGACTTTATAAATACACAAATCTGCAGACTAATTTTCGGATTAATCTTTTGGCCCTCAATGATAAAAAGCCAGTTGTGATGGGGCTGCTCGAGATTTTGAATCACTTTTTAGATTTCCGCAAACAGGTTATTAAAAATCATACTCAATATAACTTAAATAAATCCGAAAATCGTTATCATATTTTAGCAGGTCTAAAAAGAGCAATCGATGAGCTTGATATAGTAATTAAGGTAATTAGAAACTCTCAATCAAAAAAAGAAGCCAGGGAAAAATTAATGCAGGAACTTGATATATCAAAACAACAGGCCCAGTCAATTCTGGAGATGCAGCTGCAGCGTCTGGTAGGAATGGAATTTGAAAAGCTGGAAGCTGAAAGAGAGGATCTAGCTGAGAAAATTAAGTATTATAAAAACATTTTAAATAACGAGGATGAATTGAATAATGTACTCCGTGATGAACTTAAAGAAATCAAAAAAAGCTTTGATGATCAGCGGCGAACCGAAATAATTGCTGATGACAGTAAAGCTGAAATAACTAAAGATGATCTGATCAAAGAGAAAAATGCTGTTTTATCACTATCCTACCGGGGAATTATTAAACGAAATGAAGAATTCAAGAATCTAAGAGCGGCTAAAAACGACTATCTCGTTGCAGCAGTTGAAGGTTCTTCGTTAGATCAACTTCTCTTTTTTAGTGATCAGGGAGAAGTATATAATTTACAGGTCCATGATATTGAAGAACATCACGGACTTGCTACCGGAGATAATTTAAGTAAATATCTTCAGATTCCAATCAAGGAAAATATTATTTCATTAAATATTTTAGATAAGGAACAGAATAAGAATCAGAATCAATATTATACCTTTGTTACTCGTTCTGGTTTGGTCAAAAGGAGTAATGTCGATGAATATAGGACCAATTATAGCCATATTAGAGCAATCAAACTGGACAATGATAGCTTAGTCAATGTTGAAAAAACAAATGCGATAGAAGATATAATTGTTGTTAGCAAAAATGGTTATTTAATTAGATTTAGCGGGGATACCTTCTCGACTACCGGTCGGAATACTCTTGGCAGTAGAGCAATCAATTTAAGCAAGAATGATCATGTAATATACTTTAACATTTTTGATAAAAATGATTTCTTAATCTCAATTAGTGAGGATGGTAGAGCTAATAAAATTAAATTAAACAATTTTAGATCTCAAAAAAGAAATGGTAAAGGAATTAGAATCTTTTCTAATAGCAAATACAAACTTGCAGGAGCGGTCACAGCAGCCAGAGATGATAAAATATTAATTGCTGCTAAAAATGGAGAAATAAATGAAATAGTTGTCGCTGATATACCAGAAACCTCACCGGGAGGTAATATGTATCAGGTTACAAAAGAACTTGATTTTGAAAAAATAGTGGCTGTCAAAAAAATTATTGAAGTGGAATAAAACTTAATAATCAAAGATAAAAAACCTCAGTCATATGACTGAGGTTTTTATTTAAGCTAAATAAGTTTTTATTTTAAAAACACATGGTTGCCAATAGTTACTACCTTATCTCTTTTAGCAAAAAACTCAGGGTTTCTTGATTTAGCAGGATTATAAAAATAAAGGCTTCCCTGACTTGGATCCAGACCGCTTACAGCATCATAGGCAGCCTTAAAAGAATCATTATCTGGTGATAAATCAATCATCCCATTTTCAACTGGAGTAAATTGCCCAGTTTGATAAACAACCTCTCTAATTGAATTTGGAAATGAAGGATGATAAACCCTATTAATTATAACCGCTCCTACTGCCACTTTGCCCTGGTAGCTTTCACCACGCGCCTCCGCATTAATTATACTTGCCAGTATTTCAATTTCATCTGCACTAAAATTTTTGTAACTATAAAAATCATCCCTTACTGCAACTTCTTTATTACTGCTTTTACCACCGGAAAGAACAACAAGCAAAAACATAAGTCCCAGACCTGTGTAAATATCTTCTTTTTCTATAGATGCTGCTTTAAGTTCTGAAACAGGCATTAAATAAGGTAGAAATACTGAATTAAACAGTAAAATCAAAGCAAGTGTAATTATTATTTGTTTAAAATGAATCTTCTGCATAGACTATTCTCCTTATATAAGATACTTAATGATATTAAAATATAATCAATCTACCATAATCCCTTATTTTAAATTAAAGAATTAAAGCAAGTAATGCCAGTGCTCCAAGTATATAACCAGTATTTAAAGAACCCTTTTCTTCTTTCAGCTCTTTATTAGCCGCTTTCTTTTCAGCTTCAAGTTCTGAAATTCTATTTTCCAATTCTTCAATTCTTGTCATATTAATACTCTGATTATCTTCCAGTTCCTGCAGCTTTTGTCCGGAAACTCCTTCTTCTTTAATAGCATTTAATTCCTTTTCTAAACTATTAATCTGGTTGTCCAGACCGTTAACATTTTCTTCTAATTCTGCCATTCTGGATATATGATCAGCAATATCCTGAACCTCTTCCTGAAGTTCAGATACCCGAACATTAATGTTAGATATATCTTCATCCTGAATCTGGTTCTTATCTTCTGTATTCTGTAATCTTTCTTCAAACTCCTTTTGCTTTTGAGCAACCGTAACCAGTTCATCTCTAAATTCCAGAGAAAGTTCGCGAATTACATCAACATCTTCTTCCGAAAGATTCTGAGAAGCAGCTCCACTGGTGGTATTTTGCAGTACATTAGTAATAATTTCTGCCATTTCATATCTTGTTAAAGGTTGATCTCCATTAAAATCCTCTCCCGAATAAAGACTTAAATAACCTTTATCAGCCAGATACTGAACACTATCATAAGCCCAGTGATCACGAGGAACATCATCAAACTGCTGAGCAAAAACACCTGAAGTAAAGATTAAGACAAATAATAAAGCTATCGAAAATATGTTTTTATATTTTAACATTTAATTTTCCTCCTCTAAAATATTTCTGATTTCAATTTTAAAAGGATTACCAGGTCCATTTACTGCTTTTAGATTACTAATATTTATATTCCCCGGATCCTCTTCCTTTAATTTAAAATGAACTGTTGCAATAATCCCATTTGACTTATTAAATGGAAATTCTTGATTAAATAAAATTTTTCCTCTTTCAGATCTATCCGGCCTATTAAATGGCAGCAGATTGTTATTTTCACCAACAAAGAAATCTCCACGCGAGATATGAGTTAACAGTAATTTTTCGCTATCATAATTGAGGGTAAAGGATATATTTTCAGCTTCTGCAATATTTGCAGCAACAATGTCAACAGCAAAATAATCCTCATCTTTCTGTCCCCTGGTTTCCCTGAGCAAAATAAGTGGTTTTAATTCTGGTAAACTAATCTCTTCAACAATCGTTTTTTGGTAATTATTTAAACCACTAACCTTTAAAGCAAAAGGTAGAGTACCATCAACTCTTAAGGCTTCGATTGCCCAGTTTATATTAATCTTTTCATTAGTTCTCAGAATTCCAATATTCTTTTTACTAATTTCTCTGCTGGCTGTAACTAAACCGGGTGGCAGTATTAATTCTGCTTCAACTCCATAAAGTGAAGTTTCTCCAGAATTATTAATCTCAGCCTGAATTCTAAATGGATTGGGTTCTAATCTACCATCAACAGATTGCACATCCTCCATTAATGTAATATCAGCATTTAGCTCAGGTGGACCAAGAAATTCGACTCGTCTTTCAACTTCATTGGAATCTGTATTGTCAGCATCCACTATAACTCTGTAGGTCATATTTTCAGGAAGATTATCTCTATTACTAGCACTAACATTCCAGGTTATTTGAGAAATACCTCCCGGCTCCATATCACCAAGATTTCTGCTTAACTGATCTGCACTAAAACCATCGGGAAGTTCAATTTTAATTGATACATTCCGGGCATTAATTTCGGAAGTGTTTTCTAAATATGCTACCACAGGGAAAGTCTGATTATTATCATCCAATGTTACTTCTGCCGGTGATGTTACTCCCAGTGACAAAATACCAGGAACTATTGTTATACCTCCAAGTCCATACTTTGTAATATAGGTTTTAGTTTCTCCAGGCTCAATTATTTCAGGTACCCAGTACATTGCTATAGCACTGTCTATCTCATATTCGCCCTTACGCATAAAATCCTGACCCGGGTTAAAATCAAAATCCCAGACACCATCTGCCAGACTGCCCCAGTCAGAAAAATAAACTCTATCTGGTGTACTTACATCAGGACCAATAAATGATCCCTGAGAAGTAACCTGAGGGTTAGAAACACTATCAAAAGCCTGCCAGAAATCATCAAGCTGTTTATCATAATATAGTTTATCAGTTGAAATGGTGTCTTCACCAAGTCTAAAGGGAGCCCCATCATTTTCCCCCAGCATAGTGTCAAGCATTATTCTGAGCCCAACTTTTTCTTCTTTCTGACCTTCATTTGTAACTCTATACTGTATCTGTGCACTATCTGCCAGTCCAGTTGTTGAACTTTTTACAATTGAAAGAATCTGTTCAACTACAATATTATCAAAACGAGTTCTGGTAACAATTTGGTTATCCTCTACTGTTGGTTCCTGGATAACCTCACCATATTTAGCCCCATCACCAGCTCTTCTCTCTGTTGAACCACCAAAAACATATTTCTGATCATTAATCCAGAGTGAAGTATAGGATGTCCAGGGATTAGGCCGGCCATAAATTAGCGGTTTATTATCATCATTTTCTCGCGCTGGAGCACCACCAGTTGTTTCGACAGCAAACCTCCCCTGCGAGTTTTGATTTTGATTAACCACAATTACTATATATTCATTTCCAAATCGAAGATTATTATCTTCATCTACATTCTGAAAAAAATTATCCTGAGCTGATGTTTGAATTGAAAAGATTAATAAAAGTATTAGTGACACTAAAATTATATTTCTATATTTTTCCATTAATTATCACTCACCTCCAGCAACAAATTCAACTTCTCCAATATTTACTTCCACCTGACTGTTATCAGATTCATCAATATAATATCTTACTGAGACAGGAATTCTATAGGAACGCTGATACTCTTTAAATTCCCAGCCGTGTTCTAAAGTAAGCTGAGCCACTCTGTCCATAGAATCATATCCAGAAGATTCAACTACCTCAATATTATTGACAATTCCACCTGGTGAAAGTTCAACCATTAGTCTAACTGTACCCTCAGAACGACTTCCAACTAAATCTTTGGGAAAAGTTGGTGGTTCAATCAAACCAATCAAATCACCTGCAGTAGGCGGAGGTGGTGGATTAACTTCCTCCTTCTCCTGAGTAGTGTTATTATCTGTACTGGTTTCATCAGAACTAGTTTCAGCTGTTTTCTGTTCAGACTGAGTAACTTCTTCTGGTTTAGTTTGAGAGCTCTGGCTGCTTTCTTCTTTTGGCTTTTCAATATTTTCTTCTTTTGTCTCAGTTTTGTTTTTTTCTATTTCTTTTTTCTTTTCAGGTTCTTTTTGAGCAACTTCCAGCTCGCTTTCACTATCTTTACTGGCCATAATATCGGTTTTTTCAGAACTTGATTCTGCTTCCGGTTCCGGTTTTGATTTAGTCTCAGTTTTAGGCTCAACATCTTCAGTTACTGGTTCTGATTTGACTTCCTGTTTTACAGGTTCCGGCTTAGAATCAGTTTTCTGTTTTTCTACCGCTTCAGAATTATTAACCTCCTTCTTGGGAGCTGGTTTTTCTTCAATCTGAGCTTTTTGCTGTTCTTTAACTACAGGTTCCGGCTCCGGTTTTGTTGCTTCTTTTTTTTCGGGTTCTACTGGTTCAGGTTTTACTGATTCAGTTTTTTGTTCCTCATCTGGCTTTGGCTCTTCTAAGACTTCTTCTTTAGTTTTTTCCTGCCTTTTTTCTGCTGGTTTTTCAGTTAGTTCAGCGTTTTTGTCAACATTTTCTTCATCTAAAGGAGCAGGTTGATATTCAACCATTTGTACATAACCATAATCATCTAATTCATTCTCACTCTGAGCACTCCCATGCAGAAAACCAATTGGAAGAAAATACAAAATTATTAAATGTAGTATAATTGATACACTTATATATAACAGTAATTTTCGATCGTCATTTTTATTAGGCATAAATTCACCATCCCATTAACTACCTTCTTTATCTGCAGCTAGTGCCAGCTGTGTAATTCCTGCATTTCTCATTCCATCCATTAAAGAGACAACATTTTCATACCGCGTATTTTTATCAGCACTAATTACAATTGTCAAATTAGTATTTTCATTATTTGCAACTTCCGCTTCAGAAATAATTTGATTTAAAGCTAAAGATTGGTCTTGATAATAATAATTTCCATCCGAATCAATCTGGACAATAAAATTTTCTGTATCCTGTTCTGTTGCAGTAACTGCCTTTGGAAGCTGCATTTCAATACCCTCAGGAGTAGTTCTAAAAGTAGTAAAAAGCATAAAAAATACTAAAAGAAAAAATATAACATCAATCATGGGTATTATGTTGATTGAACTTTTTTTCTTAAGAGTAGTTTTGAACATCACTGTCACCTCTATTATTACTTACAACATCAACAATCTCCACCATGCTTAAATTCATCTGATGAGCCCTTCTTTCTACTTTATGAGCAAAATAGGAATAGAATATTGCTGTTGGAATTGCAATAATTAATCCTAAAGCAGTACTGATCAGTGCAGCAGCAATTCCAGAACTAATCTGAGCTGGATTTGCAGCACCTGCTGCTGTTCCAAGAATATTAAAACTGCTAATAATCCCCATAACAGTTCCCAACAGACCTAATAGAGGAGAAATCATAGCAACAACATCCAGTATTGGCAAATGTCTTTCCATTTTTTTAATTTCATCTTCTCCAACAGCCTGCAAAACCTCTCTTAATCGAGAAGGATCTTCACTATTATGAGCTAAAGCTGTTGAAAGAAGCTTGGCATTAGTACTCTTTTTTCCTTTTAATTCGTTTAGTGCACTTAAAATGTCACCCTCTTCAACTAAAATTTCAATTCTTTTAATTAAACGAAAATTATTGTCATTATTTCTATAAAAGAATATAGCTTTTTCGATTATTACAGCCAGACTAAAAATTGAAGCTATCAAAAGTGGTATAGTCATTGGTCCACCTAATGTCAACAAATTCCAGATACGATTTAAATCCAATCCAATCACTCCTCTTAAATCTAATAATTAAATAATTAATATGCACTAATTTTTTATTTCAATATAAAAAATCATATTCCTTTAAATTAATCCTTGCTCCTTTTAAAAACCAACTTAAATTCTGTACCATTATTACTACTTTCTACGCTAATTTGACCCTGATGAGCTTCCATTAATTCTTTAGCAACAGCAAGGCCGATACCTGTACCCTGATTTGTAGAATTTCTAGATTTATCAGCTCTGTAAAATCTTTCAAAAATATATGGTAGGTCCTCACTGCTGATTCCAATACCACTATCTTTAATAAAAACATCAATCTCATTTTTTGTTACCAGAGAATTAATTTTAATTTTTCCATTTTCAACATTATATTTAATTGCATTTTCAATAATATTATTGAAAATTTGAAAAATACTATCCTGATCTCCTTTAACATTAAGCTCATTATTTAAAGTTAAACTAAGTTCAATGTTTTTTTCTTTTAGGGCTTTCTGATGCTGATTAGTTATTTTTTTTATAATTGGAGTTAAGTTTATTTTTTCCTCTTTTAGATTAAATATTTTATTTTGAGCATCAGCGAATTCATTTAATTTTTCAATTAAAGTAGTCATTCTTTCAGTTTCTTCCTGCATTTCACTGATATTCTCCTGATTAGCTTTTATTTTTCCATCCTCTATCGCTTCCAGATAACCTTTAATAGTCGTAAGAGGAGTTCTTAATTCGTGGGCTAAATCAGAAGTTGATTCTTTTCTTATCTTTTCCAATTTATTAAGTTTTTTACTCATTAAATTAAAGGACCTAATCAACTCAGTTAATTCGTCATCTCCTTTGCTATTAATATTTTGCTGGTAATTTCCTCTGGCTACATCTAGTGCTGCGTTTTTTAGCTTAATTAAAGGTTCAGTAATTTTCTTTGATAGAATAAAAGAAAAAATAATAACAATTAAAATTACAATTAGAGCACTTAAAACAATTGCTCGATAGATATTATTCTTAAAATAATCATATAACTCGGAATCAATCTGATTTTCTGCATTAACTTCTTTCCAATATAATGTTAAGACTTTTTCAGAACCAATATAAACTTCCTGACTCCTGGTTCTGCCAGGGTAATTATCCGGTAACTGTCTAACACCATTGAAATGGGAATTATTACTCATCATCCCCATTCTCCTCATCATCCCCATTCTCCTCATCATCTGTGCCATCTGATTATTCTGGGATGGAAAATAAATAAATTCTCCCTGATTATTTTCAACCCAGAGTGGAATTCTATTAGTTCTACTGAAATTATTTACTAAATTTTGGACGGCTGCAAAATCATTATTTTTAAAATTATCACTGAGTACTGAAGCAAGATCAGAGACATTTTCTTCTCTCTGTAAGTTAATAAAATCATCAAATCTTTCCCCAATAGAAAAGTTTATAAAAACTCCGACCAGTAATAATGAGAGTATAACCAGTACTAAAAATACAACAAAAAGTTTTTGACCAAGTTTTGACATCAAATATCACCTGTAAATTTATATCCTGCTCCATAAACAGTAACAATATACTGGTCTTTATCCAGATTCATTTTTTTACGAATATTTTTTATATGAGCATCAATAGTTCTGTCAAAACCACTAAATTCTAAACCCATAACCTGATCAGCGAGTTGTTCTCTACTTAAAACCTGACCTGCATTATTTATTAGAGTCATCAAAATCTTAAATTCAGTACTCGTTAAATCACATTCCTGACCCTCTTTTTTTACAGTCATTTCATCAGGATATATTTTAAATTCTCCCCTGTTTAGTGAAATAATACTCGCCCTATTTTGATTGCTGCTTCGTCTTAAAATAGCTCTGGTTCTTGCAAGTAACTCACGAGGACTAAATGGTTTAGTCAGATAATCATCCGCTCCATAATCAAAACCTTCAATTTTATTTTCTTCACTACTTTTAGCCGTTAGCATAATTATTGGTACCTCAGATACCTGCCTTATTGTTTGACAGACCTCTTCTCCACTAATTTCGGGCAGCATTAAATCTAAAATAATTAAATCAAAGTTTTTAGTTTTAAACAGAGATAGGGCTTCTTTTCCATTTACAGCCTCAAAAATATTATATTCATCTTGAAGATAACTTTTAATAACTTTTCTTATCTTCTGTTCATCTTCAACTATCAAAATTTTTTTCATACTGCCACCTCAAAAAATAATCAAATATTCTTATTCCAGATTAATAAATAATCCCTAACTATTATCTATTATATAACTTAACCCCTGTATAACACAAGTTAAAATAAGATTAAAAAATAGAGTAGGACCAGCCTTTCAGCTGGGACCCCTCGTCAAACTGCACGTACGGTTCTCCCGTATACAGCTTTCCGTCAGTCGTTGCCCCGTCTCAAGGAATAAGTCTTCGTCGCTGTGTTACCACAGCTGTATATTTTAATCCTCTAGGACAATCTAGTAAGTAGTGAAACGAGTCCCTTCTTCCTGAAAAAGGAATTGGGGATTCTTTTGTTTTGATTCATAACTGCTTTCTTTTTCTCTATATATGACCTTAACCGCATTCGTATCCATTCATCCAAGCTCCTGAAAAGTGTCTTCACATTTCCATGACCGAAATAATTAGCCCAGCCATATATTTTAGCGTTTAGCCTTTTTATAATTGAGTCCACTTTCCAGGGCTGATTTCTCTTAGTAACTTTTCTAACTTTGTCTTTGAATTTTTCTAATGATTTCTTTCTAGGTCTTTTGTACCTCCAGGCTATGAATTCAAATCCTAAAAATACAAAACCCTCACCAAAGTTAGTTATTACTGTCTTTTCTGGATGCAGTTCTAATTTAAGTTTTTCCGTAATAATTTCTTTAACTACTTCATAAGCTCTTTTAGCTTTCCTTTTTGATTTCGTCATAACCACAAAATCATCAGCAAATCGCACCAGTTTATACCCTCTTTCTGTCATTACTTTATCGAACTCATGCAGAAAGATATTTGCCAGCAGTGGCGATATTACGCCACCCTGAGGGGTTCCTTTTTCTGTGGGTATATATTCTCCATCTTTCATGACTCCCATGGTCAGCCACGATTTTATTATTTCAATTACCCAACCATCTGTTACTTTTTGCTTTATGAATTCTATTAAAAGCTTATGGTCTATATTATCGAAAAACCCTTTGATATCTGCATCTAATACCCATTTGTATCCCTGTTCTTTATATTCTTCAATTTGGTTTATCGCGTCCATCTGCGATTTACCTTTTCTAAATCCAAAAGAACAGTCACAGAATTCTTTCTCATATATTGGCTCCAGTATTCCTCTCACTGCCGCCTGAGCTATTCTGTCTTTAACTGTGGGTATTCCAAGTGGTCGCTGTCTTCCATCACTTTTCGGGATAAATACTCTCAGTGCTGGTTTGGGTTGATATCTATCTTCTAAGAATTCTCTGTATAGTTCTCTCATGTGGACTGAATAGTTTTCTTTGAATTCTACTGTATCTATTCTGTCAACACCTGCACTACCACTGTTATCTAAGACATGTTTTGCGGCTGCTTTCATATTCCTAATCTTTGTTACTTTATCTTTAAGGGTGTAATACGTCTTCTCAGTTATCTCTTTCACCAGTCCTTACTTCACGACTTACCAGTCTCCAATTCTACAGTCCAGTTAAACAGACCCTATTTTCATAATATTATCAGCCGCGTTTTAGGTTCTCACCAATCGCCCCCTCTGACATTTTACTACTGAGGTTATGGTGTTTCTGACCTACCACCTTTGAGATTAGATTTCTCCCTCCGGCTACCAGCCTGACCCACTGCTTTAAGCAGTGTTTAAACCATTAAAATCTGTCTACCACTCCTGTATTATCTTCAACTTCGACTGCGCTGGCTGTCCTTTGCTAAACTGGCTTTATCCTCCTGCAGGTCACCCTGCTATCTAAGGACCAGTCATCATAGCTACTATTGACGCCATCTGAACTCTGTATCTACTTTATCTTGGTTTTCCCGTTCAGGTTATACCGCGACTTACTAAAACTAGTTTTAGTTTTAGACAAATACAGAACTCCTCCGGTCAATTATTCCATCTTGCTGTCATTCCAACCCTAATCACATCTGCAAATCCAGCCTAGATTGCATGGTTGTTATGCCGGCATTGAGCTTCTTCGTTTCTTA
Source organism: Halanaerobium saccharolyticum (assembly GCF_003053565.1). Lineage (GTDB taxonomy): Bacteria > Bacillota > Halanaerobiia > Halanaerobiales > Halanaerobiaceae > Halanaerobium > Halanaerobium saccharolyticum_B. The sequence goes on along the minus strand of NZ_QAXS01000004.1, from coordinate 70,841 downwards.
GGCGAATCGCCATTTACAGATGCCACCTCTGGTTCACATAATGTTTTGGACTAACAGCACGTCTCAGACTCTTCAGATTCCACCTCACGGTGAACACCCTGTCATTGTTGACTTCTACATGATACATGCCACAACATAGATAGGACTTTCACCTATTATCAGAATAATTTACGGAGCACACTAAAAAAAATCTGTCTGCCAGAATGGCAAACAGATATAATTTCTATCTGGGTTCCACAATTAATTTAATTGCGGTTCTTTCCTCTCCATCAATCTCAATATCAGTGAAAGCAGGAATACAAATCAAATCAATTCCGCTGGGAGCTACAAATCCTCTTGCAATTGCTACTGCTTTTACCCCCTGATTTAAAGCTCCTGCCCCAATAGCCTGTAGTTCTGCATTTCCATTTTCCCTGAGAACACCGGCCAGAGCTCCGGCAACTTTGTTAGGACTAGAATTAGATGATACTTTAAGTACTTCCATCTTTATTTATTACCTCCTTGATCTTGATTGAATAATATATTAATTACCTCTATATAATATATTAGCCATATATGAAATAAATTCCTGCTTTTTTTCAAAAAATTATAAATTATTTTTCTTTATTTCCATGATTTGTTTAACAGAATTATTTTGATCATCTGTTTTGATCAAACAGGCTTCAATTTTAACCCTACCAGTACCAACTTCGTATCTAACGGGTAAGGAATTTTTCATTTTTTCAATCATCTTATCCGGTTTCATTCCCAAAATAGAATCAACAGCACCAGTTAAACCAACATCAGTAATATATGCTGTTCCTTCAGGAAAAATCTGTGCATCATTTGTCTGTACATGAGTATGAGTTCCTATGACAGCTGTTACCAGTCCATCAACAGCTCTGGCAAAGGCCATTTTTTCTCCCGTAGCTTCTGCATGAAAATCAACTAAAATAATATCCGAATCATCAATTTCTGGATAAAGTTTCATAAACTTATGATAAGGAGAATCAGCTCCCTGCATATAAACCTGACCAATTAAATTTACCACAGTTAGCTTTGTAGAATTTATTTCAATAGTCTGCCAGCCACGACCGGGATTATTGTCAGGAAAATTTAATGGTCGGATCAGTTTTGGATCCTCATCAATAAATTTAAATATATCTTTATTATCCCAGGTGTGATTTCCCATAGTAAAAAAATCTATCCCATAACCGTACAATTCCTCTGCTACTTTTTTAGTTATACCAAAACCACCAGCAGAATTTTCTCCATTAGCTATTACAAAATCAAGCTTATAGTCCTTAATCAGATCATTTAAAAAAGTTCTGACAGCACGTCTGCCGGCTCTACCAACAATATCTCCAATAAATAAAATATTCATAAAGGCTCTCCTAGTTTTTATTGTAAATTTATTAAAGGCTCCTCAAAGAGGAGCCCATTAATTTCAGAATTAGTTATTTTTATTTAGCATAATCTACTACTCTGGTTTCACGAATAATAACTACTTTAATCTGACCAGGGTAGTCGAGATTCTTTTCAATTTTCTTAGTAATATCTCTAACCATTTTAGTACTTTCAACATCATTAATTTTATCAGGCTCAACAATAACTCTAATTTCTCTTCCTGCCTGAATGGCATAGGCTTTTTCTACACCGTCAAAGGACTCACCAATTCCTTCTAAATCTTCAAGTCTCTTGATATAAGACTCTAATGTTTCTTTTCTAGCTCCTGGTCTTGCTGCTGAAATTGCATCAGCTGCTGCAACTAATACTGCCTCTACTGATTTGAATTCAACATCATTATGATGAGCTTCAATTGTATGAATTACCTTTTCGCTTTCACCATATTTTCTTGCAGTATCAACACCAATATTAACATGAGTTCCTTCCATATCGTGGTCAATTGCCTTACCGATATCGTGAAGCAGGCCTCCACGTCTTGCTAGAGTTACATCTGCACCCAGTTCAGCAGCCATAATACTTGCTAAATAGGATACTTCCATAGAGTGCTGTAATACATTCTGTCCATAACTTGTTCTGAATTTAAGTCTACCTAAAAGCTTGACCAATTCAGGATTTAAGCCGTGAACTCCTGTATCAAATGTTGCCTGTTCTCCAATTTCTTTAATGTGCTGATCTAATTCCTTCTCAGCCTTTTCAACCATTTCTTCAATTCTAGCTGGATGAATTCGACCGTCAACAATTAATTTTTCTAAAGCAATTCTTGCAATTTCGCGTCTGATTGGATCAAAACCAGATATAACAACTGCTTCAGGAGTATCATCAATAATTAAATCAATACCGGTGAGACTCTCTAAAGTTCTGATATTTCTTCCTTCACGTCCGATAATTCGACCCTTCATATCATCATTTGGAAGATTAACAACAGAAACAGTTGATTCTGTTACATGATCCGCAGCAGATCTCTGTATTGCAAGTGAAATAATCTCTCGCGCTTTCTTCTCAGATTCTTCTTTAGCCCGTGCTTCTTTTTCCTTAATCATCTTTGCGTATTCATGATCTAATTCAGATTCAACCTTATTTAAAAGGTACTCTTTGGCTTCACTTTCTGAGAAACTAGAGATCATTTCTAATTTTTCTTTCTGTTCTTTTTTGATTTCTTCAATTTCCTCTTCAGCTTTTGTTAAGTTTTTATCTCGATCTTTAATGCTCTGCTCTTTACGTTCTAAGTTCTCAGATTTTCGATCAAGATTTTCTTCTTTATGCATCAGTCTATTCTCTAACTTCTGCAGCTCATCTCTTCTTTTCTGACTTTCTTTATTTGCTTCTTCACGAATTTGATGAGCATCTTCCTTAGCTTCAAGAGTGATTTCCTTTTTCTTTGCCTTGGCATCTCTTTCTGCATCTTGGAGTATCTTCTCTGCTTCTTCTTCTGCAGACTGCATACGTGCTTTCGCAATATATTTCCTAATTAAATACCCAATTACAATTCCGAGAGGTAGGGCTATTATAAAATAAAATACACCTCCAGTAATAATATTCACCCCCTGTCCTATATTCAATTTTTTAATTTTATATTTACATTTTCTAATAATATTTTAACTTTTTTCGCAGCTTATGTCAAGAAAAGACGATAATCTGGTACTAAAAGGAAAAAGCCTGCCGCCGGCAGACTTTTAAGTCATCAATTTATATCTATTTATCTGTAATCTTATATATTAAATCATAACTAAAACCTTTATTGGCCAGATAATTTTTCAACTTATAACTTGAGCTATCTTCTTCTGTCCGTCTGCGCAACCATTTATCTTTTAAATGATTCGCCATTTCGCGTTCATCTTGATCAGATAAATAATTGTTTAAAGCGGAATTAATAATCCGTTGATTAACTCCCTTATCCTTAAGTTCTTTGTAAATCAATTTTCTCCCTCTCGGATGATGTTTCTTTCTTGACCTGATCCACATTTCTGCAAAACGTTCTTCATTTAAATAATCATTTTCCAGCAAAAAGTCAACTACTTCTTTAATAACCTCTTCACTAAAATCTTTTTTTCGCAGACGATCTTCAATTTCTTTGATTGTCCTTTCTCGGTAGCTAAGCAGTTTAAAAGCTTTATTACGAGCTTTAGAAAATTCTTTTTTATCTATTTGAGCCATTGAAAACTATTCCTCTTCCTTTTCTTTTTCACTTTCTGCTTCAACTTCTCCTTCTTCCAGGCCCACCTTAACTCTAATTTTATTGTCTATTTCTTCCATAATTTCTGGATTGTCTCTTAAAAATTCTTTTGAATTTTCTCGACCCTGACCAAGACGAACATCTCCATAAGAGTACCAGGAACCGGCTCTATCGATGATTCCAATTTCTTCACCAAGATCAAGGATACATCCCGACTGTGAAATACCAGTACCATACATAATATCAAACTGAGCATTTCTAAACGGAGCAGCTACCTTATTTTTCACAATTTTTACTTTAGCTGTACTTCCGATCATTTTATCTCCATCTTTAATAGTTTGAGATCTCCTCATTTCAATTCGGACCGAAGAATAAAACTTAAGTGCACGTCCACCGGGAGTTGTTTCCGGGTTACCAAACATAACTCCAATTTTTTCTCTAATTTGATTTATAAAAACAACTGAAGCTTTAGATTTACTGATTGCTCCTGAAAGTTTGCGCATTGCCTGAGACATCAGTCTGGCCTGCAGACCCATATGGGAATCTCCCATATCTCCCTCTAATTCTGCTTTTGGTACCAAAGCAGCTACTGAGTCAATTACAACTAAATCAACAGCATTACTGCGGACAAGTGCCTCACCTATTTCTAGAGCTTCTTCTCCACTATCTGGCTGCGAAATCAGAAGGTTATCAATATTAACCCCTAAGTTTTTCGCGTATTTAGGGTCAAGAGCATGTTCAGCATCAATAAAAGCTGCAATACCATCCAACTTTTGAGCTTCAGCAATTATATGCAGAGCCAGGGTTGTCTTACCTGATGATTCATTACCATATAACTCAATAATTCTCCCTTTTGGGATACCTCCAATACCTAAAGCTAAATCAAGAGGTAGAGCTCCTGTAGGAATAGCTTCTACATTTAACTTTTGAGAATCTCCTAATCTCATGATCGAACCCTTACCAAACTGTTTTTCAATCCTATTAACTGCTTTATTAAGTGCTTTTTCTTTATCACTAGTTGCCAAGTTTATCTTCCTCCCCAAATTTATTTTAACTGCAATTTTTGTCTTTAATTATATTATAGAACAGATGTTTAATGATTGCAAGGGCTAATTTCTATTTAATGGAAAATAATTCAATATATTCTGGGCCTGATTTTTTCAACTGACTCTGATAAAGGGTAATGCTTTCTATTCGTGCATAAATATTAAACAAATTGGGCGCAAGTAGTTCTTTTTTAATTTTAAAAGCTTCACCTTTATTTCGCCCCAGTGTTAAATGAGGAATATAATCCCGCTCATCTTTTTCAAAGCCATATTTAATAAGCTCATTTTCCAATCTCTGCTGCAGCTCAATTAGTTCTTTTTCCCCTCTGTCAAGACCGAGATAAATCACTCGGGCTGAATCAGGACTTGGAAATGCATCAAACTTAGCAAATTGAATGTATTCATTTTTTTCTTTAAAATCAATATTTTTTAAAACCTTAATTAAATTTTCTTTTTCCTGAGTTGAACTTTCACCAATAAATTTAAGAGTCAGATGCCATTTATCTTTTTCAGTCCATTTGATATCATTTTTTATTTCAGTTTTTATATAATTTAATTTATTCTCAATTAAATCTTTACTGCGAGAATTAATGTCTGCTGCTATAAATAATCTCATATTAACACCCTTTAGTTTATATCAAGTTCACTTTCTATTCTGTCCAGAAGCTCTCTGGCCTCCTGATAATTATCATTAATGTGCAGAGCCCTTCTTAATTCAGCCCTTGCTGCTTCCAGCATTTCTGCTCCATAATAGGCTTTACCCAGATAATAGCGACTTTCTGCGTATTCGGGATTATTTTCTACTGCCAGAGAAAATCTTGAAATAGCTCTGTAATATTCCTCACGCTCTAGATGTATTTTCCCTTCTCCAAGAAAGGCTTCGACATAATTAGGATTGTACTTTAAAGCCTGGCTGTAATAATTTAAGGCCTGATTTAAATCACCGTTTTCCTCAGCTACACCAGCCAGCAGATAATAGCCGTAATATGAATTTTCGTTTAATTCTACAGCAGTTTTTAGTGCCGATTCAGCCTGAGCATAATCTTCCAGTTCAAGATAGCTCTCTCCCAGTCCAATATAATAAGGAGCAAAATCCTTTCGATTTTTTATTCCCTGATTAAATATTGAAACAGCTGAATTATAATTACCTAATTTCTGATATAAATTACCCAAATTTAGAAATAGAGAAGATTGAGAACCGTTAAGCTCTAATGCTGATTCATAATATTCTACAGCCTGATTTAAATCATCCTGTTCTTCTTTGATTTTTGCAAGGTTTAAATAATCAGCAGCTGCTGGTTCAGCATCAATTATTTCCAGATATATATTTTCGGCCTGCTCCAGTTCTTGAGTTTCTAAATAGGCATAAGCAAGATCTCTTTTAAAATCATTACTTTTAATCCCCAGTTCTTCCGCTTTTTCTAGATATTTTAAAGCTTCCTCAAAATCAGCACTGTCAAATTGATTGTTTTTATTTAAATACAATTCTGCAATTCTCCAGTTTAAATTGCCGCTCTGAAAACCGAGTTCATTCATCTCTTCCAGATAGTCAACAGCTTTAGAAGTCTGGTAGCGGTTGATAGCTGTCATAGTTGAATAATAAAGAACACTGAATTCTAGACCTTCATCCAAATCTTCTCCTTTAAGAAGATTAGTGAATTTTTCCTCTGCCAGAGCATAATTTCCAGAATTATAATTATCTAAGGCCTCATTAAATATTTCCGCTGTTGTCTTTTCCTGTTCAGTTTCGACTGCCTCCTGTGCCAGAACAGAATTAGAGAAAGAAAAAATTAAAAAGATAATGATAGTTAAATAAAAAGTTTTTTTAAGCATTTTAATTTTCCTCACTTCCTTTAATTAATTTATAAATCTCAAAAAGTACCACCTGTGAAGCATAATAACGATTTAATTCTCTGCCGTAATTTTTTTGAAGTTCTATGATTTTAAGCTTTCCTCTAAAAGCAAGAGCTAAGAACATGGTTCCAGCTTTTTTTCCCTCGTGGGCTTCAGGCCCTGCAGCTCCAGTTGTGGCAGCTGTAAGATCAGCAGCAAAAATTTCTGCTGCATTTTCGGCCATCGTCTGAACACACTCTCTACTGACAGTGCCATATCTATCTAAAAGCTCAGCTTCAATATCAAGCAGCTTACTTTTTATCTTTTTATTATAAGCAACTACTGAACCTAAAAAATATTTTGAACTGCCTGCTTTTTCAGTCAGTATCTCTGCAATTAAACCACCGGTAAAAGATTCCGCAGTGGCAATTTTAATATTCTTTTCAATTAATAACTCATGAACTTTATCAACTATGCTCTGCCGATCCTCACCATATAAATAATCAACAAACTCTGATCTGATAACCGCACTGGACTGATCTAAAACTTTATTTTTTTCTTCTCGGTTCAGGCTGCAGTTCTGATCAAGCTTCAGCCGCATTTTAACTTCAGCTTTTCCTGCCTGATAGCTAATCTTTAGATTAGAGTTAAGATCCAATTTGCTGAGTTCAGAAGCCAGAGTCGATTCGCCAATGCCAATAAAGTTAAATTCTCGAATTAAAGGTCGATTTTTATCTTTCTTTTTTAAATCATCTAATATCTTATTTTTAAATAAATATTTTAATTCTGATGGAACACCAGGCAGCAGATAAAATATCTTATTTTCTTTTTCAATTTTTAAAGCAGGAGCAGTCCCCTTTTCATTGGTAATAATTTCTGCTCCTTCGGGGATATATGCCTGCGATAAATTATTAGAACTCATACCTGAACCATGATTACAGAATATATCTTTTAAGTTGTCCTCGATTGCTTTTGAATAAATTAAATTTAAATTTAACACTTCTGCAAATGCTTCTTTAGTCAGATCATCTTCTGTAGGTCCTAAGCCTCCTGTTATAAAAATTAAATCTGCTGATTGGGCAGCATAGTCAATTGTTTTTTTTATGCTCTCTTTCTGATCTCCACAGATCAAAATGTTTTCTGGTTCAAAACCAAATTCACTTAAATTTTCTGCTAAAAAACTTGAATTGCTGTCCTGGACAAGCCCGGTTATTAATTCCGAGCCAGTTGCTACGATTGCAGTCTTCAATATAAACACCTCATTCTAATTATATCATTTTAAAAAAAGAAAATCGACCCATTTAAGGTCGATTGGATTAAAATCAGATTAAATTTATCAAATTAATGTAATAATAACTTTTAAAATAATAAGAGAAGTCAAACCAGCCAGAATATCATCGAGCATTACTCCCCAGCCAGAAGGTAAATCCTGAACTTTATCGATCAGCCAGGGTTTAGTTATATCAAAAACTCGAAAGAGGATAAAACCGCCTACTAATACAGGAATACTTGTCTTTAAAGTGTAAAAAGTTAATAACTGTCCGGCCATCTCATCAATAACAATTTTACTGTCATCTTTGATCCCTGTCTGTCTTTCTTCAAAATTTGCAACTGCTATTCCCCCAATTGAAAGAGCTGATATCAAATAAATATTATTTAAAATTGGAAAGAAAAATAGAAGCAGGACCATTAATAATGATCCCCAGGTCCCGGGTGCAGCTGGAAGATGACCACTGTAAAAACCACTTGCCAGCAAATGATTTATTTTTTTAAGCATAGTTACCTCCCTTAAGAATAATCAACCTCTGCGGCAGCAAAATAAGTATAGCCAGAATAAATTGTAATTATTACCGTTAACCAGATTAATAACTCAGTTAAAAGAAATGGAAAATTAATAATTTGTGGATTAATGATAAGCACAATAGCAGTAATCATCTGGATTGTAGTTTTGGTTTTACCCCAAATATTTGCTGGAATTACTGAGCCCTGATCTGCTGCAACCACTCTTAAGCCAGTTACTGCAAGTTCCCTTGCCACTATAATTACTAACGGCCAGGTAGAAAGCACTCCGGTCTGCACAAAAGCTGTAAAAACTCCAATAATTAATAGTTTGTCTGCCAGTGGATCTAAAATTTTACCAAGGGTAGTTATCAGATTATGTTTGCGGGCATAATAACCATCAAACTTATCAGTTAGAGCAGCCAGACTAAAGACAACCAGAGCTGCAATACTGGTACTTAAAGTATTTACTAAAAGCAGATAAATAATTACTGGAACCAGCAGAATTCTTAGAACAGAAAGTTTATTTGGTAGATTCATCCTCAATCTCTCCTATTAAATCATAATGGAAGGCTTCTTTTATTAGAGCCTGATAGATTTCTCCAATTTCAAGCTCTGCCTCATTTTTAGAAATATAAATCTGATTATCTATTTCCGGTGAATCATAACGAGACCTGGCCAGGTAATTTTCCTGATCCTGATCTTCAATGATCACTTCAATCTTGCGCCCGATTAATTCCCTGTTTTTGGCCAGAGAAATTTCCTGCTGCAGCTGCATAATTTCTTCTTTTCTTTCTGCTTTAATTTCTTCCGGAACTCGATTGTCTAAATTATAGGCTGCAGTCCCCTCTTCGCGAGAAAACTCAAAAACACCAAGCCTGTCGAATTTAAACTTTTCAACAAATTTTTTCAAATTCTGAAAGTCCTGCTCGTTTTCGCCCGGAAAACCAGCAATCAGAGATGTTCTAATTTTTGCATCAGGAATCTTATTTCTAATCTTATTTATTATATTAGCGATATCTTCTTCATTTCCTTTGCGATTCATTAACTTTCTTATCTTTTGGGAAGAATGCTGGATCGGCAGGTCAAAATAATTACAGATTTTCTCTTCTTCAGCGAAAACTTCAATTATTTCGTCAGTTATAAACTCCGGATAACTGTATAAAACTCTAATCCATTTAATTCCTTCCACTTCAGCCAGGCGCTTTAAAAGTGGTGCCAGAGCAGAACGACCGTAAATATCTACTCCGTACTGAGTTGTATCCTGGGCAATTATAATTAATTCTTTAATTCCTGATTCAGCTATTTTTTCTGCTTCTGCTGCAATATCAGCAATAGATCTGCTCTTTACTGCCCCTCTAATCTGGGGAATACTGCAGTATGTGCAGTTATTATTACAGCCTTCTGCAATTTTTAAATATGCATAAACATCATTGTCTAACTCTCTGGGCAGCGAAGAACTGTAATCAAAACCGGCTTCCTCAATTCCACCTGTATCTTTACCCTCAAGACTCTCTCTGATAACCTCTGCTATTTTATCAAAATTTGAGGTTCCTAAGACAGCATCTATTTCGGGAATATCAGCTTCCAGCTCTTCACTGTAGCGCTGAGTCAGACAGCCGGTTACAACAACCGATTTACAGTTGTACTGTTTTTTATATTCAAGAGCAGCCAAAATTGTTTCAATAGACTCTTCTTTTGCATCCTGAATAAAACCACAGGTATTAATAATTATAACTTCTGCCTCTTCAAAACTATCTGTATATAAAAAATCATCTTCTCCTCTTAAAAAACCATTCATATGCTGACTGTCAACTTCATTTTTAGGACAGCCTAACGTCATTAAAGAATATCTTATCATTTTTACTCCTTTATAGTGTCAAAATTTAAATTTAAATATATATTATTCCAGATTTAATAGCTCTATAACTACAAAAAAGCCCTCAAAGGGCTTTGATTCTAAAATGGTCGGGCTATCCGGATTTGAACCGGAGACCTCTACACCCCCAGTGTAGCGCGCTACCAAGCTGCGCCATAGCCCGTTGTCAACAAGAAATATTATATATAAATTAAGTCTTTTTGTCAAATTAAATTTTGGATATTTATTTTATAAAATCCAGTTTTTTTAAATACTCCATAGTCTGATCAGGATAATCTGTTACCACAAAAACTTCCTGCAGGGAGGAGCTGTTTTTCGCAATTAGTTTAATCCCACTTCTGGTATTATACTTAAGCTGAATATAAGCTGGGGTTCCACTACCCTTTCTTCGATTAATCCTTCCCGGAATAATACTCTTAACAAGCTTTGAAAGAGCAATATCTTCCAGCAGGGGTAATATATCTTCAATTATAGTATGTTCCTGTTTGATTTTATTCTGCCTGTACTTATTTGCCAAATTAATCACATCCTTTATTAATTATAGCATCGAAAGATAAGCTCCGCAAATTATTAAAACTCGGGGCTGATCAACAAAAAAGAAAAATACCTGTAAAAAGAAAAAAAGAAGCCGTAATCGACTTCCCTATTGTTTAATGGAGCTGATGACCAGACTTGAACTGGTAACCTGCTCATTACAAGTGAGCTGCTCTACCAATTGAGCTACATCAGCACAGTATTAAATTAAAAATGGCAGGGGAGACAGGAGTTGAACCTGCAACCAATGGATTTGGAGTCCACTACTCTGCCAGTTGAGCTACTCCCCTAAAAATCAAAAATGGAGCTGATGACCAGACTTGAACTGGTAACCTGCTCATTACAAGTGAGCTGCTCTACCAATTGAGCTACATCAGCACAGTATTAAATTAAAAAAATGGCAGGGGAGACAGGAGTTGAACCTGCAACCAATGGATTTGGAGTCCACTACTCTGCCAGTTGAGCTACTCCCCTAAGACGAGGCGTTTTTCAATCAAGCAATAACTATTATAATAGAGTTAAAGGTATAGGTCAAGTGTTATTATTGGAATTATGATACTTCAGACCAATTTAATAGCTTTTTTCTTGAAAATACTTGATTATACCCTGATTTTCATTAATTTTTAGCTGGATATTTATTAAAAAAATTCTAAATATTCCACTTTTCTCCTGTTAAATTGTAAGCTGTAATACATCTGATATATTTTTTCTAAAATGTTATAAATAACTTGAAATTAGTTTGAGAATATATTATCATATATATCGTAAAAGTTAAATATTTTGTAATATGAGGTGGTTATAATGGAAAAACATGATTTAATAGTAATCGGAATGGGTCCTGCTGGAATGGCAGTTACAGCAATGGCTGCAAATATGGGACTGGATGTTCTCTCAATTGAAAAACATAAAGTTGGTGGGGAATGTCTAAACTACGGCTGTGTTCCCAGCAAAGCTTTATTAAAAGCGGGAGAGGTAAATGAAGTTGCTGAAAATTTAAGACAGTATGGTATAAAATTAGCTGGTAAAACTGAAATCGAAAATCCTTTAGAAATTGTTAGAAAAAAAGTTGGAGAAATCAGCGGCAACAAAACAATGAAGGCTTTTGAAAGAGCAAAGTTAATTGTCGACCAGGGGGAAGCTAAATTTGTTGACAAAAAAGTAGTTGAAGTAGCTGGGAAAAAATATACTGCTGATAAGATCTTTATTGCAACAGGTACTGAGCCAATGATTCCACCAATTCCTGGATTGAAAGATGTTCCCCGTTTAACTAATTTGAATATTTTTGAGCAGGAAGATATACCCGAAACTCTAACAATTATTGGTGGAGGTGCAATCGGATCAGAAATGGCTCAGGCTTTTTCCAGATTGGGATCTAAGGTAAATATGTTCCAGATTGATGATCATCTGGTGCCAACTGGTGATGAAGAAGCTGGAAGAGTACTGGAAGAAAAGTTTAAAAAAGAAGGTATTGGTGTTCACAACAGCACTGGAATCAACAAAGTTGAAGAAAAAGACGGTAAAATCATTACCCATACAGATGTAGGAGCATTTGAATCTGACAAAATTTTAGTAGCTACTGGTAGAAAAGCTGTTTTAGATCCTTTAAAACTGGATAATGCAGGGATTGAATATGGTAAGTCCGGCATCAAGGTTAATAGAAAGCTGGAAACTAATGTTAAGGGAGTATATGCTGTCGGTGACTGTAATGGTAAGGCTCTACTCTCTCATGCTGCTATGCACCAGGGAATGCTGGCTTTAATGAATGCTATCAATCCAACTCCAATTAAACAATTTAATTATGATGATTATCTGGTTCCCTGGTCTGTATTTACTAAACCAGAAATTGCTCAGGCAGGAATCACAGAAAAAGAGGCAAACGAAAAAGGCCTAAATTATCAGATTGTAAAAGAAAGATATGAAGATTATGGCCGTGCAATTGCAGATGGTAAACCTGAAGGTTTTGTAAAAGTAATTACCAACAGCAAAGGAAAAATATTTGGAGCTACAATTGTTGGTGAAGCAGCCAGTGAGCTGATCCATGAATGGATCTTAGCAATTCAGCATGATATTTCAATGTTTGATATTATGATGACTCAGCACTCCTTCCCCACTATTTCTCTAATGAATAAGCGGGTTGCAGAAAAATGGATGATGAATAAAACTGACTCTGGAATAATTCCTAAACTCGCAAAAAAACTTATCTAGAATAAAAAGCAGGCATCTGCCTGCTTTTTTTAATTCCTCTTTTTAATAGCAACTACTTCCGGTGGTGGCCCCGGCTGATTAAGAAATTTATAATTTAAAACATTATATTTTTTATAATCCAGATCAGTTACATAATCCAGAACTGCCTCTCTTTCCTCATCTCCTCCATCATGACCGCTGTAAATAACAAGAACAACAACTCCGTCCTTTTTAAGCAGCACAACTGCTTTTTTTAAAGCTCTAATTGTACTTTTAGACTTTGTAATGATCTCTTTATTTCCTCCCGGCAGATATCCAAGGTTAAAAATAGCAGCTGAAATTTCCTCATTTAAATATTGATCAAGCTCAGCGTGACTGTCTTTAATTAATTCAACATTCTCTTCCAATTCAGCTTCCTGCAGCAGTTTTTTTGTATTAGCAATGGCTTCTTTTTGAATATCAAAAGAAAAAACTCTCCCCTCTGCCCCAACCAGCTCAGCTAAAAACTTTGTATCATGACCATTGCCAGCTGTAGCATCAAGAGCTTTATCCCCAGATTTAAGTGCTTCCCTTAATAAAAAATGTGAAAAATCAACTGCATTAAATAAATTGTTTGACATAAAAATCACTCTCTCTCATAAAATTTTATTTAAAGCTTTATAAGTCCGAAAAGACTTAAAAAAAATAGTATTCACTACTTAATTTACTATCAAAGTCAATAATCAGCATCAAATTAAATTGACCATCTGCTGAAGTTACTATATACTATTAATTGTGCTTGTGAAAAAGCTATCTGCCCTCATCGTCTAGGGGTCCAGGACACCAGGTTTTCATCCTGGCGGCAGGGGTTCGAATCCCCTTGAGGGTACCATTTAATAACTAAGAAGTAAGATGTCAGAAGTAAGATAGAATTATATTGTTTTCCTATCTCCGACTTCCTAACTCTTATTTCTAATATGGAGGGGTGCCCGAGTGGTTAAAGGGAGCAGACTGTAAATCTGCCGGCGATGCCTACAAAGGTTCAAATCCTTTCCCCTCCACCATTACTTTGAATATTTAAAACACCCGTAAAAACGGGTGTTTTTTTATTTGCTATTTAATTTTACAAAATAAAGAGAAATACTTAATCTCTAAGATTATTAATTCTAATTTCCTGATCTTGATTAATAAACTCTACTTCTGCTATTTCTCCATTTCCAGCCCAGGGACCATAAATTTCTCCATTTATTTCAGCGGTAATGGCATTTCCGTTTCCTATTTTTATATAAAGTCTCTCATCTACTTCAAATTCGCGCTGATCTCCATCCTCTAAAATTCCGCTAAACACGTTTTCTCCATCAAGATCTACAGTAACCCAAACTGTGTCAGTTGCTGAAAAGGCCAGAGTGTTGTCAAAATCAGCATCAGCAGCTTCCTCAACAGAATTGACTGCGTTTTCAGCTTCAGCTATTTCTGCTTCTGTTTGAGAACTTTCTGCTGAAGATTCAGCTTCCATACCAGTGTCAGCATCCTCATTATCTGCTGGAGTTTCCACTTTCGGTTCACTCTCTTCAATATCTGATTCTTCCGAAATGATTATTTCATTGATCTGATTCTGTTCCTGAGAGTTTAAGCCATTCATTTCCTGAAAATTATTCTGGTCAATTATTTCCGTGTTTTCTTCGGTAAGTACTTCTGAGTCAAATGAATCAAACAAATTATCAGTCAGTTCATTTTCAAATGAATCATCATTAAAGATTTCTAATTCAGAAGCTGATTCGTTTTCAGAATTAGCTGCTGACTCCTCTAAATCCTCTTCTTCAGCTGCTGAGGCTGAACCATTATTATTTTCCACTTCTAAAAGTTCTGATTCTTCTTCTATATTCTCCTGAGTTCTGTTCTGCTGGTTAAGTAATCTTATTTCGGAGTTATTAACATACTGATAAGTATAAACTGCCGCAGCACCTAAAAATAATATTAAAAGAATAATAAAAATAATTTTTAATGGATTTTTTTTGTTTTTCTTCTGATTATTACTGGAAACTTTAGTTCCGTTTAAATAATCTTTTTGTAGATTGCTTTCCTTTTCTTCTTTAATATTTAAAATTGGATAATTTTCAAGCAAAGCCTGGTAATTAATATCCACTTCTCTAGCATAACCTTTTATAAAAACTTTTAAATAAACATTTCCAGGAAGTATATCAAAATTATTTTCTTCAATTGCTTCCAGATATTTTTTTCTGATTTTGGTTTCTTCCTGAATATCATCTAAGCTTAAGCCCTTTTCCTGTCTGGCTTTCTTTAACAATGTACCCAGTTCGAGTTCCATTTCTTCCAATTTATTGTCCTCCTTATGCACTAATTGCACTGCTGCAGCTTTTAATATTTATTGGTTAATTTACTTAAAATTCAAAGTAGATAAACACTATTTATTATTATAACATACTTTAGTAATTAATTTAATCTTTTTTAGTGTATTTTTTATTTTATAGCGTAAAAAAACAGAGACAGCATTAGAATACTGTCCCTGTTGAAAGATCACATTTTTTATTTTATTATTTTTCACCTTTATAATATGGCTCACCAGAAGCTGCAGGTGGAATAGATTTACCGAAAAATCCAGCCAGTACAACTAGAGTAAGCACATATGGTATCGCACTAATTAATTCAGATGGGATGAAGGCAAAATCAACTCTAACCGCAATCGCTTCAGCAAAACCAAAGAGCATAGCTGCCCCAAAGGCTCCAAAGGGATGCCATTTACCAAAGATCATTGCTGCCAGAGCAATAAAACCACGGCCAGCTGACATCTCTCTGACAAAGGCACTACCATCACCTATTGAGAGGTGGGCTCCAGCTAAACCGGCTAAAACACCACTAATTAAAACACTAATGAATCTCCATTTATTGACACTGATCCCTAAAGTATCTGCCGCTGCTGGATGTTCTCCAATTGAGCGAATCCTTAAGCCCCAGTGGGTCTTAAAGAAGATAAACCAGACTACTGGTACTAAAATTAAAGCAATATAAGTTATTGGATTAAAGCGAACTCCAAAAAGTCTATAGGCCGGTAATCTGCCAACCATTGGTGAAGTACCTTTAACACCAAATAAGACCTGTAATAAGAAAATTGTAATCCCGGAAGCAAAAATATTAATACCGGTACCAACAACAATCTGATTGGCCTTAAAAGTTACACAGACAAGTGCCAGAATCGCTGCAAAAGCTAGACCAGCTATCATCGAATAAAGCACACCAATCCAGGGGCTGCCAGTGCTGGCACTACCATAAACAGCAGCAAAAGCTCCAATTAATATCATACCTTCTAAAGCAATGTTAACAACTCCGGATCTTTCAGAGAAAATACCTCCCAAAGCAGCCAGAATCAAAGGAGTAGCAAAGCGAAAACTGGCTAAAAATAATGATAGAGAAAATATCTGTTTTAATGTATCCATTATTCAACCCCTCCTTTTGCTTTTCTTTTTGCAAGATAAACTTTAAATACCTGGAGGGCTGCAACAAAGAAAATTACCAGTGCCTGTATCAGCATTACAATTTCAGATGGAATACCTGAAAACTGCATTTCCAGACCACCCTGTGCCAGTGCTCCAAATAAAATACCACCTAAGATGACTCCAATTGGGTGAGTCTGACCGATTAGGGCAACAGCGATTCCTGTGAAACCATAACCAGCGTCCATACCCTGCATAAAACTTAAATGAGTTCCTAAAACTTCTCCGACACCAGCCAGACCTGCAACAGCACCACTGATGAACATAGCAGTAATAATACCTTTACTGGCATTAATCCCACCATATTCTGCTCCATCTGGGTTAAAACCAACTGCTCTCATCTCATAACCGAGAGTTGTTTTAAATAATAAATACCATAAAATAACGGCTGCTATCAATGCCAGAAAAAAGTTAATATGAAGCCTGATTGCAGGCTGAGCAAATAATTCTGCAAATGGCAAATTAGATAACAGTGGATAATCCATAATATTTTTAAAGTTAAACATCGAAGCCGATTCCATTATTCTCGGAGTAGCTGGTCGACCTGTATCTCTAAAAATATTAATACCATAATTAATAGTTAGAGCAATTGCAATGTGATTTAACATAATCGTTGCAATAACCTCGTGAACATCCATTTTAGCCTTTAAAAAGCCCGGCAGACCTCCCCAGAGACCTCCAACAAGCATCCCGGCAATAATAGCAAACGGTAAATGAATAAAAGCCGGTAAAGAAGTAAAATAAAAACCGACAACTCCAGCAGTAAATCCCCCCATTAACAGCTGTCCCTCAGCTCCAATATTAAAGAGTCCAGCTCTAAAAGGAAGAGCTACAGCAAGTCCAGTTAAAATCAGTGGAGTTGAGCGCCATAATGTATTCGCTATTGCACTAAAATTACCAAAAGCCCCTATGTAAAGAGCTGAATAGGCGTCCAGAGGAGATTTATCAGTTAAGAAAATAAATAAAGTACCTACAATTAATGCAATTACTATTGATAATAAAGATAAACCTAAATCAGTTAAAACAGATTTTATTTTTTCTGAATAGTTATTCATTACTCTCACCTCCCGCTTCAGCTTTAGAACCGGTCATTAATTTACCGAGTTCTCTTTCATTTGTCTCTGAAGCTTTTAAAACATCAACAATTTCTCCTTCAAAAATTACTGCAATTCGATCACTTAATGATAATACCTCACTTAATTCTGCTGAAACTAATAAAACTCCGGCTCCATTATCACGCCTGTCTATAATTTGTTTGTGGATAAATTCAATTGAACCAACATCTACTCCGCGAGTAGGCTGAGAAGCAATTAAAAACTCAGGGTCATGTGAAAATTCTCGAGCTACAATCAATTTCTGCTGATTACCACCAGATAGATTTTTAGCCTGGGCTTCCATCCCACCACCGCGAACATCATACTTTTCAATTAAATCCTGTGTATATTGAGCCACATTATCATAATTCATAATTCCGTTTTTAGAAAATGGTTCTAAATCATGATAGCCTAAAATAATATTTTCTTTTAAATCAAAATCCATGATTAGGCCGCGTTTCTGTCTATCTTCCGGAATATGAGCCACTTTTTCCCTTTTAATCTCACGGGCATTATATTTTGTAATATCCTTACCGCGCAGTTCAACTTTACCACTTTCAATTTTTCTAAGCCCGGTTATAGCTTCTACTAATTCTGACTGGCCGTTACCCTCAACACCAGCAATACCTAAAATTTCACCCTTGCGAACTGAAAGTGATATATCCTTAACAACAGGGATATCTCTATTGTCTTTTACATTTAAATTCTCAACATTAAAAATTTCATCACCAGGTTTTGCTTCAGTTTTTTCAACTTCTAATAAAACCTGACGTCCAACCATGAGTTCAGCCACATCTTCCTTTGTGACATCAGCTGTATTTACAGTATCAATACTTTTTCCACTTCTTAAAACAGTAATCCGATCAGAAATGGTTTTAACCTCTTTTAATTTGTGGGTAATAAAAATTATTGTCTTACCCTGCTCTTTTAAAGATCTAAAAATTTCAAATAATTCATCAATTTCCTGAGGAGTTAAAACAGCAGTTGGCTCATCAAAAATTAAAAGCTCTGCTCCCCGATATAAGGTTTTAATAATCTCGACACGCTGCTGCATCCCAACAGAAATATCCTGAATTTTAGCATCAGGGTCAACAAAAAGACCGTATTTATTTGAAATATCCTGAACTTCTTTTTTGGCGGTTTTTTGATCCAACATTAAGCCGCTGCGGGGTTCATTACCGAGGACAATATTTTCTGTTACCGTCAGGGGATCTACCAGCATAAAATGCTGATGGACCATTCCAATTCCTAATTCAATTGCATCCTGAGGCCCGTCTAAATTAATTTTATTACCTTCATAATAAACCTGACCACCATCTGGGTCATAAAGTCCATACAAAACATTCATCAAAGTTGTTTTACCTGCACCATTTTCTCCAACAAGGGCATGGATTTCTCCCTTTTTAATTGATAAATTTACATTATCATTTGCTTTGACACCTGGAAATATTTTAGTTATATTCTGCATATCTAAAATATAATTATCTTCCCTGGCCATGATTATTCCTCCCTAAAATATACTAAAAATTAATTGGGCTCTGCTAGAAAGCAGAGCCCTTTAAGTTAAATATAATTTGTACTAATTATTAAAGGTTATCAGGTCTGCCAGTTTCTCCCCAGTTTTCTACTTCAATTTCGCCATTGATGATCATTTCTTTAATTTCAGCAATGCGATCAGCATAAGGAGAAGTTACATTTTCTTTCATTTCTCTGATAGTTTCTAATCCTTCATCAGTAATAGTTCCATTCTCATGAGCATCTAATACTGGCTGACCAACCTCTGTTAAACTGGTCAGATCAACACCACCATCAGCTAAGGTGAAGTATAAATTGTTGCCACCCTGATAGTTACCTTCTACAACAGACTTTACTGTATCAAATACAGCATTATCTACTTTTTTAAGCATACTTGCTATTACATAACCTGGAGCAACATAGTTCTGATTGGAGTCTACACCAATTGCATAAATATCTTCCTCTTCAGCTGCCTGGAAGACACCAGAACCTGTACCACCAGCAGCGTGATAGATTACATCTGCACCATCATCAATCATACCAAGTGCAATTTCTCTACCTCTTGCTGGATCACCAAAGTCATCAGCATATCTGCTCTGAATTTCGATATCAGGATTAATATATCTTGCTCCCTGATAAAATCCGCCTTCAAAACGATGGATTAGAGCAAAGTCAACTCCACCAACAAAACCAACATTACCACTTTCACTGGTCAGTGCTGCTAGAGCACCAGCTAGGAATGAACCTTCCCACTCAGCAAAGTTAAGGCTTACAATATTTTCAGGAATGTCTTCAAAGAACTGATCAACATGAGCAAATTTTGTGTCAGGATACTCACCAGCAACAGTTGTTAAACTATCTGCCATCTGGAATCCTACACCAATAACCAGATCATAACCTCTGGAAGCAAAACGGCGCAGAGCTGTCTGATCTTCAGAAGGATCTGCTGGCTCAATGTAATCAAAAGAAATTCCTAATTCTTCTTCTGCTCTCTGCAGACCGCGGTAGGCTGCATCGTTGAAAGATAGATCTCCAAGTCCACCGGTAGATAAAACAATACCTACTCTAGTGTCCTGGGCAGCTGCGGGAACCGCTGCAAAGACCACCATCATAACAAAGGCAAAAACAATAGCTAAACTTAAAACTTTTTTCAAAATAATGACCCCCTCATATATTTTTTTAATGGTACCAAAATTTGTGAATTGCAATTATAATATAACATTTTTATCTTATATTTGCAACATAAAACACTTCAATTTTAGTCAATTGTTCCAAAATTAACTATATTAAAAAATTAAATATTTATCTGCTTCTTAAGACTTTAAACTGGAACTGATCACTTCTAAAATAATTTTTAGAATAAAGAAACAATCTTTCCTGATTATCATAATGCATCTGTTCTAAAAGCAGAATCGGACTGTGTTTTTTTACATTTAATTTTTCCATTAATTTATCTTTGGCAGTAACCGGAATGATTTCTGCTACAGCGTATTTGATTTGTAAGTCATATTTATTTTCCAGCAGATCAAATAAAGAATGACTAAAATCATCATCAATATTAATTGGAAAAAGATTGGTATTTAAATAATCAATACAAAAAACAACCGGCTTCTGATCTGCAGTTCTGACCCGCTGCAGTTTTAAAATTTCTTCGTTTTCTTTAATGTTCATTTTAAGAGCAAGATGTTTCTCAATCTTTTCCTTTGAGATCTCTAGAGCTCTTGTTCCCGGGGTGAATCCCTCATTTTTAATTGTATCAGTTACACTAAATAATTCCTCAATACCTCTTTTAAAACGGGGAATCGGTTTAGAAACAAAGGTTCCTACACCCTGACTTTTGATGATTTTTCCTTCCTTTTCCAGAACTCTCAGCGCTTCTCTTAAACTTGCCCTGCTGACATCCAGCTCTTTTGCAAAAGCCGTTTCTGAAGGAAGTTTATCACCTGCCTCATAAATTTCCTGATCAATTAAGTTTTCAATGTGTTCTTTAATTTTTAAATAAAGCGGTCTCTTATCATGTTTTAGTATATCCAAATTCCCAGTCCACCCCTCCTTTCTTCAGACGTCTTACCTGTCTGACAACTAACTAAATAGTATCACAATTCAATTTTTTTGTCAAGATTTTAACTTTTTTGATCTTCGCTTTCAGTTTCTTGATCTTCGTATTCACCATTTAAGATTGCTTCCAGATCATCCTCTTCTACCAGGACCTCACGCGGCTTGCTGCCTGCATAAGGACCAACAATTCCATCTTCTTCCATAGAGTCAATTAGGCGAGCAGCCCTTGAATGGCCGATGTGCAGCCTTCTCTGCAGCATAGAGATTGAAGCTCTGTATTTAACCACCAGTTTAACCGCTTCTTCGTACAATTCATCCTGCTCATCATCAATTGACAATTCAACTTCTTTGATATCATCTTTTTCAATTTTATATTCTGCAGTTGCCTGATTTTTTACAAAAGAAGTGATTTCCGAAATCTCCTGATCCGTCAAGAAAGCACCCTGAATCCTCTGCGGCTTCTGCATTCCCACAGGTGCAAATAACATATCTCCTTTACCGAGCAGTTTTTCTGCCCCTCCCATATCCAAAATCGTCCGGGAATCTGTGGCTGAAGAAACTGCAAATGAGATTCGGCTTGGAATATTAGCTTTAATTAAGCCGGTAATTACATCAACCGAAGGCCTCTGAGTCGCAATTATCAAATGAATCCCGGCTGCTCTTGACATTTGAGCTAAACGGCAGATGTTATCCTCTACCTCATTAGCCGCCACCATCATTAAATCGGAAAGCTCATCAATAATTACTACAATATAGGGCATCTTATCATCCGGATCATCAACCTGCTTATTATAGGACTCAATTCCCCGGCTGCCAGTTTCAGAAAAAAGATCATAGCGATTTTCCATTTCTTCAACTACCAGTTTTAATACATTGGCTGCTTTTTTTGGATCAGTAACAACTGGAGTAATTAAATGAGGCAGTCCCTGATAGATATTTAATTCAACTTTTTTGGGATCAACAAGCAGCAGTTTAACCTCTTCCGGGGTTGCCCGATAGAGAATACTGCTGATCAGGGTATTGATACAGACACTTTTACCGGAACCAGTAGCTCCAGCAACTAATAAATGAGGCATCTTGGCCAGGTTAAAGACAGCTGTATCGCCATCAATTCCCTTACCTAAAGCAAGGGTCAGCTTATCTTCAGCTTTTTGAAATTCTTCGGAGACAATTACATCCCGAAAAGACACAGTAATATCATTGCCGTGAGGGACCTCAATCCCCACTGCTGCTTTACCAGGAATAGGTGCTTCAATCCTGACGTCTCGGGCTGCTAAAGCGAGTGCAATATCATCAGATAAATTAACAATTTTGCTGACCTTTACCCCGGTAGCTGGCTGGATCTCATAGCGGGTAATTGTTGGTCCGTGATTAACATTAATTACTTTAGCTTCAACTCCAAAACTGCTTAAAGTTTCTTCTAATAACTCACTTTTATTTGCCAGTTTAACCTTCTTCTTTCCCGAATCATTTAATAAAGAGATTCCAGGCAGTGTATAATCACCGTGT
Source organism: Halanaerobium saccharolyticum (assembly GCF_003053565.1). Taxonomy (GTDB): domain Bacteria; phylum Bacillota; class Halanaerobiia; order Halanaerobiales; family Halanaerobiaceae; genus Halanaerobium; species Halanaerobium saccharolyticum_B. Next base: position 48,300 of record NZ_QAXS01000004.1, on the reverse strand, counting down.
TTTTCTCCCTGATCTTTAACATCTTTAGATTGATCTTTGGTAATATCAAAATCCTCAGTAATTTCCTTTTCTTCTGCTGAGGCTGCTGTTTTTTCTTTTTGTTTATTTTTGGATTTTTTAGCTTTAGGATTTTGCTTCTTTTCAGCTTTAGTATTACTTTGAGTCATACTGGGACTAAGAGAGGCCGATTCTGCTAATTCTTTATCTTCATTTTCTTCTGCAAGAGTTTCTGCTGCAGCAGCTGAGCGTTTTTTCTCTTTTCTTTTCTTGTTTTTTCTTTCAGCTTTTTTAGCTCTGGCTTCTTTGATTCTGGCAAAAAGATTCAATCTGCCAAAAGAAAGATTACTAAAAAAACTTTTAATTTTTTCATTTAAATTTAAAACTGCTTCTTTAAAAGCAAAAATCTGAGCTTTTGTTTTTTGAAAAATATTATGTAAAAATAAATCAAATAACAAAAGAATTCCAATTAACAATAAAACGGATAAAATGATATAGCTGCCCCGGACAGCAAATAATTCAGTTAAAAGATAACTGATAGCACTGCCGATGATACCGCCAGCTGCATTCTGAGGTGTATTAAGAAAAAATCCTCCGCCTTCACTTAAGTTAATAATAGAAATAATTGCAATAAATGAAATAAGAAGGCCTAAAAATCTACCGGAAAATTTAATCTTTTTTGATCTAATCAGCTGAATCCCCCAGTAAACAAATAAAAGAGGCAGAATATAACTGCCGCTTCCCACCATAAAATAATAGGCGCTGCTGATATAATTGCCGAGCAAACCCGCTGATCTGCTGAAAATAGCAAAATAGCTGATCGCAGCAAAGGTAATTAAAAAGAGACCCAGAATTTCATTTTTTCTTTTTTCAATTCTAGAATCATTTTTTTGCTTACTCATCTCTGCCCCTCCTTAAGTCTAAGAAATAAAATTGATAATAATAACTGCTGCAGCTGCCAGCCAGCAATAATAACTAAAATAATCCAGCTTTTTTTCTGCCAGCACCTTCAGTAAAATTTTGATTGCCAGATAACCTGAAATCACTGCGGAGAAAAACCCAAGTAAAACTATCTTTAGCTCAAGCTTAAAACTACCGCTTTCTACTACATTTAAAAACTGTAAAAAGCCGGCACCACCTATGACGGGAATCGACATCAAAAATGAAAATCTGGCTGCTGCTTCTCGATTTAAACCCTGAAATAAAGAAGCTGCAATTGTTGTCCCGGAGCGAGAAATACCGGGGATAATTGCACCGCCCTGTGCCAGGCCAACTAATAAGGGCTGCCAGAACTTCAGCTCTTCCACTTCTTTTTCTCCTCCATCAATTTTTTCAGTGACATATAAAATAAGACCGGTCACAATTAACATCAAAGCCGTTAAATAAGCATTTGAAAAGAGTCTTTCAAAAAAATCTTCAAATAAAACTCCGATGATACCAGTCGGTATAATTGCCAGAAGTATGTAAAAAGTTTCTTTTCGCTTTTCTTTTTTTAATAACAGCATATCTTTAATATCCTGCCAGAAAATAATAAAAATTGGGATCAGGGTCCCGATATGTAAAATTACATTAAATAAAATTTGTTCTTCCTGAATCTCAAAAAAATGCTGCGCAATTACTAAATGTCCGGAACTGCTGACCGGAATGAATTCTGTTAAACCCTGGATTAGACCCAGGAAAACTGCCTGAAAACTATTCAATTTTTATTCCTCCTCTTCTATTTCTATATTATAGCACATTTAGAAACATATGTTCAAATTTAAAACCAGCTGTTTTTACACAGCTGGTTAATTTAATCTTAGTTTCTATACTTCCATAATTACAGGTAAAATCATTGGATTTCTTTTTATTTTCTGATAGATATAATTGTTTAATGAATTGCGGATTGTATTTTTGAGCACTGACCATTCTGTTACATTATTTTCTTCACAGTCTTTTAGTGCATCCTCAACTCTCTTAGTTGCAGCTTCAATCAATTCTTCTGATTCTCTGATATAAACAAAGCCTCTGGTAATAATATCTGGACCTACCAGGATATTGCCGTGTTTATCAATAGTTACAACTACAATTATTATCCCATCTTCAGACAATAACTTTCTATCTCTTAAGACAATATTACCGACATCTCCAATACCCAGGCCATCAATTAATACATCACCTGACTGAACATTGTAGTCTTTTTCGACCTTATCTTCAGTGAATTTAATCTTATCCCCAATATCGGAAATATAGATATTATCACGTGGTATGCCAACTTTTTCTGCCAGATCTGCATGTTTGTATAGATGTCTGTATTCACCGTGTACCGGCACAAAATATTTCGGTTTAACCAGATTAAGCATTAACTTCAACTCTTCCTGACTGGCATGACCGGAAACATGAACACCAGAAACATCTTCATAAATTACATTAGCTCCACGGCGGTAAAGTTTGTTGATAGTTTGACCAACAAATTTTTCATTACCGGGAATTGCAGAAGCAGAAATCATAACTGTATCTCCTTCTTTGATGTTGATGTGGTAATGGTCACCACGAGACATTCTGGTTAGAGCTGCATAAGGCTCACCCTGACTTCCTGTTGTTAATAAAGTTACTTTATTGTCAGGAAGATCTCCAATATCTCTAATATCAACTATCATATCCTCAGGTATCTGTAAATAACCAAGTCTGCGGGCTATATCAACATTATTCAGCATACTGCGGCCGGAAAAAGCAATTTTTCGATTATATTTAAAAGCTGCGTCAACCACCTGCTGAACCCGGTGAATATTGGAAGCGAAGGTAGCAATAATTATTCTTTCGCGCGAACCTCTAAATATTTCATCAATTGTTTCTCCAACAACTTTTTCGGAAAGAGTATAGCCTTCACGCTCAACATTAGTACTATCAGAAAATAGAGCTAATACTCCTTCTTTACTGTCACCAAGTTCCGCCAGTCTGTGAAAATCTGCAACTTCTCCATCAATAGGAGTCTGATCAAATTTGAAATCACTGGCATAAACAATTGATCCCAGCGGAGTTTCGATAGCAAGTGCACAGGTATCAGCGATACTGTGATTTACTCTTACAAATTCCACACCAAAATTACCAACCTGATACTGTTTACCTGGATGAACAACCTTTAGTCTTGTATCTTTTAAAAGTCTGTGCTCCTTTAAATTACCTTCTAAAAGACCAAGAGTTAACTTTGTACCATAAATAGGAACATTAATCTCCTTTAATAAATACGGCAGTCCACCTATATGATCTAAATGTCCATGTGTTAAAACAATTCCATTAATCTTATCTTTATTCTTAATCACATAGTCATAATCAGGAATCACCAGGTCTATTCCAAGTAAGTCATTTTCTGGAAATTTAACACCCGAATCAATTATCAACATTTCATCGTCAATTTCCAGAACCCACATATTCTTTCCAATTTCTCCGACTCCACCTAAGTTGGTCATTGAAACATTATTTATTTTATTGTTATCACTCATTTAAAAAACAAAACACCTCCATAGTATTTTAAAACAAATCAAAAACTAAATTCTACAACAACTCTAAACATTTGACTTCTTAACTTACATATTTATTTTTTTATTAATCATACTCAACTAAATTTACACAAAAAAAATACTTAATTCTGCCTGTAACTTAAAATATAATAGAAACCCGTCCAAAGCGTTAATACTATTATACATAGAATTTTAATAAAAAACAAGCAGAATTAAGCTTTTATAATTTTAAGAAAATCTCTTTATATTCTAAACCAGATCATTTTCCACTAAATATTCAGCAATCTGGACAGCATTTAAAGCAGCACCTTTGCGCAGATTATTTGCTGTCAGCCAGAGGTTGATCCCATTCTCTACAGAATTATCTCTTCTAATTCTGCCGACTAATACATTATCATTATTTTCAGTATCAATCTGCAGTGGATACTCTTCTTTTGCAGGATTATCAATTACGTCTACATTTTTTGTCTGACTAAATAATTCTTTAACAGCTTCTATTTTGAAATCATTCTGCAGTTCAATATTTAAAGACTCTCCGTGACCAAAAATTACAGGTATGCGAACACAGGTCGCTGTTACCGGTAAATCAGGGTCATGTAAAATTTTATGGGTCTCATTTACCATCTTCATCTCTTCTTTGGTATAGTCATTATCTAAAAAGACATCAATCTGGGGAATCGCATTAAAGGCAATCTGATGGTTAAACTTTTCATTTTTTATTTCTTCCTGATTTAAATAAGCCTTGGTCTGTTCTATCAGCTCATCAACTGCTTTTTTTCCGGCTCCAGACACCGCCTGATAGGTATTAATAACCAGCCTTTTTAAGCCATATTTTTCAGCAAGCGGCTTTAAGAGCATTACCATCTGAATTGTAGAACAGTTTGGATTGGCAATAATCTGCTGATGGTCCTTTAAATCCTCTCCGTTAACTTCCGGTACAACTAGAGGAGAGTCTGGGTCCATTCTAAAGGCATTACTGTTATCGACCACAATCCCTCCTGCCTTTTTTACCTGAGGAGCTACCTCTTTAGAAACCCCACTCCCGGCAGAAAATAGGGCAATATCTATTCCCTCAAAAGTACCTTCTTTTACAGATTCTACAGTTAATTCTCTATCTTCAAATTGGATTTTTTTACCCTCTGAACGCTCAGATGCAATCACCTTTAGCTGATCAATTGGAAAATTTCGCTGACTTAAAGTCTTAAGCATTTCTCTACCTACTAAACCTGTTGCTCCTACTACTGCTACATTATACTTTCTCATAAATTTCTTCTCCTTTCTCTACTACGGGGCGCCCAAAGTAATTTGTACCCCAGACACCAATTATGATTAAAACTGCTCCCACTACTTGAAATTTAAAAAACGGCTCATTTCTAAATACAACTCCGGCAATAATAGAAACAACTGTGGTCAGATTGGCAAATACAGCTGATTCTGCTGCCGTGATTTTAGAAAGAGTGTAATTCATCATAAAAAACGCAACTACCGAAGAAAATACACCTAAATAAACAACTGCAATTAAAACATCAGTATTTGTCAGCAGATTTAAATAACTGCCCAGGGCAAAGTCTTTTCTAAAAATTGCAATTAAGTTAAAAAACAGAGCGCCAAAACCCATCATTACATATGTAATTTCTACCGGCTTAAACTCCAGCGAAAGCTGTCTGGAAATAATATTATAAAAACCAGCAGCTATAACTGCTCCACCCAGAAGAACTAAACCTAAATAATTACCGTCAATTGGTGCTGTACCTCGATTAAAGATAATAAAAAAGACTCCCCCAACTGAGAGGGCTACAAATAAGCTCTGAATCAGGGTAGGCCTTTCATTGAGAAATACTGCCGCCAGAATTGTAACAGCTACTGGAATTAAGGCAATCATCATTCCAGCTTCAGATGAAGTTGTATAAAGCATACCTGTGGTTTCACAGATAAAATAAATTCCGGGCTGAAATAAGGCCAGTAAAAATAATTTCTTTAAGTTTTTACCCCTCAAATTGATATTTATTATACCAGCAATTCTCAAAATACTCAAGGTAATAAAGGCAATTGCAAAACGAAAACCAAGTAAGTGGAATGGAGACATCAGCTCCAGTCCCTCCTTGGTAAACAAAAATGAGAAGCCAAATATTGAACTAAAGACCAGACCGGCAAGATGAGGAAAATATTTTCTCAATTTGATCATTTAATTGCCTCAGTTCTTCGGCGGCCAGGGACCATAGTACTGATAATACTGAGTCTCTACCCCACCATTATATAATTTTCTTCTTTTGCTGGCCTCTTTACCAAATAATTCTTCAAATTTAGAATGAGAGGTGATTATATAATAGGACCAGGTCTCTAAAGCTCTAAACTTTTCTCCCATTTCTCGATAAAGCTCTTCGACTTCTTCTTTTTCTCCCATTCTTTCTCCATAGGGAGGGTTAGTAATTACATAACCATATTTACGGTTGGTAGAAAAGTCCGCAAACTTTTGTTCCTGGAAGTGAATTATATCTTCTACCCCTGCCTGTTTGGCATGATAGCGGGCAATACTGATTGCTTCCGGGTCCTGATCATAACCCATAATCAACCGTGGCTCTACATTGATCTTTTTAGCTTTTTTAGCTTCAACACGAGCCCGGGGCCATTCAAAGTCCTCAAAAACAGGCCACTTTTCGGAATTAAATTTCCTTTTTAAGCCTGGAGCCTGATTTTTGGCCATCATAGCTGCTTCGATTAAAATTGTTCCTGAACCACAGAAGGGATCAATTAAAATTCTATCTTTATCCCAGCGGCTTAAATAAACCATCCCGGCAGCAATAGTCTCCTGAATCGGAGCTTTAACTGAAAGCTCACGATAACCTCTTTTGTGCAGTCCGGTACCTGAAGTATCAATTGTTAAAATTGCTCGATCTTTATATAAAGCCAGCTCAATCGGATAAAGCGGACCATCTTCATCAAACCATTCTCTTTGGTATTCCGCTTTCAGCCTGTCTACTACAGCTTTTTTTGTAACTGACTGACAGGTAGGAACACTGCTCAACTGTGAATCAATGGACTTGGCACTGACAGGGAATTCTGCATTTTCAGGCAGCCACCCGGGCCAGTCCAAACTTCTGACACCATCATAAAGTTCATCAAAGTCACGGGCTTTAAAATCTCCTACTTTCAAAAGAACTCTTTCCGCAGTTCGCAGCCATAAATTGGCTCTGGGAATTGCCTGCAGATCGGCCTCAAAAGTGATTCTTCCATTTTTAACTTCTGTAATCTCATAACCTAAATCATTTATTTCTTTTTTTACCAGGGCTTCCATTCCAAAAGTACTGGTCGCCATAAGTTCTATTTTATCCAAAAAAATTCTCTCCTTTTTTAACCACTATTTACTTCTATTAACCTCTTTATTTACTTTAAATTGTTTTAAAAAATCTTATTTACTTTAAATTTACTCCTGCCTTTTTTAATTCTTTTTTTAGCTTCTGCAGCTCTTCTGGATTTACTGCTCTAGTACCAGCCAGAATAATATTGGTTTTAAAACCATTTTTAACACTATCCTGAGCAGTATATTTAACACAGTAATCAAAGGCTAAGCCTACTATATCAACTTCATCTATCTCAAGTGATTTTAATAGTCCGGCCAGTCCCAGGTCTGTACCATCATTATCCTGAAAGGCTGAATAACTATCAACCTCTTTATCTGTACCCTTGCGCAGTATATAGTCAAAGTTGACTGTTTTAATTTCAGAATTAAATTCTGCTCCCTCAGTCTGCTGTACACAGTGATCCGGCCATAAGACAGGACCCAGTCCCTGCTCATCACTATAAGGAGTAAATGGATCCTTTCCATGATTGGAAGCAAAGCTGAGGTGTGAAGTGGGGTGCCAGTCCTGTGAGCCAACAATTAGCTGATATTTATCTGACTCTAAAAGTTCATTGACTTTGGGATTAATCTCAGAAGCATTAGGCACAGCCAGAGCACCATCTTCATAAAAGTCATTCTGCAAATCAACAGCCAGTAATGCTTTAGCCATTTTAATCACCTCTTTACAGATTTTCCAGCTTAAGCTTAAAATTTTGCTTAGCTTAAATTCATCTTTAAATAAATTAATTAGAAACGTATTTCAAAATCACTAAAATCATCAGCTTTTTCTGTTTCAGCTTCAAAATTATCAACCCGAGCAAATGAAGGACCTTTTTTTAATTTAGCGAGCATTTGATCAACATTACTCTCTTTTCCCTGGACTTTAGCTTCTACTCTACCATCTGCCAGGTTTTTAACCCAGCCTTTTATATTCAAAGCAGCTGCCTGACTGCGGGTAAAAGCTCTAAAACCAACTCCCTGAACTCTACCTGAAATAAATACATGTTTTTGAATTTTTTCTGCAGCCATCTTAATCCACCTCCATTTGTTTATATTATACATAGTATTATAATATCTGGCAAATTTCTTTTTCTTAAAAAAACGGGCCACCTCTCTTATAAAGAAATGACCCGCCTCTTATTTGATATATATTATTAAATTAACTCATAGTTAAATTAATAATATCAGCTATTTCTTAACCTAAATACTGATTGACCCTCAAGGCTGCTTTAGAACCCTCAGCTGCTGAAATAATAATCTGCTTATCTATAATATTTGTTACATCACCTGCAGCCCAGATACCTTCAACACCTGTTTCATTTCTCTCATTGATTATAATTTCTTTCTGTTTATTGGTTTCTACTCGACTGCTGACAAAATCACTGTTGGCTACCAGTCCTATTTCTATAAACAGACCATTAACATCCAGCTCTTTGGTTGACTCATTACTTATATTTTTAATTACAATAGATTCCAGTTTATCCTCGCCAATGATCTGATCGACGGTAGTTGAAGTGTGGACAGTAATCTTCTCACTGGCATTTACTCTATCCTGCAGGTATTCATCCCCCATCAATTTATCCTGAAGCTCAATCAAATCAACCTCACAGCCAATTTTGGCAAGATCTAAAGCAGCTTCCAGGCCGGAATTTCCTCCACCAACAACTGCCACTGGCTGACCTTTGTAAAGAAAAGCATCACAGCTGGCACAGTAGTGGACTCCCTTACCTGTTAGTACATATTCCTGCTTCATACCTAAATGTCTCTTCTGAGCTCCAGTAGCAACAATCACAGATTTAGTTGCATATTCTTTGCCGTTATCTGTTTTAACAATTTTACCAGGCTGACCGTCTGCTACCTCAACTGCTTCTTCACCAATAACTGTCTCTACCTCGTATTTTGCTATATGGTCCCAAAAATCATAAATCAGCTCAGCTCCAGTTGTATCTGCTTTACCAAGATAATTATCAATTTCATTAGTAGTAATTACCTGACCACCTATATCCTTGGTTAATAAAAGTAGATCTATACCTTTGCGGGCTGCGTATAATGCTGCATTTAAAGCTGCCGGGCCTGCTCCCAGAATAATCAGTTCCCATTCTTTTTGAGAAAGATCTTTAGTATCTTTTCCGATCAAGGCATTAAATTCACCCTTATTTTCCAGAGCAATTATATCATCATAGCCCCCCAGGCTCTGATCATTGATTATAATTTGAGGTACAGTTTTATTTCCAGTTCTCTCCTGCATCACCTCATAGTTGTTCCCTTCATTAATATCAATCTCAGTAAAACTTAAGCCCTTACTTTTTAAAAAAGCTTTGGCCTTTTTGCAGTATGGACACCAATCTTTAGAATAAACTTCAATTTTTAACTCATTTGACATAATAAATTCCCCCTAATGCTATTCTTATTTGACATAAGTTGTAGTGGATGTTAACATAAATATGGTTGTTAAACGAAAAAGAAATTAAATATTTAATTTGAGGTGAATATTAATGGCAACAGTAATGGAACATGCAGAAGAACTTGCAGAGGCAATTGTAGGCTCACAGGAATTTCAGGATTTAAAAGAGAAAGAAGAAGTTATGGTTGAAGATGAAGATGCAAAGTCAATGCTCGATAATTTAAACGCTAAGTACCAGCAGGTGCAGATGATGCAGCAGAATGGTCAGGAAGTTAGCGATGAGCAGAAGCAGGAATTACAGATGATGGAACAAAAAATGAAGCAGAATGATAAAATCTCTGAATTCTATGAAGCTCAAAATCACTTTAATCAGCTGATGAACTCTGTTAATCAGGTAATCACTCAAAAACTTCAGGGTAATGAAGAAGACGCTGAGTAAAAAAACATTTTAGAAAAAGTGCAATTTAATTTGCAAATTAGAACCGCAGTCAGCTGGCTGCGGTTTTTTTCTGTTTAATTTATACTATTTCCTGCCTTATAAGCTGTTGAAAATGCAATCTGCAGGTTATACCCTCCGGTCATTGCTGCCAGATCTATAACCTCTCCTGCAAAATATAAACCATCAATCAACCTGGATTCCATTGTTTTCGGATCAATCTCTTCGGTGCTAATTCCACCTCTTGTAACTATTGCCCGTTCAAATCCCTTTTTTGCTTTAATATTTAATTTTAAATTCTTCAATAATTGTATCAGTTCTTCCCGTTCAGCTGCAGTAATCTGGTTTACTGTTTTCTTATAATCTATTGAAGACCGCTCAATAATTAAAGGAATCATTTTTTGGGGCAGCAGATCTCCCAGACTGTTGCCGAAATATTTATTGGCATATTTGTCAAAGTCTCTAAGAATTCTCTGATCCAGTGTCTGATAATCAAGTGCTGGTTTTAAATCAATTGCCAGCTGGTATTTTTCAGGATCATCATCTATAAGCATTGAGGCTGAAATAACAATTGGCCCATCTAAGTAGCTGCTTCTGATTTCTAAATCTCCAAACTGGCTGAAGATTTCTTTGCCTGCTTTTAGTAGTTTGAGCTCTACATACTTTAATTTTAGACCTTTAGCCTGATAAATCCAGTCTTCCTTTGTTTTTAAACCACAGAGTCCGGGCTCCGGTTTAATAATCTGGTGGCCTAAAGCTTGAGCCAGTTTAAATCCGCTGCCGTCAGAGCCAGTCTGAGGATAGGAACTGCCGCCTGCTGCTAAAATCACTCTGTCAGCTTTAAGCTGGCCCTGATATTTTAACTTTACTCCCTGAACTCTTTTGTCTTTTGTTAAGATCGCCTGTACTTCATCCTGAATTATTTCAACCTCAGCTTTAAATAACTCTTTCTGCAGAACTTTTAAAACATCCTGTGAGCGGTTCGACTCTGGAAAAACTCTATCTCCTCTTTCTATCTTTAAAGGCAGTCCCAGACCTTCAAAAAAATAATAGAGTCTGTAGGCATCAAATTCAGCCAGAGAGCTGTACATAAATTCCGGATTATCAATTATATTCTTAATATGCTGATTTAAATCCGAATAATTTGTCAGGTTACAACGGCCTTTACCGGTAATCAAAAGTTTTTTACCCAAATTTTTATTTTTTTCAATTAAGCTAACTTTATTTCCTTTTCTGGCAGCCTGCAGTGCAGCCATCATTCCTGCCGGGCCACCTCCAATTACAATAAGATCTGTCAAAACAAAACTTCCTTTCCCTTCTTAAAGATTATTTTTAACCGCTTCTTTGATTCTATCCAGTCCTTCTTTTAATCTCTCGCGGGGACAGGCAAGATTTAAGCGCATATGCATTGAGCCTGCATCTCCAAACCAGCGGCCTGGATTAAGCCCCACCTTTGCCTTTTTATTCATAAATTCAATTAGCTGCTCATCATTTTCAAAACCAAGTTCTGAACAGTCCAGCCAGACTAAATAAGTACCTTCCGCCTCAACAGCTTTAATTTGAGGCAGCCTTTCCTGAAGATATTCCTTTAAGAAATTATAATTTGACTCTAAATACTTAAGCTGTGCTTCCAGCCACTCTTCCCCCTGATTATAGGCAGTTTTTAAAGCAAGTAGACCAAAGGGGCTGTTGCCGGTTCCAAAACCTTCTTTTGCCTTATTATAGGCCTGACGCAGCTTTTTAGATTCAATGATCGTATAAGATGTATGCAGACCTGCAATATTAAAAGTTTTGCTGGCAGCCATAAAAGAAACAACCTTCTGTCGGTAGTCTTTAAACTCTTCCCGGGCCAGCAGCAGTTTAAGTACCGGCTGATGCTTATAGCCTGGATAAATAAGGTCAGAATGAATTTCATCACTTAAAAGATAAATATCTTCTTTTTTAAGCAGACGCAGCAGTTTAAGCAGCTCATCTTCCTGCCAGACCCGACCAACTGGATTGTGAGGGCTGCAGAAGATCATTGCTCTTACCCGCTCTCCCTTTTCTTTTGCTTTTTTAATTTCAAGTTTTAAGTTAGCTAAGTCCATCTGATAATGATTATCTTCTTTTATTAATTCATTTTTAATAGGTCGGCAGTTATTGGCCTTTACGGCTCCAAAAAAGGGCCTGTATACAGGCGGCTGAATAATTACAGCATCGTTTTCTTCTGTAATAGCCTTTAAAGTAAAGTTAATTGCAGGTACTACTCCTGTATCAAAGAGCAGCCACTCTCTGTCGATTTTGAGCTCAAATCTTTTTTGCAGCCAGTCTTCTACTGCCTGGTAGATGCTCTGATCAGCAAAACTGTAGCCGAAAATTCCCGCTTCAGCTCGCTCAATTAATTTCTGCTTAACTGCCGGAGCTGTCTGCCAGTCAGAATCTGCCACCCAGAGTGGTAAAACATCTTCGCTGCCAAAAATTTCTGCTCGCTTATCCCATTTGGCAGCCATAGTATTTTCTCTATTTTCTAATTTTGAAAAGTTAAAGTTTTGCAAAGTAACTCCTCCTGTCTAATTTTCCTGATAAAATAAAGTCATTACTTTTATCATCTCTTTCTGATCATTACTGCCGCCCAGCTCGCGACTGGAGTGCATTGCCAGCAGGGGATTTCCTAAATCTATACTCTTTATTCCCAGCTGAGTTGCTGCTATAGGTCCAATTGTTGAGCCTCCGCGCTTATCACTGCGGTTGGTATAAAGCTGATAGGGAATCTCATTTTTCTCCATCAGATCAATTAAAACTCCAGCTGTACTGGCATTAGTTGTATATTTCAAATTAGCATTATATTTAATTACCGGCCCCTGATTAAGTAAAGTTCTGTTATTTTGATCATATTCTTCACTGAAGTTAGGATGAACTGCATGGGCCATATCAGCAGAGATTAAAAAGGACTTTTCGATAATCCTGTAATAATCTTCTCTTTTAGCTCCCAGATTATAGATTACCCGCTCAATCAAATTGCCGGCAAAGGGAGAATCAGCTCCCTGGGGTGTATGACTGCCTATTTCCTCATTATCATAAAAAACAGCCATCTGTGTCCAGTCCTCTGTTTTAGAGCTTAAGAGGGCCTCTAAGGAAGCATGAACCATTGCCAGATTGTCCTGGCGGCCGGCAGCAATAAATTCATCTTTAGGACCTAAAAACTGCGCTTTTTGGGTTGGATAAAGATAGAGCTCAGCTTCCAGGATTTCTTCTGCCCTGTAATCGGATAATTGGGCTATTAAATCCTTCAGCTTTAATTCAGCTTCTGAATCAGAATCTCCTCCACTCTCCTTAGAGTCTAAATTTTGAGTAATTAGTGCCCGCAGACCTTTCTTTTTATCAATTTTCCCTTTTTGATTAACATCTTTATTAAGGTGAATTGGCAGATTGGGAACCACAGCCAGATTTTTTTCCAGGTCAATTAATTCTTCTTTCAGTTCAAAAGAATCTTTGGATTTGAGCACAATTTTTCCAGCCAGAGACAGTTCTCTATCATACCAGGTATTTAAAATGGGGCCTCCATAAATTTCAGTATTTAAAACATACTGCCCCTCACTGTTAATTATCGGGTCTGGTTTAACTTTTAAAGTCGGACTGTCAGTGTGAGAAGAAATAATTCTGAAACCCTGATTCAGGAAGTCTTTTCCGGTTATAAATGCTATTAGAGCAGAGTCATTACGGCTGACAAAATATTTTTCTCCCTCTTTTAATTTCCATTTCTGAGCCGGATCAAGCTGCTTAAAGCCTGCCCCTTTTAGTCTTTTCTCCACTTCAGCTGCTGCATGAAAAGCAGTCGGTGAATTATTAATAAATTCTATCAGTTCTACTGCATCTTTATTCATCTCTTTTCACCCCGGCAATATCAATAATTGCCTTAGCATAAATAGCAGCACTTTTAACCAGATCATCAATACCAATATGTTCATCTTTTTGATGTGCCAGCTCAGGCTGTCCCGGAAATAGCGGACCAAAAGCTACTCCTTTTTTAACTTTACGGGCATAGGTTCCACCACCAATTGCTATTGGCTCACTGTCATCACCGGTAAATTCCTGATAGGCTGCCATTAGCTTTTTAATAAAAGGATCATCTTTGGCTACAAACAGAGGTTTAGCATCTCGCAGTAATTCAACAGCAATTAAATCAGTGAGCTCAGTTTTGATATCACTGACTACTTTCTCAGCACTTGATTTAACCGGGTAGCGGATATTGACTATAAATTGGATTTTACTCTGATCACCTTTAATAATTCCGGTATTAAAAGTTAAAGCTGTCGGGACATCATCCTGATCTTTACAGCCAATTGAAGCACCATCATATTCCAGACCTATTTTATTTTTATAGAAACTGAAAAAGTCTCTAACACCAGCAGCCACAAAGGGAAGTTCAGCTAAGATATCAATTAAATAAGAAATCGCATTTTTGCCATCTTCTGGCATACTGCCGTGAGCAGAAATACCGTGATAGCCCAGTATTATATTATTATTTTCTGCTTTAATTTCCAATTCATCCTGATCATATTCAAGCTCCTTCAGCAGCTCCTTAAGTTCTTCCTTTTCGATACCGCTAATAACTGCTTCTGCATAATCGGGAACCATATTGGTTGCATTGCCGCCCTTAATTTCTATTAACTTTATTCCTTCTTTAGCCGCTTTTTCCTCGATTTCTGCTGAAAATTTAAGATCCAAAATTCCTTTTTCAGCATGAATGGCCGGAAAAGTGGCATCGGGACTGAAGGCCAGATCTGGCATTTTTTCCTTCTTAAAATAGTAATCAAGAGAAGCCATACCGGATTCCTCATTTGTACCGAGAATTAATCTTACTTTTTTATTTAATTTAACTCCCAGCTCCTGCACAATTTTCATTCCATAAAGCGCAGCTACTGCCGGTCCCTTGTCATCAATAGTTCCTCTTCCATAAATTTTACCATCGTGAATTTCGGCAGCATAAGGTGGGTAGGTCCAGTCACTACCCTCTGGTACCACATCTAAGTGGCAGAGCAGGCCAAGAATTTCCTCTCCCTCACCCATCTCTACATGAGCTGCCTGATTGTCGATGTTTTTTGTCTTAAAACCTAAGTTCTCAGAAATCTCTACTGCTTTAGCCAGAGCCTGATAGACATTCTTACCATAAGGGAAGTCTCCTTCGGCTTCTGCCTCAACACTCGGTATTCTAACCAGCTCCTGAGTACTTAATATCATATTATCTCTTAAAAATTCTGCTCTTTCTCTAATTTTATCTTTCATATTTGAGTTTAATAGTCTTAACTATTAAACTTTCACCTCCTGCAGTTTAAATTTATTTTCTAAATAATATTCTATCACTTTTATTTATGAATTTAAAATAATATTCTTTGAAATTCAATGTCTGGTGTAATATGATGAAAGAAAAGACAATAATGGGGGTCGTAAAATTGAAATTAGATAAAATCAAAAAATCAACCACAATTAATCCTCTGGGAAGAGAAATTAAATATGGTTTTAATAATCAAGAAGAAAGTACAGCCGTACTTTTGCTCCACGGTTTTGGGGGTAAAAGCAGCAACTGGAATTATATCGCCAAAAAAATTTATCAGGAACTTGACTTACCAGTCTATGTTCCGAGACTACCCGGACACGCAACCAATAGATCAGATTTTTTAAACAGCAGTGCCGAGCAGTGGCTCCGTAAGTCTGTAGACAGCTATTTTTATCTAAAAAGTGATTATCAAAATATCTACCTGGCTGGTCTTTCCATGGGTGGACTGCTGGCAGCACTTGTAGCTTCAAATTTTGAAGTGGAAAAATTATCACTGGTAGCTCCAGCCTTTTATACAGCCAATAAAAATATTGCCTTTGCTCCATACCTTAAATATTTTGTTAAAAAACTGGATAATGATTTTCAAATTAATCAGGCTGATTTATCAGCAGAAGAAATTGACTACCACAACAATTACAGCTTTAATTACTATCCTGAGGCTCTGGCTGAATTATATAAGTTAATGAAAAAGGGAAGAAAGGCTGTTCCTAAAATTAAATCTCCAACCCAGCTGATCCTTTCCAGTAATGATGAACAGGTAGCCACTGATCAGATCAAGGATTTTTTAAATAAAAAAATGGGACAATTTTTAGTAGACCAAAAGATCTATCAAAAATCACCCCATGTAATAACCAACGATCTTGAAAAAGAAAGATGTGCCAGTGATATTATAAATTTCTTCAGCAAATAAAAATTTCTTTTACTTGAAGTTGATAATCATAAATGAATAATTCTGTTAAAATTGACTGAGCATTAAACTAATTCCTGCAGCTGTTTTAAGTACTTTTTAAACTTAGCAGCTGCATTTTCTATAGCAGTTGATTTTTCCATATCAACTCCAGCTTTTTTCAGGATGTTGAGAGGATAGTCACTGCCTCCTGCCTTTAAAAACTCTAAATAATTAGCCGCTGCCTCTGGCCCTTCAGTCTGAATCTTTTCGGCCAGAGCTGCTGCTGCGGAATAACCGGTAGCATATTTATAGACATAGAAATTATAGTAGAAATGAGGGATTCTGGCCCACTCATAATCCAGCTTTTCGTCAATAACCAGCGCTTCACCAAAATATTTCTGGTTTAAATTCCTGTACATTCCCTTCATTGTCTGGGAGGTTAAACTTTCTCCTGCCTCTACCCTTTCGTGAATCTTCTTTTCAAACTCAGCAAACATGGTCTGTCTGTAGACTGTACCTCTAAAGCCTTCTAAAAAGTAGTTTAATAGATAGAGTTTTTCCTCGCTGCTTTCTGCGTTTTCCAGCATATAATCTAAAAGCAGATTCTCATTTAAAGTTGAAGCTACTTCAGCTACAAAAATCTTATAATCAGCATATAAATAGGGCTGGTTTTTATTAGAGTAGTAGCTGTGCATGGCATGTCCCATCTCATGAATTAAAGTAAAGAGATTGCTGATATCCTGAGTATAGTTCATCAGAATATAGGGGTGAACTCCATAACAGCCGCTGGAATAGGCTCCTGAGCGCTTACCCTTATTTTCATAGACATCAATCCAGCCTGAGTTAAAGCCCTCTTCGACTGTTTTAATATAATTCTCACCAAGTGGCTTTACCGCTTTTTTAATAATGTCTTTTGTTTCTTCATATTTAAATTTGAGATCAATTTCTTTGATTAAAGGAGTATAAGTGTCATAAATATGGAGCTCATCCAGCTCCAGCAGATCTTTTTTCAGCTCCATGTACTGATGCAGCGGCTTCAGATTATTAGAAACAGTATCGATTAAATTATTATAGACATCTGTACTTATATTATCACTATCAAGAGCAGATTCTAAGGCACTGTCATATTTTCTGGCCCGGGCATAAAAAATATCTCCCTTAACCGAGCTGTCAAGCACTGCTGCAAAAGTGTTTTCCAGTTTTTGATATTCCCCGTGCATTCCTTCAAAGGCGTCTTCTCTAACTCTTCGATCTTCATTTTTTAATAGATCTATATATCTGCCGTGAGTCAGACGCAGCTCTTCCCCGTTTTCATCTTTAATCAGTGGGAATTGAAGATCTGCATTATTCAGCATGCTGAATATATTTTCTGAACTCTGAGTAACCTCACCGGCTAAAGCCAGAATCTTTTCCTCTTTGGCAGAAAGATAATGTTCTTTCTGTCTTAAAATATTATCAAAAAAGTGATTAAAAAATTCAAGCTCCTGATTTTCTTTTTTATACTGTGCAAGTTTTTCTTCTCCCAGCTGAATAATTGCAGGCACCATAAATGAAGTTGAATTCGATAATTTGTTATAGCACATCATTGCCTTATTTTTATAATTTTGATATTTTTCCTGCTGGGTGTTTTGATCATATTTCATATGTGCATAAGCATATAACCGGGCAGTTTTTTCTTCAATTTTGATAATTTTATTTAAGGCAGCAAGTAACTTATCTGCACTATCTGTAAAATCTGCTTTTAATTTTTCAATATTTTTAACTTCTGCAAGCACTTTTTCCAGTTCGTTTTCAAAACTCTGATCGTCAGCATAAATATCATTTAAATTCCATTTGTATTTATCATCAATTTCTTCTCTTTGCTTTAATTCTTTAGACAAAAGAAATCTTCCTTTCTAAATGTTTACTTTTATTATTTTCGTGTTTCAAAAGCCATTCTTTGCGCCAGACTCCACCGCGATAACCTTTAGTGCCTCCGTTTAAAGCAACTACTCGATGGCAGGGGATAATTACTGCAATCGGGTTTCGCGAACTGGCATGTCTAACTGCTTTTGCTGCTCCAGGATTTCCGATTGCTGCAGCCAGTTCTTGATAAGAAAAAGTTTTGCCGTAGGGAATTTTTTGAATAAACTTCCAGACCTTCAGTTCAAAATGACTTCCGTTGAGCTGAATAGGAATATCAAATACATTCCTCTGACCCATAAAATATTGATTTAACTGGTCAAAAATCAGATTGTAAATCTTTAAAATTTCCGGATCTTCATAAAAATTCTTCTGACAGTTGTTTTTTACTTCTCTCAGGTGGTCATCAAACTCAATTTTTAATAAAGCCTGATTATTAAATTCTATTTTTAAAATACCTATTGGCGAGGGATAATATGTATGGTAGCTGTCTTTAGTCAAAATATTCACCCCTTATATATTTCAAATCAGATGGAGTCTTAAAGCGCTCTAGATAATCTGCTGCCAGAATAATCATCTCTTTCCGACTCATTATTCTATCTTCAACAAAAATTTCTTTTAAAGCAGCGGGTATTAATTCCAATTCTTCAGCTCTCTTTAAATAATTTTCCTGGTCCATTTCTAGAACCCGCTGACTTTCAGCTGCCAGCAGCAGTTTTAAAGCAGCGGTTGTACTTAGCTTCTGCTTTTTACTTAAGGTTTCTAAACTGCCGGGCACCCATTCATAAAGAATTTCTGCCTCTTTTTTTTGCATAATTTTTAAAACAATAGCTGTAAATTCTTTTTCGGTTGGTGGGATATTCAGTTTGAAATTATTATTATAACCACCAATGGTAATTCCCCAGGAAAGAAGTTTTTCCAGACTCTGAAGGAGCTTTTTATCTTTGATAATTGGAGCTTCTGCAGGATAATTACTAAGTTCAATATTCAACCGAGACCGAATCTTATCCAGACTTGCTTGATCTTCAGCAAGTTCAAGCAGAGATTTATCTTTATTTAAAGCTTCTGCAGCAGTAACTGCAGCTGCTTCAGCAGTGTTCATCCCTACTGGTAAAACTCTACTGCTGGCTGCTGCCAGTGAACTATAACCACTGCTCCGCCCAACTATCATTAAATTTTTGTTTTTACGGGCAATTAATGACCTGAGAGGTATCCCGTAATACTCAGGGTTAAAAAGTACAAAGCCAGGATAATCATGAGCAGCTGCCTGATAATCAAGTGGATAAGAAGCTAAAGTAATGGTATCAGGAAAAATTTTCTGCCGGAATAAGTCTCCTGCTTTTAACTGATATTCTGTTAAAAAATGTCTGCTTTCTCTTCGATAGAGTTCTGGTGGTAGTTTATCTAAACTGGCTCCCGAAAACCCCTCTAGATTTCGCTGAAGATAGGACAAAATCAATTCCGCTTCTTCTGCAGCCTTCTTCTTTGCCTGCTGGAGAGAAGACTCCGAAAGGGGATCAACATTAAAAAGCAGCAGAGCATTGATATAGGCGTCATAGCCACCATTATTCTCGATAAAAACTATATTTAAGCCCCGCAGTCTTAAATTATCAGCCTGAGGCCGATAGCTTTTGCCAAAGTTAGAAAAGCCCCAGGCATGATCATCTCGAAAATGACTTGCCTGATATTTATTATTTCTAACAGCCTGCTTTAATAGAGCCGGTTTAACATCTGAAAATCTTAAAATCTGAGTAGAAGCCATCCAGCTATTTTTTAAATTCATATCAGCTGTACCCAGAAAAAATTCCTCACCAGCTGCAGCTGCCAGGTCACCATCCTGAGAGGCGTCAATATAATAATCAGCAGTTAAGTTATATAGTTGATTATCTTTTTTTACTTTTATAGATTCAATATTTTTATTTTTGGTTTTAACCTGCTGCAGCTCGACAGAATTTATAACCTGTATATTTTCTTCTGCAGCCAGCATTTCCGAAAATGCTGTTTCTGCTTTTTGAGGAGAAAAAGAGATAGCTGAACCAACTTTTTGATGCCAGCGGTTAAATAAACCCTGATTTATATTATTAGATTTCTGATCATAATTTAAATCAAGGAAATTTAAGGCGGCATAAGTCATCAGGCCGCCTGGTTTTTCTCTGGTCATTACCAGAGTGACTTTTTTACCTTCTTCTGCAGCAGCAACAGCTGCAATTACTCCTTCTGGTTCAGCTGAATAAATCAAAATTTCACTGTTGATTTCTTCTGCGGCAGAGTTCACAGGCAGAAAAGTTACCGCCAGTATTAGGATAATAAATATATTCAAAAATATTTTTCGCTTTTTCAGCATCTCTTTTCTCCTCTATTGATTGCTCAATTAATTAGAATTTAGCATTACCTGGTGTACGAGGGAATGAAATAACATCTCTAATATTCTGCATTCCAGATAAATACATCAGCAGTCTTTCAAAACCAAGGCCAAAACCAGAATGGGGAACTGAACCATATTTTCTGATATCTAAAAACCAATCATATTTTTCCAGGTCCATGTTCATCTCTTCCATTCTACTTTTTAACTTATCGTATCTTTCTTCCCGCTGACTGCCCCCAACAATCTCGCCGACTCCTGGCACCAGACAGTCCACTGCAGCAACTGTTTTACCATCATCATTCTGACGCATATAAAAAGCTTTAATTTCTTTTGGATAATCTTTAACCATTATTGGCTTTTTAAAATGTTCTTCTGTCAGGTATCTTTCGTGCTCAGACTGCAGATCGACACCCCAGCTGACCGGATATTCAAAATCCTGATCACTGTTTTCTAAAATTTCAATTGCCTCAGTATAAGTGATCCGGCCAAAATCAGCCTCAATAATATTTTCGATCATTTCGCGGCGGCCCTCATCAATCCACTGGTTAAAGAAGTCCATTTCTTCCTCGGCTTCTTCCAGGGCAAATTTAAATAAATTTTTAATAAAATCTTCCATTAAAGTCATCATCTCATCTAAATTACAGAAAGCCATCTCCGGCTCAATCATCCAGAATTCGGAAGCGTGGCGGGATGTATTAGAATTTTCTGCTCTAAAAGTTGGTCCAAAAGTATAAACATCTCCCAGAGCTGTAGCCAGAAGTTCTGCCTCCAGCTGCCCACTAACCGTAAGACCGGTCTCCTGAGTAAAGAAATCCTGAGAATAATCAATTTCACCTTTTTCGGTGCGGGGAAGATTTTCAAAATCAAGTGTGGATACCTTAAAAACTTCTCCTGCCCCTTCTGCATCTCCGGAGGTGATAATTGGAGTATGGATGTATTTAAAGTCTTTATTATAAAAATAGTTATGAACTGCATAAGACATTTTGCTGCGGAAGCGGTTAACCACACCAAAAGTATTAGTTCTTGCCCGCAGATGAGCAATTTCTCTTAAAAATTCAAAGCTGTGTCTTTTTTTCTGTAGAATAAAATCTTCCGGTGCTTCACCAATAACTTCAATTTCTTCGGCCTTCATCTCTACATCCTGTTCTCTACCTTCAACTTTATCTATATAACCTTTTACTTTAATGCTGGCACCAGTATTTATCTCAGCCAGCGGATGAGCATCAGGATCTAAAATAACTAACTGCAGATTCTTAAGTGCACTTCCATCATTAATCTCTATAAAGGCAATATTTTTTGAAACTCTTTTAGTTCTCACCCAGCCCATGACAATAACATCCTGGTAGCTGTCGATCTTATCTTCAAGTATATCTTTTATTTTTTTTCTTTCAAAATAATTCATTTTAAAAATTTCCTCCCCAATATTCTATTAAAACTATTTGATTTAAAATCCACATCTTTTTTGATTAATTTCTATTATTATAACTTCTCGCAAGCAGAGCGAAATCCTTTAAGAAATAATTAAAAATTATTTTAATTTCAAACTAAAAGCACTTAAAAGCCCGGAGTATAAACCCCGGGCCCTAATTATTTTTTAATTATTCTTCTAATTTCATTGGCTCACCACAGCATACTAGTTCGCCTCCACCAGCTTCTTTAACCTCAACCACATTACCACAAATTTCACAGCGATAAACTTCGCCTTTTTTCTTTACATTCATCTTTTAGCCTCCTCACAGTATAATTAGAATAATAAAATTTGAGCAGTAAGTAAATTCTATCTTAAAAACTGCCTGTTTTAATTATACGCGAAAATTTAAGTTTTTGCAATATTTAATTATTTATCTGATCCAGCTTAAATTCCTTATGTAAAACATTTAAAGCCCTATCTGCTTCTTCTTTTTTTATTAAACAGGAAATTTTAATCTCAGAGGTTGTAATCATCTCAATATTAATATTATTTTCCCCAAATGAGCTGAACATTCTGGCTGCTATCCCTGGAGTTGACTGCATTCCTGCTCCAACAATAGAAATTTTTGCAACATCTCTATCGATTGTATAGTTATCAAATTTAAGTTTTTCCTTTATTTTTTCCAGGACCTTAACTGCCAATTTTTCCTGCTCCTGATTAATAGTAAAGGTAATATCATTTAGTTCATCCCGCTGCAGGTTCTGAATAATCATATCAACATTGACTCCTGCATCAGCTAAAGCCTTAAACATTTTACCTGCTATCCCCGGCTCATCCGGTACTCTCTCAACTGTAATTTTTATTTCTCCTAAATCACTCGCTGCTCCAACTACATTTTTTTTACCTTCCATACTCTCATCTCCTCTAACAATTGTCCCCATGGTTTTATTAAAACTTGAGGCAATATATAAGTCTAAATTATAATTATTTGCCAGCTCAACTGCTCTTGGATGAAGGACATTAGCACCCAAATTTGCAAGTTCCAGCATTTCTTCATATGAAATCGAGTCGAGCTTACTGGCATTTTCTACTATTCTGGGGTCAGCAGTATAAACTCCATCAACATCAGAATAAATTTCACAGCGGTCAGCATTCATAGCTGCTGCCACAGCTACAGTTGTAGTATCGGAACCTCCTCGACCTAAGGTTGTAAAATCCTGATTATCATTTACCCCCTGAAAACCAGCAACAATTACAATTTTATTTTCTGCTAGTTCTTTTCTCAAACGAGTGGTATCTACATCTGTAATCATCGCCTGATTATGTTTTTCATTAGTTTTAATTTTCATCTGACTGCCGGTTAAAGAGATTGCCGGGTAACCAAGAGAATGAATTGCCATGGTTAATAGGGCAATTGAAACCTGCTCCCCTGTAGTTAAAAGCATATCTACTTCTCTTGGGTCAGGGTCATCAGTGATGTCTCCCATTAGATCTATTAAATGGTCTGTAGTATCTCCCATTGCTGAAACCACTACTACCATTTGATTGCCTTCCTCATACCCCTCGATTACTCTTCTGGCAACATTTTTAATTAATTCAGGATTTGCTACTGAACTTCCTCCATATTTTTGTACAATTAATGACAACTGTTTCACCTTCCTATTGTTAATGATAAAATTATTATTCTGTTTTAACTGCTATTACATTATTAACAGTTAGAACTCCTTCTAGATTCTCGACTTCTTTTAGTAGTTCTTCTAAATCTTTTTCTTTGATTTTTTTAGTAATGATTATGACGGGCAGCAGTGGAGTTTCAGTTAAATTATCATGTAAAATTAAATCTGCCAGATTTTTTTCTGAAAAAATATCTTTGATTTTTTCAATTATCTGTTTATCTTTTTCAAGCTGCAGTCTGACATAAAAGTTGTTTGCCTGCTGCTGATAAAGGTCATCTAGATTAATTTTATTTGCTCTTAAGGCTTCTAAATCAAAATTAATATCATTTTGAGAGCTGATGATTTCGGCAGCACTTATTAAATCCTGGCTGAATAGATTGGAAGCAGCTGACTCATTATTTTCGGCTTTAATAAAGGTTCTAGAATTATAATTAGAAAACAACTCTATTCCATTACTGTTATCATTTAACGAAGAGAAAAAAGAGTTCTCAGGAACTAAATTTGGTCTAACTCCAAAATATATTTTCTCATCCTGCTTCTTAATAGTAGAAATTAATTTTATTTTATAACCGAGCTCTGCTGCATAGATCAGGTCATAACTTGTAATACCTTTTATCCCTTTGGCTTGAACCTGAGAAGGATCAAGAGCTGTGTTGTAAATCAAATCTGCCAGCAAAATACTTTTATTTAAACTATCCCGACCGCTTAAATCAAATTCAGGATTTTCTTCAGTATAGCTCAATTCCTTTGCCTGTTCAACTGTTTCTTTCATGCTTACAGTATTTTTTTCCATCTCAGATAAAATGAAATTGGTAGTTGCATTTAAAACCCCATTGATTTCTTTAACTTCATCCAGAGAATAGAAATTATTGAGCAGAGTTTTTAAAGGTAGGGGCGAAAATACGGCAGAAAAAAACACCCTGGTTCTAAACTTCTTCTCAGCCTCTTTGATCAACAGATAATTTTCTGCCAGAACCTTATGGTTACTTGTAATTACCTGTTTTTTATTTTTTAAGGCCTGAAGCAGATAATCCGCAGTTTCAAATTTACGGCTTAATTCTATGATTATATCAACTTCTTTGTTTTTTACCAGCTGCTGATAATTATCAGTAACTTTTAAATCGACATCCCGGGCTGCCAAAAAAGCTTTGACTTCATTTTCTGGAGAATCATTAAAAATATATGTAATTTCAAACTTCTGAGCAGCCTTTTTTTCTATTTTATTTTTATTTTCTATGAAAAAATCAAAAAAACCCTCTAAAGAGTCTGTTTGATTGGCGATCAGGGCCAGTTTAAGCATTCTGAGATATCTCCTCTTTTAAATACTGATATAAACTCTGATTACAGGCTTTTACTATAAAAGAATCTGTTCTGATAGAATTGGACTCAAATACCTTTTTCATGTTTTCGGCAATCTGAGCAGAATTCTGCCGGGCACAGGCTAAAATTGTTGGTCCAGCACCACTCAGCGCTGCTCCATAAGCACCACTGCTGTAGGCTGCTTCAAGTACCTGGTCAAAGCCTTTAATTAGTTTTTTTCTGTACGGCTGATGCAGTTGATCCTCCATCGCAGTTTTTAAAAGCTTATAATCTCTATTAATAAAGGCTGCTGTCAGCAGACCAACTCGGCTGAGGTTATTAATTGCACTCGGATAATCTATTTCTGCTGGTAAAACCTGCCTCAAATTTTCAGTTTTCAGCTCAAAGTCCGGTACTACCAGAATAAAATCAAGTTCCTGCTCCACATCTATTTTATAATAATCATAGTTATTATTGCAATAAAAATTTACTGTTAGCCCACCAACCAGAGCCGGAACAACATTATCTGGATGTTTTTCTAACTCAACAGCAAGCTGGATAAAATCATTTTCACTGATTAATTTACCTGATACTACTGCTGCTGCAGCCAGGCCTCCAATAATAGCCGAAGAACTGCTGCCGAGACCTCTGGCCAGGGGAGTATGCATTTTCTCAACTATTTCAGCACCTCTTAAATCCTCAGCAATAAAGTTAAAATATTTTTTATAGGCCAGGGCTATCAGATTATCTTCAGCGGCAATTTTTATTTCTTTATTTTTATTTTGATCGATAATTTTAATTTTTAACTGCTCGTCTTCTCTTTTTTCAATCTCAAAATCATTATATAAACTTAAAGCAAGCCCCAGAGTATCATAACCGGGGCCTAAGTTTGCTGTAGTTGCCGGCACTTTTATTTTAGGCATATTAATTATCCTTTCCTAATTCTTTTTGATCCCGGTATGGCCAAAGCCGCCTTCTCCTCGCTGACTTTCACTTAAACTCTCTACTTCATTCCACTCTATTGTATTAACCTGCTGAATTATCAGCTGGGCTATTCTATCATTAAAATTGACATTAAAGTCTTCAGTCCCATGGTTAATTAAAATAACTCCAACTTCTCCGCGATAACCGGAATCAATTACTCCATCAGCATTTAAAACTGTAACACCTTTTTTTAAAGCTAGACCACTGCGCGGATATACAAAAGCTGCATAACCTCTGGGAACAGCAATTTTAAGACCTGTTTTTATTAATTTGTATTCTCCACTTTTGATTGTTAGTTCTTCTGCTGCATGCAGATCCAGACCGGCATCTTCGCCAAAATGCTGGTATTTTGGTAATTCAATATCCTTATTGACCTTTTCTACTTTAATTTCCATTAGCATCATCCTTTATTTTGTATTGTAAACCAGTTTGAGAACTTATCTGATAGTTATCATTATAAATTAGATCTTCTATTTTGACAAATTGATAATCCTGCTTTAGAGTTGGAATGATTTCACTTAGTATCTCTACAATATTCTCTGAATTATTATGAAAAAGTAGGATATCTCCTGAGTTAATATTCTTTATAACCCGCTCAACTATATATTCTCGGCCGGGATCCATCCAGTCATGAGAATCAAGGCTCCACTGAACCACCTGATAGCCAAGTTCTCTTGCTGTTTTGATTACTAAGTCATTATACTCACCATAGGGTGGTCTAAAAAGTTTAAGTCCAGTTTCAGAGTTTTGATACTGCTTAATTATTGCCTCAGTTTTCTGAAGCTCTTCTATTATTTCATTTTTAGTTAAATTATTAAAATGAGAATGGCTGTAGGAATGATTATAAATCTGATGTCCAGCAGCTAAAATTTTCTGAACTAGATCTGGATTATTCTGCAGCCAGATGCCGGCAAAGAAAAATGAAACACTAATATCTTCTTTTTTAAACAGTTCCAGCAGAGCTTCAGTCTGATTGCTGCCCCAGGCTCCATCAACTGTGAGAGTAATTTTATGATCATTTCTATCTACCTGATAAATTGGAACCAGTCTTCGGGAGCTGTAATTGCTCCTAAAGTTATTTTGAGCCAGAACAGAACTACTGGAAAATATTATTATTATTATTATAAAAAAATAAGCCAGCTTCTTTTTAAAAAGCTGGAAAGTTTCGGCTGAACAAGATAGCAAAATCTTCACCCCTATTCTACAAAAACATGATCGCCAATTTTAGTTATTACTCTTCTACCTTCAAAAAAACTAACTCGAGTAGCTGTTCGAGGGTTGTAAAAATAAAGAGCTCCATTTGTTGGATCACTGCCGTTTAGTGCCTCTCTTGCTGCTCTATAAGCAGTCTGATTTGGTGTCAGATTAATCTGACCATCGCTAACTGCCGAAAACTGCCCTCCCTGATATATAACCTGGGCAAAGGTATTTGGGAATTGACGGCTTAAGACTCGATTAATGATTACAGCAGCCACAGCAACCTGACCAACATAGGGTTCTCCCCTGGATTCACCATAGATAGCTCGAGCTAAAAGATCAAGCTCCTGTTTGCTGACCCTGTGGTTCAATATCTGATGAGAAGTTAAATTATGAATCGGAAGTCTAATTTTTTCTCCACTGCGCAAATAACTATTATCTTTATCGTTAAGGGCTAAAATTGTCCCAATGGTAGTACTAAAATCTCTCGCCAGATCATAAAGAGTGTCACCGGGTCCAACATAATAATCTATAATTTTATCCTCTGGTATCTTGTCAATATCAGGGGCCTGATGACCGGGGTTAATTCTGGCAGCATAGTGAGTATTAATCGAAAAAGAAAGTTCTTCTTTGCGAGTTTTGAAATCACTAAATAGTGTCTCTGTTTCTTTTTGATCCTTCTTAACTAGCTTCTTAGGGATAACCAGTTCATCACCCATTTTAATATCTGCCAGATTAGAAATGTTATTTTCAGCTTTTAACTGCTCTATCTCAACATCATAATCAGCAGCAATCTCAGAAAGTGTATCACCCTGCTGAATGACATAGATTAAACTTAGACTGGGAGCAGCATTAACAGCAGTAGAAAATATAAGGATAGCGGCTAAAATTAAAAAGTATTTTGTAAATATTTTTGTATTAGTCATATTTTAAACTCCATTATTCTCTAATTTTTTTATAATTTCTTTTTGATTGATTTCGAAGACCGGACATCCTGTCGGAATTGAATCTAAAAACTTCTGTCCATAAGATCTACTTTTAACTCTCCGGTCAAATAGAATAATATAACCAGAATCTTTTTTGGAGCGGATTAATCTTCCAAAACCCTGCCTGAACTTAATTACCGCCTGAGGTAGAGCAAGATTATAGAAAGGGTTAAGACCTTTTGCTTTTAAGAGATCTTCTTTTGCCTGATACAGCGGCTCACCAGGAACAGGAAATGGAAGTTTAACCATCACCAGATATTTCAGCAGATCCCCAGGTAAATCTACTCCTTCCCAGAAGCTTGAAGTCCCAAAAATTATTGTTTTATATTCACTGTGAAATTCCTGCATAATATAATTTCGGGATAATTTTGACTGTGACAATATTCTAATCCCCATCTCTTCCAGCTCTGCTTTTAAGTTGTTATAACAGTAGCTGAGCATACGATAGGAGGTAAATAAAACCATCGTTGAGCCCTGAGTTTTAGAAATAATTTCTTTGAGGCTGACCACAAGTTCCTTAAGAAAACTTTTACTGCCTGGATCTGGAAAATCCACTGGAATCAAAAGTTCTGCCTGTTTTGAATAATCAAAAGGTGATTCCACCTTAAGCTCTTCCGCTTTAGATATCCCGGTTTCGCGGTAAAAATAATCAAAAGAGCCGGCAGCTGTAATTGTAGCAGAAGTAAAGATGATATTCGTTAATTTTGACCAAATCATATCCGGCAGAAATTTTCCAGCATCAATCGGAGCTGATTTCTGCACAGTCTGTTCAGAGCCTCTATAGTAGCTCGACTCCAGCCAGAAAACATAATCATCATCTTCAGCCTTTAAATTGAATTCTATACGTTTTATTAAATCCTGACAGCGATTTAAACTGGATTTGATTTTCATTTCACTCTCATCTGTCTCTGCTTCCAGACCAAGATATAAATTTTCGTAAATGATCTGCAGAAAAGAAAAATCGTTTTTTAAATAAGCAGCCAGATCCTGGGCAGTCTGATAGAATTCCTGCCATTTAGGATTGCTTTTTAATTTATCATCAACTGTAATCTTTTTATCCTTATAATCAGAAATCAAATCCTTGAGTTCATTAAAATACTGAGGAATTAAATCTCTTATTTTTTGGGTTGTAGGAATTATTCTTTTATCTAAAATTTCCCGCAGCCTTTTTTGATCAGAATCAACAGTAAAGGCAATATCTTCTCTAATTTCTGACAGTAATGATTTTTTGTCTCCACTCAGTCTTTTAAGCCAGTTATCCAGCAGGGGCTGATAAAGCGGGTAGCCCAGATGATCAGTTGCAATTTCGCCAATATTGTGAGCCTCATCAATAATTAGATGATTAAAATTGGGTAAAATACCTCGGTCAACAGAACCTGTATCCTCTTTTACTCTTGCATCAGACAATAAAAGATGGTGATTGACAATTAAAATATCAGCCTTATATATTTTCTTTCTGGCCTGCATAAAAAAGCAGTTAGCATAAAAGGGGCAGGATGTCTTTAAACAGAGATCACTTTCGGCAGCAATCTGATTCCAGACCTTATTTTTCAGCTGAAAATTAATTTCGCTTTTTTCTCCACTTTCAGTCTGCTTTTTCCACTCATTTAGCTCGCTAAAAATTTTCTCGTCTATTTCAAGCTCGTTGTTATCAAAATTCTTTTTAAAATTTTTGAATTTCCTCAGGCAGAGATAATTATTTCTCCCTTTAACTAAAACTGCATTAAAATCAAAATCAAGCACCCGCTGTAAGGTAACTAAATCTTTATTAATCAGCTGTTCCTGAAGATTAATTGTATTTGTCGAAACCACTATTCTAGCCTGATTTAAATCATTATAAAAAAGAGCAGGTATTAAATAGGCAAAAGATTTTCCAGTCCCGGTACCAGCCTCAATGAAATCAAATTGGTGCTGATTAAATGAATCGATAATTTTTTCAGCTGTAAGCAGCTGTTCTTTTCTTTCCGAAAAACCTTTTAATTCACCGGCTAATTTCCCCTCTTTTTTAAAATAACTTAAAACTTCCTCTTTATCTAATTTTTTCTTTTCTTTTTTTGTTCCTGCTTCAACTACAACATAAATTTGATCAGCCTGATTATTTATAATCGCAAAACCAATTTCTCTGGCTGCCATTTTTGCTGCCAGTCTAATATCAGCTGCAGAAGGTGTCAGGTCTCCAGAAGGATGATTGTGAATAACCATTTCTCCAGCCATTAAATTATTAATAACTGCAGGTGCCGAATAACTGTTGCCTCTGGCCAGCACTTCAAACTCTTCAATGATATTTTTATTATTTAATTGAGCTCTAATAAAAATTTCAT
This sequence comes from Halanaerobium saccharolyticum, assembly GCF_003053565.1. Taxonomy (GTDB): domain Bacteria; phylum Bacillota; class Halanaerobiia; order Halanaerobiales; family Halanaerobiaceae; genus Halanaerobium; species Halanaerobium saccharolyticum_B. The sequence goes on along the minus strand of NZ_QAXS01000004.1, from coordinate 18,276 downwards.
TCCCAGCTGCTGTCTCTATTTCTTTTTTTATTTCTTTGCCAACTTCTAATAACATTTCAGCACTAGCAGACAACTTTAGTCCTCCCTTAATTCTTTTAATAAAATAAGATCATCATCTCTATCTTTATCAAACTGAGGTGTTTCCAGAATAAATACCTTATCCTTTAATTGAGGATGGTTAATTAATCTTTTAAAAGCTTCACTACCAATTTTGCCTTCTCCAATATGAGCATGCTCATCTTTATTTGTACAGCAGTCATATTTGGAATCATTGAGGTGAATTACTTTCAACTTATTAAGTCCAATCAGCTCATTAAAATCACTAATTAGTTCTTCTAAACCAGATTTTTCTTTTAGATTATATCTGGCTGTAAAAGCATGACAGCTGTCAATACAAATTCCCAATCTTTCAGGATAATCGACCCGGTCAATAATTTCTTTTAGCTGATTAAAGTCTGCACCAATACCTGTACCGGCACCGGCAGTATTTTCTAAAAGAATCATAGTCTCTGATTTTACTTCAGCTAAAATTTCATTTAAAGCCTCTGCAATTCTCGCAATTCCTTTTTTCATTCCGGATCCTGTATGGCTGCCTGGATGAAAAATCAGGTATTCAGCTCCGAGTCTGTCACAGCGCTGATATTCAGACTTAAGAGCTGAAATTGATTTTTCCCATAATTCATCTTTTGGAGATGCCGGATTGATCAGGTAAGCAGCATGAACTACAACTGGATTAATCTTATATTTTTTTCTTTCCGCCCTGAATTCTTCTGCTTCTGCTGCATCAACTTCGCGCATTTTCCAGCCGCGAGGATTCTTAACAAAAATCTGCATTGAATTACAGCCAATATCAGCAGCTCTTTTAAAAGCTTTATCAAGGCCGCCAGCTATAGAAACATGTTTACCTAAAATCATTTAAAAGTCATCTCCATTTATTTATAATTCAGCTTTATTTCAGCTTACTCTTTATCTTCCAGTTCTTTTTTAGCATCTTTTAGAGATAAATTAATTCTATCCTGATTATCTATTTCAATAACTTTTACAGGAATTTCATCTCCTACAGAAAGCATATCTCCAACTTCTTTTACATGGTGATCAGCTAATTTGGAAATGTGCACTAAACCTTCTTTGTTAGGCAGAATTTCTACAAAGGCACCAAAGTTCATGATTCGCTTAACCTTACCCTGATAGATTTTTCCTACCTCTACTTCTTCAGTCAGGCGCTCAATCATTTCTTTTGCTTTCTGTCCACCTTCCTGATCCTCTGTCATAATTTTAACCAGACCGTCATCTTCAATATCAATATCGGCTCCAGTTTCATCAATAATCTTATTGATCATCTTACCACCAGGACCGATAACAAATCTGATCTTTTCTGGATCAATGTTCATGGTAATGATTGCAGGAGCATTTTCGGATAATTCTGGACGAGGTTCTGGTATTACATCCAGCATTTTACCCATAATATGCATTCTACCTTTTTTAGCTTTTTCTAATGCTTCTTTTAAGACTTCAGAAGATAGACCTTTTAATTTCATATCCATCTGTAAGGCTGTAATTCCATCTTTAGTTCCAGCAACTTTAAAGTCCATATCACCATGGAAGTCTTCAAAACCCTGAATATCAGATAAAACAACAATCTCATCATCTTTTTTCATTAGTCCCATAGCAATACCTGCAACAGGTGCTTTGATTGGAACACCAGCAGCCATTAAGGCTAAACTACTACCACAGATACTTGCCTGAGATGAAGATCCATTAGACTCAAGAACCTCAGATACAATTCTGATTGTATAAGGGAAATCTTCTTCAGATGGAATAACAGGCAGTAAAGCTTTTTCACCTAAAGTACCGTGTCCAATTTCTCTTCTTCCTGGTGAGCGCATTGGAGATGTTTCACCAACACAGAAAGATGGGAAGTTGTAGTGGTGCATATAGCGTTTGGTCTCATTTTCACCGAGTCCAAATATAGTTTGCTCATCTCTGGCTGATCCTAAAGTTAAAACACTTAAAGCCTGTGTTTCACCTCTGGTGAAAATTCCAGAACCGTGAGCTCTTGGTACAAAATCAACTTCTGCCCAGATAGGTCTGATTTCATCATAATCTCTGCCATCAGGACGAACTCCATCATCAATGATTAAGCTCTTAACAGACTTTTTAATCATTTTTTCAAAAGCTAATTCAAGCTGATCATTAATCTCTTCATCTTCATCAGGATTAATTGCAGTTTTAAGCTCTTCCTTCAACTCATCCAGCCTCTTATTTCTCGGCTTCTTATCCTGAATCTGAATTGCTTCTTTCATTTTTTCTCCAAGAATTTGGTCAACCTGTTCCTGAATCTCATCGTCTACAGTTGGAGATTCAAAAGGCATCTTTTCTTTACCTGCTTCTTCTCTGATATCTTCCTGCAGAGCGATAAACTTTTTAATCTCTTCATGGGCAGCATCCATTGCTTCTAAGATCTTTTCTTCACTTACCTCATTAGCACTGGCTTCTACCATCATAATAGCATCTTTGCTTCCTGCTACTACCAGATCAAGGTCACTATTTTCTCTTTCCTCTTCATTTGGATTGATAACAATTTCTCCATCAACTAAACCAACTTTTACTCCTCCGATTGGCCCAGCGAAAGGAATATCAGATAAAGTTAGAGCAACAGAAGCTCCGTTTAAAGCAAGTACTTCTGGATCATGATCATCATCTACAGATAAAATAGTAGCAACTATCTGTACATCGCGTCTGTAACCATCTGGAAATAATGGTCTGATAGAGCGGTCAATTACTCTAGCAGCTAAAGTAGCTTCATCTCTAGGTCTTCCTTCTCTTCTCATAACACTTCCAGGAATCTGACCGATTGCATAAACTCTTTCCTCATAGTTAACCATTAAGGGAAAATAGTTCATTCCTGGTCTTGGATCATCCATAGTTGCTGTAACTAAAACCTGTGAGTCACCACAGCGGACTACTACTGATCCGTTGGCCTGTTTGGCCACCTTACCGGTCTGTAAATTAAATTCGTCACCGGCATAATCAATTGTCCATTCTTTCATATTTTTTCCTCCTTATTCAAATAAAGAGCGGGGATTGCCCCGCTCTTTTAGTATGCATTATTAACCGCGAATTCCTAATTTGGAAATAAGTTCACGATAACGCAGAACATCATTATTTTGTAAGTATCTTAATAACTTTCTTCTTTTACCAACCATCTTTAAAAGACCTCTTCGTGAATGATGATCATTCTTGTGGTCTTTTAAGTGTTCAGTTAACTCAGCAATTCTTGCAGTTAAAAGAGCAACCTGGACTTCAGTAGAACCAGTATCACCTTCTTCTAACTGATATTCCTTAATAATATCTTGCTTTTCTTCTTTACTTAACATAAAAAATTCACCTCCTGTGAAATTAATTCGCCACAGGCCAAGAAGACGTCGGAGAGTCGAAATCCTAGCCAGCGGTAATTTAAAACTTTCTTTATAATTTTAACATAAAAGCTCGCGTGTGTAAAGAATATCTTGCTCCATCTGCTCAATTAATTCTTCTGTATTTTTAAAATCTATTTCACTTCTAATAAAATCAATAATATCTACACACAATCTCTCACCATAAAGATTATCCTCAAAATCTAAGATATAGACTTCAAAAGAAATCTTTTGATTATTAAAAGTAGGATTATAACCCAGATTAGCTGCACCAATATATACCTGATCCTGATGGTGAACTTTAACAGCATATACTCCTTCGGGGGGGAGAGCGTAATTAGTTTCCAGACTTAAATTTGCTGTTGGAAAACCCAATTTTCTACCTCTTTTTTTTCCGTGCACCACCTGACCACAGATTTGATATGGGCGTCCGAGCAATTTTTTGGCTTTTTTAATTCTACCCTTTTTAAGCAGATTCCTGATTCTTGTACTTGAAATCCGATCATCACTGGCGTGGAGCTGAGAAATAATCTTTGCCTGATAACCGTGCAGTTCTCCCATCTTTTTTAGAATTTCAACATTACCTTCATTTTTATAAGCAAAGCGAAAATCATCGCCAACAACCACCGTATTTACTTTAATTTTATTGAGCAGAATATTATTAATAAACTCTTCCGCCCGCATTTTTGCAAACTGCTGGGTAAATTTCTGTTCAAAATAATAATCAACACCCATTTCCTCCAGAACAGAAATTTTCTGCTGGCGTGAGACTATAGATGGTGGTGGGGTTTTACCAGGAATAATCTCCAGGGGATGAGGATGAAAAGATAAAACTGCAGCCGGGTAATTATTATTTTTTGCTTCTTTAATCGCCTGATTAATAATCAGCTGGTGGCCTTTATGTAAACCATCAAACGCTCCAATGGCAAGACAGGTATTTCGGTCTTTAAATTTATTATATTTATCACTTGTTATAACCTGCATATTATTTCCTCCAAAACTAGATAAAAACTTTATGTGGTTGATAGATATGATAATCATCTTCAAGCTGATGCTGGCTAATTGCTAGAAATTCACCAGATTCCGAAAAAAGAAGAAAATATTCGCCCACAGCAAGCTCAATATCAGATTCCACAAAATTTTCTTTGATTAGATAATTTCCATTTTCAGCCCGCTGATATTCTTCATCTTTAATAGTATAGCGGGGTAAATTAAGCGGTTCATAAGACTTAAGCAGGATTTCCTGACCCTGATTTTCAATCTCTTCGTAGCTGACAGAATCTTCAAGCTTAAAAGGCCCGGACTTTGTTCGGAGCAGAAAAGTCATCACAGCATTGGTATTTAATTTGTCCCCAATATCCCTCACAAGTGAGCGAATATAAGTTCCCCTGGAAACTTCAGCGCGAAAACGAATTAAGGGCAGATTAATTTCAAGGAGCTCCAGGTCAAATATTTCTATCTCTCTGCTTTCTCTTTCTACCACAATTCCTCTCCGGGCAAGCTGATAGAGTCTTTTGCCCTGATAATGAAGAGCCGAATACATCGGTGGAACCTGCTGCTGTTTGCCTTTAAAGCTCATAACAGCTGCCTTCACTTCGTCCTCTGAAAGATGATTCCAGTTTACATCTTCTCTGATAACTTCACCTTCTAAATCAAGGGAATCAGTTCTGGAACCCAGCTTCAGCTCACAAATATATTCTTTGCGGCTGTCATCAAGAAAGGGAATTGTTTTTGTAGCCTTACCGAAACAGACTCCTAAAACTCCGGCGGCTGCAGGATCTAAAGTTCCCGTATGGCCGGCCTTTTTTTCATCCAGCAGCCAGCGCAGACTTTTAATTAAGGCAAATGAAGAAATCCCGGGCGGTTTCAAAATATTAGCAGTACCGTTAAACATATTTTTTCGCTGCCTCAACCACAGAATCGATTGTCTCTTCTAAAGTCTTTTCGACTGTTGCTCCGGCAGCCCTTGGATGACCACCGCCGTCAAATTCGGCCGCCAGTTTATTGACTTCTGCATAAAAGTTGGAACGAAGACTTACTTTGATTTCTTTTTCTTCTTCCTCAGTAAATAAAATTCCAATTTCAACTTCTTCTATATCTCTGGCCAGACTGACCAGACCTTCAGTATAGTCAGTCTCAGCTTCATGCATCATCTGGCGGCTGACATAAAGCCAGGCAATTTTCCCGTCTTCGCTTCGGTTAAGGGTAGCCAGTGCCAGCCCCTTTAAAATTAGAGCCCTGTAGCTTAAACTGCCAAATACTTTCTTGTTAATTTTATAAATATCCACACCAGCATCCATCAGTTCAGCCAGAATTCTTAAAACTCTGGAACTTGTATTTTCATAGCGAAGAGCTCCGGTGTCAGTTATTATTGCCGTAGCGAGGGGTTCGGCAATATTTAAAGGTAGATCTTCCCCTATGATTTCAGCAGCAAAATTATAAACAATCTCACCAACAGCAGCCCGATCAGCTTCTACAAGATTAATTTTACCAAAAAGACTGTTGTCTTCATGGTGATCAATATTTATAATATACTGAGCTGAATCTATTAATTCCTGGTCCAAATCCACTCTTTCTAAAGTACCTGAATCCAGGGTGATTAATATAAATTCTTCTGCTTTCATCTCTTCTTTTAATTTCTCTGAATCAGTATAAAAGAAATCCTCTTTAACTCCCAGAAAAGAAAAAGGAGCCAGAGTATCTCGATTCAGATAGGCTCTGGCTGTTTTCATTTCCCTTTTTAGTAATCGGGTTAAAGCAGTCACTGATCCGATACTGTCACCATCAGCTCCAACATGGCCGACGACTAGAAAATTATCATTTTCATTTATAATTTTAATGATTTCTTTAATTTCTTTCTGCATCAGAGTCAGACTCCTTTATCTCTCCTGATTCTTTAAGATCTTTAATTATTTCAGAAATATGAACTCCATTTTCAATAGAATCATCATAACGGAAAATAATCTCAGGTGTATGATGAATTTTAATTCTTTCACCGACAAGTTTGCGTACAAAACCCTGAGCCTGCTGCAGACCTTCCAGGGTTTCTTCCTTTTCTTTATCAGTTCCATAAACACTGATAAAGACTTTAGCATGTCTTAAATCACCACTCACCTCAACATCAGTCACAGAGACAAAACCAATTCTTGGGTCTTTCATTTCTCTTAAGACAATTTGACTGATTTCTTCTTTCAACAATTCTCCAACTCTTATTGCTCTTTTATTTGTCACTTTACCTCACCTCTATAAGGATCTTTTAATCTCCTTATAAGTATAGAATTCAATGATATCTCCAACTTTGATATCATTATAATTTTCGATTCCAATTCCACATTCATAACCAGATTTAACTTCTCTTACATCATTTTCGAATCTCTTGAGAGAAGAAATTGTTCCTTCGTGAATAACTACTCCATCTCTAATTAAACGAGCATCGTAGTTGCGGTTCACATGACCATCTGTAATATATGCACCAGCAATTATGCCGACATCAGGCACCTTAAAGGTATCTCTAACTTCTGCTCTACCGGTGACTTCTTCTCTTAACTCAGGATCGAGCAGTCCGGCCATCGCATCTTTGATATCTTCTAGAGCTTTATAAATTACTCTATAAGTTCTAATATCAACCTTTTCTTTTTCAGCAGCTTTTAAAGCATTATTATCAGGTCTTACATTAAATCCAATAATGATAGCATTAGAAGCACTGGCCAGGTTAACATCAGTTTCATTAACTCCACCAACACCAGTATGAATTACATTAACAGTAACTTCATCTGTACCAAGTCTCAACAGTGAAGCTTTAAGTGCCTCAATTGATCCCTGTACATCTGCCTTAATAATAATATTAAGTTCTTTAACTTCACCTTCCTGGATCTGCTTGTACAGATCATCTAAGGAAACCTTAGCATCAGATTTTAGCTCAGCCTGTCTTTTTTCATCCTGACGGTCAGAAGCAACATCTCTAGCCTGTCTTTCGTCTTCTAAAACCTGAACAAAATCTCCAGCATCAGGCACCTCATTAAATCCAAGTACCTCAACCGCTGATGATGGTCCGGCTTCATCCAGGGAATCACCATATTCATTGAACATTGCTCTAACACGACCGGAGGTTAAACCAGCAAGTAGTGGATCTCCAACCTTTAGAGTTCCATTCTTAACCAGCACAGTTGCTACAGGCCCCCTGCCTTTATCAAGCTCAGCTTCAATAACTATACCTTCAGCCAGACGGTTAGGATTGGCCTTTAATTCTTCCATCTCTGAAACCAGGATGATCATTTCTAAAAGTTCACCTATATTCTGTTTCTGCAGTGCAGAAACATTAACACAAATTGTATTTCCACCCCAGTCTTCAGGAACAAGGCCATATTCTGTTAGCTCCTGCTTAACCCGTTCCGGCTGAGCATTCGCCTTATCAATTTTATTAATTGCTACAATGATCGGAATTCCAGCTGCCTTAGCGTGGTTGATTGCCTCTTCAGTCTGGGGCATAATTCCATCATCAGCTGCTACAACTAAAATTGCAATATCAGTAATCTGGGCTCCTCTTGCTCTCATAGCTGTAAAAGCTTCGTGACCTGGTGTATCAATAAAGGTAATTTTCTTGTTATCTACCTCAGCCTGATAGGCACCTATATGCTGGGTGATTCCACCAGCTTCACTTCCGGCCACTCTACTTTCTCTAATTACATCTAAGAGAGTAGTTTTCCCGTGGTCAACATGACCCATTACTGTGACAATAGGAGGTCTAACTTCTAAGTCTTCCTCTCTATCTTCAATTTCTGGTCCAACTCTTAAAGAAGCTTTTTCTTCTTCCTCAGACTTGAACTTAATTTTAACACCAATTTCTTCAGCCAGTAACTCCAGAGTATCTTCATCTAAACTCTGATTTACACTGGCCATTACTCCCATGTTCATTAATTCGACAATTAAATTATTAGGAGCCTGACCAATCTCTTCAGCAAATTCTTTAACTGTAATCGGGGTTTCGATTTCTACTGCATCTTCCTCAATTTCCTCTGCTTCATTTTCCTCAGCTTCTGCTTCTACTTCAGATTCAGCCTGTTCAGCTGCTTCTGCAGCTTTTTCTGCCTCTTCTTTGCTTTTTTCAGCTTCAGCTTTAACAGCTTCCTTATGTGCTTCTTTGTTTTCTTCAGCAGTATTATCACCTGCATACATACCCTTTACAAGTTCTGCTGTTTCGTCAGTTATCGTACTCATATGACTTGATACATCAATATCAAGATCATTTAATAATTCAATTACTTCCTTACTATCCATATCCAGCTCATGAGCCAGATTATATACTCTAATTTTTGCCATACTTGCACCTCCAAAATATTCTGCTGTTAGTTAATCATGTTTAATCTCCTCCGAAATTTTTTCATAAATTTCATCAGAAATATCTTTCCTAAGTGCCTTTTTCAAAACACCTTTTTCTACTGCTTTATCTAAACAATCCATATTAGGACAGAGGTAAGCACCTCGACCAGGGGTTCTCCCACCTGGATCAACTAAAATATCTCCTTTATTATTTACCACTCTTAAAAGTTCAATCTTGTCTCTTCTGGCACCACAACCTACACATTGACGAATAGGACTTCTACTCTGCAATCTCAATCCTCCTTAAGATTTTTGGTTTATTTGATAAATTTAATCCAGTTTTTCAAGCTCTTCAGCATCTTCTTCAGCTTGAATGTCAACTTGATTATCAGATTCAGCCTCTTCAGCTGTTTTTTCAGTCACTGTTTCAGTTTTATCCAATTCAGTATCTTTTTCTGTTTCTTCAAATTCATCTAAACTTTCTGCAAGCTCAGCAGCACTCTGTTCTATTTCTTCAATGTTTTCAGGTTCTGCTTCAATTTCAGACTCTTTTTTAATATCAACTTTCCAGCCGGTTAATTTTGCAGCCAGACGAGCATTCTGTCCTTCTTTTCCAATTGCCAGCGAAAGTTGAAAGTCTGGAACTACCACTTCAGCAATTTTATCAGACTTATTAATATTGACACTTACTACCTCAGCCGGATTTAAAGCATTAGCAACAAATACCTCAGGATTATCATCCCACTTTACAATATCAATTTTTTCGTTATTTAACTGATCCACAACTGCCTGAACCCTCATACCTTTTGGGCCAACACAGGCTCCAACAGGATCAACCTGACTGTCAGAACTGCTTACTGCCATTTTTGAACGCTGACCGGCTTCTCTGGCCACAGCTTTTATTTCTACAAGTCCCTGGAAAATTTCTGGAACTTCAATCTCAAAAAGCCTTTTTAAAAGACCAGGATGAGTTCTGGAAACCAGAATTCTTGGACCTTTATTTGTAGTACTTACTTCAACTACATAAAGCTTAATTCTTTCACCGATTTCATATCTTTCACCAGCAATCTGCTCAGAAGGCGGCAGTAAAGCTTCTGTCTTACCCATATCAATCAGGATATTATCATTATGAAAACGCTGAATTGTACCTGTTATCAGGTCATCTTCTTTTTCCTTATATTGATCAAAAATTACATCTCTTTCTGCTTCTCTGATCCTCTGCATTACAACCTGTTTTGCTGTCTGGGCTGCAATTCTACCAAAGTTTGCAGGTGTAACCTCAATCTCAACAATGTCTCCAATATCATACTTACTGTCTATATTTTCAGCTTCAGTTAAAGATATCTCACTATTTTTATTTTCAACTTCTTCCACAACTTCTTTGCGAGAATAGACTTTAACTTCTCCAGCTTCTGCAGAAATTTCAATTCTAACATTATCTTTAGAACCAAAATCCTTTTTATAAGCAGAAACTAAAGCTGTTTCAATGGCCTCCAATAATACATCTTTAGATATACCTTTATCTTTTTCTATATCATCCAGGGCCTGAATGAATTCTACATTCATATTTTTCCCCCCTCAATTTTAAATTTCAAAAGTTAAATTAGCTCTTGCTACCAGACTGTAGTCAATCGATATTTCCTGATCATCATCTAAAATTAATGTGATTTGATCATCTGCAAATTCCTTTAAAGTTCCTATGAATTCTTTTTCACCATTAATTTTTTTGAAAGTTTTAACTGCGATTAATTCTCCCCTAAAACGTTCAAAATCCTCTTCCGTTTTAAGAGGTCTTTCCAGCCCGGGTGATGAAACCTCTAATATATAACTTTTATCGATTGGATCTTCTTCATCCAGAATTATACTCAAGGATCTGCTGACCTTTTCACATTCTTCTATAGTTAAATCACCATCTTTATTTTCTAGAAAAATACGTAAAACCCAATCACTACCTTCTTTTAAAAACTCAACATCAATCAGATTTAAATCTTCACTATGGGCAATAGGAAGCACAAAATCGGTTACTGTTTCAGCAACTTTTCCCAAATAAAACACCCCTCTTCCTTAAATATTTAATTTTATTTTTCTCAAAAATTACCTAAACTATAATAAAAGAGTGGGAAGACATCCCCACTCCTAAAATCAACATTAGTATTTATCAGAACTCTTTCCTCTATAATTCTATCACAGCTTATTTAGACTTGCAAGTTTTAAATGGTACCGGGTACTTGGAAACTCTTGGAAAATATTGAAACTATCATTTAAACAATCAGCATCCGAAGATCAACCGAACAGTACCAGGTCCAAAACGGCCGTTTTGGACCTGGTACCAAAGGTTTTAAAACAGAGACAGCTGATTTCGTTCCGGCATTCCCTCCAGTGAGCCGTGCTCTCTTAAAACTTCAATTACCGTAGAAGTTAGAGAAGTTCGGTTTGATAACTCTTCGATCGAAGTAAAATCTGATTTTTGCCTTTCAAGAACAACACTTTCGGCAGCACTTCCACCCAGCCCCTGGAGGCTGATTAGTGGTGCTAAAAGTTTATTCTCCTCTTTTTTAATAAAGCGGTCAGTTTCAGATTCATAGATATCAACCGGCAAAAACTCAATTCCTCTCATCATAGCTTCCAGTACAATTCTTAAAACAGTAAGGGTTCCACTTTCTTTCGCTGTCATATCATTACCTAGAGCTTCCAGCTCTTCAATCTTATTAACTACCCTTTCTCTGCCATTACAGGCAAGCTGGGCATCAAAATCATCAGCTTTAATTGAGAAATAAGCAGTATAAAAGGCAGCAGGATGGTGAACTTTAAAATAAGCAATTCTGTAAGCCATTGTTACATAGGCGGCAGCATGTGCCTTGGGGAACATGTATTTAATCTTTTTACAGGAATCAATATACCAGTCAGGCACATTATTTTCCCGCATTGCCTGCTCTTCTTCTTCAGTCAGCCCTTTACCTTTACGAACATGCTCCATAATCCAGAAAGCTGTTGAAGGCTCAACCCCACGCTGAAGTAAATAGTTCATAATATCATCTCGAACTGAGATAACTTCTGCCAGTTCTGCTTTGCCATCTCTAATTAAATCCTGAGCATTATTTAACCAGACATCAGTACCGTGAGAAAGTCCACTTATCCGAACCAGTTCTGCAAAAGTGGTCGGTCTGGTATCTCTGAGCATCTGCTGAACAAAAGAAGTACCAAACTCAGGTATTCCTAAAGTACCAATATCAGTTCCTAGCAGTTCTGGGTCAACACCTAAAATTTCTGTATCAGAAAAAATGCTCATTGTATCCGGATCATCGAGGGGAATATCCTGAGGTTCAATCCCTGTCATATCCTGCAGCAGTCTTAGTGAAGTCGGATCATCGTGCCCGAGTAAATCGAGCTTTAAAATCCGGCCACTGATCGAATGGTAGTCAAAGTGAGTAGTTCTAATATCAGTATCCTGATCATTAGCCGGATGCTGAATCGGGCTGAAATCAAATATTTCGTTGGCCTTGGGAACAATCATCAGCCCCCCTGGATGCTGTCCGGTAGTCCTGCGAACTCCAGTACAGCCGGCTACCAGTCGATCAATTTCTGCTCTTTTGACCTCCATACCTTTATCATCAAGATAATTTTTGACAAAACCAAAAGCAGTACGGTCTGCAATTGTAGAAATTGTACCTGCTTTATATACATAGTCTCTACCAAAGAATTCTTCTGTATACTTATGAATCTTACCCTGGTATTCACCAGAAAAGTTTAAATCGATATCAGGTACCTTGTCTCCTTTAAAGCCCATAAAGACTTCAAATGGTATATCAAAACCATCTTTTATATATTCAGTTCCACAGTGGGGACAGACTTTATCGGGTAAATCAACTCCGGTTCCAATTGAGCCGTCAGTAATAAATTCATGTTTGGAGCACTGAGGACAGCGGTAGTGTGGCGGCAGCGGGTTAACCTCTGTAATTTCGGTCATAGTTGCCACAAAAGAAGAACCAACAGAGCCTCGCGACCCTACCAGATATCCATCTTCAAGTGATTTTTTAACCAATTTATGGGCGATTAAATAAATAACCGCAAAACCATTTTCAATAATTGAAGAAAGCTCCTTTTCCAGCCTGTCAATCACTAATTGAGGCAGCTCTTCTCCGTAAAATTCGTGGGCCCGCTCATAGGACATCTGGCGAATTTCAGCCTCTGCTCCTTCAATTTCTGGAGTAAATAGACCGTCAGGTATTGGTTTGATCTTATCGATCTTAGCAGCGATTTTATTGGGGTTTTCAACTACAATTTCTCTTGCTGTTTCCTCGCCAAAATAGGCAAATTCATTGAGCATTTCTTCAGTAGTTCGATAATAAATTGGCGGCTGCTGATCAGCATCATTAAAACCCTGACCTGTCTGTAAGATTTCTCTAAAAATACTGTCTTTAGGATCCAAAAAATGAGCATCTGTGGTTGCTACAACAGGTTTATTTAATTCCTGACCGAGCTGATAAATTTTACGGTTAATTTCTTTGAGATCATCTCTGGAATTTACCTTATCTGGAATTAAAAATTGATTATTGCCCAGAGGCTGCAGTTCAAGATAATCATAGAGTTTTGCTATTTTTTTGATTTCATTTCGCGGCCTGTTGTTTACAAATGCTTTATATATCTGACCTGCCTCACAGGCCGAACCGATAATCAGTCCCTCTCTGTGCTGAAGAAGTACACTCTTTAAAATTCTTGGTTTTTTATAAAAATTATTTAAATGAGAAATTGAAATCAACTTATATAGATTTTTAAGTCCCTTTTTATTCTCAGCCAAAATCACAGCATGAAAAGGACGCAAATCCTTCCAGTCTATTTTAGAAATATAACTGTTAATCTGATTTAAATTGTCAGAACCATCAGCCTTAATAATTTCCAGAAGCTTAGATAGCACTTCTGCTGTTGCAGCTGCATCATCCAGAGCTCGGTGGTGGTTTTCTAAATCAACACCAAAATATTTGGCAAGTGTGTTCAGCTTATGATTTTTGCTGTCTTTAACCAAAGCTCTTGCCAGCCCCAGAGTATCAAGTACTGTATAGTCATCTTTTTTGATTTCTAATTTTTCGAGTGCTGTGCGAATGAAACCATAATCAAAATCTGCATTATGAGCTACCAGTACACCATCTCCAGCAAAATCAACAAAATCATTAATTACAGTTTTTAGATCAGGAGCATCAGCAACCATTCTATCATTTATTCCTGTAATTTCAGTAATCTTAGCAGGAATTTTTACTCCCGGATTGATAAATGATTTAAATTCATCAATTTTTTCTCCATTTTTTATCTTCACAGCACCAATTTCAATTATTTCGTGCTGGGAAGGATTTAAACCGGTGGTCTCTAAATCAAAAACAATAAATTCTGTCTGATCTATAGCTGAAGGATAGGGATTGTTAATGATTGGCTCACCATCATCAACCAGATAGGCTTCAACACCATAGATGATTTTTACGCCATGTTTTTCCCCGGCCGAATAAGCATCAGGAAAAGCCTGAACAACTCCATGATCTGTGATCGCAATTGCCTGATGGCCCCAGTCTCCAGCCCTTTTTACTACATCTTTAACATTAATAACAGAATCCATGGCGCTCATCTGAGTGTGCAGGTGAAGTTCAACTCTTTTTTCTTCAGCCTGATCCTGTCGTTTTTCTTTTTCTACAGGTACCAGATCATTAAACATAATCCCCCATTCTTTACTGTAGGGGTCAAAAGTCACTTTACCTCTGATTTTTAAGTGCTGTCCTTTAGCTAAACCATCTAAAAAATCATCTTTTTCGTCAGTAAAAGTTTTAGCAGAAATAGAGCTGTCATAGTCTGTAATCTTTAAAATATAAAGATAGCTTCCCTTTCGTGTTTGGCGGACATCTATATCAAATAAATCTGCCTCTACAATAACAGAAGGGATTTCAGTATCTAAATCGACTAGATCATGAGTTTTTTGTCCTCTGATTACCCGTCCATAGCGGTCTTTATTTTTTCTGCTTTTGCGTTTAGAAGATCCTGAACCTCCCTTTGAGTAGTTTTGAGATGGAGGAGCAGTTCTTTCTGAACGCTGCTTAAACTTAGTCGGATCAGCCTTTTCTTCTATTTCAGGTAAGAAATCTCCATTATGGATACTGACTTTTTTTATTTCCCCAATATATTTGCTAATATTATTTTCCAGAAAACTAATAACCTTTGGCTGAGCCAGCTTTTTCTGGGCCATTTTTGTTTCTACTTTAATTTTTAATTCCTGCTCTTCTAAAAAAAGCTGAGCTCTTTTTAACCAGTTATTAGAAAAAGAAAAGTAGACCTCAAAATTTTTAATTATTTGAGGCCAGATCAAAAACAGCTCTTCTTCTAATGATAAATCAGTTACCATTTTTAACTGAAAATCATTTTTGTTGAAAGCTATTTTCTTTTTTATTTCAGATTCTGCCGCAGCAGAATGCTCATTATCTGCAATACAATAGATAGTCTTTTCTTCCTGGTTATATACTAAATATCTATATAGATTTGAATTTTCTCTTAAGATTACTGCCTTTGTCATTAAATACTCCTTCCAGATGAAAAATCAAAACTTAAGAGATCTCTGCAAACAGCTTTTCGACCTCTGCTTCCAGATTATCAAGTTCAATTTCTAATTTACTATTATTCTCTCTGATCATTGCTTCTACCACACCATTTTCTAAAGAACGAGAACCAATTGTTAGCCGTAGCGGAATTCCAATCAATTCAGAATCATTGAATTTAACTCCAGCTCTCTCATCACGATCATCAATTAAAACTTCCCATCCCTGAGCTTTTAAATTCTGATATATTTCTTCCGATTTTTCCTGAACCAGGTCGTCATTACCGAGAGGAAGTATAATTATCTGATAGGGAGCAATTGCCTTCGGCCACTTAATTCCATACTGATCATTGTTCTGCTCAATTGCCGCCGCAACCAGTCGGGTAATACCAATTCCGTAACTTCCCATTACTATTGGCTGTGCTTTTCCATTTTCATCAAGATAATTGGCACCCATATTTTCACTGTATTTAGTTCCCAGTTTAAAAATATGGCCAACTTCAATTCCATCTTTGATATTTAACTTACCCTGGTCACATTTTGGGCATCTCTCTCCACCTCTTACTGAACGAAGATCTGTAAATGCCTCTACTTCAAAATCTCTACCGGCTTTAACATTTTTTAGGTGGTAATCTTTTTCATTTGCTCCAACTATTGCTCCCGACATATTTTTAAGACGCTGATCGGCAACAATTCTTACTTTATTCAGATCTACAGGACCAATAAATCCGGCAGTACTGTTAAAGAGTTCTGCAAATTCTTCCTCTTCAGCTGCCCGCAGTTCATTTGCCTGCAGATAATTTGTTAATTTAATTTCATTTAATTCATCTTCTCCAGAAACAAGAGCTAAAACAGCCTCCCCATCAGCCACCATAGCAACTGCCTTAATCATTTTAGCAGCAGGAACTTCAAGATATTCCTCCAGTTCACTAATAGTTTTTATCTCAGGAGTATGTATTTTTTCTACTTCTGCTTCAACCTCAAAGTCTATATCAGTTTTTTTAGAAGTAGCCCTTTCTACATTGGCTGCATAGTCACAGTGGCTGCAGAAAGCTATCTCATCTTCACCGGAATCAGCCAGCACCATAAATTCGTGAGAATCTTTTCCTCCCATTGCACCGGTATCTGCTTCAACTGCTACAGCTTCCAGGCCGCATTCTGCAAAAATTCGCTCATAAGCATCAAACATTGCCTGATAACTTTTGTCCAGACCCTGATAGTCAATATCAAGACTGTAGGCATCTTTCATTATAAATTCTCGACCCCTCATCACACCAAAACGGGGTCTGATTTCATCTCTAACTTTAGTCTGAATCTGATATAAGTTTAAAGGCAGGTCTTTATATGATCTAACTTCATCTCGGACCAGGTCTGTAACAACTTCCTCGTGAGTTGGTCCCAGACAGTATTCCCGGGCCTTACGATCATTAAACTTGATCATCAAAGGTCCAAATTTATCCCAGCGTTTAGAATCCTTCCAGATTTCAGAAGTCTGCATGATAGGCAGCAGAACTTCCTGGGCTTCACTCATATCCATATGCTTTCTGGTGATTTTTTCTATTTTTTTGATCACCCGATAACCTAAAGGTAGATAGGAATAAATTCCTGAAGAATGTTTTCTCATCATTCCTGCTCTTAACATTAATTTATGACTGATAACCTCAGCTTCTGCAGGATCTTCCTTTAAAGTTGGTAAATATAATTTTGACATGCGCATCCTAATCACTCCTATTTCTAATCTATAGATATTATTTATTTTTTAGCAGCTGTCTAATTAAAATAACTTAAAGTTTATTAATTTCTTTCATCAATTCTTCTAATAATTGATCTTCTTTTACTTTTTTGATAATCTTTCCTTCTTTAAAGATCAAACCTTCTTCTATTCCACCAGCAACCCCAATATCGGCTTCTTTTGCCTCACCCGGACCATTAACCGCACAGCCCATTACTGCAACGGTAATTTCCTTATCGATTTTCATCAGCTCTTTTTCAACTTTTTCTGCGAGAGCAATCAAGTCAATATTGGTTCGGCCGCAGGTAGGACAGGAAATAATTTCTACTCCCTTTTTTCTGAGCTCAAGTGATTTTAAAATCTGCCAGCCGACTCTTACTTCCTCAACAGGATCACCGGTCAATGAAACCCTCAGTGTATCACCATAACCCTGAGTTAGCAGCGCTGCAATTCCTGCAGCTGATTTAATCGTTCCCCGCCAGGGTGTTCCCGATTCTGTAATCCCAATATGGAAGGGATAGTCAACTTTCTCAGCCATCAATCTATAAGCCTCAATTGTTGTCGGAATATGGCTTGATTTTAGTGAAATTACTATATCCTTAAAATTATTTTCTTCCAGAATTTTTACATTTCTTAAAGCACTTTCAACCATCGCCTCAGCAGTTGGCCCACCGTATTTTTGCAGCAGTTCTTTTTCAATTGAGCCGGAGTTACTGCCAACTCTGATTGGAATCTGCTTTTCTTTACAGGCAAGTGCAACTTCCTTAACCCGCTGATCACTTCCTATATTACCCGGGTTAATCCGCAGTGCATCCACTCCATTTTCAACCGCCATTAAAGCCAGCCGGTAGTCAAAATGTATGTCAGCAACGAGTGGTATATTTATTTCTGCTTTTATTTTCTCAAGTGCCTGAGCAGCTTTTTGATCCGGTACAGCGACTCGAATAATCTCACAGCCAACTGCCTCCAGCTTTTTAATCTGGTCTACAGTCGCCTCAACATTTTCAGTTTTAGTGTTACACATAGACTGTACAGAAACCGGTGATTCTCCACCAACCGGCTGCTCAGCAAAATTAACAAGCCTGGTCTTTCTTCTATTATACATAATTCACCTCTTAATAATTAAGCTTAATTAAATAAAATGATTGCACTGCGAAAAGTCTAAAATAATTCAAAAAATAAAAATCTTAAAAATTAAATACTGGTATTAGGACATCTGTCCGGTGATATCTAAAGAA
>NZ_QAXS01000003.1 GCF_003053565.1 Halanaerobium saccharolyticum | reverse complement strand
ATGAAGACGAAAAGACTTTTGGCGGTATGTTTTTTGAATACTGTGATGAGCTAAAAGATTTAAGTCATATTGAAGCATTATTTTTAATCATAGACCTTTTCAAAAAGACTCTACATGATTATTCAACATTAACTGAAGAAAAGATAAATGACCTATTAGACTACTTTTTTGAGCTTCTTCCTGGTTATATCAAGAAATCATTAATGATTTCTAACGCCGAAAGTTGAGTAATAAGTAGATAAGTTTATCCACCTGAATTTGTTTTGGGTGGATAACTTTGCTTATTCTAATTATATTAATGTCGGAGGAATTGCTATGAGTAGAGAAACTCAGAAAAAGAAAAGTTTACACAAAGAAAAACTTTTTAAAGACACGGTGCCGCGCTCAAGGGTGCAGCTTGATATTGTTAAGCGAGTAAGAAAGGCAATAGATAATATGCCAGCAGAACTTCCTGCCAAAATAATTTCCTATCAGGATGTTATTCGGGAAGAAGGGGAATATTATCTTCTTTATCAGGGAAGTGAAAACTTAGAACCCCTGGCAGAATATTTAAATAAAAACCCGATTGATTCTAAGATTCTGCTCAAAGAATTAGAAGAAAGCCTTGCTCTACTGCAAGATATTGAGCTTGTTAAAGAAATTTTTCCGAAAGGGATAAATGCTTCTAACTTTTGGATTGATGAAGAAAATGATATTTATTTAATGCCGGAAGCAATGCTGCGCAGCAAAAGGAATTATAATGAATTTGAGCTTGAAATCCCAACTCAGGAGTATTTTATGCCGCCTGAAGTCGTTGCAGGAGAGGATTGGCAGCTCGAATCTTATATTTTTAATTTAGCATCAGTTTTTTATTATTTTTTAAGTGGAGAAACCATTTTTAGTGATCGGGATCATGCAAAAGTATTGAATAAAATTCAAAACGAAAAAATTCTAGCTCTGCAGGCACTGCTTCCTCAGATAAGTGATAACCTCAATCAACTATTTATGGAGATGCTGGCTAAAGAGCAAAAGGAACGCCCGGATCTCGACTATCTTATTGAGGAATTAAAAAGAACCAGCAAAGAAAATAAATTTGAGATCCAGCCATTTCTAGAAAGAGAGAATTTAATTGATAATAAAATAATAAAAAAGAAAAGAAGAAATGAAAACATTAAGCTTTTTTTCCGCCACAGTTGGAAGGTGATTCTTTTCTTTGCCATTATTGGAGGTGGCTTTATCTGGGGCTTGAGTTCTGGTTCGCCAGCGACTATAACTCCAGATAATACAGCCGGGGAGGTTGTTAATTACTTTTACGAAGCGATAGCAACTAAGAACATCAACCTGGCAAATGAAGCTGCAGATTTTGACCTGGGTGAGATGGAACGAATGATCTCAGAAACCCATGTGATAGAGAAAATGCAGCAGGCTTATGGAGGTGACCCCGAACAGGGAGGAGAGGTCAATGAAATTTACAGTTTGGAAAAGCTGGAAATTGAAGAACTTTCTGCTTCTGAAGCCAGACACAGGTTTAGAGCCTCATATGAGTTTAACTTTAGAGATCGGGAAGGCAGCTACAGCCACCAGATGCTGGATGAATTAACAGTCGAAAAAATTGAAGGAATCTGGCGAATTACAGCTGTAGAAGGAAGTATAAAAGATATGATTGCTGGAGAATATCCCTGGAGGGATGAATAATGGATAAAAATATTTTTGCCGAAAATGATTATAATAAAATAAAAGACAGCCTGGTTAACTGGCTGCAGACTGAGGTGGAAAATGCAGGCTTAAATGGTGCAGTCGTTGGGTTAAGTGGAGGTATTGATTCTGCTGTTACTGCCCGTCTCTGCCAGCTTGCATTTGGAGAAGAAATGCTTGGAGTAATCATGCCCTGTCATTCCAGCTCACAGGACCGGGAAGACGCCCTGAAAGTTGCTGGCAAATTTGGAATTGAAGTAGTAGAAAATGATCTCAGTGATATATATGATCATTTTTTAGCAAATTTAAAAGAAAGTGGAGTTGAGGCTGGCAGACTGGCAGAAGCCAATATAAAACCACGCCTCAGAATGACTACCTTATATTACTACGCTCAGGCTAAGGGTTACCTTGTTGTCGGTACAGATAACTGGAGTGAGTTAAAGATTGGCTATTTTACCAAACACGGTGACGGAGGGATAGACCTTGCTCCCTTAGGATCACTGGTAAAAAATGAAGTCAAAAAGCTGGCAGAAGTGCTTGGAATTCCGGCTGAAATTATTGAAAAAAAGCCATCTGCAGGACTCTGGGATGGTCAGACTGATGAATCAGAAATGGGCTTTAGCTACCAGGAGCTTGATCAGTATATTTTAACTGGTGAGGCAGAACCAGAAGTAAAAGAAAAAATAGAGAAACTGGCAGCCAAAAATAGTCACAAAGTAGCACCGGTTCCTATCCCCAGAAGAAATGAAATTGTTTAAGCGGAATCGAGGAGGGTATAAATGAGAAAAGCCAAATTGGTGATTTTGTTTTTAGTGGTTTTTGTTTTTGCAGCTGCTATTTCTTTATCTGCTCAGGAATTTCCTCTAAATTATACCGATGAGCTCGGTAGAGAAATTACAATAGAAAAAGAAGTTGAAAGGATTATTACTCTGGCACCAGGAATGACCGAAGTAATCTATGCTCTGGGGCTTGAAGATAAGCTGGTTGCAGTAAGTTCAGCCTGCGATTATCCAGAAGAAGCTCTGACAAAGGATGATGTCGGACGAATTGATGAACCAAATATAGAAAAAATTGTTTCTCTGGAGCCAGACCTTGTAATAGCTGAATCTGTAACTAAGATTGAAAGCCTGGAGAGGCTGTCAGAACTGGGAATAAAAAATATTGGTTTTAAACCTGTCTCAATTAATGATACAATAGATATGATTGAAGATATTGCTTATTTAACTTCTGCAGCAGAGGCTGGGGTTGAGCTGACTTCCAGAATGGATAAAGAGTACCAGCAGCTTAAAGAGCTGGTGAATGATAAATTAGAAAATAAGGAAAGAAAAAGGGTGTTTTATGAAATCTGGTCAGACCCATTATATACGGCTGGTAAAGGTACTTTTATTGACAGCCTGATTCATGATGCCGGTGGTTATAATGTTGCCAGAGAGGCAGAGGGCAGCTGGCCAACTTTCAGTCTGGAAAGCTTAATTGATGCTGATCCAGAAGTTTATATCAGCAGTGCTCACAGCACCCCAAACGGTTTAACATTAGATGAACTTAGAGAACGGGAAATTTTTAGAGAAATTTCTGCTTTTAAAAATGACCGCTTATATTTAGTTGATCAAAATTTAGTTAACAGACCTTCCCCAAGAATTATAGAAGGTTATAAGCAATTTATTCAGGCTATTTTTCCAGAACTAAAAGAGGAGATTAATTAGTTTTGTTGAATAGCAGATAGTGGTAGGAAAAATTTTGAATTGATTCTGCTTTGATTAGGGACAAAAATTTAATATTTAAGCCTTTTGTAAAAGGTTATAAGTAAAAAATAAGACTAAGAGGTGATTTGATGAATTTATCAGATTTTACAATTGATGATTTTACAGAAATTGATGGTGGTCAGTCTATAGGAAAGGTAGCTGTACTGCTTTCAATGGTTAATGATGAGTATGACAGCAAGATTATTGATGCTTATAAAAATGAAGGCTATAAGGCTGTAATAACCAGAGCTGGCGGCAAAGGTTCAAAGCTTAAGGACAAAGTTTTAAGAAACTGTCTGGGAGCAGCTATTAAAGGTGATGTAATTACTGAATCTGTTCAGGATCAGAGGATTCTGACCCGTTGTGTTGAGAGAGCGATGATTGATTTTGATAAACCACTTTCCGGTATTTCAGGTGCTGGAATTAAAATTGGTATTGTCAGTAAGGAACCACATCTGGCAGTAGCTCTTTATGGAAAACTTGGTATCCCTGGTTTAGATGTAGATCATGAAATTTCAGGAATGGGGATTCACTACTATGGACTCAGCAAAAGATAACAATCAGTTTGATATATTAAAAAGAGTATTTAAATATATTTTACCATATAAAGGCAGGCTGGCAGGGGGAGTAATCTCCATGCTGGTTCATGCCTTTTTAACTGTTTTTTTTGTAAGAGTTTTTCAGGGGCTTTTAGAAACAATTATCTCAGATATTAATCTGGGCAGAGAAGGGATGATTCAGCTGTCCCTGGTTGCTGGAATGATGATTCTAGTATATTTTCTTAAAGGTATAGCTTACTATGGCAAGAGTTATCTGGTGGCCTATGTTTCACAGAAATCAGTTAGAGATATCAGGAATGATCTTTATTCTCATCTTCACAATCTGTCTTTAAATTTTTACAGTCAGAATAAGACTGGTGATATATTGTCCCGGGTAACCAATGATGTTCAGCAGCTGGAAAGTTCTATGATCAGTACAACTGTGGGCAGCATCGATAAGGTTTTTACCCTGGTTGGAGGAATTCTTTATCTGGTTTATTTAAATTATCGGTTGACTATTTTTTTAATAGTCATTCTGCCTTTAATTACATATGTAATTACTAAATTTAATTATAAATTAAAGAAGGTTAGTCGTCGGGTACAGATTAAGATTGCAGATGTTTCGGATGTGCTGCAGGAAACCCTGTCAGCAGTTAGAGTGGTTAAGTCATTTGGTCGAGAAGAATATGAGTTTGAGCGTTTCAGCAGCGAAAACCAGGCCAACTTTAGAGCTAAAATGAAAAAGTCTCAGTATGGGGCGATTTTAACTCCACTTGTAGAATTTCTGGCAGCAATCTCATTTACTGCTATCCTCTGGTATGGTGGTTATGAGGTTATGCAGGGCAGGATGTCAGCTTCTGAGTTAATTGCTTTTTTCACTCTGCTTTTAACAATCAGTGAGCCGCTGAGGTCAATTACCAAATTGAGTAAAAGACTGCAGCAGTTATTTGCTTCAGCTGAGAGAGTTTTTGAGATTATGGATACGGAAAGTGAATTAAGAGAAGATGATGAAAATAAGATTGAATTAAAAGATGTTGAGGGTGAGGTTGTTTATGATAATGTCAGCTTTGCCTATAATCGGAATGAAGTAGTATTGAGAGATATTAACCTGACTGCCAGACCTGGTGAAGTTGTAGCACTGGTCGGCCACAGTGGAGCCGGGAAGACAACAATGGTTGATTTAATCCCCCGCTTTTTTGATCCAATTGAGGGACGGATGCGTCTGGACGGACATGATCTAAAGGATTTAAAAATTGACAGTTTGCGAGATTTTATCGGGATAGTTCCTCAGGAAACTATTTTATTTAGTGGTACTTTAAGGGATAATATAGCCTACGGTGATTTAAATGCTGATGATGAGGCTATTCAGAAAGCTGCAGAAGCGGCCAACGCTCATGATTTTATTATGAATTTTCCTGATGGTTATGATACTGTTGTTGGAGAAAGAGGGGTTGGACTTTCTGGTGGTCAGAAACAGCGGATTTCTATTGCCAGAGCGATTCTTAAAAACCCGAAGATTTTAATTTTAGATGAAGCGACTTCTTCTCTGGATTCAGAGTCTGAAGCGCTGGTTCAGGAAGCACTGGAACATCTGATGGAAAATAGAACAACCTTTATCATTGCTCACAGGCTTTCTACTATCAAAAATGCTGATAAAATTGTTGTAGTAGAGCAGGGTGAGATTATGGAAATGGGAAGTCATAAGGAGTTATTAAAGAAGCAGGGAAAATATGCTTCACTTTACAGAGGTCAGTTTATTGAGGCACCTGAGGTTTAAAATGATTATTGGATATTTAGATTAGGAGAGGTGGAATTAATGTCAGCAAAAAAAGAGAAATTTAAAGAAAAGTTAATTCCTCTCTTTGCCTATAATTTAATTAAATGGACCAATAAAAGCTACAGGCTTGAAGTTGAAGGCTGGGAAGCAGTTGAGAGCAAGCTTGCTCAGGGAGAATCACTTGTTTTTTCCAGCTGGCACGGTAAGAGCTGGATTCCAGCTTATTTTTTAAGGGATTTGGGTATTTATGCTCTGACCAGTCTGAGCCGTGATGGCAGTTATATGACTGAGATTCTAGAAAAATTGGGCTGGAATACAGTCAGGGGTTCCAGCAGCAGAGGTGCCAGCCGCTCTCTGCTTGCTCTGTATCGGAAATTAAAAGAGGGAGCAAGTACTGCGCTGACCCCGGATGGTCCGACAGGTCCTATCTATGAGATTAAACCAGGGATTATATTTCTGCAGGAAAAAGCAGATTCAATGCTGGTGCCGCTTGGGGTTGCTGCCTGCTGGAAGAAAAATTTTGCCAGCTGGGATCATTATCTGCTGCCTCTTCCTTTTAGTAAAACTGCGCTGATTTTTGGTCAACCTTTTCGTTTTAAGTCCGGGCTGGAGATGGAAGAAAAACAGCAAATTTTAAAAGAAAAAATGGAAAAAGTTAATGCAAGAGCAGCCGAAATAGTCAAAAAATAATGGTGGTATTAAATATATGGATTATTTGAGGAAATACATCGAAAATATAATAAGCGGCAGGGAAAGAGGATTTCTGGCTGCTTTAAGCAGATCAATTTTATTTTTGCTGTCTGTTCTTTACTCTAAACTGGCAAAATTGAGATTTGTTTTGTATCAGAATAACTTTCTGAAGAAAAAAGAAGCCGGGATGCCGGTGATCAGTATCGGAAATATTACGACCGGAGGTACAGGCAAAACTCCATTCACTTCATTTCTGGCTTCTCAGTTAAAAGATAAACACAAAATTGCAATAATCAGTCGGGGCTATGGAGCTTCTAAAGAGGTAGATGAACCCTTTTTGATTAAAGCTGAATCAGATTTATATGCCAGTGCGGCTGAAGCCGGGGATGAGCTTTTTATGCTGGCCCGTAATTATGACAACCTAATATTTATTCGTTCAGCCAACCGCTACCAGGGTACTAAGCTTGCCGAGGCAGAGGGGGCAGATTTAATTCTGCTTGATGATGGCTTTCAGCATTATCAGTTAAAACGAAATCTGGATGTAGTTTTGATTGACGCTGAAAATCCTTTTTCTAACAATCGAGTTCTGCCTGCTGGTCTGATGCGTGAACCTTTTACTGCTTTAAAAAGAGCCGATCTTTTTCTAATCAACCGGAGTGAAAATATTGACTTCAATCGACTAAAAGAACTTAAAAAATCACTAACTACTCTCAGCCCAACCAATAAAGGTATTTTTTCGGCAGCAACAAAGCTGGAAAGTTGTATTTCGGTGGCAGGGCAAAAAAAAGAAGAGCTTGACTTTTTAAAGGAGAAAAAGGTTTTTGCATTTTCAGGAATTGGAAGCCCTGATGCTTTCAAAAAAAGTATAGAAGCCGCTGGAGGAGAACTGGTAAGTTACCGGGTTTTTAAAGATCATTACAACTATCAGAAAGAAGATCTTTTAACTTTACTTGATCAGTATTCAGCTTCTCAGGCCGATTTGATCTTAACCACAGAAAAGGATGCAGTTAAATTATTTGATTTTGAAAGAATGATTGGAGATTTACCTTTTTATTACTTAAAGATTTCACTTGCGATAGAAAATAAGGATGAACTAATGGATATTGTAAGAGCTAAAATTAAGAGTGGAAGAGCTAAATAGAGATTTGAGGTGGATTAAAAATGTCAGGACTAAAAACTGCTGCTTTAATACCTGCCCGTTTTGCTTCCAGCCGTTTTCCTGGTAAGGCACTGGCTGAGATTATGGGTAAAGCAATGATTGTTAGGGTTTATCAGGCAGTGGAAAAGTGTAAAATGATAGATCAGGTTTATGTAGCAACAGATGATTTAAGGATAAAAAATAAGGTTGAGGCAGAAGGCGGCAAAGTGATTATGACTTCTGCTCAGCATCAGAGTGGTACAGACCGGATTGCTGAAGCCGCTGCTGAAATTGAAGCAGATCTAATAGTAAATATTCAGGGGGATGAACCTTTAATTAAAGCTGAAAGTATTGCCCGAGCTTTAGAACCTTTTAGAGAAGAATCTGAACTAAAAATGAGCACTTTAAAAAGAAAAATTACTGCAGCTGAGGCCGAAAATCCCGACCTGGTTAAGGTTATTACAGATAAAAATGATTATGCAATCTATTTTTCTCGCTCACCTATTCCTTTTTATCGGGATGCTGTACCGGATGAGCAGAGCTATTATCAGCACATTGGTCTCTATGTTTATCGCCGGGATTTTCTTTTAAACTATGCAGCTATGGAGAGGACACCTTTAGAAAGAGCAGAGTCTTTAGAACAGCTGCGCGCTCTGGAAAATGGGTTTAAGATTAAGGTTCTGGAAACAGACGCCAGGCTAATCGGAGTAGACCGCAGAGAAGATATAGAGCTGGTTGAAAAAGAAATTAAAGCCAGAAAAAATAGGCATAAATAATTTTTTTGTTGCAGATAAAGTGTTTAAACCAACTGCAAGCAGATGGAGGTAAAAGATGGTTAAAAAAGTAAAGTTAAATGATAAAATAATTTTTGGTGATCAGGAAAAGCCCTTTGTACTTTTAGCAGGTCCCTGTGCAATTGAGGAGGAAGATCGGGTTCTTAGAATAGCTGAGGGAATTAAAAATATTACTGATAGATTGGGGATTCCTTATGTTTTTAAATCTTCCTTTGATAAAGCTAATCGTTCTTCAATTGATTCCTACCGTGGTCCAGGTCTGGAAGAGGGTTTGAGGATTTTAGAGCGGGTTAAAAAAGAATTCGATCTGCCTGTAATTTCGGATATTCATTTACCAGAACAAGCAGCAGCTGCAGCAGATGTTTTAGATATTATGCAGATTCCTGCTTTTTTATCCAGACAGACAGATATGCTGACAGCAGCAGGTAAGACCGGCAGTATAATCAATGTCAAAAAAGGACAGTTTTTGGCTCCCTGGGATATAGACCAGGTAGTGGCTAAGATTGAGAGCACAGGAAACGAAAGAATTTTGCTGACTGAAAGAGGAGTTTCTTTTGGTTATAATAATTTAGTTGTAGATATGCGCTCTCTGCCCAGGATGCGAAAAACAGGCTATCCAGTTGTCTTTGATGCAACTCATGCCGTACAGCTTCCCGGAGGTGCAGGTGACAGCTCAGATGGAGAAAAAGAGTATGTTCCCTATTTAATGAGGGCTGCACTGGCTGCAGGTATCGATTCTTTATTTATGGAGGTTCATGACAATCCTGCAGTAGCTAAAAGTGATGGAGCCAACATGATTCCTTTAGATCAGTTGGAAGGGATTTTAAAACAGGCTCTTGCAATTGATTCAGCAATGAAGAACTGTGAGGAAATAAATTATTAATATTAGGGTGAATAAAATGACAGCAAGCAGTAGAGAAGATAAATTAAAATCAGGAATTGAAGAAGCAAAAAGTGCGCTGCAGATTGAGGCAGATGCAGTTTTAAAATTAAAAGAAGATCTTGACGGCAGCTTTAAAAAAGCAATGGAGCTGATCATTGACTCCGAGGGTAGAGTTGTGTTTACCGGAGTTGGAAAAACCGGGCTGGTAGCTAAAAAACTGGCTGCCACTTTTTCCAGCACAGGTACTTCTGCCTTTTTTGTTCATGCAGGTGAAGGCCTGCACGGAGATCTGGGAATGATCAGAGCTGGCGATGTAGTGATTGCTGTTTCCAACAGTGGTGAGACAGATGAGGTGCTTTCTTTACTGCCTTCTCTGCGCCGGATCGGGGTAACTCTAATTGCCCTAACAGGAGACAGTACTTCTACACTGGCTGAACATGCAGATTTAATTCTCTTAGCAGATGTAATTACTGAAGCCTGTCCCCACAATCTTGCTCCAACAGCCAGTACAACAGCTGCCCTGGCTCTGGGTGATGCCCTGGCAATTGCTTTATCTTCTTATTATGGCTTTACTCCGGAAGATTTTGCTCTTTATCATCCGGGCGGTTCACTGGGCAGAAAGCTTTTAACCAAAGTTAAGGATGTTATCAAAATTAGAGAGCAGAACCCAACAGTTAAAATTGAGACTACAGTCAGAGAAGCTCTATTTAAAATGACTAACAGCCGGATGGGTTCAACTTCTATTGTTGATCAGGAAGGAAAACTTAAGGGGATAATTACTGATGGAGATATTAGACGCCTTTTGGAAAAATCAGCTAATTTTATTGACCATCCGGTTAAAAATTATATGACTTCAGATCCGGTTTCAATTTCACCGGATAGACTGGCAGCGGAAGCACTGCAGATAATGGAATCGAAAGAGATTAATGATCTGCCAGTAGTAGAAGCTGGCAGGCCGGTAGCTATGCTTAATTTCCAGGATCTGCTGCGAGCGAAGGTATTTTAATATATTTTAGACCTTTATATTTTATTTAAGGTTGTTTGATTACTATTAGTAAAAGGGGCTAAAAATGAAGGATAAAGTTAGTATATTTTTGTTTAATATTTTTAGGTTTTTGTTAAAAAAAATGCCGCCTGCTGTCGGGAAATATTTAGGAAAACTGATTGCCGGGGTGGCCTATTTAATAACTCCAAAAAGGCGTGATCATTCTCGTCAAAATTTGAAAAGAGCTCTGGGTTTGAATGAAAAAGAATCTAAAAAAATGATCAAAAAAGTTTATAGAAATTTGGGTTATGATTTTGCAGAATTTTTAATGGAAGATACTTTTTCTGAAGAAGATATTAATCAGATGGTAGATTTTGAAGGGCTTAAATATTTAGACCAGGCACTGGCTGAGAAAAAAGGTGTTATTATTTATTCAGCTCACCTGGGAAATTGGGAGCTGCTGGGGGCTTTGCTGGCACTTAAAGGTTATAAGGTGCATTCGATTGCTCAGGAACAGAAAAATTCAGCTTTTAATAAGAAAATAAATGAAATTCGTGATAATGCTGGTGTAGGAATTATTCCCAAGGGGCTATCTATTCGAAAGGCTTTTAAAATTTTAAAGTCAAATGAAATTTTAGCTATCTTAGGCGATCAACATGCGAGAAGAGATGGTTGGGAACTCGACTTTTTTGACAGGCCGGCCTTAACCTTTCCTGGTGCTGTAAAATTTTCACAGAGAACAGGAGCGCCCATTGTACCTCTTTTTTTTCACCGCCAGGACTGGCTGAAACATGAACTTATATGTTATCCACCTCGCAAAATCAGCTCTGAGGCTTCGGAAGAAGAATTGAAAGATGAACTTAAGTCGCTGCTTGAATTGACCGAAGAAGAAATAAAAAAAGAGCCGGCTGACTGGATGTGGCTGCATAAACGCTGGAAAACATATAATTAAATTTTGAGGCTAATTTTTAGCTCAATGAGGGGGAGAAATATGTATTTTATTTATAATTTATTATTGTCTGTACTGACAGTTTTTTTACTTCCCTATTATTATTTCAAAAGCAAAAAAAGTGGAGAAAAACTTAATTTAAGAGAGCGTTTTGCTTTTTATGATCAGAATTTGGATCTTTTATTTCCGGCTCCTCAAGTTATCTGGATTCAGGCTGCTTCAGCTGGAGAAACACTTGCGGCACAAAAGTTGACGGCTGAGATTAGAGAGGAATATCCAGAGGCAAGAATTATTTTTTCGACAATGACAGCCAGTGGCAAAAACCTGGCTAAAAAGAAAATCGAGGGAGCTGATTTAATTATTTATCTTCCCTTTGATTTAAACTGGGTTGTAAAAAAAGCAGTTGGAATTTTTAAACCTGATCTATTTATTATGATTGAGACAGAGCTCTGGCCAAATTTGATTAGAACTCTGGATGAGGCTGGCTGTCAGATTATGCTTGCCAGTGGCCGGATAAGTGATGATTCCTTTGGTCAGTATAAATACCTGGGGGCACTTTTAGATGATATGCTGAGTCGGGTTGATATTTTTAGTATGCAGCATCAGGAAGCAGCTGAAAAAATCAAAGAACTCGGGGCAGCAGAAGATCATATCTGTATTAATGGTAATTTAAAATATGACATTGATTTAAATCCCCCTTCGAAAGAAGAATATTTTCAAAAAACGAAGATGTTTAATATAACTGATCAGACAAAAGTTCTTATTGCAGGTAGTACCCATCAGGGAGAGGAAGAGATAATTCTCGATCTTTATCAGCAGCTTAAAACAGATTTTAAACATTTAAAGCTCTTACTGGCACCTCGCTATGTCGAAAGAAGAGAAGAAATTCTGGAGCTCTGTCGGAAAAGAGAAATAGCTGCAGCTTTATATTCGGATCTCAAACGAAATGTGATTCAGCTGTCAGAAGACACGGATATTATTATTGTTGATACTATGGGCGAACTGGCACAGCTTTATTTTTATGCGGATTTAGTTTTTATTGGAGGTTCTCTAATTGACAGGGGAGGACATAATGTAATCGAAGCAGCTGCCAGGGCTAAAGTTGTGTTATTTGGTCAGAGCATGTATAATTTCAAAGAAGAAAGAGACTTTCTTTTAGAAAATGAAGTTGGATTTGAAATTGAGGATGCAGCAGATTTTTTTGAAAAGACTTACCAGCTGCTGGCCAATGACCAGTACCGAAAACAGAGAGCAGAAAAAGCAGCGGAATTAATTGATCAAAATCGTGGTGCGGTAAAAAAACAACTGCAGCTGGTGGATGTGCTGTTAAAGCAGGGAGAAGATTATTATGATAGAAAATAGGGTAGAAAAGATTTTGATTGTCAGATTGAGTGCGATCGGAGATGTTATTCATTCTTTGCCTACAGCTTATGCTTTAAGGCAAAAACATCCTAATGCTCAGATAGACTGGCTTGTTGAAGAGCAATCATATCCACTGGTTAAATTAAATCCGTATCTAGATAATGTAATTATTTTACCACGCAAACGCTGGAAAAAATTAATTAACAAAGATTTCATAAAAGGAGTCAGATCATTCTTTTCTTTTTTTAAAAAATTAAGGGCTGAAAAATATGATATTACTTTAGATTTACAGGGCCTTTTTAAGAGTGCAATAAGTTCTTTTCTTGTAAATCCCAATTTGCGTATGGGGCCATCTGATGGGAGAGAATTAAGTACTTTATTTTATCAGGCAAAGATAGATCTTCCAGAAAAAAAGGGGCATCGTATTTATAAATATCTTCATTTTGCTGGAGCTCTTGAGGCAGAAATGAATGAGATAAACTATGGACTTAAGTTAACTCCGGTTATAAAAAGTAGAGTGAGTCGACTTTTTGAAGAAAATAAAATTGATGCTAAAAATAAAATTGTAGTTCTTAATCCTTTTACTAACTGGGAGTCTAAAAATTGGTTTTTGGAAAGTTATTTTAAGCTGGCTAATGAACTTATTAAAAAAGGATATTATGTTATATTTACAGGCAGCAGAGATGATAAGGACGCTATAGATAGTTTTGGAGCAGTTGAGCAAGATAAATATAGTAATCTGGCTGGTAAAACTGATCTGCAGGAATTAGCAGAAGTCTACAGAAGAGCAGCTTTATATATAGGTGGAGATACGGGCCCAACCCATCTTGCAGCTGCGGTTGGAATACCGGTGATAGCACTGATGGGGCCTACTGATCCGGAGACTAATGGTCCTTTTGGTGAAGGCCATACAGTTATTCAGGATAATAGTCTGGAATGCATTCGCTGTTGGGACAGGCACTGCAGTCGCAATATGCAGTGTATGAAATCAATTAGTGTAGAACAGGTTTTGAGGATTGCTAAAAAGAAATTAAGTGATTAACATTAAAATGATCTGTTCAATTCCACTTTAAAATTGGATTGTATATTATACGGGGAATGGTTATTATGAAAACTAGTAAAAGAATAATAGTTATGGATCTTTTATATCTGGGTGATCTATTATTTGCCCACCCTTTTTTTGAAGGCTTGAGGAAACTTTTTCCAGAGGCCAGGATTGATCTGGTGGCAAATAGTAATTTTTCTGAGTTAATGAGAGTTAATCCAAATCTTGACCATGTTTACAGTTATAATAAGAGCTGGACAGCTGCCAGATCATATAAATTTGCTAAAAAATTGAGAATGAATAATTATCAGCTGGGAATTAACATTCAGGGTAACTGGAGAACTGCGCTGCTTTTAAAATTAATTTCACCTGAAAAAAGTATTGGCTATGGTGGCAGGGGTAGAGGATTATTTTTAGATGAGGTAGTAGAAAAAGATAATTCTTCTCATATGATAGAATTATATCTTAAATTTTTAAATCAAATGCAGCAGAGTCAATTGCTGGCGAAGAACTTTGAAATCCAGAAACATAAATTTGATTCTAAGGAAGATTATTTTCCGGTTTTGAGAATTGATGAAACTTATAATCAGAGTGCTGCTCGAAAAATAAAGAATATTGGTCTGAGTGATAAATTTATTGTTTTAAATACCGGAGGCAGCTGGAAAACAAAACGCTGGCCCGAAGAATATTTTGCAGAAGTTGCCAATCTGCTGATTGAAAGAGGCTATAAGATTCTTTTTGTTGGTGGCCCTTCTGATACTGAAAGAGTTAGTTATATAATAAATAAAATTGAAAATAGGAACATGATTTATAATTTAAGTGGGAAAACGTCTCTGCTTGAACTTGCTGCAATTTTAAAAAGAGCCTCGCTGGTGATCAGTGGTGATACCGGACCGGTTCATGTAGCGGCTGCAGTCGGAACCAATACAGCAGCAATTTTTGGACCTTCTGATGAAACAAAATATGCTCCCCGTGGTAAAGCTAAGAATATATTAATTAAGAATGCCGGGCTCAACTGCCGTCCCTGTGGAGAACACGAATGTCCGCTGGATCATTTTAAATGTATGCGGGAACTGAGTCCAGATCTGGTAGTGGACAGAATTGAAAATGAAGGAATGATATAATGAAAGGGCTAAGTGCTTTAGTTTTAACTTATAATGAAGAAGATAATATTGCTGATTGTCTGGACAGCATTAGTTGGATTGATAAAATTGTTGTTGTAGATTCTTACAGTGATGATAGGACTAAAGAAATTTGCCAGCAATATGAAAATGTTAATTTTTATGAAAATGAATTTAAAGACTTTGCTTCTCAAAGAAATTTTGGCCTTGATAAAATTGAAACAGACTGGGTTTTTGTTATTGATGCTGATGAGAGGGTAACAGAGGAATTAAAAAATGAGATTAGAAATTTAAAGAATGATGATGAAGTTGATGCCTTTAATATAATTCGTAAAAATTATTTTTTAGGGAAATGGATAAAATATTGTGGCTGGCATCCAGATTATAATTTAAGATTATTTAAGAATAAATATAGATATTCCGGTATAGTACACGAGGGTTTTTCTGTTAACGGAAAGATAGAAAGATTAGAAAATGGTTTTTTACATTATACATATAAAAATTTGTCAAGTTATATAACAAGAATGAATCAATATACTACTCTTGATGCAGAAAAGAAATATAGATCTGGAAAAAAAATTGGTATTACTTATATTTTAAGTAGGTCTTTCTTAGAATTTATAAAAATGTATATTATTAAAAGAGGTTTTTTTGATGGTTTTCATGGAATTGTTCTTTCTTTATTGTCTTCTTATTATCAATTTATAAAAAATATAAAATTATGGGAATTAAATAATTTGAGAAGTGATTTAGATGAATAAACTTTCTGTTTTACAAATCAACTCTTCTAAAACTTGGTCTGGTGGAGAAACTCATTTAAAAGATCTATTAAAAGGACTTATAGATAGAGGATATAATATATCTTTGGCAGTTAGATCACAAATTGCAGCTAATTTTCATGACATGGATATTAATCTCAAAGTTTTACCGCTCAAAAACTCTATTGATTTTTATACAGTTTACAAACTTGTGAAAATTATTAAAGAAAATCAAATTGATATTATTCATGTTCATAACGGTAAAGACTATTGGCTTGCTGTTTTTGCACAATATTTTGCTGGAAAGGCTAAAGTAGTTGCTACGAGACATATTTTGCCACCATTAGGTAATAGCATTCTTCATCAAAAGATGTTTGCTAAAATTGATCATTTTATTGCTGTGTCTGAAAAAGTTAAGGATAATTTAATTCAAGAAAATAATATTCAATCAGAAAAAATATCAGTAGTATATAATGGCATGGATTTAAGTAATTATAATAATATAAATTCTAGTTATTTATATTCTGAATTAAATATTAGTAAAGATAATTTTATTATAGGTTCTGTTGGGGGACTTTGTGAGATGAAAAATCAAAAGTTATTAATAGATATTGCAAAAGAGATTAAATTGAAGCCAATAAAATTTATTCTTGTGGGTGAAGATTTTTCTGATAATAAAGAATATAAAAATGAACTTTTGACTAAAATCAAGCAAAATAATTTGGAAGATAGAGTTATAATGACTGGTTATAGAAAAGATATACCCGAACTAATGAATTTATTTGATTTATTAGTTGTGCCTTCCAAAAGCGAGGGCTTTGGACTTGTTGCAATTGAAGCAATGGCAGCAGGTACCCCTGTGATTGCTAATAAAATTGATGGACTTAAAGAGGTAATAGTTGATAAGGATTCAGGGTTACTTGTTCATCATAATAATATTATTAAATACAAAAATGAAATTTTAAACTTTTATTATAATCAGAAGCTTATGGATAAATATATTGAAAATGGTTACAAAAGAGTTAAAACTAAATTTTCTTTAGAGAAAATGATAAGTTCAGTTGAGAAAGTTTATTTTAAAACTCAAAAAATTTAATTAAAGGGGTTTAAAAGGAATTGAATATTACTGTAGACAAATTAGGTTTCTGGATAATAATATTTTTAACCTTTTCAGCAAACATATCAGTTGCAGGGGTTAATTTATCTGTGGGATTATTATTTATATTATTATTTATACATTTATTTCAGAAAAGAATTGATATTAAAGCAATTTATAAAGAATCTAAAGAAGTTATAAATGCAATTTTAATATTTTTCGCTGTATTAGTTTTATCAATAGTCTTTTCAGATTACTATAAATTGGGTTTGGATTATTTAGATAAGATATTAAGATACTTAATTATTTATTTTTCTATTATTCATTTCATTAAAAAGAAGGATCAATTAAATAAGATATTTATCAGTTTATCTTTATCCATTTTGATTTCTTCTTTATTTAGTATTTATCAATATTTTATATTAAATCTGAGAAGGCCTGCTGGATTTTTATCTACCTTAACAAATGAAAGTGTATTATTAATGGTTTTATCAATAATGGTAATGCTAATTTATAGAACTGAGAATAAAGCTAGATATTATTATATATTTGTTTCATTAATTTCTGTTTTATCTCTTATAGTTTCAAATACTAGAGGGGCATGGATTGCATTAATTATTGGTTTGCTCTTTTTTGCTTTTTTTGTTGATAAAAAGATGCTTGTTGCATTATTTATTATTTCAATAGTAATAATAGTTTTATTTCCATCATTTAAAGCTAGGTTTAATAGCATTTTTGATTTAAATAACAGTTCTAATAATGAGAGAATTTTAATGTGGAGAAGTGCTTTCGAAATGTGGAAAGATAGGCCAATTTTTGGTCATGGCATAGGAAGCTTTGAGAAGTTATATCCTGAAAAATATATACT
Source organism: Halanaerobium saccharolyticum (assembly GCF_003053565.1). Lineage (GTDB taxonomy): Bacteria > Bacillota > Halanaerobiia > Halanaerobiales > Halanaerobiaceae > Halanaerobium > Halanaerobium saccharolyticum_B. Next base: position 119,183 of record NZ_QAXS01000003.1, on the reverse strand, counting down.
TGATATTGCCAGAGTAAAAGGAAGGATGTATGCTCATAGTAATATTTTTGATTTATTAGCTGAAACAGGAATTTTTGGACTGATTAGTTATTTATATTTATTTTTTTCAATAATAAAACATGGTATTAACAGATTAAGAATATTAAAAGTTAAAGAGAAAACAATTGTTTATGGATATTTCTTGAGTTTTATGACTTTTTTTATTCATGGATTAACTTTTACAAATATATTTATTTCTCATTCTGCAAATATTTTTTGGGTTATTATAGCCCTGTATATTGTTGATTTGCGATTATTAAAAACATAATCAATTGTTAAATATAAAGAGGAATGGTCACTAATACTTATAATTTAATACTGATTTTAATTAGAAATAATTTTTATTAAGTGGGGGGAATTATGGGAATATCTGCTTTAATCATTACAAAAAACGAAGAAGAACGGATATCTGATTGTTTAGAGTCAATTAAATGGGTAGATGAAATAGTTTTAGTAGATTCATATAGTAGCGACAGGACTGTAGAAACAGCTGCAAAGTATACTGATAAAATCTACAAACGAGAATTCGATAATTTTTCAAATCAGAAAAATTATGGTCTTAAAAAAACTACTTGCGATTGGATTATAAATATTGATGCTGATGAAAGAGTATCTATAGAACTTAAAAATGAAATTTTAGAAATTCTTGAAGATAATATGAGCTTTGATGCATTTGAAATCCCAATAAAAACTTATTTTTTGGGAAAACCAATGAAGTAGGCAGGGGATTTTCCAATTTATAGGACCCGTCTATTTAAGAAGAAATTTGAATTTCATAATAAGGTTCATGAGGAATTGAGAGTAAAGTCGAAAAAACTAGGAAGATTAAAGAGTTCTATCTTCCATTATACCTGTTTAAATTTAAAGCATTATATTAATAAATATATTCATTATGCTAAATTATCAGCAAATCAAAAATTTGAAGCTGGAGTAAAAAAAGGTCTGGGTTACGCAGCCCTAAGATTTTTTCTGGATTTTTTTCAGAAATATATTTTACAGAGAGGAATTTTAATGGGAGGTCCTGGTTTTATTTATTCGGCTATTAGAGCATATTATTCTTTTTTGAAATATGTTTTTTTGTGGGAGTTAAATAATCAATGAGGTGATCAATTTTGAAACATTTAATAACTGGATCAGCAGGATTTATAGGTTCAAATTTAGCTAAAAAATTACTAGCAGAAGGCGAAGAGGTCATAGGGATAGATTGTTTTACAGATTATTATGCAAGAGAATTAAAGGAAAATAATATAAAAGAAATTTTAAATAATCCTAATTATACTTTTCTAGAAAAAGATCTTTTAAAAACAGATTTAAAAGACTTAATAAAAGATGTGGATTATATTTATCATCAGGCAGCTCAGGCTGGAGTTCGTTCTAGCTGGGGTGAAGATTTTGAAATATATAACCAGAATAACATTCTTTTAACTCAAAAACTTTTAGAGGCAGCAAAAGAGAGCAGACAATTAAAGAAATTTGTTTATGCTTCTTCATCTTCGGTTTATGGGGATACTGATCAGATACCTATGACAGAAAAACAGAGGCTGCAGCCGGTTTCACCTTATGGCGTCTCAAAACTTGCTGGAGAAAATCTCTGCTATTTATATTATAAAAATTTTAATGTACCTACAGTATCATTAAGATATTTTACTGTTTTTGGTGAAGGCCAGAGACCTGATATGGCTTTTCATATATTTATTAAGGCTTTTCTGCAGGGAGAAATCATTAATGTTTTCGGTGATGGTGAGCAAAGTCGAAATTTTACCTATGTAGGTGATATTGCTCGAGCTAATATTTTGGCAGCTCAAAATTCTCCGGCTGGTGAAATTATAAATGTTGGAGGAACTAATACTGTCAAATTAAATCAGAGTCTTGAATTAATGAAACAGATAATTGGCAGTGACACCAAAATTATTTATTCGAAAAAAGTTAAAGGAGATGTAAAACATACTGCTGCAGATATTAGTAAAGCCGATCAACTATTAGGTTATTCTCCCGAAGTCACCTTTAAAGAAGCTTTAGAAAGGGAGGTTAACTGGCTTAAGAAAATTTATTAATTTAAAAGTTATCTCTAAATTAAACCAGGTATTTAAAGAAAGGGGGAAATTAGATGTCTTTATTTAACAATGATTTAAGAAATACTTATATTTATCTGCTAATATTAATTATTTTCAGTATTCTGCTGTTTGTTCCCTCAACTTTAAATCGTGATCTTCATTATCGTGATGAATTAAGATATACAGAGGTTGCTAGAGAGATGGAGAATAGTGGTAATTATTTTGTTCCCCGGCTTGGTGGCAGAATTTATACAGATAAACCTCCTTTTTATTTCTGGTTTTTAATTTTTTCTAAAGAAATTTTTGGTGAGTATTCTGCCCCAGCAATGGTCAGTCCCAGTATTATTTCTGCTGTAATAATACTATTGTTAACTTTTTTGTTTGCTAGATCTATATTGGACGAAAAATATGCTTTTTTAGCAAGTATAATTTTAGCTACAACTGTACTTTTTTTTAGTTTATCTATATTTGTCAGAATGGATTTATTAATGATGGTTTTTATAACTGCTGCTTTGGTTACCTTTTTTATGGCATATCAAAATCAGAATAATTGTTTTTATCTTTTTGCTTATTTGTTTATCGCTATTGCAACTGCGATCAAAGGACCAGCTGGATTTTTGATTCCCTTAGCAACTATTTTCGGGTTTGTTATCTGGGATCAAAGCTTAGAAAAATTGCAGGAAATGAAATTGATGCAGGGATTAGGTATCTTTTTTTCTGTAATTTTATTATGGTTAATACCTGCCTTTATTTTTGGCGGCAAAGAGTATATTTATGATTTGTTAGTTCTGCAGACTTTTGGTAGAGCGGTTAATTCTTTTGCTCACAGTGAACCTTTTTATTATTATTTTACCACACTTCCATTAACCCTCTTACCCTGGACCTTTATGTTAATTTCAAGTCTCTTTTATATAATTAAACATTATAGAAATATTAATACAGAACTTAAATTTATATTAAGCTGGTTTTTCTGGCCCCTGCTATTATTTTCTTTTTTTAGTGGTAAATTAGTATTTTATCTGTTGCCAATTTATCCCGCAGCTGCAATTTTGATTGCCTACTTATGTCGGCAGGTTATAGTTAATCAGGAGAATAAAAAATTTATAGTGATTCCAGTTTTACTAACTATTATAATTATTATTGCTGGCAGTTTTTTTATTCCTGATAATATTGAAGGTTATAATATTGGCAGTTTATTAAAACCAGCACTGATATCAATAGGTTTTATTTTGTTGATTGCTTTAGTTTTATATTTTAAAAAAAATTATTTGGCATTAGTTTATCTTTTAGCAATAGCAATGCTCTTTTTTTCACTTAATTTAAATCTGATAATAGTTCCCATAGCAAGTCAGAATTATAGTAAAAGACCAATTGCTGAAGAGTTGAAAGGGTTACGAGAACAAAAAAACGTCGAAAATATTGCTGCTTTTAGATATGGGCAGCCGGAAACTCTAGCAGTTTATACTAATTTTTTTATTAAGGACCTGGGTACTGAAAAGGCACTCATTGGTTATCTTCAAGAAAAACAAGAAGCTGTTATTTTAATTAGTGAAGATGATTTTGAAAAAGTAAGTGCTATTTTTAATCAACAAGATGTTATCTATCATTCAAATGGATATAATCTGATTTATCATTCAATCGAATAAGAATAAACATTACTAGATTGGTTAAAAGTTCTTGATTTAAAAGTAATTAAGGGTTAAGGTGTTTGGAATTTTAAAACTCCATTTTTTTCTAGATTTGTCTTTGTTTTTTAATATATTTTTAATATATTAAAAATATAATTGAGTTATCAAATTAAGTTTGGTGATCAGCAAGAGATGTATTTACTAATTATAAACAAAATTATTAAATTATAAGGGGGTAAGTTCAATTAAAACAATAAATAATCATAAAAATATTTATATATATATATTATTAATTATTATTTGTGGGGCAGCTCTCTATTTGCCAGCTACTTTCTATAGAGATTTGCACTGGGAAGAAGAAATGAAATATGTTGAAGTTGCTAAGGAAATGTATGATACTGGAAACTGGCTGGTTCCACATTTAGGGGGGAAGTTTTATTCTCATAAACCTCCATTTTATTTTTACTTTTTAAATTTTAGCCGACTTATGGCCGGGGGTTATTCTGTAACCGCAATGGTTATGATGAGTTTAATTCCGGGTATTTTAATTGCAATAGTCACTTTCTTCTGGGGAAGCCTGAATTTTAATAAGAAATATGGATTTTTGTCGGCTTTGATTTTAATGATTACTTTTTACTTTTTTGCTCTTTCAATAACAGTTCGAATGGATCATTTAATGGGATTTTTCATTATTTCTGCTTTATTTTCTTTTTATCTCGGTTATTCTTCAGAATCAAAAAGAAAAGATAGATTCTATTATTTGGTTTACTTATTTATGGGCCTGGCAACATGGATTAAGGGACCGGCTGGTTTTTTAATTCCTTTAGTTGTTATTCCTGCCTTTTTGTTAATTCAAAAAGATCTGGCGGAATTTAAAAATTTAAAATTAAAAAAAGGCATCTTAATTTTTGTAGCTGTAATTTTATTATGGCTTGTACCCGCTTTAATTAGAGGGGGAAAAGAATATGCATATCAATTATTAGTTGTTCAAACTTTTGGTAGAACTGTTAATTCCTTTGCTCACCAGAAAGCATTTTATTATTATTTAACAACTTTTTCTTTTACCTTTTTACCGTGGTCTTTCTTTCTTTATTCAGCTTTTATTTACTGTTTTAAGAATAGGGGAAAGTTACCTCAATTTATAAAGTTTTTACTTAGCTGGTTTGCTGTTACTTTTATTTTATTTTCTTTAATAAGTGGAAAGCTTGACATATATCTTTTACCAATCTATCCAGCTGGAGCTCTTTTGGTTGCTTATTTATTTAAAGAGATTTCAAATCGGCGAGCATCCAAATATTATATTATAATTCCAGCATTGATTACTTTTGCATTTTTCACCATCGGAAGTTTTTTTATACCCCAGGAAACACAGGGAATAGCTTTAAAAAGTCTTTTGATGCCAACAATTATAAGCTGGATTCTGGGAGGAATAGTCGGGATAATTCTACTATTTAAAAAGAAATATAGTTATATTTCGTATCTCGTTATTATTATATTTGCAGTTTTTCTACTCAACTTTTCTTTCTCAGTAGCTCAACCTTTCAGTCAGACTTATACTCTTAAAGAGACAGCTAAAGAAATGCAGCAGTTAAAAACTAGAGGAATCAATAATATTGCTACTTATAAATATGATGGTGATTCCGATTCTCTTGGTATTTATCTTGACTTTTGGCCGGAAGTGATTAAGGACCGGGTTGGCTTTCTAAATTATCTTAAGCAGGATAAATTTGCAGTTATGATGGAACTTGACGATTGGCAGCGAATCAGGGGGGATTTGAATCAAAATATAAAAAACAAATTTGAAGTATCACAATTTAATCAAAGTTATATAATTATTACTAATTATAGTAACTGATTTAACTTTAAAAACGTATATAAATTAAGGGTGGTGGAAAATGCAGAATTATAAATATGATTTTTCAATAGTGGTACCCATTTATAATGAAATCAAAAATTTGTCTCCTCTAACAGATAGTATAATTAATGAATTAAATGAACAAGAATATAATTATCAAATAATTTATGTAGATGATGGAAGTCAGGATGGCAGCAGTCAAAAAATAGATTTGCTGCAGGAAAAAATAAATAGACTTTCAGCAATACATTTTACTAAAAATAATGGTCAGACTGCTGCTTTCTTAGCTGGTTTTAAAGAAGCGGAAGGAGAATATATAATTACTTTAGATGCAGATCTCCAGGTCAGTCCTGCTGATATACCTAAACTGATTCCCTTTTTAAATGATTATGATATGGTAATCGGGATGCGGACCAACCGGAATGATGGTTTGATTAAAAAAATTTCTTCAGTGGTTGGTAATGGGGTTCGGAACTTTATTACCGGTGAAAAGATTACTGATACAGGTTGTCCACTAAAAGTTTTTAAAAATGAGATTCATAAAGAATTTTATCCTTTTAAAGGTATGCACAGATTTTACCCTACTTTAGCCAGAATTAATGGATATGAAGTAAAACAGGTTCCGGTTAACCATTATCCCCGAAAATATGGTCAGTCTAAATATGGGATTAATAACAGAATGTGGAGAGGATTATTTGATACACTAGTTATGCGGTGGATGAAGAAAAGAATTATTAATTATAATATAAAGAGGGATTAATCTATGATATGGATAATAATTGGATTTGTTGGTCAGGCGATGTTTACCTTACGTTTTATTATTCAATGGATTGCTTCAGAAAAAGCAAAAAAAAGTATAGTTCCAAATGCTTTCTGGTATTTTAGTATTGCAGGAAGTCTTACTTTGTTAGTTTATGCAATTCATCGGCGAGATCCAGTTTTTATTGTGGGACAGTCAACCGGTTCTTTTATTTATCTACGAAATTTATATTTAATTAAAAAGAACAGAAAGAGCACAAGTAATCAGTGAACTAAAGTTATTTTACATATTTATTTAAAGAGGTGCTGATAAATGAGAATTTTAGTTGTAGAAGATGAAAAGGATTTATCAGATGTAATTAAAAAAGGGCTTGAGGAAGAAGGCTTTGTTGTTGATACAGTAAGTGATGGCCAGCAGGCTGTTAATCTTGCCTGGGATAATGAATACGATATAATAATATTAGATTTAATGCTACCAGTTAAAAATGGAATGGAAGCTTTAAAAGAAATCAGAGAGTACGGTATTAATACAGCGATCTTAATATTAACAGCAAAGGATATGGTAGAAGATAAGATAAAGGGATTAAACAGCGGTGCAGATGATTATCTAACCAAACCTTTTGCTTTTGGTGAGCTGGTTGCAAGAGTTAGAGCATTACTTAGAAGAGGTATTGAAGAGAATAATAATCAACTTATGACCGGAGATCTTGTAATTGATACGGTAAACCATAAAGTCTTACGCGGAGGAATTGAAATACCTTTAACAGTTAAGGAATATGCTGTTCTGGAATATCTGACGAGGAACAGAGGCCAGGTACTGTCTCGAACCCAGATAGAAGAACATGTCTGGGATTATCGATATGGAAATACATCTAACATTGTTGATGTATATATACGTTATTTGAGACAAAAAATTGATAATGATTTCGAGCCAAAATTAATTGAAACGGTTCATGGTAGAGGCTATAGGATAAAGGTAATTGAAAATGAAACTTAGATTAAAAATAAAGACAAGATTAACTTTATGGTATATAATTATTTTAACAATGACTTTAATTGCCTTTAGCAGTTTTATATTTTTAAATGTAGAACAATATATATATAACCAGGTAGAAATTAGGCTAAAAAATCAAGGAGAGCAAATCATTGGAGAAATTGAGAATAATGATCTTAGAGAGGAAAACATCGAAATTAGTCCAATCATTAATGAAGTAAAAGAGAATGCTGATAAAGATTATTTAATAGCTTATTATGCTGCGAATAAGAATTTGGTATTAACCAATAAACAAAACTATATTTTACCAGACAAATTGAAGACTGATAATATTTTTTCTGTCATTAAATTAGAAAATGATAATATTGATGAAGATTGGGCGTTAATAACTTTACCGATAAGCAGTCAAAGTACTTCGGGCTGGATTAGGGTAGCAGAAAGGCTGGATTCGGAAGAAAAAATATTAGATAAATTAATATTAATTTCAATACTGGGTATATCAATTTTTTTAATAGCAGCTATTACTGGCGGCTACTTTTTGGCTGGGAAGGCTCTTTCCCCAATAGAGAAAATTAATACTACTGCCAGAGAAATAAGTTCCAGTAGTTTGGGGCAAAGAATTGAAGAAAAAAATACTGACGATGAAGTGGGTAGTCTGATTGTAACTTTAAATCAGCTTTTTGCAAGGCTGGAGAAGGCCTTTGAAAGAGAAAAACAGTTTACTTCAGATGCTTCTCATGAACTAAGGACTCCAATAACTGTAATCAGAGCTCAATCGGAAAAGATTCTGAGAAGAAAAGATTTAAAAGAAGAATGTGAAGAAACCCTGAAAATCATAAAAAAGCAGTCTGATTATATGGGGCATTTAATTGAACAGCTCTTACTGCTTGCAAGAAGTGATAGTGGAAAGCAGATTATTGAAAAAGAAGAGTTTGATATTAATGAATTAGTGAAAATTGTGGCGGGAGAGTTTAGCGCAGTTGCTGAAAATAAAAATATAAAAATAATTACTGAACAGTCGAGCGAAAGCATAAGTGTTTTAGCAGATCAAAGTATGATTATTCAACTACTTCTTAACTTAATTGATAATGCTATTAAATATACACCAAAAGGTGGAGAAGTTAAGATAATTACTGAAAAAAATGATGGAAATTTAATAATTAAAATTAAAGATACCGGTAGGGGTATTCCTGAAGAAGATCAAGATAATATATTTGAGAGATTTTATCGGGTGGATAAGTCACGGTCTCGTAAAAAGGGGGGCACTGGTCTGGGGCTTGCTATTTGTGAATGGATAGTGGAGTCTCACGAAGGAAGTATTAATTTTGAGAGTAGTGCTGGTCTAGGAACAACCTTTATAATTAAGCTCCCTGTAGTTTAAAAATTTATATTATTTTGCTACCTGGACTATAAAAATAAGCTTTTTATTTGTTTTCAATAAGCTATATATCTATCTTCAGAATGAATATAATTCTTCATGAAATTAAATTTATTAAAGAGGGGATTTCGCTATGAGTAATTATTATAATTATCTAATATCATTAATTCAAAATTTCTCTATTTTTGGTTATCTATTAATAGCTATTCTGGCTTTTTTTGAATCTTTTGCTTTTATAGGTTTAATAGTACCGGGAAGTATAGCTGTTATTATTGGAGGATTTTTAGCAGCTCACGGCAGTTTGAATATTATCATTTTATATCTTTTAGTCTTTCTGGCTGCTGTTTTGGGAGATAATTATAGTTTTCGTTTAGGAAGAAATAAAAAAGTCCCCTTTAATCAGGATGGTAAAATATTTAATCAGGAACTTTTTATAAAAGGCCGAAAGTTTTTTGAACATTATGGAGCTAAAAGTGTTTTTCTGGGGCGATTCGTTGGCTGGGTAAGACCTATTATCCCATTTATAGCCGGTTTTTTTGAGCTAGATGCTAAAGTTTTTTTGCTGTGGAATATTTTAAGCAGCATATTATGGGCAGCGTCTCATATTGCTCTTGGCTACTTTTTTGGTAGAACCTGGCAGCTTGTTGCCCTCTGGTCTACAAGGTTTACAATTTTCTTTACAGGATTAATTGTTTTTGTGATTTTAATATATTTACTCAAACATTTTGCTTTGAGTAGAGGAAAGGAACTTTTAACTTTACTTGTTTCAATAGGTGAATCGATAAAAAGGGCTGTGATCGAAAATAAAGAAGTAAAAGAATTTGTTGAGCAGCATAAGGCATTCTTTTCATTTCTAAGAAAAAGATTTGATAGGAATAATTTTTTTGGTCTTCCAGTTACTCTTTTTGTTTTGTCTTTAATCTATGTAATGGCTCTTTTAGGAGGTATTATTGAAGATTTTCTAACTACTGATTTAATTATTAGTGTGGATCATAGAATAGCAAATCTTTTGACGATTTTTAGAAATGAAACTCTTACAGATATATTTTTCTGGATTACTTTTCTCGGGAAATGGCAGGTTATATTAGTTTTTACATTTAGTATAATTTTAATTTTATGGCTCTGGAATAAAAAATCATATATAATTCCAATCCTGATTAGCATTACAGGTAGTGTGTTATTTACCTATATCGGTAAATTACTTTTTCATAGACCAAGGCCGGTTGTTGCAATTTATCAAGAAAGTTCTTTTTCTTTTCCCAGTGGTCATGCTACAATTTCAGTTGCGTTTTATGGTTTTTTAACTTATTTTTTAGTGAAGGAAATTTCTAGCTGGAAAAATAAGATAAATATATTTTTTACAGGTTTGATATTAATTATAGCTATTGGTTTCAGTAGACTTTATCTGGGTGTACACTTTTTAAGTGATGTCTGGGCTGGATATTTAGTTGGAGCTCTGTGGTTGATTATAGCAATAAGTGTTTCAGAATATTTAACTCTTAATCAAAAAAATATTTTCCATAAATTTAAAGATGTAGAATTGTCCGGACTGGTAAAACAAATAATTTCAGTTATAATAATAATTTTAGCAGTTGGCTCATATACATTTTTTTCCTTAGAATATCAAATTCCATATAGAACAACTCCCCCACAGAAGCCACTAATTGTTAGTAAAGCTCTCAATGTTTTTGAAGGCAGTAGGCTTAAATATACAGAGTCGCTTTTAGGAGAAAAAGGAGAACCGATAAGTTTTATTATCGTGGCTAATAATGAAAAACAATTAATCAGAACTTTTCAAAGTGCTGGCTGGAATACAGCCGATGAAATCAACATATATACTTTATATAAAGCTGCAAAAGCGGCTTTATTAAAAAAACCATATCCCAGTGCACCGGTTACACCTGATTTCTGGAATTCAAAGGTTAATGATCTTGCTTTTGAAAAACCAGATTCTAGTGATAATATTAGAGTTCGTCATCATGCTCGATTCTGGGAGACTAATTTTATAACCAATGATGGAGAGAAAATATATGTAGGTACGGCAAGTTTTGATAGTGGAATTAAGTGGGGTATAACTCATAAGATTGATCCTGATATTGATAGTGAGAGGGAATATCTTTTTGATGATTTAGAGACTACTTCTCTGATCAAATCTGCAGAAAAATATCAATTTGTCGCGCCTAAACTGGGAAGTAATTTTGTAGGAGATCCTTTTTTCACGGATGGCAAAGCATATATATTGGTAGTTGAATAAATAGAGTTCAGTTAAAATATTTAATTAACTCAAAGTTTTATTAAAAAATAAATAATTTTTGATAATTATTAAAGGCATTGTTCAGCTGAGATAACTCCAGCTGGGCGGTGCCTTTTTTTATCTCTGTTACTTTAAAGATTAAAAAAATCTCATTTTTAATTAATAAATCTCTAATATCTAAGTTGTAAAATTTAAATCAGAGCAAGAGATAATAATAATCTTAAAAAGTGGTGATAAAAATGTTGGTAATAAATAGTTTAACTAAAAATTACGATGGTTTTACAGCTGTTGATAATTTAAGTTTTAAAGTAGGAGAGGGTGAAATATTTGGCTTCCTGGGACATAATGGAGCAGGGAAAACAACAACAATTTCTATGCTGGTCTCATTAATCAGACCAAGCAGTGGAAGTGCTGAGATTGCTGGTTATGATGTTGTAAAAGATAATCTTAAAGTAAGAAGCATGCTTGGTTATTTACCAGAAAATGTTAACTTATACAGCAACTTAACAGCTTTTGAAAATCTCTATTTTTTTGGTAGTTTATCTGGGGTTGAAAATGTTGAGAAAAGGATAAATGAGGTTCTTAAGGATTTAGAGATGAACTCCTGGAAAGATACAAAAGTCAGGGAATTTTCTAAAGGAATGAGACAGCGTATCGGTATAGCTCAGGCCTTACTGCATAAACCCAGGATATTATTCTTAGATGAACCAACATCAGGTTTGGATCCACAGGGGACCAAAAGCATCCGTGATCTGCTCTTATATATAAATAATAAGTGGAATACGACTATATTTCTAAATACCCATCTTTTATCAGAAGTGAAAAAAATCTGCAGTAGTATTGGAATAATAAGTCACGGGCAATTGCTGATGACAGATTCTTTAATAAATATTAAGAAAAAATTTGGTAGTGAAAAATCTCTTGAGGATATATATTTCCGGATTGAGGGGGATCAAAATAATGGGGAAAATACTGTCTATAGCATCTAAAGAAATAAAAACTGCATTTAAAGATAAGGCTTTTCTTGCAGTTGCTTTACTTTTCCTTCTGCTTTCTATTCTATCAGTGTATATAGGGTCAGCAACCAAAAATGCTGAAATCACAGCATATCAGGATATTGTTAACTTATTGAAATCACAGGGAGCTACTTCTATTCCAGCAGAGCCGAAGATATTCCCCTTATCAATTTTGAAAAATATTATAAATTATGTTGCGGTAATAGGCTCAATTGTTGCTATATTTCTTGGGTTCAATTCTTTTAGTGAAGAAAGAGAGGAGGGGACAATTAAGCTTTTACTTTCAAGACCAATTTACAGAGATCAGCTGATAAATGGTAAACTTTTTGGAGGAGCGTTCGTAATTGCAGGTTTATTAATAATAACTTTAGTTTTTAATTGTTTCCTTTTTACAGTGGTATCTGGAATGAATATTAATTTTGCTGAATTTAGTCGTTTAACTGTTTTTTTTGTTTTTGCTTTTTATTATATGATAAGTTTTTATCTTGCCTCATTATTTGTTTCTCTCAAGAGTCAAAACAGTACTTTTGCTTTTTTATTAATGCTAATTATTTGGATGGGAGTAAGTTATGTTATTCCACAGCTGGCTGAAAGCCAAAAAAATTATGTTTATGTACTGAATAATATAAGTCAAACCATGAATCAAATGCCGCAGGATACACTGATCTCTAAGACAATAGAGATATTTTCTCCTACAGTACAATTTAAAAATATAGGTCGTGACCTTCTGCAGGTAGTTCCAGAACATGCTCAACTTTCTCTTTTTACATTATTGAAGCTTAATCTGCGATCTATTATATATCTTCTAGTTCCTGGGCTTTTTATGCTTTTTGGTTCATACAATAGTTTTTTAAAAGAAGGTAATTAAATGAAAAGAATATTAACTGTATTAATAATTTGGATAGTCTTAGCAGCAGGATTTAGTTCAGGAGCAGCAGCTCAGACTTTTGCTACCAGTCCTATTTATCTCAGCAAAGAGGCAGCGGGGGGGCAGCAGGTTGATTATACTTTTCTAATTAAAAATAATGACCAGAGAGAACATAATTATTCTTTTCAGATATTAAATCTTCAAAAAGAATATATCAGCAGTCTGGATTATAAGTCATTTTCAGAAACCAATTTTAGTTTAACTGCAGGGAATAGTAAAAAAATAGACTTGAAATTAAAAATACCAGAAAACTCAAAAGCTGATCATCTTTCATTCCGGGCAGTCTTGAAAAAAGAGGGTAATATTACTAAATCTCTACCACTTAACATTAAAATTAATAAAGATTATCAGCTCACAATCGCAGATTATCCTCGAGATTTGAATTTGATCAGTGGTGAAAATCAAAGTTTTTCAGTTACAGTTGGAAACATAGGAACAGAGACTCTAAAAAATATTAAACTTAAATTTGAGCTGCCGAAAAAGTGGTTAATAGAAAATATTAAACCCAAACAAATGGATCTTAAAGCTGGAGAAAAAGGATCATTTAATGTGGATATATTTGTTCCTTCATCACAGGCAGCTGCTAACAAAGAGATTTCAGTAATTGCCTATAATCAGCATTCTCAGACAAAAATTTTAATTGGCTCAATTACTGTTAAAAAGAATCCAAATTACTTTTTGGTAATCCTGATTCTGCTGATTATTATGATAATGGGAACAATATATTATTTTCGCAGATTTGGAAGAAGATAAATATTTTAAATGGAGGTGAACTTAATGAGTGAAATGATAGTGATTGCTAGAAAGGAGATTAAAGATTCTTTAAATAATAAATTTTTTCTTTCCATACTTATTTTGCTGCTTATTTTAACTATAGTATCAATAGTTTTGGGGACCTTACAGGTCCACTCCCAGATAGCACAGTACAATAGGTCTATTGAGTTTTTAAAGTCAATGGGTAAAACTAATTTACCACCAATGCCCAGCCTTAATCCTCTCTCAGTATCAAAGAGCTTTGTAAATTATGTTGCTATGATTGGTGCTTTATTAGCAATAGTCCTCGGTAATTATGCAGTAAGCAAAGAGAGGAAAAATGGTACATTTAAACTGATACTATCCAGATCAATTTATAGGGACCAGCTTATTAATGGAAAGTTGGGTGGGAATCTGCTGCTCTTAGCTTTAATTAACTTTGCTATTGCAGCTGTAACAATTATTTTTCTTACTGCTTTGGGGGGAGTTAGTCTTAGTCAGGCGGATTTAATAAGATTAATCTTTTTCTTTGCCGCTTCATTTTTATATATGGCCTTGTTTTTTATAATTTCTTTGTTTGTAACTCTGCTTCTACCATATAAAAACTATGCCCTGCTTACAGTAATAATTATCTGGCTTGTATTTGCTTTTATATTCCCTCAAATTGGCGATACCATGGATATGGATAACCAACTTCCTGGTGGATTTTTCGCAAGTATGGGACTCAACAGAGCTCAGGAGAAACAGATAGTCAATAAATTTAAATTCTATGAAACACTTAGAAATGGAATAGAAGAACTTTCTCCAACCAAACATTTTGAAAGAATTAGTTTTGCTCTCTTAGGAGTTAAACCTGGTTTTAAAAATAATACTGCCTGGGAAATAGCTAATCTAAAGTGGCTAAATCTGGCAGGTTTATTAGTGCCTAATATAATTTTAAGTATGCTGTCTTATCTGGTTTTTTTGCGCAGAGAAAATCTTTAAATAGATAATATATTAAAAAGTTAAAAATAATAACTATGGAGGTAAAAGATTATGATGAAAGTAAAAAAGAGTAATTGGCTCACATTGACTTTGCTATTATTAGCAGCATTAATAGTTTTTTCTGGAGGTGCTAGTAAAATATATGCGGCTGGAAATAATTTGGATAGTGATAAAGATGGAATTCCCAATGATGTAGAAAAAGTATATGGAACTAATCCTTATGCTGCTGATAGTGATGGTGATGGAATGAATGATAAAGATGATAATAATCCTGTTCAATTGAGTAATCCTATTAAAGAAAGCGGCAGCCGAGATTTACAAATAAGGGTAAAGGATGCAAGGGTAGAAGATAATTTTGATACTAATCATTCGGATCTTCCTGACCATCTGCAAATAACATTATTAAATAAAGGGAAAAAATCTTTGAGCAATATAGAACTCTATTATACAATAACTGATAAAAAAACAGGTGCCGAAGAATCGTATTATCAGAAACTTAATTCAGAAATTGCTGCAGAAAGTGAATTAACTCTTCATTTTGACAATAAAATTGCTAAAGATCATTATTCTGCAAATATGAATGGATTATATGGAAGTTCAACTAATGGTTTGATTTTTGATGTTTATCTGCATGTGAAAGGCTATAAAACTCTTAATTTTAAGATAGAAAAGGATGCAGGTGCTGCAGAAGTCGCTGACTAAAAATCAATATGAATATTAAAATACTTTAATCTATAATTAACATTTGTTTAATTTTTAAAGTATAAAATGAAATTGTAGTAAAAAAGAAATTAAAAAAAGGAAAGGATGAAAAATATGTTGAAGAAAATAATAGCAACATCAATGTTAGCTGTATTTGTTTTTGGTTTTGTGGGAGGTATATTTACTTTATCCGAAAATAGGGTTCAGGCAGCTGATCAGAAATCTAATATTTTTAATATGGAAAAGGCTATTAAGGTTGTAAAAGAGAAATATACTAATGCCCAGGTTAAATCAGTTGACAAAGAATTGGAAAATGGTAAAACATTTTTTGAAGTAGAATTTACTGATTCAAATGGAAATCATGAGGTAAGTATTGATGCAGATACTGGTAAAATATTAAAATCTTTTGAAGATGAGAAAAATAATTATCAGAATGAAAGCGGAGAACATCATAATGAAGGTAATGAGACAGAAGACTATGATAATCAGGATAATGAATCAGAAGAACATGGAGAAGATGATGACAGCGGCAGTAATCAGGATGACGACTATGAAAGCGAATAATGTAGAAAAAAGTTATTTTTGAAAATAGCTAATATATAACTTATAAGCTGTCAGTCTTGATGCTGACAGCTTTTCTGTTTGATTATTTTTAAAGTATGGTTAAGAATTCTTTTAGAAGCACCTCTATTATTTAGAATTACTTTTCTGGCTTTTTCTCCCCTGTTCTTTAAATTGTTTTTATTATTTAAATAATAGTTAAGTTCTTTTTTTAAACTCTGCCAGGTATTTACCTGTATTCCGGCATCATTTTTAATTAAAAGATCTCTGCTGTCTTTAAAATTAGACATATCCGGACCGAAAAACACCAGTTTTCCCTGGGCGGCAGGCTCCAGTACATTATGCCCCCCTTTTCCCATCATACTGCCTCCTACAAAAACTAGATCAGCAATACTGTATATTTGTGCCAGTTCCCCGATAGTATTTAAAATAAGAGCTTCAATTTTTTTAGAATTGTTATTCTTAAGCTCTGTTTTTTTTACAGCATCAATATTATTTGTTTTAAAAATTTCATTGATTTCAGCTGCTCTTTCAATATCACGGGGAGCAACAATAAAATATAAATTAGGAAATTCCTTTTTTAGCTCCTGATAAATCTGGATTAAATGTTTTTCTTCATCAGGATGAGTACTACCAGCAACAAAAACTAAATTATCTTTATTTATTTTAAACAATTTTCGATATTTTTCTTTTTTGTTTTCAGAAATTAGAGAATAATTCTGATCAAATTTTGTATTTCCCAGGTTAAAAACTTTTTTTTCATTAGCTCCAAGTTCTATAACTCTATTTTTATCCTGTTCAGACTGCATGGCCAGACAGTCAATATTATTAAGCATATCCGGCATAATTGAGCCTAAATAATTATATTTTTTGTAACTACTATCACTTATTCTACCATTGGCATAGATTATTTTATGCCCTCGCTTGTTTGCAATCTTGATAAAGTTTGGCCAGAGTTCAGTTTCAATAATCATAATCAGATCAGGATTAATTATATTTAAAGCCTTATTAACAGCAAACGGTAGATCAAAGGGAAAATAGACTATAGCATCAGCATCCTCAATGATTTTGTGGGCCATATTCTGGCCGGTATAAGTGGTAGTAGAAAAAATTAATTTGTATTCGGGTAGTTCTTTTTTTAGTTCTTTTACAACAGGACTGGCGGCCACAGTTTCCCCGACAGAAACTGCGTGAATCCAGATGACTTTATTATTGGTGGCTAGACTTTTTATTTTATTTGCATAAAAGCCAAAAAGTTCTTTGGTATTTTTTTTGTTTGTATTAGTAAGCTCTTTATAGATTAAGATAGGAGAATAGATTATGAAAATTAAAACAAGTAATAAATTATAGATTATGTACATGATTAAAACCCCTTAAAATTAAATGCTATCTGAATTATATCAGAACTAAAAAATAATGACAAATAGCTGAAATTTGAGCTTGCTAGCTTTTCGGCAATAATAAAGGCTGACCTAAAAAAGCCAGCCATTGTTTAAATTATAAAAATTGTAATTAATACTTTAAACCATATTTTTCTAACACCCTTTTTTCTACTCTCATGCGGGCAGTTTTTTGAGGATCAACAACCTGACTAATCTGGAGATCACAAATAATACTCATCAGCATTGCAAGCTCATTATTACTCAGTGGAAGTCTTTCGTTCAAAAATTGAAACATATTGTTGCTCGCTTTTTTGGCAGCGGCATCCAGATCTGTACCCGAAGCAATAGTATAAAAAGCTGGTTCAGTTTCAACTATTGGATCACTTAATTCCTTATTTTTTATTAGATCAACTTTGACAGTAACTTCACCAGCAATTTCAATACCTGTTACAACAACTTCGCCATCACCCATGGCTGCATGCAGATCTCCTATTGCCAGCATTGCTCCAGGAACTCTAACCGGAAGATAAAGAATTGCATTTTCCTTAATTACTTTGGTGTCCATATTTCCTCCATGGGAGGCTGGTGTACCACAGGGAACAGCTTTCTCGTCTTTGCCAGGTGAAGTACCAATTACTCCAATCATTGGATCGAGATCAATATTAATTTTTTCGTTAAAAATAGCCTTATTATTTTCGATAGGAATAATTTTAGTCTCCGAATCAGTAATAAATTCTTCCAGAAATCCCATTTCCGGAGAGGTAATCATAACTCCCTGATCCTTTACTTTGATTTTTTTGATTTCTATTTTCAGTGTGTCTCCAGGTTCAGCACCTTCAATTTTTAGAGGTCCAGTTGCTGGATTAATTGTCTCCCAGTCTGTCGACTCAAAAAGTACTTCCTCACTTTGAATCTGATTACTAAAACAGTCCTGTGTCTCAAAAATTACTGTTTCACCTGGCTGACAGCTGGCAGCCTCCTTATTGTGGGCAGACATTGAATAGATATGCTTGTCGGCTGATATTTTCATTCTATCCCTCCAGATTTTAATTAAATATATTTAAAATTGAGAATATTTATTATAAATTATAACATAGAATTTTTCTACTGTCAGCTAATCGACAAAAACTGACAGGTTCACGGTGCGTGTACATAAACAAACATAAACGAGCATAAACAAAAAAGACAGCCAATTGGCTGTCTTAGATTCAAAATGGTACCCTCAAGGGGATTCGAACCCCTGCCGCCAGGATGAAAACCTGGTGTCCTGGACCCCTAGACGATGAGGGCAAATTTTTATATAATTTTGTTGACTGCAATAAATATAATAGCATAAGAACTAACTGGCGTCAAGAATTTTGCTGAAGAAATATAATTTAAAATTTTCTCTCTATTCCTTACTGTTCTGTCAGTGTTTTGGGCCTGTTTTTCCTTGAAACAATTAATCTTTTTGACATTTGTTCATAATAATTAATTTTATGACAAGGAAGTAGCAGTTAAATCTAGAATAGTATAGTTAAGAGTAGGAATTATTCTTTATAAAGGAAATGCTCTGTTTATAAATTTAAAGAGATTATTATTACTGGTTAGTTTTAAAGAAAATATTAAGCTGAGGTGATCAAATGTCAGAACTGCTGGACCTTTTTGCAGAAAAAGAGCTTGTTCTAGCTCAGGGATGTACTGAACCGGGAGCGGTGGCTTTTGCAGTGGCTGCTGCAGCCGAACACAGTCGGGGTGAGCTAAAGAAAATCAAGATTAAGATTGATGGTTTTGTTTATAAAAATGGTATGTCAACCGGCCTGCCGGGGATTAATAAGTATTATGGAAATAAAACAGCAGCCGCTTTAGGTTATTTTGCCGATAAACCCTTAGCAAGAAAACTGACAATATTAGCTGATCTAGAAGATAAACTGGATCAGGCCCTGGGGATTATTGAGCGAGTAGAATTTGAGGTTCTGGAAGAAAAGATGCCCGTTTATGTGGAAGCAATTATTGAAGCTGATAATCAGGTTTGCTCTCTGATTAAAGGCAGTCATGATGATTTAAAAAAGATTACAGTTGATGGTAAAATAGTTTATCAAAATCAGAGTAAAATTTCTGCTGACCAGCAGTTAAAAAATCTTAATGCTCAATTAAAGACGATGAATATTTATCAGTTAATTGAGCTAGTAGAAAAAGAATTTTCAGATAGGCAGCTTCAGTTATTAAAAGATGGCTTGAAACTAAACTCGGTAATCGCCCGAGCTGGTAGAGAGGGAGTTGGTTCGGAAGTTGGGGTTAAATATAGAAAACGAACTGATTTTAATGAGCTAAATGAAATTGCAGCTAAAGCTGCTGATGGTACAGGAGCCAGAATGGCCGGAGCAGCTTCTCCAGCCCTGGCATCTTCAGGTAGTGGTAACCAGGGCATTTTTATTTCGCTGGTTACCTATCACAGTGCCCGACATTATTTTAATATCTCAGATAAAGAAATTTTTAAGGCAACAATGATTGCTCATCTGGTTGGTCATTATGCCAAAATTTACCTGGGGCGTCTTTCTGCACTCTGTGGGCTTTTTTATGCTGCAGCACCGGGAGTGTTGGCAGCTTTACTTTATCTGGCCGGTAAAGAAGATAAAATAGAAGAGGCGATCAATAATTTAATCAGTGATACAAGTGGAGTTTACTGTGATGGAGCCAAGGGGAGCTGTGCTTTAAAGTCGCTTACAGCAGCTGAACTTGCATTGAGGCATTTTGATTTGATTATGCAGGATCTGAACTGTCATCTTCCTTCAGGATTTATTAACTGTTCTTTAAGTAAAACATTTGAAAACCTGGCTGCTATTTCAAGACCTTCAGAAAATACAGTTAATAATACACTATTTAAGGTTGTTGAGAAAAATGCCTGTGAAATTTGAAAAACATTTATTCCAGACAGTTAAGTATTTTTCTGGCTGAAGACATTGATTAAATTAAGTAAATGCTTTACTGAATTATAATAAATTTTTAACAGGAGGAATTTAAGATGAAAATAGCTGTTATTGGTGCTGTTGCAGCAGGTACAAGTGCTGCAGCTAAAGCAAGGAGAACAGATAAAGAAGCAGAAATTGTAGTTTTTGAAAAGGGAACGGATATTTCTTATGCTGGCTGTGGACTTCCCTATTATATCTCTGGCGTAACACCTTCCCGTTCTGAAATAGTAATGAATACAGTGGAAGATTTTAAGGAAAAATATAATGTCGAAGTTAGGCTCCAACACGAGGTTACTCAAATTGAAACAGATGGCAAAAAATTAAAATATAAGAATTTAAACACAGGAGAAACGGGTGAGTATAAATATGATAAATTAATTATTGCTACCGGTGCTTCTCCAATTAAACCCCCATTTGAAGGTCTGGATCTGGAAAATATTTTTACTCTTCGCTCTGTTGAGAGTGCCGACCAGATAAAAGTGGCTTTAAGTCGAAAAGAAACTCAAAAGGTTGTAATTATTGGTGCCGGCCTGATTGGTCTTGAGATGGCAGAATCTTTTAGGGAGCTGGGGATGGATGTTACAATTGTTGAACTGGAAGATCAGGTGCTGCCTCCTTATAGTAAAGAAATGGCCGAGATTGTAGCAGAACATTTAAAGGAAAAGGAAGTTGAACTGATTTTAGATGATGGAGTGGATCATTTTGAGGGTGAAGACAGGGTAGAGAAAGTTGTAACTGCTTCTGGCAAAAAAATTGAAACTGATCTTGTCTTACTTTCGATTGGAGTTAAGGCCAATTCAGAGCTGGCAGAAAAAGCTGGAGTTGAAATCGGTAAAACAGGAGCTATTAAAGTTAATGAGAGATTAGAAACAAATCTTAAAGATATTTATGCTGCAGGTGACTGTGCGGAATCAACTGATCTGCTGACCAATAAAGATGTCTGGGTTCCTCTTGGTTCTACTGCAAATAAGCAGGGAAGAACAGCTGGCGAAAATGCAGCCGGTGGAGATTATAAACATTATGGTATTTTAAAAACAGGAATTACAAAAATATTCGACCTGACAGTGGCAAAAACTGGTTTGGATCTGGAGGAGGCAGAAAAAGAAGAAATCGATGCTGTGGCTGTCAAAATTAAAGCTCATAATCATGCAAGCTATTATCCGGGTACTGCTCCAATTCATCTGCGAGGAATTTTTGATAGAGAAAATGGAGTTATTGTTGGAGCAGAGGTAATCGGCGGTGAAGGTTCTGATAAAAGAATTGATGTGCTGGCTACAGCAATTTACAATAGAATGACTGCAGGAGAACTGTTTCAGGTTGATCTTGCCTATGCTCCTCCTTATTCCGGTCCTAAAGATGCAGTAGCAATACTGGGAATGGTTGCAGAAAAGAAGATATAACTTTTGTTCTTTGTTCACCAATCTGTTATAATAAATATAATAGAGTATTTTACTAAACTTTAAATAAATGTAACAGGAGTGAAAAAGTATGGCCCGTCCAACCAAAGATCGGATAATTGAAAAATTACCTGAAATAAAATTTTTTAAACCAGCGGGAGTCCCCGGACATCAGCTGGAAATAGTAGAGATGACTATGGAAGAAGTGGAAGCCCTGCGCCTAAAAGATGTTAAAGGTTTAACTCAGGCAGAAGCAGCAGAACTGATGAATGTTTCTCGCCCAACTTTTCAGCGGGTATTAACTTCAGCCAGAAAAAAGGCTGCTGAGGCTTTAACCTGTGGTAAGGCAATTAAATTTGCTGGGGGAGATTATCGTCTGGTGAGACCGGGCCACTGTCCGGAATGCGGCAAAAAAATGAGAAGAGGTAGAACTCATCAGCACGGGAAAAATATGTCTAAAGAGAAGTGCCCGGAATGTGATGAGGATCAGGAGGCTTAAAATCCTGAATCTATTAGTGCTTGTTTTAATAATCAAGAGATTATAAATTTAATTGAGTAAATTGCTCTAAGGAGAAGTTGAGTGCACAAAAAGGAGGATTAATTCGATTATGAAAATTAATGTAGACTGGCAGGGAGAAATGGAATTTAAAAATCAACTGCCATCAGGTCATGAATTAACAGTTGATGCAGCAGCAGAAAGTGGAGGGCATAATAAGGGGCCTCGCCCAATGGAATTACTGCTCAGTGGACTGGCTGGCTGTACTGGAATTGATGTTGTTTTGATACTTAAAAAGATGAAAACTGAATTAGAAGACTTTGCAATGGAGGTTGATGCTGAAAGGGCAGAAGAACCTCCGAGGCGATTTACTAAAATTCATATTAAATATAAGTTTAAAGGGAAAAAATTAGATGAACGCAGGGTGGAAAGAGCAATTAATCTTTCGGAAAAAAAATACTGCTCGGCCAGCAACTCTTTAAATGCAGAAATCACTTCAAGTTATGAAATTGAGTCTACAGATTAGATTATGTTAATATATGTTAAATGAAGAAGAATTAATAATTTTAAGTAAATATATTACAGAAAAATGATTGAAATTATTGAATACCCGGATATCCGGGTATTTTTTTTATTTTATCTACAAATTATTGCAGGATTAATTTAAATCTCATTGAATATATAAAGTGAGATTTAATTTTTTTAAACAAATAATTTTCTAAATACTCTTAATTTAAAGAGGGAGGATAATGATGATTAATTTAGAAGTCGATGAAAAACAATTAGAAAAAGCGGTTGAAAGAGCCAGAGAAAAGAACATAATTCTGCCAACTTTTAAGCAGATGAAAAATCCAGAATTAATTCCGGATAAGATCAAAGAAAAGCTAAAAGATATTGGCCTCTGGGATGTGAATAGTTATAATTTATTCCGCATCAGCTGGAAAAATGAGCCGAAAAAAGATGGGGGACTCTATGACGGGGTAAATTATATTGAGTTTCCTTCAGAATTAACAGGTGTTGACGCCAGGATTTTTGCAATTGTTGGTAAATGGTTCCCAACGGGAGCCCACAAGGTAGGAGCTACTTATGGCTGTCTGGCCCCTCAGCTGGTAACCGGTCAGTTTGATCCAACATCCAGCCATGCAGTCTGGCCTTCAACCGGTAATTACTGCCGTGGTGGAGCGTATAACTCCCAACTTCTAGCCTGTGATTCTATTGCCATTTTACCGGAGGGAATGAGTAAGGAGCGTTTTGAATGGCTGCAGAAAGTTGCAGGTGAGGTTATTCCTACTCCAGGTACTGAAAGTAATGTTAAAGAAATTTTTGATAAGGTCTGGGAGCTCAGGGAAACCAGAGATAATATCACAGTTTTTAATCAGTTTGAAGAATTTGGCAACCACCTCTGGCACTATGAGGTTACCGGTTCTGCGATGGAAGAAGTAATCAGAAGTGAGATGAGAGAAGACGATAATTACTTTGGCTTCTTTGCTACTTCAGGTTCAGCTGGAACTTTAGGAGCTGGCGACCATCTTAAAGATCAGTTCCCACAGAGCAAAATTGCTGTCGGGGAAGCACTGCAGTGTCCAACAATTTTAAGTAATGGTTTTGGTGCCCACAGAATTGAGGGTATTGGCGACAAGCATATTCCCTGGATTCATAATGTAAAAAATACTGATATGGCAGTTGCCATAGATGATGAGCGAACAATGTCACTGCTGCGCTTATTTAACGAAGAAGCAGGAAGAGAGTATTTAGTTGAGCAGGGAATAGCAAAAGATTTTGTAGAAAAGCTTGAACTATTAGGAATTTCAGGAATTGCCAACCTGGTTGGAACTATTAAGATGGCTAAATATTATGAGCTGGATCAAAATCAGATGCTGATGACTGTTTTAACTGATTCTTTAGAATTATATACTTCTCGCCTGGAAGAAATGAGAGAAGAAAGAGGAGAATACACCAGAGAAGACGCGATTAAAGATTATCACCGTTATTTACGCGGTATTGATACCGAGTATACTCTGGAGATGGGGCTGGAAGAACGCCGCCGTGTCCACAACCTTAAATATTATACCTGGATTGAGCAGCAGGGCAGAGATTCGGAAGAATTAAATGCTCAGTGGTATGACTATGAAAATTACTGGGGCGGAATCCATTCTCAGGCAGAAGAAATAGATAAATTGATAGAAGAATTTAATCACAAGACAGGTTTATTAGCAGAGCTGTAGAATTATATAAATAGAAAATAAATTCGGATTCTCTCGCTGCTTATTTCAATCTAAGCGGGCAGAATTAAATAGACGAGAATAGAATTAGTAATTGAGGTGAAGCAGATGAAATATGTAACAGGGCTGCACTGTATTAAGTGTGGTAGAGAATATGAAGCCGATCCTGAGCGTTATCTCTGTGATGACTGTGAGGATGGGATCTTAGATGTTGATTTTGATTACCAAAAAATTAAGAGTGAATGGTCAAAAGCTGATTTAAAGGCAAATCCTGATCAGCGTATCTGGCGCT
The DNA here is from genome assembly GCF_003053565.1 of Halanaerobium saccharolyticum. Classification (GTDB taxonomy): domain Bacteria; phylum Bacillota; class Halanaerobiia; order Halanaerobiales; family Halanaerobiaceae; genus Halanaerobium; species Halanaerobium saccharolyticum_B. The sequence continues at coordinate 94,538 of NZ_QAXS01000003.1, read as the reverse complement.
TTGAACCTCTGCTGCCGATTAAGCCGGAGACTGAAAAGCCTAAACTTGCTGTTGGGAATACCCCGGTTTATAATTCACCGGTCCTGGCAGAAGAATTTGGGATTAAAGAGCTTATTATTAAGGATGATGGCTTAAATCCAACAGCTTCTTTAAAAGATAGAGCTTCAGCGATGGCTGTAGTTAAAGCTCAGGAAGCAGGAGCAAAAACGGTTGCTTGTTCTTCAACAGGTAATGCAGCTTCTTCACTGGCAGGTAATATTGCTTCTATGGGAGGCAGAATGAACGCAGTTATTTTTGTGCCCGATCGGGCTCCAGCCGGTAAACTGGCCCAGCTTTTAATTTACGGAGCTGATGTTGTTTCGGTCAAAGGTTCTTATGAGGAAGCATTTTATCTGTCGGCAGAGGCAATTAAAAAATGGGGCTGGTATAACCGCAATGCTGCCATTAATTCCTATCTGGTTGAAGGTAAAAAGACAGTTTCTTTAGAGCTGGCGGAACAGCTGGAATGGGAGATGCCTGACTGGCTTGTCTTTTCTGTTGGTGATGGCTGTACAATAGCAGGAGCCTATAAAGGTTTATATGACCTAAAACAGATTGGTTTTATTGATCGGATTCCAAAACTGCTGGGTGTTCAGGCAGCAGGCTGTGCTCCAATCACAGAAGCCTTCAGAACTGGTAAGGATCTGGAAGTCACAGCTGAAAACACAATCGCCGACAGTATTGCTGTAGGTAAACCACGCAACTGGCTGAAGGCAGTTAGAGCTGTTAGGGATTCTGAAGGGCAAATGATTAATGTCAGCGATGATCAGATTTTAGCTATGATGAGAAATCTCGGTAAAAAAACCGGGATCTTTGGTGAACCGGCAGGAGTTGCTGGAATGGCTGGGCTTAAAAAAGCTGCAGCAGAGGGGATTGTAAAGAAAGATGAGAGCGCAGCTGTTGTAATTACCGGTAATGGTCTTAAAGATGTTAAAAATGCCCGCCGGGCAGCTGGTGACCCAATCGAAGTTGAACCGGACCTGGAGAAACTAACTAAGATCTTTGCTGAACAGGGTGTGACCAGTGATGAGTGATAATATCAGGTTGGGCCAGCGAATTCGAAAGAAACGCCAGGCAAGAGGGATGAGTTTAAATGACGTGGCAGAGGAAATCCAAAAAACATCAAGTTATTTAAGCCAGGTGGAAAGAGGTCTGGCGGAACCATCAATTACTGCACTAAGAGAAATAGCCAGGGCGCTTGAGGTTCCAATTTTCTATTTTCTAATTGAAGAAGAAAGTCATAATGCGGTAGTCCGTAAAGATGAGCGTCGAATCCTGAATTTCCCCGGTTCTCATCTAACCTTTGAGCTTCTTTCTCCAGATTTAAATCGAGATATGGAGGTCATAGAAGCAACTTTAGAGCCAGGAGCAGAAACAACTGATGAACCCTTAAATCACCTGGGCGAAGAATGTACTATTGTTATGCAGGGGAAAATGTATATTAAAATTGGGGATCAGGAATATGAATTAGAAAAAGGGGACAGTATTTATTATAAAGCTAGTCTGCCCCATAAGATTAGGAGTATTGGTGAAGAAGATCTGCACTTTATCTCAGCAATTACACCACCTAATTTTTAAACTATAATTCCTTTAAAAGTGAAGGCATTTGGGTAAGTATTTTAACAGTACTTGTTTGGGAATAAATATTAAATTAATGGAGGTGCCAGCTAAGTGATAGAATTTGATCAAATAATGGAAAAAGCAGAAAGTTATCGTTCAGAAATTAGTGCATTTTTAAGAGATATGATCAGAATACCGAGTGAAAGCTGTGAAGAAAAAGAGGTAGTACTGAGAATAAAAGAAGAAATGGAAAAAGTAGGCTTTGATAAGATTGAGATTGATGAGATGGGCAATATTTTGGGCTACATAGGTAGCGGCAGCCATGTAATTGCTATGGATGCTCATATTGATACTGTTGGTGTGGGAGATGAATCTCTCTGGGATTATGATCCTTTTGAAGGTTATGAAGATGATGAAATAATTGTCGGCCGGGGAGCCAGTGACCAGGAAGGCGGCATGGCTTCAATGGTTTATGCCGGTAAGATTATTAAGGATCTGGGCCTGGAAGATGATTATACCTTAGTAATCACTGGAACAGTTCAGGAAGAAGACTGTGATGGCCTCTGCTGGCATTACATTTTAGAAGAAGATGATATCAAACCTGAGTTTGTAGTAATTACTGAGCCTTCATCATGTAATATTTACCGCGGTCACCGGGGCAGAATGGAAATGAAAGTCAGCACCCACGGTGTCAGCTGTCACGGTTCAGCTCCTGAAAGAGGAGATAATGCAATTTATAAGATGGCTCCAATTATCAATGAACTTAAAGCTCTGCATCCAAATTTAACTCCCCATGACTTTTTAGGTAAGGGAAGTCTAACTGTTTCCGAAATTTTTTACAGCTCACCTTCCCGCTGTGCGGTAGCAGACGGCTGCAGTATTTCAATTGACCGCCGCCTGACCGCTGGTGAGAGCTGGCAGTTTGCTGTGCAGCAGGTTAAAAACCTACCTGCAGTCAATGAGGCAGATGCAGAAGTTGAAATGTATAAATATGAAAGACCTTCTTATACAGGTCTTAAATATCCAATTGATGCTTATTTTCCAACCTGGCTGATCGAAGAAGATCACCCCGTCTGTCAGACTACAGTTGAAGCTTATAAGGAACTATTTAAGGAAGAGCCGCTGGTTGATAAGTGGACTTTTTCAACCAATGGAGTTTCAATTATGGGGCGGCATGGAATTCCCTGTATTGGATTTGGCCCCGGCCATGAAGATCAGGCACATGCACCAAACGAAAAGACCTGGAAATCAGAATTAGTTAAAGCCGCTGCAATTTATGCTGCGATTCCAAAATTATTTGTAGAAAAATATGCCGATCAGATGCCAGAAGAAACCGAAAATCTTTTAGCTTAAAGCTTTAATGGTACCGGGTACTTGGATATTATTTTCACAATAAAACTAATGATAGCAAAAGGAAATAATATCCAAGTGCCCGGTACCTAAAAAATCAAAGGAGGAATTATTTAATGGAAACTCAATTAAAGGGAAGAGATTTTATAACACTGCAGGAATGGACCAAAGATGAGATTGATACTCTACTTGAGGTATCATTTGATTTAAAGAGAAAATTTGCAATGGGTGAGCCAACACCATACTTAAGAGATAAAACAGCTTTTTTGATGTTTTTTGAGCAGTCAACCAGAACCAGAAACTCAATGGAAGCCGGTCTGGCTCAGCTGGGTGGTCATGCTAACTTTTTAGATACCAGCACCATGCAGGTTTCTCACGGTGAGGTTGCCAAAGATACCGGAATTATTCTGGGCAGCTATGGACATGCTATTGCCTGCCGCAACTGTGTCTGGGAAATCGGAAATAAGTATCTGCGCTCACTGGCCAATCATGCTAAAGTTCCAGTAATGAACCTGCAGTGTGATCTCTATCATCCAATGCAGGGTATTGCAGATTTAATGACTATAAAAGAAAAGAAAAAAGAAACTAGAAATCTAAAAGTTTCAATAATCTGGGCTTATGCTACCAGCCACAAAAAGCCGATTTCTGTACCTTTAACTCAGGCTTTATTATTCCCCCGCTATGGTATGGATGTAACCCTGGCCTATCCTGAGGGTTATGAGATGCCGGACTGGGTAATTGAACAGGCCAGAGCCAATGCTGAAAAACATAATGGTACCTTTAAAATAACACATGATCAGGATGAAGCTTATCGTGATGCTGACATTGTTATCCCTAAAAACTGGGGAAGCTGGGTAACAAATCAGGATGATGCAGTAATAGATGATCTTTTAGAATCAAATAAACACTGGAAGTGTACTGAAGAAAGAATGGCAATGGCAGATGACGATGTAATGTACATGCACGCTCTCCCTGCTGATCGCGGTAATGAAGTTGAAGATTCTGTAATTGATGGTGAGCATTCAATTGTCTTTACTGAGGCAGAAAATAGACTGCACACAGCTAAGGCAGTAATGACCTTAACTATGGGAGGTAAGTAAAAATTATCAGGTGCCGGGTAATTTGAGTTATATAAAAGCCGCTGGCTCGAAATAATTTCTAAGTAACCGGTACCTTTTTGAAGTTAATTATCTAAAAATTTAGAATAATCAGGAGGTGTATCCAACTATAATTTTCCATTAGTGACTGTTTTGTTTAATTTATTTGCAGGATAATTATTTTTAAGGCTTAATATAATAGTTAAGAAAAAATAATAAAGGAGAGGTTCTATGCAGAAAAGTAGTGAGCAGAAACGGGAAATGTATGTTGAGGATGAACCTTTTTACGGACTTGAAGAAAAACCGCCTATGATTGAGACTTTATTACTGGGGCTGCAGCATATGCTGGCTATGTTTGTGGGGATTATTACTCCTCCTCTGATTATTGCTGGAGTAGCAGGATTAAATGCAGCGGAAACTGGATTTTTTGTCAGTATGGCACTGATGGTCTCGGGAGTTACTACCTATATTCAGGTGACAAAGATTGGGCCTGTGGGCTCAGGTCTGCTGGCAGTTCATGGTACTTCATTTACTTTTGTGCCGATGGCGATTGCAGCAGCAAGTGAGGGTGGTTTACCTCTAGTTTTAGGAATGGGACTTGCCACTTCTCCAGTTGAAATGATTTTAAGTAGATTTATCAGACAGACCAGAAAAATATTTCCACCGGTTGTAACTGGAACTGTGGTTATGTTAATCGGTCTCGGTCTGATGGAGGTTGGTATTACAGATTTTGGTGGTGGAGCAGGCGCAGAAAACTATGGCGCACCTCAGAATCTAATTTTAGGACTATTTGTCTTAACTATTATTATTATTGCTAATCGTTTTGGTAAGGGTTTAATTAAAGTAGGAGCGGTAGCGATTGGTTTGATTGTGGGATACATAGTTTCTATTCCCCTGGGGCTGGTTAATATGACAGAAGTAGCAAATGCTGGCTGGTTTACTATTCCTCAGCCTTTTAAGTATGGAATGTCATTTCAGTTAAGTCACCTTCTACCCTGGGTAATGGCTTATATAATTACTACTGTGGAATCAATAGGAGATCTAACTGCTGTAGCCGAAGTTTCCGGTGAGGATGTAGCAAATGAACAGCATATAGAAAGACTCAGTGGTGGAATTATGGCTGATGGTGTTGGAAGTGCAATTGCAGCTGTCTTTAATTCACTACCTAACTCAACTTTCAGCCAGAATATTGGAGTTATTCAGATTACAAAAGTAGGAAGTAAAGTAGTAGGAATAGCAGTTGCCGGGATATTATTCTTTCTGGGTCTGGTTCCTAAGATTGGAGCTTTAGTAAGTGTAATGCCCAACCCTGTTTTAGGTGGAGCAACAATTGCTCTTTTTGGAATGGTTGCTACCTCAGGAATGAAAATTGTGACTAAAAATGGTCTGACAGATAGAAAGATTTTTATTTTATCAATTGCTTTAAGTTTCGGGCTGGGAGTAACCTTTAGACCTGATGTTGTGGCCCAGCTGCCAGAAGTTATTTCTACAGTTTTATCATCGGGAATAACTGTTGGAGCTATCATTGCAATTGGTTTAAATTTGCTGCTGCCGGAGAAAGATGAGAAAAAAATCTGTTAATCAGCAAAAAATTGTAATAAAAATCTGTTAATTTGAAATATTTTGTTATATAATAGTAAATAAGAATTAAATAAAGTAAATTTTATTTCATGGACTTTCACCATTTTAACATTTCTCTCAACTAAAATTGAGATAAATGCCGTGACTATTCCTGATTTGCAGATTTAGAGCTGGCAGTAGAAGGCTGTCTGAGCTGGAGCTGTTTGATTAGGGATTTTGGCCGGCAAAAATGGCGGAAGTCCTTCTGTTTAATGGGGTAATTTTAATTATGGAGGTGCAGTAATGGCTTTTAAACATGTCAACAAGGGTGTCAAAAGAGTTGATGCCTATGAAAAGGTTACAGGAAAGGCAAAATTTGGAGCGGATTTAGAATTTGCCAATATGCTCTATGCTAAAGTCTTGAGAACTGAATATCCTCATGCTAAAATTTTAAAAATTGAAACTTCTGAGGCTGAAAAAATGCCGGGAGTAAAAGGAGTATTTACAGCTAAGGATATTCCCAATAATCTTTTTGGAGTTATTGTGCAGGATCAGCAGGTGCTGGCTGAGGATAAGGTAGTGCTGGCTGGCGATGGAGTGGCGATGGTTGTTGCAGAAAGTGAAGCAGAAGCAGCGGCAGCGCTGGAGAAAATCGAGGTTGATTATGAAGAACTGGAAGGAGTTTTTGATCCTTTAGAAGCACGGAAGGAAGGTGCTTTGAAATTACATCCAGAAAAAGAGGATAATCAGGTAATTCATCATCCCCTGCGGAAAGGTGATGTGGAAAAAGGATTTGCAGAAGCAGATGTGGTATTAGAGAGAGAATATACAACACAGTTTATTGAGCATTCCTATCTGGAGCCGGAGGCAGTTGTAGTGGTTCCTAATGAAGACAATCACCTGGTTTCAGTCTATGGCTCGATTCAGAATCCTTATGCAACCAGAAATGCAGTTTCTGCGGTGCTGGAAGTTGAGTTGGCTGATGTCAGAGTTATTCAAAATCATATCGGCGGCTCCTTTGGCGGTAAGGATGAGGTTGTCTCGGCGATGGCTGCTCGGGCAGCAGTGATGGCAATTGCTACAGGTCGGCCGGTCAAAATGGTCAACAGCAGGGAAGAATCTTTTACCGAAAGTTATAAGCGTCATCCCTATCATTTAACATATAAAATTGGAGCGACTAAAGAAGGTAAGCTGACAGCAATGGAGATCGAAGCTGTAGCTGACAGTGGGGGCTATGCCTGTCAGACTCCCTTTGTAACCTGGCGCAGTGTGGTCCAGGCGACAGGGCCCTACGAAGTAGAAAATGTTAAAACTGATACCTATGGTTATTATACCAATAATCCTTATACCGGGGCGATGCGCGGTTATGGTTCCCCTCAGGTTATTTTTGCTCAGGAGTCGCTAATGGATGAGCTGGCAGGAGAACTCGGCCTGGAACCGGTAGAACTGAGGAAAAGAAATATGTATTCGCAGGGATCAGTGACTGCAAGCGGTCAGAAGCTTGATCGGCATACTGTTTCTTTAAATGAAGTTATGGATAAGGCGATGGAGGCCATAGATTACAAAAATAAATATGAAGAATATTCTAAAGAGCAGTCTGGAGATAAGAAGAAAGGAATTGGACTTTCGATTTCCTTTAGAGGCTGTAGTTTAGGAGCTGAGGCAATTGATGCAGCAGCTTCTGTGATTCAGATTAATAAAGACGGTAGTGTGGCTGTCTACAGCGGCCTGGCAGAAAATGGACAGGGTTTAAAAACAATCTTTTCTCAAATGGCAGCTGAGGTTCTGGGTATTCCAATGAGTGAAGTAGAATTTAAAGAGCTGGACACCAGTTTTACTCCAGACAGCGGCTCAACGGTTGCTTCTCGGGCTACTTTAATTGGTGGTAATGCGGTTAAAGATGCAGCTGAAAAGTTGAAGCAGAGAATTATGACTTTTGCTCAGGATAAATATGAATTAGATGCAGAAGTGATGGAATTAAAGGACGGATTTTTGTATGACGGTCAGGGAAACAGACTGGCAACCTTTGCTGATTTAACAGGTGAGATGGGGAATACAGGGATTTTAATGTCAGCTTACGGCTGGTATAAATCTCCACCAATTTCCTGGGATGAAGAAAAAGGCTGTGGAAATCCTTACTTCACCTATGTTTACGGCTGTCAGATAGCTGAGGTTGAAGTTGATACCGGAACCGGTGAGCTGAGTGTGATTAATATGGCGGCAGCTCATGATGTTGGACGAGCCATAAACCCGGAAAATGTAAAAGGTCAGATTTACGGTGGAGTTATGATGGGCTTAGGTTATGGAATTATGGAGGAACTTGAGTTAAGAGATGGAGTGATTCAGGGGACTAACTTCCATGACTATATGATTCCAACCATTAAGGATATGCCTGATATTAAACCGGTGATTGTAGAAAATCCTGATCCTGATGGTCCTTTTGGGGCTAAATCAATTGGAGAGCCGACTTTAGAACTGGGTAGTGCAGCAATAGCAAATGCAGTAGCTCATGCTTCAGGCAAGAGAATTCGTTCTTTACCCCTTAATTTAGAGCGGGTTTTAATTGGTCGTGCTCTGCATAAGGGAGGTAAATAATAATGGTAGAATATCAATTACTGAGAGCTCACAGTTTAGATGAACTATTAGAAATACTTGATCAAAGAGAAAATGTTCAACTTCTTGCTGGTGGAACTGATTTAATGGTTGACCTTCACCATCAGGATCAGAAATTTGATAAGATAGATTATCTGCTTGATATTACAGCTGTAGATGAACTAAAAGGAATTCAGCTTGGAGATAAAAAAGGTGAAATTGGAGCCTTAACTACCCACGCTGAATTGGTAAGTAATCCGGAAATCAAGGAAAAACTGCCCTTTATTGCGGCAGCAGCCAGCAGTATTGGCTCAACTCAAATTAGAAACCGGGCAACTATTGGTGGTAACCTGGCCAATGCAGCAGCCTGTGCGGATTCCTTTTCACCCTTGATTGCTCTGGGAGCAGAAGTAGTCCTGAGGTCAAAGGGGGGAGCCCGCAGAGTATTACTTGAAGATTTTGTGGAGTGGCCCTATCAGACTATAATTAAGCCGGATGAGGTTTTAGAAAAAATAGTTTTTGCGATGCCCCAGGGTGAATATTACAGCAGCTATCAGAAGATTGGGCGCCGCAAGGCTTTAAGTATTTCGAGAATTTCACTGACACTTTTAGCTGAGGTAGAAAATGGCAGAGTAAAGAAAGCTCAGGTAGCATCTGGAGCAGCAACACCTTTTCCTGTACCATTTAGAAAGGTCAATGATTATTTGAATGGTAAAAGCTTTGCGGAAATTGATCCGATTGAAGCTGGAAATATAGCAGCAGATGAGATGGTAGGGATTACCGGAGAAAGATGGTCAACTCCTTATAAACGGCCTGCTCTCGGTAAACTTGTAGAAAGAGCAGTTGAAGATTTACTTGAGGAGGCGGGATATAATGGCTAAGTTAGATGTAGAATTAACAGTTAATGGTGAAAAACATAAATTAAAAGTAGGCAGTCAGGAGAGACTGCTGGATACAATTAGAGAACAGCTGAAGCTGACTGGAACCAAAGAAGGCTGCAGTGTTGGAGAATGTGGTGCCTGTACGGTGATTGTTGATGATCAGGCAGTTAATTCCTGTATGGTGCTCACAGCTCAGGTTGACGGTAGTGAGATTATTACCGTTGAAGGCTTGGAGTCAAAGAGCGGACTCCATCCACTGCAGAAGGCCTTTATTGAAAAACAGGCTGTGCAGTGTGGTTTCTGTACTCCGGGAATGCTGATGTCAGCTCTGGCCTTACTGAATACCAATCCTGAACCAAGCAAAGAAGAGATAAAAACAGCTTTGGAAGGAAATTTGTGCCGCTGTACCGGTTATCAGCAGATAATTGATGCAGTTGAGATGGCAGCTGAAGAATGGGGTGCCTAAAATGGCCAGAATTTTAATAAAAAATGTTAAAGAGATTATTACAATGAATAAAAATAGAGAGCGGCTCAAAAATGCGGATTTACTGATTGAAAATGGAAAAATTACCAGAATGGGTAGAGAAATCGAGGTTGAAGGAGAACTGGACCGAACAATTAACGGGCGCGATTATTTTCTCTTTCCAGGTCTGGTCAACCTGCACCACCACTTTTATCAGGCTCTGACCCGCAATCTGCCTGATGCTCAGGAATCAGAACTTTTTGACTGGCTTAAATATCTTTATCCAATCTGGTCTCGAGTTAATCCAGATGCAGTTTATTATTCAACTCTGCTGGCAGCAGGAGAGCTTTTAAAAACAGGCTGTACAACTACCAGTGACCACTTTTATGTTTTTCCAAAATCACAGCCTGCTAATTTGATTGATAATCAGTTTGAAGCTGCTAAAGAAATCGGGATTCGCTTCCACGGCGCCCGGGGCAGTATGTCTTTAAGTGAAAAAGATGGAGGACTGCCGCCTGATTCAGTAGTGCAGACTGATCAGGAAATTTTAAAAGATTCCAGAAGGGTAATTGAAAAATATCATGACAGCTCACCTTTTGCCATGCAGCGGGTAGCGCTGGCTCCCTGCTCACCTTTTTCAGTGACTGAAGAATTGATGATCGAGTCGGTGGAGTTGGCCCGGGACTATGGAGTTCAGGCTCACACTCATCTGGCAGAAACTAAAGATGAAGAGCAGTTTGTTCTAGAAAAGACAGGGCTCAGACCCTTAGCCTATATGGAAAAATTGGGCTGGGTTGGCAGTGATATCTGGTATGCTCATGGAGTACATTTAAACAGTGATGAGCTGAGTCGAATGGCTGAAACTGGAACCGGAGTTTCGCACTGTCCGGTTTCCAATATGAAGCTCTCTTCGGGAGCAGCAAAGGTGCCGGAGATGATCAAGAAAGGAGTTCCGGTCGGTCTTGGTGTTGACGGTAGTGCCAGCAATGATTCCTCTAATATGATTTTAGAAATGAAGTCGGCCTTTTTGATGCACCGGCTGGTCCACGGGATGAAGTCCATTACTGCTGAAGATGTGCTTGCTTTAGCAACCAATGGCGGTCGTGATGTTTTATCCCAGCCGGAGATTGGCAGTCTCGAAGTCGGTAAGGCTGCAGATATGTTTATGGTCAATTCTAAAAGACTGGGCTTTGCTGGAGGATTATATGATCCAGTTTCTGCAATTATTAATACAGGTGATACCCAGATAGTTGATTATACAATTGTTAATGGTGAAATTGTGGTTGAAGATGGAGAGCTGACAAGAGTTGATGAAGAAGAAATTATAGCAAAGGCTAATTCAATTTCTGCTGAGATGGTTAAAGGCTAAGAAAAGTTTTGAATCAATATTTTTGCCTGAAATAGGATAAATTTATTCCGGCATTAATTTTAAAATTAAACTAAGATTCATATTTTCGTTAAATCAGACTTCCTTCCCGATCAGCACCTCCTGTGCTGCGGTCAGCTAAGAACATCGTGTTCTTAGGTCTGATTTAACTTAATATTCATCAAGTTTAATTAAATAAAATATCTGAGTCATTAAATTTATTCCTATTTCAGTCAAAAACACTTAATAGCTGTTAAACTTTTCTCAGCCTCAATATACAAGCACAGAAATTGAATTATCTTTACTAAATTGAGGGTTAGACTTGTGGTGTTGATTAAAATCTTTATTCAGCAAGAGATTTTAAGCTTTGGTTGAAGTTTTATTAGTCAAAGTAGTGTACATTTATTTTATTAAATTTTCTATCTGAAAAATCAGAAAGAAAGGAGTGGTTTCTTGCTCTTATTAACAAATGGAACAGTGATTACTCATGATCAGGATAATAGAGTTATTAAAAATGGAGCAGTTTTAATCGATGGCGAAGAGATTAAGGCTTTAGGTGAAGCTGAGCTTTTAAAATCTAAGTATCCGGAAGCTGAAATTAAAGATGTTAAAGGTAAAATTATTATGCCAGGGATGATCAATACCCATATGCATATTTACAGTACCTTTGCTCGGGGAATGGATTTAAAGACCGAGCAGCCTCCCCGTCACTTTTTAGAAATCTTAGAGAAAATGTGGTGGAGGGTTGACAGTACTCTTAAAGCTGATGATGTTTATTACAGTGCCCTTTATGCCTTTTTAACCGGCTTAAAACAGGGGGTAACTACAGTTTTTGACCACCACGCAAGCTACGGGCAGGTTAGATACAGTCTTGATTTAATTGCTAAAGCTGTAGAAGAACTCGGAATTCGAGCTGATCTCTGTTATGAGATTTCTGACCGCAATGGACCGGAGCAGTCTCAGGATTCAATTACAGAAAGCGAAAGTTTTTTACGAAAGATTAGGGAGAAAGATATGGACCACTTAAATGGTAGAATTGGCTTACATGCTTCTTTTACCTTAGAGGATGAAACTTTAGAGCAGGTTTCAGATCTGGCAGATGAGTTGGACAGTAGTTTTCATATTCATGTAGCTGAAGGACGAACTGATTTAGAAGACAGCCGATTACGCGGCTACAATGGAGCGGTTAAGCGTCTTGATCAGTATAACATCTGGCGGCCGGGAACAATGGCCATTCATGGAGTGCATCTACAGGAAGGTGAACTGGAGATCTTAAGAGATAATGACTGTTATCTAATCAATAACCCGGAATCAAATATGGGAAATGCTGTTGGAGCAGCCCCTTTAAAAGAAGCGCTGGCTAAAGATTTAAAAGTAGGTCTCGGAACAGATGGTTATACAACTGATATGTTTGAGAGCATTAAGTTCGCCAATTTAATGCTCAAGCATCAGAATCGGGATCCTCGTCTCGGCTGGACTGAAATACCTCAGATGGTTTTTAAAACCAATGCTCAGCTGGCAACTGAGACTTTTGGACCTCAGCTGGGAGTTTTAAAAGAGGGAGCGGCAGCAGATATTATTGTGGTAGATTATAAGCCGCCAACTGAGATCAACAGTGATAATACTTATGCCCATATCTTATTTGGGATTAATGGGGGTATGGTTGATACAACAATTGTAAAAGGAAGAATCTTAATGGAAAATCGGGAGGTGCAGGTAGTTGATGATGAGAAAATCACCCATGAAACAGGAGAACAGGCAGACGATTTCTGGCGCAGATTTTAAAGAATACTTTCAGCCAGAAAATCTTCAAAAAGCCCTGGAAATAAAAGCTGAATATAAAGAAGAGCTCAAAGTGGCAGCAGGATCTACAGATTTACTGGTAGCAAATTATGAAAAACTGCATGAGATTGAATACTGGCTGGATTTGGTAAAGCTGGATGAGCTCAAAGAAATTAAGGTTAAAGACAACAAATTGCATATTGGAGCCATGGTAACTCACCTGGATTTAATGGATTCAGATTTAATTAAGGATAAATTGCCGGTGTTGGCTGCTGCAGCAGAAGATGTTGGTTCACCTCAAATAAGAAGCAGAGGTACAATTGGAGGTAATATCTGTACATCTTCCCCTGCAGGAGATCTTTTAGCACCACTATTAAGCTATGAGGCAAGTTTCAAACTGCAGACAGAGGCTGGAGAAAGAATTGTTAAGGCAGAAGATTTCTTTACCGGTCCTAAAAGAAACTTAATGGAAGCAGATGAGCTTTTAACAGAGATTATAATTCCGATGACTGAAAATAAGAGAGAGGGTGCCTGGATTAAGGTTGGCCGCCGCAAAGCCCTTGTTATTTCTACTCTGACCCTTGCTGTTGTAATGGAGTTTGAAGGAGAAAAAATAGTTAAAGCTGGTGTGGCAATGGGTTCAGTTGCTCCAACTCCAGTCAGGCTTAAGGGGATAGAAGCGGTGATGATTGATCAAACACTTAAAGACCTTGATTATAAAGCGCTGGGAAAAGAAGTTAAATCCAGTATCAATCCGATAGATGACTTAAGAGGAACTAAAGAATATCGAGAAGATGTGGCAGTAGATGTGATGGTTAGAGCTTTAAATGAAATAGAAAGGAAGGTGAGCAGCTGATGCAGATAACTATAACAGTTAATGGAGCCAAAAGAGAATTGGAAGTTACTCCCTATACCAGGCTGCTCGATCTGTTGAGAGAAGATTTAGGGCTAACCGGTGTCAAAGAAGGCTGTGGTAAAGGTGAATGTGGTGCCTGTACTGTAATTATGAATGGAGAACTGACCGCTTCCTGTTTGGTACCTGCTCCCCAGGCCGATCAGGCTGAGATTGTAACCGTAGAAGGGCTGGGCACAAAGGATGATTTGCATCCAATTCAGGAATCATTTGTGGAAGCCGGTGCAGTGCAGTGTGGTTACTGTATTCCAGGAATGGTTCTGGCAAGCAAAAGACTGCTGGATGAAAAACCTAAACCAACAGAAAAAGAAGTCCGCTATGGTCTTTCCGGCAATATCTGCCGCTGTACCGGTTATGCAAAGATTATCGATGCTGTAATGCTGGCAGCAGATAAACTTGCAGTTGAAGGAAGTGATAGTAATGACTGATCAGAATAAGAGAATTAAAGATTATTTCTGTAAACATACTACTCGCTGTACAATTGAAGGAGTAAAAAAGAGCAAACGTTTTGTCGGGCATGATATTTTGAAAGCAGATGCCTGGGATAAAGTAACTGGAGAGGCAGTTTATCCTGATGACATCAGCTTTGATGATATGCTGCATATTAAAATCAAAAGGGCAGTTCACCCCCATGCAATTTTAAAAGATATTGATATTTCTCGAGCTAAAAAAGTTCAGGGAGTAGTTGATATCATTGTTGCTGAAGATATTCCGGATGTAAGGCAGTTCGGCCTTATTATTAGAGACCAGCCGGTTTTAATTGCACCCGGAGAAAAGATGCGCTATATGGGGGATGCTCTGGCGATTATAGTTGCCGAAACTAAAGAGGCCGCAAAAAAAGCCAGAGATTTAATTCAGGTTAAAGTAGAAGAATTAGAAGTGATTACTGATCCCTTCCGAGCCATGGAAGCTGATGCTCCAAATATTCACCCTGATGGAAATATAGTAATTACCCATCATTTAAATCGGGGCGATGTTGATGAAGCTTTTAAAAATTCAGCCATTGTAGAAGAAAATCGCTATCAGACACAGTTTATCGATCAGCTGCCGATGCAGAATGAAGCTGGAGTTGCCCTCTATGATGAGCGGCACGGAGTAGTTGATATCTGGGCTGCAACCCAGTGGCTGCATGATACTCAGGCTGATGTTGCCCAGTCACTGCGTCTCTCTAAGGATCAGGTTAGGATAATCCAGCCAACAATTGGAGGAGCCTTTGGTAAAAAAGAGGATGTTTCAGTTCATATTCACCTGGCAATAGCAGCCATGCGGACTGGTAGACCGGTTAAACTCTGTTTTACCAGAGAAGAGTCAATGATTACCCAATCCAAGCGCCATCCAATTACAATTATTAATAAAACTGGTGTTGACCGGGATGGTTATTTAACAGCCTGGGAGACCAAGTTTGTTGGAGATACGGGAGCCTATGCTTCCAGTGGGCCGGCGGTTGTGCACAAAGGAATGTATCATGCTACAGGGCCTTATAACTGCCCTAATCTGCGTGGAGTTTCTCATGCTGTTTATACAAATAACACTTATGCCGGTGCGATGCGCGGTTTTGGTACTGCTCAGGGAGCTTTCGCCTATGAGCAGCAGATGGATATTCTGGCTCATAAATTAAATATAGACCCTGCAGAATTTAGACTAAAAAATATTTATCAAAAGGATTCAATAACTCCTAACGGTCAGCAGCTTACTCACAGTGTGAATGCAGAAGAAACAATTAAAAGAGTGATGGAGCTCAGTGACTGGAAAGGGGGCAGAAAATAATGAAAAAATTTGGACGAGGAATGGCAACAATTATGTTTGGTTTTGGTTATGGAGAGGGATTTCCTGACCATTCAATTGCCTCAATAGAAATTAAAGAAGACGAGCGGATAGTAATCAGAACTGCAGCTGCAGATGTTGGTCAGGGAGTAATTACTACAGTAATTCAGATTGCAGCTGAGATTTTAAGAATTAATCCTAACTACTTTGAGGTAGTACAGGGTGATACCCATAAAACGAAAAATTCAGGTTCAACTTCTGCTACCAGACAGACCTATTTTACCGGTAATGCTGTAAAAAAAGCAGCAGAAGATATGCTGGCCAATCTTTACCATTACGGCAGTCTGGAGTTCCGCAGCAACCATCCTGAGATTGCGATTGAAGACGGCAGAATTTATATGTATGATGATCCTGATGATTATATAAGCTACTGGGAAATGGCAGAGAGAGTTAAAGAAAGAGGCGAAAAACTGGAAGCTGAGGGAAGTTTCTTTCCTGTAACCTATAGTCCGGATGAAAACGGACAGGCTGATAAAGTTTATGTAGCCTATACCTTCCTTTCTCAGGTAATTGATATTGAAATTGATACTGACACGGGAACTATTGATCTTTTAGATGTTTATTCTGCTATTGATCTTGGGAAAGCAATTAATCCTAAAAATGTTGAAGGTCAGATTGAAGGTGGAACAGTTCAGGGACTTGGTATGGGAATGATGGAAGACCAGGTGATCCGCAATGGTAAGACCCTAAATGCAGGCATGACAGACTACCTGGTGCCGACAAGTGTTGATGTTCCTAAATTTAAACATTATCTGGTTGAAGAAGAGGACTCTGAAGGACCATTTGGGGCCAAAGGTGTTGGAGAGCCAACTTTAATTGCGGCAGCACCGGCACTGGCCAATGCAGTTTATGATGCAATTGGAGTCAGATTTTTTGAGCTGCCGATCAGTCCTTCTAAAATTAAAAAAGCTCTGAAGGAAAAAGAGAAGGAAGAAAATAGCTAATGGCAAATAATTATTTAATTACTGGAGCTAAAGGGGTCGGTAAGTCAACACTGCTGGCCCGGCTGCTTCAGGAACTCGATCTAAAAACAGCTGGGTTTTCAGTGGCGAGAATTAATGCGGCAGATGGTAAGCCGCTGTTATTTGAGCTAAGGCAGGCAGCTGAGTTAAAAGAAAAAGGTGCAGAAGCATTAAAAAATCAGGCTGCAGCTGATTTTTCTGCTGCAGAAAAAGTAAAGGAAGATCAGGCAGAGGCCAAAAGATGTCAGGAAACTTTTGAAATTTTCAATGGAGCAC
The DNA here is from genome assembly GCF_003053565.1 of Halanaerobium saccharolyticum. Lineage (GTDB taxonomy): Bacteria > Bacillota > Halanaerobiia > Halanaerobiales > Halanaerobiaceae > Halanaerobium > Halanaerobium saccharolyticum_B. The sequence continues at coordinate 77,873 of NZ_QAXS01000003.1, read as the reverse complement.
CGGAGACTTTAAGCCTTTCGGCAGCTGCAGGAAAATCACTTAAATTATTAAGATATCCGAAAATTTTTGCCTATCGAGAAAATACTGAAGCTAAATTTACTCTAAAAGCTGAAGTTTTTGATAATCTGGGGGTTGAATTGTTAAGAGAATCGGCTGAGCTGATAGTAATGGATGAGCTGGGGCGCTTTGAATTAGAGGCCGCTAAATTTCAAAAAGAAGTTTTTTCTCTACTCGCTTCAGAAAAAATTGTTATTGGAGTTATAAAAGCTGAAGAGAACCCATTTCTGGATAAAATCAGGCAGCGAAATGATATAGAGATTTATCAGTTAAATGAGGACGACCAGGAGCAGAGGGCAGTGATCTTAAATAAGATTTTAGAAAATTTAAAAATATACAAACAGGAGAGTGAATAAAATGGCTGACATAAGTGTTAAACTTTTTGATATGACTTTAAAAAACCCGGTAATGCCGGCAGCTGGGCCACCAATTAAGGATGCTGAAATGGCCAAAAAAGCAAAAGAAGGTGGAACAGGTGCAATAGTAACCAAAACAATTTCGACTGAGGCAGCTGAAGTACCGCGTCCCAATATGGCTCAGACCAGAGGAGGTTTTATGAATACTGAGCTCTGGTCAGAAATGGGACCTGAGCACTGGCTTAAAAATGAATACCCTGAGATTAAAAATTTGGGTCTGCCAGTAATAGTTGGTCTTGGTTACAGTGCCGAGCAGATTAATGAGCTGGTTCAAAAGACAGATCCCTATGCAGATGCCTTTGAGCTTTCAACTCATTATCTGGGCAGTGATACTTCACCAGTTGTAGAGAGTATTAAGGCTGCCAAAAAGGCAACTGATAAACCGGTGATGGTTAAATTAAGCCCCCAGATTGACATCCCCAAATTTGCAAAAGCTGCTGAGGATGCAGGAGCTGATGGCCTGGTTTTAATCAACTCTTTTGGTCCAACCCTTGATTTTAACATCGACAGTGGGAAACCGCTGATGGGGAGTGAAGATGGATACGGCTGGCTTTCGGGAGAGGCAATATTCCCGCTGGCTTTAAGAGCTGTTTTTCAGGCAGTAAAAACTGTTGAGATACCAGTTCTAGCAGTTGGTGGTATTTCTACCGGAGAAGATGCTGTTAAGATGATTATGGCTGGAGCTCAGGCAGTTCAGACCTGTACAGCCGCTATTTTAAAAGGACCCAAAATTTATGGAAAAATTGCTGCAGAAATTGATCAGTACTTAGAGGAACATGGTTATGACAATTTAGATCAGATCAGAGGATTGGCTCAAAAGAAAGCACCCGAAAAAGCAAATTACAAAACTAAAGTCCCAGAGATTATTAGAGAAAACTGTACCGGCTGCCGTCTCTGCATTACTAGCTGTGTTTATGATGCGAATTATCTTGATGATGATAATAAGATTGTTATTGAGGCAGCAAAATGTGCTGGCTGCGGACTCTGTGTTACCCGCTGCAATTTTGATGCTTTAAAACTGGCCTGATAAAAGAAAAGAGAAAGGGGGGAGTTTATGCTGAGAAAAGAATTATTAAGGCAGGCCCGCGGTCTGGAAAAAGCAGATAAAGTCTTTAAGAATGCAACAATTGTTGATGTTTTTAATGAAAGACTGATTGAAAATGATATTGCTGTTGCTGATGGAATTATTATTGGAGTTGGAGATTATGAAGGAAAAGAAGAGGTTGATCTTGGAGGCAGAATTGTAACTCCCGGTTTGATTGACGCTCATCTTCATCTTGAATCCTCAATGACCAATGTTGATGAGTTTGCCCGGGTGATTATTCCCAGGGGGACGACGACTATAGTTGCTGACCCCCATGAGATTGCTAATGTTGCAGGACTGACAGGGATTAGATATTTACTCAAAGCTGGTAATGCCCAGCCCTGGAATTTTAATCTAATGCTCCCTTCCTGTGTTCCGGCTTCAAAATTTGAAAACTCAGGCGCAGAACTTTCAGCCGCTGACTTAAAAACTCTGATTGATGAAGAGGGGATTTTTGGTCTGGGTGAGGTAATGGATTTCCCATCGGTTATTAGTGGAGATAAGGGAATCTGGGATAAAATTGAAATGGCTTCAGATTTATTTAAGGATGGTCATTCACCCGGGCTTTCGGAAAAAGATTTAAACGCCTATTTGCTGGCTGGAATCCAGGCTGATCATGAGGCAACAACGGCTGAGGAAGCCAGAGAAAAAGTTTCTAAGGGAATGTATATTATGATTCGTGAGGGCTCAGTAACCAGAGATTTAGTCAGCTTGCTCCCGGCTGTAAACAGCAGCAACTCTTCCCGTTTTATGTTTGCAACTGATGACAGGCATCCTGGTGATTTAATTAAAGAAGGTCAGATTGATTTTGCTGTCCGAAAAGCAATTCAGTATGGTCTTTCACCTCTGCGGGCTGTTAAACTGGCGACTATCAATGCTGCTCAGGCACTGGGAATTAAAAAACTGGGTGCAGTTGCTCCCGGCTATAAAGCTGATCTGCTGGTCTTTGATAATCTGCGAGAATTTGAAGTCAAAAAGGTTTATAAGGACGGCAGACTGGTTGCTGAAGATGGAACTCTGCTCAAGTCAATTGATGATAAAATTTCTCTGGATAAAGAAGATTTTATGAATAAAGAAATTGAAGAAAAAATATTTAACTCAGTTAAAATTGGCGATATTTCTGAAAGTGATTTTAGACTACCTGCTGCTAAAAAATATCGGGTAATTGAACTGATTAAAGATCAGGTAGTTACAGGAGAATCAGTTTATCATACAGAAGCTGAATACGAGGATGAGCCGCCTGCAATCGAGCTGATTGGACACAATTTGGTTAAGCTGGCTGTTGTCGAAAGGCATCATAAAACAGGCAATGTTGGCCTGGGGCTTTTGCGCAACTTTGGTCTCCGGCGGGGTGCGATTGCAACTTCTATCGGCCATGATGCCCACAATATAGTTGTAGCAGGTGTTGGAGCTAAAGATATGGAACTTGCTGTTCGAGAAATCGAAAAGATGCAGGGGGGACTGGTGATTGTTGTTAACGGCAAAGTCGAAGAATCTCTGCCGCTTCCTGTTGCAGGATTAATGGCAGTTAAATCTGTGAAAGAGGTAGCAAATCGTTTGAATAAAATGAGGGATATAGCAAATGGACTTGGAGTTAACAGGGATGGACCATTTATGACCCTTTCCTTTATGGCTCTGACTGTGATTCCAGAACTTAAATTAACTGACCAGGGTTTATTTGATGTAAGTAAGTTTGAAAAAGTAGAGTTAATTATTGAGTAGAATTTTATAAGTTTCAAAGCCTATTTAAAATAATGTATTTATGTATTTTTATGGTCTGACTTCAAAACTTTATTGACAAGCTGCTCAAGTTTATCTATAATAATAGATGGAATTGAAGTTAAATCATTATTCTTTAAAATATGTAAATAATTATCAGTTTAAATAAAATTTAAATAGGCCTCGTATAATTGTGATGATATGGTTCACAAGTTTCTATTGTCAGCCGATAACTGACAACTATGAGGGAAGTAGATTAGAACTGCTCCAGATAATTTTAAAATATCAGAGCAGAATCTAGACATGGCTAACATGTGCTATCTTATAGGGGTACTTTAACCCGGGAAGATAGATTCCTCATAGCAGGAGTCTATTTTCTCGGGTTTTACTATTTTATAGAGGGGTGGTGAAAACTTTAGATTCTGTTTTTAGATATCTAGAAAAAAATAAGGAGGGTATTTATTAATGAGTAATAATAATGGAACTTTAGAAAACATATTTAAGTTAAAAGAAAACAATACTGATGTGAAGACTGAGCTTATCGCTGGGATTACTACCTTTATGACAATGGCCTATATTATCTTTGTTAACCCTGCAATTTTAAGTGATGCAGGAATGCCTTTTGACGGAGTATTCATTGCTACAATTTTAGGTGCAATGCTTGGTACTCTGGCGATGGCAGCTTTAACTAATTATCCTTTTGCACTGGCTTCTGGAATGGGCTTAAATGCATTCTTTGCTTATTCAGTAGTTATTGGAATGGGAGTTACCTGGCAGGCGGCACTGGGAATTATATTCCTGGAAGGTATTATTTTTATTATTTTGAGTGTGACCCCTGTTAGAGAAATGATTGTTAATAGTATTCCAATGGCTTTAAAAACAGGTATCAGTACAGGTATTGGTTTATTTATTGCCTTTATTGGACTGCAGAATGCTGGAATAGTCGTAGCAGATCAGGCTACATTAGTTGCAATGGGAAGTGTTTTAACAGGACCTGGACTTGTAGCTTTATTTGGTTTGATTGTTACAGGTGTTTTACATGCTAAAGGGATTAAAGGAGCTCTTCTCTGGGGTATCCTGGCATCTACAGCTTTTGGTTGGATTAATGGGGTAACACCGGCTTTCAATGGTGTAGTTGCAATGCCGCAAATGTCTGACTGGTCAGAAGTATTATTCCAATTAGATATCGGGTCAGCTTTGAGCTTCAGCATGATGGGAGTTTTATTATCATTCCTCTTCGTAGATATGTTTGATACAGCTGGAACTTTAGTTGGAGTAAGTCAGCAGGCTGGTTACTTAGATGAAAATGGTGATTTACCAAAAGCAAGTAAAGCTCTTTTAGCTGATGCTATTGGTACTACTGGTGGTGCTTTATTTGGTACAAGTACAGTAACTACTTATGTAGAGTCTGCTTCTGGTGTAGCTGAAGGTGGACGTACAGGTTTAACTGGGGTAGTGGTTTCTATTCTGTTCTTCTTATCATTATTCTTTAAACCATTAATTGGAATAGTTCCTGGAGCAGCAACAGCACCTGCCTTAATTATTGTAGGTACAATGATGATGACTAATATTACAAAGCTTGACTGGGATGACTTTACAGAAATCCTGCCTGCCTTTGTAGCCATGATTGCGATGCCTCTAACATATTCAATCTCTAATGGTATTGCACTTGGATTTATTGTTTATCCAATAGTTAAGCTCTTTACAGGTAAAGGTAAAGATGTACACTGGTTAGTATATGTTCTGGGTATAGTATTTGTACTATATTTTGTAGTTCATTAAGATAAACTAAACTAACTAGATTAAATTTAAAATTTAAAAAATAGCTTCAATAATTTTATTTAGAAAAAGCAGGCTCTCATTTTTGCGAGGCCTGCTTTTTTGAGTTTATAATGATTTTTTTCAGTTTGAAATTACTTTATTTTATTTCATTTAGTTCAAGCATGTTTTCATAGCTGACTGCTCCGACAACTTTGTTGGTTATAATTCCATCTTCATTCAGAAAATAGCTGGTTGGGATACCTCTGACCAAATAATTTTGGGCTGTACTCTTATCAGTATCTAAAAGGACCGTAAAATTTAGTCCGTTCTGCATCATAAAATTAGCAGCTGTTGATTTATTTTCACCAATATTAACAGCTAAAATGGTCACTTCTTCTCCATATTCTTCGTGCAGCTTCTGCATATCTGGCATTTCTTCTCTACAGGGAGGACACCAGCTGGCCCAGAAATTTAGAAAGACTTTCTGCCCCCGGTAATCACTTAAACTTACTTCTTTATCATTCATATTCTTAAGAGTGAAATCCGGAGCTTCCATACCTGTTTCTGTTCCAACCTCAGCCTGAACTACAGCCGGGCTCGAGTTTTGAAAATAAAAGATTGATAGTCCACTTAAAACTAGAGCCGCAATTAAGATTATAGAAATTTTTTTCTTCACTAATTATCCCTCCATTTCAAAATTCATATTCTCGTTATTATAATTATATAAGTAAAGCACTCAAATTTCCAGTTTTTTAGATAAAAATATCGCAAAAAAGGGATATGGATTAAAATTAGTTTTCTTTAGGATCTATCTGCCGGCAAATTAAAGCTTTAATTTTTAATTATTTTTTTAATGATTTCTTTACTTTTTTCTGCAATTAACTCAGGATAATCAAGGTGGATATAGTGGCTTCCATCTAAAATAAAAGTCTGACCATTAGTTGCTCGGGCATAAGAAGTTATACTTTTCTGCCAGTAATCTTTTTCATTTTGGCTGGAAATAAAAGCAGAAAAAGGTACTCCTGATTTATCTTGCTTAGAAACTAATTGAGAGTTACTTTCCACCATATCAACTTCTTCCCACATATTTTTAGTCTGGACCCGGCGATAAAATATTGTTCGGGCAATTTGAGCTTCTTTTGCTGTTAAAAGCTCCTTTTTAACTGCTTCAAAATTATTGTTGAAAACTTCAGGCTGATTTCTAACCAATCCGGTCCTGGTCAAAAAAGTAATTAGAGGAGATAAAAATGGTCCTTCTTCAGATTTTTCAATAACCCCGGGGACCAGAGGGTCGAGACCAATAATAGCTTCTATTTCCTCAGGATACAGGTTGGCCCAGTAGATTGCTTCCAGCCCGGCTAGAGAATGAGGGAATAAAATATAGGGAGCTTTTTCTCCGGATAATTTTAAGGCTGTTCTTGTTTCATTAAGTACAGTTTTTAGATCTCTGTCAGCAGAACTGATTTCACTCCAGCCATAACCAGCCCTTTCAACTACTACAATTCGATAATCAGCTGCTAATTTTTCAAAAAGCACCTTGAAGTCATAGTAGGGAGAAACAGTCCCCAGCCCGGACATAAAAACCAGAGTTTGATCTCCCTGGCCTTCAGAATAGACATGAAGCTCTGTTCCATCTACTTCTACCATTTTGCCGGGGGCAGGATATTTTTCTTTTTCTTCAGCAATCAGCTCTTTGTGTTCAAAATAACTGCTTAAAACAATAAATGAGACTAAAGCAATTAAAATTAAAGGCAGAATAATTAAAACGCGTTTTAAGATTTTTTTCAATTTACTCTCTCCCTTTTAAGTTTTCTTTTTTAGATTCTAAACTTTGATTAAAAATTTGATATTTTTTATTGTTAAAAAATGCTATAGATAATGCCAGAATTTCGGTAATCAAAATAATAGTTAAAACTGCCTGCCAGCCATAAGCCTGTTGAGTTCCCAAAACAATTAAAAGTAAAAATACAGAGATTCCATCTGCAAGTAAAACAGCCAAATAGGACAATTTTTTTGAAGAGGTCTTATAAATTGTCCAGGATACAGCAAGCTCACTTACAGTTCCAATTACAGCTCCAAAAAGAAAATAAATTAAAATTGATTCAGCTAAATTGCTGTCTGGATTCAGAAATATATTTTCAAAAAAAGCAATTACGACCCCGACCATGCCTGAAGGCAGTAAATTATAAATGTAATCTTTAAATTTTTCCATTCTTACCTCCTTATAAACCTAAATAGTCTTTAAAAGCACCAGCATAACTGCGCGAAACTTCAACTTCCTTTTTATTAGTTAATTTCAGCAGCAGGCGGCCATTAAACCAGGGAACAATTTCTTTTATATGTAGAATATTAACTATCTCTGACTTGTTGATTCTGACAAAACCTTCGACAGCCAGTTCTTCTTCCAGCTGATATAATTTTTCCTTAACTCGATATTTTTTATCTTTGGTTAGAGCATAGATAATGCTATTTTGAGCTGCACAAAGTATAATATCCTGATAATTTATAATTTCATAATTTTCATCCAGCTGACCGATTAAATGATCCTGCAGTGATTTTTCTTTTTCTGAAGCCTGATTTAAAAGTTTATTTTCTAAAAATGAAATTAACTGCTCAATTTTTTGAGGGTTAAAAACAATGCTGATTCCGTTTTCAGGAATTTCCTCTCCATTTTCAACCAGTGCCAGCTCTGCCTGCTTGGAAATCTCAAAATCTCTGGCTTCCAAAAAATCTTTTAATAAAAGCTGGTATGGATCAGAACAGATCAATTTTACTTTCATAATTATTTGCCTCCAGATTTTCTGTTTGCTTTAGAATTATTTTCAAAAAATTACACATTATCTTAATTATATTAATAAAAGTTAGCCAAAGTAAAGTTTTATTTCTGATAAGCTACTTTTTTGCTTAAATACAGAATATCACTTCCTGTAGAATTAAAAAACAGCTTTTAGCTAAGTCGCAGTTTTGAGAGTCTAAGTCGTATTCTGTGAGTGGCAAAATGAATTAAGACAACTTATCCTGTTCTAAAGGCCAGTCGGGCTTTGAGATTAACCTTTTAGCTAAAAACTTTTTATATTCAGCTAAGATCTTATATAATAAGAAAAAATATAACTTAAAAAAATTAAGGGGAGAGATTTGATGAAATTTAAGCTGGGAATACCAACAGATTTAGAAGAATTATCGCAGAATGAAGACTGGAAAGAACTAGAAAACATCTCAAGTTTTTTTATTTTTAAAATACTAATATTAGGTTTTGGAAAGTAATGTATAATAAGTTGTGTAAATAAAATTATGATAATTTTTTTAAATAAAAAGAGGAATCCTTCTTTGAGTGGTTGAATATATTTATTGACAAAATAAAAAACACAACCACAAGGAGGACTCCTCATGAAAAGTATAACTGAAAAACCCAACAATGGTCAAGTGAATTTTGACGATATGATTAATGATTTGATCAAAAATTTTATCGAAAAAATGCTTAAAGGTGAATTAACTGAATTTCTAAATTACGATAAATATGATTCTGCTGGTAAGAACTCTGGCAACAGCCGCAATGGTAATTATTCTCGTAATTTACAGACTAAATATGGTGTCATTGAAAATTTAGAAGTTCCAAGAGATAGAAACAATGATTTTCAAACTGCTCTTTTTGAGCCATATAAACGTCGTGATAACTGGCTGGAACAGACTGTAATCCAGATGTATGCCAGAGGTCTATCCACTCGAGATATAGCTGATTTAATTGAGAAAATGTATGGTCAAAAATACAGTGCTACCAGTGTCAGCAATCTGACAGATATAGCATTAAAAGAAATTGAACAGTGGAAAAAAAGACCCTTAGAAAAGCGCTATAGCGTAATCTTTATTGATGCTCTAAGCATCAAGATCCGCCGAGAGCATGTTGGCAATGAATCAGCATATATAATCATTGGAATTAATGAAGAAGGCTATAGAGAGATTCTGGACTTCTACATTGGTGTAACAGAATCAGCTGCACTCTGGCAGGAAGTATTAATGAACCTGAAATCCAGAGGTGTAGAACAGGTGCTTTTGGGTGTTATGGATGGTCTACCAGGATTAACTGACTCATTCCTTAAAGTATATCCAAAAGCTGATGTTCAACGCTGTGTAGTTCACAAGATTCGAAATACTCTTCATAAAGTCAAGAAAAAACATACAGATGAAATTGTTACAGATCTAAAGAAAATTTACAAAGCTCCCAGCAGAGAGTATGCAGAGCAGGCCTTAAATGATTTCAGCTCAAAGTGGGATAAACTCTATCCTCACTTAGCTCAAAGCTGGTTTGAAGATAAAGATGAATTGTTTGCTTTCTACAAATATCCAGATAGTATTCAGAAGTCAATTTATACAACTAACTGGATTGAAAGAGCCAATAAGGAAATCAGAAAAAGACTTAAAACAATGAACAGTTTACCGAATGAAAAAGCAGCAGAAAAAATCTTATATCTTAAGATCATAGACTACAATTATAAATGGTCAGAGAGAAGATTAAAAGGATTTTTAGCTGCTCGAGAAAAACTAATTCAACTATTTGAAGAAAGATATTAATTTATTTACACAAAATACTTGACGTTACCTTTTGGAATTTTAATCAGTACATTTTTTTATCAATTTATTAAAGAAATTATATCAATTAGGGAAATTTACAGTAACTATATGGACAACTGGTACATAGTATTTTTATTAATCCCCTTACACGAAGTTTGTCATGCCCTACTGTACCCCAATTTTGGTCTTTCTGACAAAAGTATTTTTGGTTTCTGGCCGAAGAAATTTGTCTTTTACTCTTATTATGATTTACCTCTAAAAAGAGATAGAATTATAATTGCTATGCTGGCGCCTCTATTTATACTAACTGTAATTCCAGTTTTATTAATTTCTGTCTTCGAATTAAATTATATATATTTAGCTATTTTAGCAGTTCTGAATTCCATTGGAGGAGCAGGTGATATATTTTACTCTATTTTAATTTTCAGTCAGGTACCAAAGAATTCGGTTGTGAAAACTGATACTGCCAGAGTTTTCTGGAAGGAAGTATAAAAAATATGTAGTTTTAACTGATTTTTCTTTTCATTGCCCTAATCTATGATAAAATATAAATAAGAGGAAAATTCGGATAATTTATTGAAATTTTAATAATAATCTCGAAGTAAATTATCTGACTGAAATTATAGTATTATTTTGTAAGAGCTAATTTTAGTTAAATCAATAAGGAGGAGTAATTATGCTAGATAAATCAACATTAAGAAGTCCGGAACTGGCTGAAGAGGGCTGGCGCAAAATTCAGTGGGTAGCTGATAAAATGGATATTTTAAATGAAATTTTAAAAGAACACCAGGAATCACAGCCGCTGGCAGGTAAAAAAGTGGCAATCTGCCTTCATTTAGAGGCTAAAACTGCCTATATGGCTTATGTGATCAGTCAGCTGGGAGCAGATGTGGCTATTGCCGGCAGTAATCCACTTTCTACTCAGGATGATGTAGCTGCAGGTCTTGCAGCCCACGGTGTGATGGTTCACAGCTGGTATGGCTCCACACCTGAAGAGTATAAAGAGCATTTAAATATGGTTTTAAATATTGAGCCGGATCTGATTATTGATGATGGTGGCGATATGGTTGAGACTCTACATACAGAGAGAAGAGAACTCTTAGAAAATATCATTGGTGGGGCAGAAGAGACTACTACTGGAATTCACCGCCTGGAAGCAATGGAAGGTGATGGAACTCTGGCTTTTCCAATGATGGCAGTTAATGATGCAAAATGCAAATCACTTTTTGATAACCGCTATGGTACCGGTCAGTCGGTCTGGGATGGAATTATGCGGACGACTAATCTGGTAGTGGCTGGTAAAACCGCGGTAGTGGCTGGTTATGGCTGGTGTGGCAAAGGTGTTGCCATGCGGGCTAAAGGATTAGGTGCCCGAGTAATTGTAACTGAAATCGATCCGATTAAGGCCAGCGAAGCCTGGATGGATGGTTTTGAGGTAATGCCAATGCGGGAAGCAGCTAAAAAGGGTGATTTCTTTATTACTGTTACAGGCTGTAAAAATGTAATCGACGAAGAAGATCTTAAGGTAATGAAAGATGGAGCTATTATGGCAAATGCAGGCCACTTTGATGTTGAAGTCTCCAAACCAGCTTTAAACAGGCTGGCGGTCGAAGTAAGTGAGTCCAGAAAAAATATCAGGAAATTTGAAATGGCAGATGGCCGCAAGCTGTATCTCCTGGCTGATGGACGTCTGGTTAATCTGGCAGCCGGAGATGGACATCCGGCAGAAATTATGGATATGACGTTTGCCCTGCAGTTATCTTCACTGCTGCATCTAAACCACAATCAGAATTTAGATGCCCAGGTGTATAATATACCTGATGACATTGATAATATGGTGGCTGAATATAAATTGAAATCTTTAGGCGTCGAAATTGATCAATTAACTGATGAGCAGGAAGATTATATCAACAGCTGGACTGAATAAATATTTTTGGTACCAGGTCCAAAACGGCCGTTTTGGACCTGGTTATAAAGAAACAATTCACAAATAGGAAAAAGTAAGGAGTAGTAGAGCAGAAATGAAATTAAAGTATGGTAGAAAGAATTTAGAATTTGAGATTGAAAGCAGCAGAGTATTGGATATTTTAAAAGCAAATGAAAAAGAAGGTCTGGCTGACCCAATGTCAGCAGTAGAAGATTCCCTTGAAGACTCAATTGGCTCAGCTCCACTGTCAGAGCTTCTGCAGCTTAGAGAAATAAATGAGCTGGTAATTATAGTTAATGATGTAACCCGCTTTACCCCTTATAATTATATGCTGCCTCCACTGCTGAAGACTATTGCTGAGGCAGGAATTAAAAAGGAGCAGGTGACTTTTGTGATTGCTACAGGAGTTCACTCTGCTCATTCTGCTGAACAGAATCGAGAAATCTTTGGCAGAGAAATTGACAGCAGTTATAATTTTATTCACCACAATTGTGATCAGAATTTAGCTGACTTAGGAAAATTGAGCACCGGTAATCAGTTAAAGATTAATAAAAAAGTTGCTGAAGCTGATTTTGTAATCACAACAGGAGTCATTTTGCCCCACTATATGGCTGGCTTTTCTGGAGGTCGAAAATCAATTTTACCAGGAGTTGCCGGCAGAGATAGTATTGAAAATAATCACGCGATGATGGTCGAGGTAATTGAAGAACAGCCCGCTTTAGAAAATAATCCTATCAGCAGAGAAATGTTTGAAGCAGCAGAGATGCTGGGTGTGGACTATATACTTAATGTGGTGACAAACAGTGAACGAGAGATAGTAAAAGTAGTTGCTGGTGATTACCGTCAGGCCTGGGAGGCTGGCATTGATATTTCAGCAGAGATGTATCATTTAAATCTGGCAGAAAAAGCTGATGCAGCAGTTGTCAGTTCAGGTGGTTTTCCCCGTGATATTAACATCTATCAGGCCCAGAAAGCTCTCGATCATGCCGACCATGCGGTAAAAAAGGGTGGTACAATTATCTGGGTGGCAGAATGCTCGGAAGGTTATGGAGAAGAGCGTTTTGAAATGTGGATGAATGAAGCTCAAAACCCTGAAGATAATGTAGATCGAATTAAAGAAAAGTTTCTAATTGGTGGTCATAAAGCCTTTGCAATCTCAAAAGTAGCAGCAGAAAAAGAGATAATATTAATTTCCAGTCTGACAAAAGAAAGAACAGAGAATATTTTTGCCAGTAAAATGGAAAATATCCAGGAGGCAGTCGATTTCCTTAAAGAAAAACACGGTGCTGATTATTCAGTTTATATAATGCCTCAAGGAAGCCTAACTGTTCCTGTGGTGAAATAATATGTTAAAAATATCTTTTGAACCAGGTCCAAAATGGCCATTTTGGACCTGGTTCAAATAAATATGGTTCAAATAAATATAAAAAGACAAAAAGAGGTGGAATAATTGCAGAATATAGAAAAAGTACAGAAAATTATTGACAATGTGGAAGAAGTAATTCTGGGTAAAAATAGAGTAATAAAATTGGCTTTAGCAGCGATGATGGCTGAAGGGCACATCCTATTTGAAGATGTTCCTGGAGTTGGGAAAACTATACTTGTCCGCTCACTGGCCCGCTCAATTGGCTGTTCATTTAAACGAGTTCAGTTTACTCCGGATCTACTACCTTCAGATATCACTGGAGTTTCAATTTATAATCAAAAAACTAATGAATTTGAATTTAGAGAGGGGCCAATCCTTTCTCAGGTTGTTTTGGCTGATGAGATAAATAGAGCTACGCCAAGAACTCAGTCAGCACTGCTGGAGAGTATGGCAGAAAAGCAGATTACAGTCGAGGGGGTTAGCCGCAGGCTGTCAGATCCTTTTATAGTAATGGCAACCCAGAACCCCATTGAATATGATGGGACTTTTCCCCTGCCTGAAGCTCAGCTTGATCGTTTTTTAATCAGGTTGGAGATTGGTTATCCAGCCGAAGCAGAAGAACAGATGATTTTGAAAAATTTGCAGCTTGAGCATCCGGTGGAAAAATTGGAGGCTGTAATGACCGATCAAGAATTTATTGAGCTGCAGTCTGATGTCAAAAAGGTACATGTTGATCAGAAGCTGCGAAAATATATTGTTGAGCTGGTCAATCAGAGCCGCAGTCATAGTGATCTAGAGCTGGGAGCCAGTCCCCGCGGAAGTATTGCCCTGATGAAAATGGCTCAGGCCTGGGCAGTAATTAATGAGCGGGATTATATTATTCCTGATGACATTAAAGAAATTGCAGCTGCAGTTTTAGCTCACCGAATTATTATTAAATCAAAAAGCAGACTTAGAGGTGCAGATAAAGAAAAGATTGTGAAGGAGATTATCAGAAGAACCGAGGTGCCAGTAATTGATTAATTTCTTTGCCTTAGGTTTAGTAACCTATCTGGGAGGAGCAGTTTTGCAGCGGACAGTTTTGTTTAAGCTTGCTTATTTTTTCCTCCTCTTTCATTTTACAATTAAATATTACCACTATAATATCTCCAAAAACTTAAAAATAAATCATTACCTGGAAAATGATCATTTGTTTTATAATGAAGAAATTAAGGTAACTATTGAAGTAGAAAACAACAGCTTTCTGCCAATTTTATGGCTCAAATTTGATGAGTATTTACCCGGAAAGTTAACTACTCTGGAAGAACAGCATTTAAGTTATTTTAAAGCTGGCGAGAAAAAAGAGTGGACTTTTAGCCTGAAAGCAAAGAAGAGAGGGCTCTATAAAATTGGACCGCTGAGATGGGAAATGGGAGATTTTTTGGGTTATGAACTGACAAAAGGAGAGCTCAAAGAGCTGGAAGTATATATCTATCCCAAAATTTTGAACTTAGAAGAACTGGGACTTGCCTCCAGGCTGCCCTTTGGGAAATCCAAATGGCCTCAGCCGATTTACCAGGACCCCTATCGAACAGCAGGTATCAGAGAATATCAGGGTTCGGATAGGATGAATCAGATCCACTGGAAGGCTTCAGCCAAAACCGGAGAATTAAAATCCCGCAAGAATGAATCGACGGTTTCCATTGATACAGCCCTGGTTTTAAATATGTCTCAGGAAGATTATGGCCACAAATTTTTAGAAAGAAAAACAGAACTCGCAGTCACTGCCACCGCTTCGATAGCCTATTATTTAAATCGAATTGGTCACAGTTATAAATTTATGAGTAATGCCGTCATCGAAGGTGAAAACCGAGAGGCGTTTAATGCCTACCAGGCAAAAATAACTGAAGGAGAAGTTGAAACTGAACTGAATTCAGAAAGTGAAAAAGATGAGAATTCAGACTCAGAAGCGGCAGCTAATGATAAAATTGCAAATAGTTCTGTCTCTGATGCAGAAGACGTGGAGCATGACTTTGATAGCTATTTAAAACTTCCATCAGGAAATGGAGATGGCCATCTGCAGCAGCTGCTTGAACTGCTTGCTCGGGTTGATATATCTCAGGCGGATAATTTTCTTAATTTGCTGACTGATGAGCTCGATTTAGCCTGGGGAGGAACCCTGATTATTTTTACAGAAAAGGATGACAGCCAATTGATGCAGGTGGTAGAAAATTTAATGCGAAGAGGCTATAATATTAAAATTATGATTATGGGAGATGAGGTAGTTCATCGAGAATTTAGGTACCGATTTTTTACAGCACCACTTTCTATCCATCACTTAAGGAAGGAGCGTGATCTGCATGAAAGCTAAAGAATATAATTTTAAATACAGCTATCTTTATCCTTTTATGGGGGTTCTGCTCTATTTTATTCTGGCAGTGATGTTTTTTTATTTAGTTGAAATTAATTCTAACTTTTTTAATTTAAACATGCTATCCTATTTACTGCTCTTTTTATTTCTAATTGAAGCAATATTGCATTTTAATGCTTCCCTGGAAATAAAAATCCCGCTGCTGACTTTTGCGGCTGAGTTTTTTCTTTACCTTTTTATTTTAGTCGTTTTTAGTGGCCGTTATCAGGGCTTAAATTCCATATTCATTCTTGAAAATCTTGATTTATTTACTTTCTGGCTGATCAGTATTTTTATCTGGTATCAGGTTTATGAATTCTGCGGTATTTTTGAGTACTTCCGTAAAGATTTTGATAAAATCTATGCAAGTAGAGGTGAAGATTGGAATCTTGATGAGTTTAGAAGGCTTCTTGATTATCCTCTGATCTGGCCCAGGATGACTCAAAAAATCAGCTGGCTTAATCTCCCCTTATTTATTCTCTGGGCGGTTATGGGAGAGATGAACACATTTTTTCTGGTACTAACAATAATTTTTCTAGTGGTAGAAGTGTTTCTGCTGGCCCTAACTTATCTTGATAAAAAAACAGTTGACTGGAATGTTAATCGAATTAAAGAGAGCCAATCAATAAAAAAGGGCTGGCGAAAATTTCTTTTGATTTTTATCATTTCAGCTCTGCTGCTTGCCTTTTTACTTCCTTCTAATTATCAACCGCTGCCGATGGATAGAATTAACAGCTGGCTTGGGAGACAGCTAGCTCAAATGGGAGTAGTTGAGATGGAGCAGCAGCAAAATATTGGCCAAAACATGGGAGAAGGAGAGCTTCCCGCTGAGGTAGAAGAAGAGGAATCAAGACTGATTGAAATATTATTTATTGTTATTCAGATCTTTTTAACAGTTATTTTTGGACTCTTTTTTCTGGCTTTGATAATCTTTTTTATAACTTCCGAAATTAGTAAAATTAAGAATATGCCCCAGTTTTTCAAGGCTTTTTACAGATTTTTGATCAAATCAATCAAAGATATTTTTTCTGTTGTTAAAGATTTGAATTTCAATCTCAGTTCAAGCTGGAAGGAAAGAAGAGAAAGGCTTAAGAATAAGAAATCAACTAAAAAAGAAGAAAATAGTTTAAAAAACATTGATCTCAAAGGGGAGTCTAATTCAATAATAATCAGAATTTATAATTCTCTACTTAAACTTCTGTCTTTAAAAGGGATGGGAAAAGATCCCGCTTCAACTCCTTATGAATACAGCAGTTATCTGGAAGAAAAATATCAGAATTTAAAAGATGAGATTAATGATCTGACAGATATTTTTGTCGAAAGTGCTTACAGCAATCATTCTCTGGGTGAAAATGCAGTTAAAGCAGCAAAGTCAATCTGGAAAATTTTAAAGAAAAAAATCTGATTAAAATTGAATTTAAATTAGTAGAGGAAGGGGCACTAATATTATGCAAAAAAAGTTGAAAGTTGGAATAATTGGTTGTGGTGATATTGCTTTTAGCAAACATATGCCGGGACTTAATAAATTAAAAAATGTAGAAATGACAGCTTTCTGCAACCGAAGTATAGAAAAAGCAGAACGAGCAGCTGCGGAATTTGGGGCAGAAGTTTCCAGGGTTTTTACAGATTATAAAAAACTCCTGGAGGATGAGCAGCTTGATCTGGTTCATATCTGCACTCCAAACAACTCCCATGCAGAAATTTCGGTTGCAGCGCTTAAGGCCGGTAAAGACGTAATGTGTGAAAAACCGATGGCTTTAAACGCTGAAGAAGCAGAGCAGATGTATCAAACAGCTCAATTGACCGGGCAAAAATTATCTGTCAGCTATCAGAATCGTTTTAAGGCAGAAAATATTTTATTTAAGGAACTGGTTGAAAGCGGTAAACTGGGAAAAGTTTATTTTGCCCGCTCACTAGCATTAAGGCGACGAGGTGTGCCGACCTGGGGCTATTTTCTGGACAAAGAAATTCAGGGAGGAGGACCTCTAATCGATATTGGTACCCACTCACTCGATCTAACCCTCTGGCTGCTGGATAATTATCAGCCTAAAATTGTGCTGGCAAATGTATTTAATGAGATGGCAGAAGAAAGCAGTGAAGCCAATTATTTTGGCCCCTGGGAAAAAGAAAAATTTGAAGTCGAAGATGCTGCAGTTGCTCACATCATTATGGAAGATGGGACTACAGTCTTCTTAGAATGCAGCTGGGCGTTAAATACTCCAGAGGACTATGACATTAAGACTGTATTAAGCGGCAGAAAAGCAGGAGCGGATAATATCAATGGACTCCGGATCAATGGCGAAAAGGATGGCAGATTATATAAAGAGGAAATTTCTACAGCCAGTTCAGGCAATGAAGATCCAGGTGAGAGGGAGATGAAACTCTGGATTGAGGCTGTGAGAGATGATAAAGAGCCGCCAGTTAAAGCCAGAGAGGCAGTTGTGGTAGCGCAAATTCTGGATGCAATTTATAAATCTGCTGAAACTGGAGAAGCAGTTAAATTTTAAAATCAATTGAGCCGGAGACGGCTCTTTTTTTTAATTTTGTAATTGCTTTTTAATTCAATAATTGTTAAAATAAAATTAGCAAAAAGCAATTGGAGTGATTAAAATGAAGGGTAATATAATGGAATTAAAGGATGAAGAGCAAATTATTGAGGTCTTAAAAGCCCTTGGCTCTGAATCCAGAATGAGAATTTTAGAAGTCTTACAGAATGAAGATATGAACTTAAATCAAATTTCTGAATTTATAGATATGCCTGCTTCCTCAGTAACAGTAAATATCAAAAAGCTGGAGGAGGCAGGTCTGATCGAAACTGAGTATCGACCAGGTAATCACGGATCTCAAAAGATCTGCAGCTTAAACTATGATAAAATTTTAGTTAACCTGCCTGGAAATAGAGAATTAAAGGATAAAAATTTAATTGAAACCTCAATGCCAATTGGTAATTATAAAGACTTTAATGTCAGCCCCACCTGTGGTCTGGCTTCAGAGAAAGCGGTGATTGGCGAGCTGGATGATGTTAAGTCATTTCTCCACCCAGAGCATATTCATGCCCAGATTCTCTGGTTTGGTAAGGGTTATGTAAAATATGTTTTTCCAAATAATCTGCCCAATAATTCTCAGGCAACAAAATTAGAGTTGAGTATGGAGATTTGTTCCGAAACTTCAGATTATAACGAAGACTGGCCATCTGATATTTCAATCTGGATCAATGGAGTTGAAATTGGTGTCTGGACTTCTCCCGGAGATTTTGGTGAGAAAAGGGGTATTTTAAATCCTGACTGGTGGTATTTTGATCAAACTCAGCACGGGTTATTAAAAATCTGGCAGGTTACAGAAGAGGGAGCATTTATTGACGGCAATCAGATTTCGGATGTAACTTTAGCTGATCTTAAGATTGAAGATGAAGATTTTATTGATGTTAAAATTGGGGTTAAGGAAGACGCCCGCAATGTTGGTGGTGTCAATCTTTTTGGCAAAAAATTTGGTAATTACAGACAGGATATGATGCTTAGATATAGATATAAATTCAATGATTAATGAATTAAATCAAAAAAAATTAAAATAAAAGCAGGAATTTTTTATTTCGTGTAGAATAGTAATAATTAGAGACAAATTTTCAGCTGCATTTTTTATGTGCTTTAATTCAATAAACATTAAATTAAAGCAGTGATACTTAAATCAAAAGGAGGGCGATACTTAGGGCTGAATAAAGTAATATTTTTTTAGAGTTAATTTTCGCAATATTATCAATTGAGAGAGTAGTCGGGTAATCAAATTTATTTATCTTTAGCGATAAATTCAAAAAATCGCTAATAAAATACTTAAGGGGGATTATATAATGAAAAAGGCTTTATTTTTAGTAGTTTTAGTTGCAGTAATGGTAGGCTTGACATCTAATGTAATGGCAGAAACTGTAACAGTAGAGTACTGGAATCTTTTTGGTGGTGGAGACGCAGAATTTATGGATGAAATAGTAGCAGAATTTAATGCTTCACATGAGGATATAGAAGTAGATGTCACCAGGTTAGAGTGGGGAGAATATTATACCAAACTCAAGACTGCAACAGCCAGTGGTAACGGACCTGACATTGCTATCAGTCATGTTACCAGAGTTAAAGAGCTTGCAGATGAAGGTTTAATTGTTCCTTTAGATGAGCTGGGAGAAAATGTTGGTATTGATTGGACTGAGTACAATACAAATATTCTAAGTGGTGCAGAAATTAATGGGGAAATTTTTGCAGTACCATTTGATACACATCCACTTGTTTACTATTATAATAAAGATCTATTAGCTGAAGCAGACTTATTAGCAGAAGATGGTACTCCTAAGATGGAAGGTTCTTTCAAAGATTTTCTAGAGAAATTGAAATCTGATTCTTCTGCAAAATATCCAATGACAAACTGGACAAAATTAACTGAAGAAGGACACTATAGAGTCTGGTGGAGTCTTTACAGTCAGCTTGATGGATCACCAGTTATTAGCGGTGATGAAGTGACTCTAGACAAAGCAAAAGCTGTTGAAGCAATTAATTATATGAAGGATCTTTATGACAAAGAATATTCACCACTGCACTCAGAATATATGGAAAATGTAAACTTATTTAGAAATGGTGAAGCAGCATCACTGTTAACAGGTGTTTGGATTACTGGAACCCTGGAAGCTACAGAAGATCTTAATTTTGGAGTTGTTCCAATGCCGCAAATTTTTGATAATCGATCTGTCTGGGCTGATTCTCATACTCTAGTTATCCCTTATTCAAGAAATGTGGATCAGGAGAAGAGAGAAGCAGCATTAACTTTTGCTAAGTGGGCTACTGATAATGGACATCTATGGGCTGTAGCCGGTCATATACCAAGTAAAGATACAATTAAAGAAAAAGAAGAATTTGTTAATATGCCTTATAGAATGGATTATGTAAAGGCAGCTGACTATGTAAGCTTTGATAGTGCTGGCTCATATACATGGAGCATTAGAACAGAGATAACCACAGCTTTAAGTAAGGTCTGGAATAACCAAATCACAGCAGAAGAAGCAGTAGATCAGGCAGTAACAGGTATAGAGAGACTGTTAAGTAGATAAGAATTAGAGTAGTTAGACAGTTAGACAATACAGCACAGGTGCTTTGAGGGCACCTGTGCCTTTATAGAAGAATTAAAGGGGGTTTTAAATTTGAAATTTTATAATCAGTTATCGGATAGATATCCATTTTTAAAAGCTTTACCGTTTTTACTGCCATTTGCTATTGTTTACTTTATCTTTTTGATTTTCCCAATTTTTAGAGGGTTTTGGATGAGCCTGCACCGCTGGACTATGATCAGAAACATGGGTTTTGTTGGTCTAGATAATTATCTTTATATGATCAAAGATCCAGCCTTTTGGGAATCTTTAGGAAATACATTGATGTTTGTTATACTTTCAACACCAACTATTGTTATTGGGGGCTTAGTGCTGGCACTGCTGGCCAATCAAAAAATTAAAGGGCAGTTATTTTTGAAAATAGCATTTTTCTTACCTTATGTATTATCAGTAGCAGTTATTTCTTCAATTATGGTTTATTTTTTCCAACCTCACAGTGGACTTTTAAATGGTATTTTACAGAGTTATTTTGGAGTAGAAGAGACAATATTCTGGTTAGGAGAAGCTAATCTTGCCTGGTTTGTAATCGTTTTTGCAACTTTATGGTGGACAGTTGGATTTAATATGGTTTTATATCTGGCAGCCCTGCAGGATATACCGGAATCCTTTTATGAAGCCGCAGAAGTAGATGGAGCGACCAAGCTGCAGCAGCTTTTATATATTACCCTTCCATCTTTAAAACCAATCACCTGGGTAGTAACTTTACTGCAGATTATTTTCTCATTTAAGATTTTCTCACAGGTCTGGCTGATTACCGGTGGTGGACCTGGTACAGAAACACGTCCGATAGTGCAGTATATTTACGAAACTAGTTTTAAACAAAACAGTATGGGTTATGGTGCAGCAATGGCCTTTGCTTTCTTTATAATTTTAGTAATTGTTTCTATGATTCAGATTTACTTACGCAACAGGAAGGAAGTGTAATAATGGAGAATAAAACTTCACCAACCGCAAAAGTTTTAAAATATTCATTTTCATATCTTCTGGCAGTACTCTTTATTTTTCCGATTTTATGGATGCTTTTTGCTTCACTTAAACCATCGGGTTATACTGTTTCTAAAATTGTAGAATGGTTTTTGCCACCTTATTCTTTTTCTAATTACTTTGAGGTGATTGATCAGGCACCGGTCTTAAAATGGATGTTAAACAGTTTTATAGTTTCAGCAAGTGTTACCTTTGTTGTAATTGTTTTTGATTCACTGGCGGCGTTTGCTTTATCAGTAATTGACTTTAAACATAAAAATTTGGTTTTTGTCTTATTCACGATTGGATTAATGGTACCAACTGAGGCAAATGTTGTAGCTTTATTTGATATTGTTCAAAAGTTAGGCTTAATTAATACTTATCCTGGTTTGATTCTGCCGAGAATTGCAATCCCCTTAGGAATAGTAATTTTAAAAGAGTTTTTTGATGCCATTCCCAGGGATTTAATTGACAGTGCCCGCATTGACGGCTGCGGCCTATTCAGAATTTATTATTCGATTTTTATGCCGCTGTCTAAAGCAGCTATAGCTTCAATTGGTATTTTTACCTTTATTCAGGCCTGGAACGCATTCCTATGGCCCTTTATCGCAATTATGACCAAAGAAATGTTTACTTTACCTGTAGGTGTTCCAACATTTACTGATGCTTATACACCTGATTATTCAATACCAATGACTGTAAATATGATTGCATCACTACCTGCTATAGCTGCCTTCTTATTATTCCAGAAGCAGATTATTCAGGGTATTAAATTCACCGGAATTAAAGGTTAAGAAAAAATATAGGTAAAAAATTTATTTGAGGAGGCGGAAAATGGATAGAAAAATACCAAGACCGGAACATCCCAAACCTCAGTTTGAAAGGTCTGACTGGCAGAATTTAAATGGAGCCTGGAATTTTGCCTTTGATGATCAAAATCTGGGAGAAAAGGATAAGTGGCATAAGAAAGAGGAACTTGAGGAAAAAATAATCGTTCCCTTCAGTTTTGAAACTAAAGCCAGCGGTATTGCTGACAGAAGTGAACATAATTTTATCTGGTATCAGAGAAAATTTAGAGTGGAAGTTGATTCTGAGAAGAAGATTATATTAAACTTTGGTGCAGTTGATTACAAAACTAAGGTCTGGATTAATGGCCGCTTTGCCGGCAGTCACAGTGGTGGCTATGATTCTTTTGCTTTTGACATCAGTGACTTTGTTGATTACCGAGAGGAAAATAATCTTGTGGTAAAGGTTGAAGATTCTCGCTCAAAATCTCAACCGCGGGGCAAGCAGACTTATAAAAATGATAATTTCCTCTGCTGGTATACCAGAACTACCGGTATCTGGCAGACTGTCTGGCTGGAGTATGTTGATCAGAATCTTTATCTTAGAGATCTTAAAATAACTCCTGATATTGATCAAAGCGAAGTTGAACTGGACTATTTCTTTAATGCTGTAGATTTTGGGACTGGAAATTATAAATTATTAACTACAATTGAATTTGAAGGGAAAAAGATAACTGAATTTGAGTTTGAAATAACAAAAGCTAACTATAAGTTAAAAATAAATGTTGAAGACGAAAATAATGAGCTCAAATTGTGGTACCCGGATAGTCCCAATTTATATGATCTTAAATTAACATTATTTAGAGATAATGAGGTTGTAGACCAACTCAGTTCCTATTTTGGCATGAGAAAAATTTCGATTGAAGCTGATCAAATCTTATTAAATAACCAGCCGTTTTATCAAAAATTAATACTGGATCAGGGATACTGGCCTGATAGTTTAGTAACACCGCCTTCTGACCAGGCAATAAAAAAAGATGTTGAATTAGCTAAAAAAATGGGCTTTAATGGAGCCCGCAAACATCAGAAGATAGAGGATGACCGCTTTTATTACTGGGCAGATAAATTAGGTCTTTTAGTCTGGGCTGAAATGGGATCTACTTATGAGTTTAGTGAGCAGGCAGTAGAAAACTTTAGTCTTGAGTGGCAGCGGGTGGTAAAAGAATTATATAATCATCCTTCAATTGTCTGCTGGGTTCCGTTTAATGAATCCTGGGGTATTGAGGCTGTTAAAAGCAACAAAAAGCAGCAGAGTTTTACCGAAAGCATTTATCAGCTGACTAAAAGTATTGACAGTGAGCGCCCGATAATTTCAAATGATGGCTGGGAACATACTACTTCAGATATAATTACCTTTCATGACTATGTAGAGAGTATAGACAAACTAAGGCAGACTTATCTTGAAAAGATAGATAAACTGCTCGCCAACAAAGAAGTTTTCAATGATCAGGTCTATATTGAAGGTGGAAAGTTCATTATGGCTGATAATTATGATTATCAGGGGCAGCCGCTGCTCTTTAGTGAATTTGGCGGAGTGGCTTTCCAGAACAAAGAAGGCTGGGGCTATGGTGAACAGGTTCAGACCAAAGAAGAACTTTTCCAGCGGATCGAAAAATTAATGGTGCTGATTAAGGAAGCAGAGTATTTTAGAGGTTACTGCTATACTCAGCTGACTGATGTTGAGCAGGAAAAAAATGGACTGCTTGATGAAAATAGAGAATTCAAACTGGAGTTAGAAAAGATTAAAGAGCTAAATCAAATTGTAGATATCTAAATTTAAATCAATAGAAAATAATTTTACTCCCTTATCCCCCTTTGAAATCAGGTTCTATACCTGATTTTGGAGGGGTTTAATTTTACGAATATTATTGAAAAGTCAAAAAATTTATGCTACACTAGAAATGTAATTTGAATTAAATATTTAGTTATATCCTATTTAAAACCTTTTAAAAGGCTTTAAATAGGAGAAAGATTTATTGCTTAAAACGTTTTAAAGAAAACTTTTAAGGGAGGTGAATCTGGCTCTACTGAATCTTTTAATCTGAAAAAATAAAAAAATATCAGGAGGGAATTATTTTGAAAAAAACATTAATTATTACTTTAACACTTATTTTTGCTCTTTCACTGACTATGGGTGCAGCTGCAGAAGAAATAACAGTCTGGGGCTGGGGAGTTTATCCTGACACCTTAGAAGTACTTGCAGACCGCTATGAAGAAGAAAATCCTGACCACACAATTAATGTAGAATTAATCGGCTGGGGAGATATGGTTCCAAGACTGCAGGCTGCAATGTCAGCAGGTACAGGTGGACCTGACCTGGCAACTGTTAACTTAGGTACACATATTGCTAGTTTTGCTGAACTTGGTGGTTTAACAGATATTTCCGAATATGTTGACCCTATTTCTGATCAGTTTACAGCAGCCGCTTATGCTGGCTCAAGATACAAAGATACTACTTACGGTATTCCTGCAGATATAGGTCCTTACACAATGTTCTATCGTAAAGATATTTTTGAGGATGCAGGAGTAGATCCTGAAAGTATCGAAACCTGGGACGATTATATTGAAGCTGGTAAAACAATTGAAGCAGAAACAGGGGCTAAAATGCTGCCCTGGCCTACAACTCACTATGAGCTTGGTAACTGGAACTTTGAACCTGCTTTAAGAGCAGCAGGTGGAAATTTCTTTGATAAGCAGGGTGCTCCAATTGTAGATAAGCTTTCTATTAATTATAAGGTAATTGAAGTTATGCAGGAAATCACAGATTCTGGTATTGGATTAGAAGCAACTCCCTGGACAACTCCCTGGAATGCTGCTATTCAGAATGGTGATGTAGCAACAATTTTAGCAGGTGGATGGTTTATTGGTAACATTACTGAAATCGCACCTGAAACTTCAGGTAACTGGAGAGTTATGC
The DNA here is from genome assembly GCF_003053565.1 of Halanaerobium saccharolyticum. Lineage (GTDB taxonomy): Bacteria > Bacillota > Halanaerobiia > Halanaerobiales > Halanaerobiaceae > Halanaerobium > Halanaerobium saccharolyticum_B. Next base: position 52,717 of record NZ_QAXS01000003.1, on the reverse strand, counting down.
AGGCACCTAACTTTACAGGAAAAGCAGCTGGATCGATGGGTGGAACTGCAATGGTTGTTCCTTCAAATTCAGAAAATGTAGAGCTTGCTGTTGAATTTGCTAAATATGTATTAGCTACTGAAGAAGGTACAGAATTCTTATTCCAGGATGCTGGAGTAATGCCTGCTTATAGACCTGTATTTGAATCAGAAGCATTTAATAAAGAAGTAGAATTCTTTGGTGGTCAGAAAGTATGGCAGAAGCTTGCTGAAATTAGTGAAAAAGAGTTAGCTACCTGGAATGCTACCCCTTATTCTACTCAGGCTTTTGGTGCTGAAGGTGCTCCAGTTAACCTGCAGTTAACAAGAATCTTAACTGACAGAGTAGAGTTAGATGAAGGTTTAGAAGAAGCACAAAATGCAATTGAAGATTTAATGGAGTAAAATAAATTAGTCTACATTAAAGCAGGGTCAGTTTGACCCTGCTTTCTTAAAAGGATGGTGAATAATAATTGGAAGATAAAACTACTTTACAAAAAATTAAAGAAAATCGTCATTTTTATTATTTCTTAGTCCCATTTTTATTATTCTTTTCTGTATTTATGCTGTTTCCAATAATTTTTTCTTTTTATATGAGTTTACACCGCTGGGGAGGCCTTGGACAGGCTACTTTTACAGGATTAAAAAATTATATGCGGATATTTACTGATTCAACCTTTCATACAGCCCTAAAGAATACTATTTTTATGTGGCTGACAAGCACTCCTTTGATTTTGGGTTTTGCTCTTATATTAGCTGTTATGCTCAACCAGAAAAAGGTAAAATTTTTAAAATATTTTAGAGTTGGTTATTTTATGCCTTTTGTTACTTCTACAGTAGTAGTCGGAGTTATATTTACTATTTTATTAGATAGTTCTTTCGGTCTGGTTAACTTTTTTATTGAGAGTGTTGGTTTTGAAAAGATTCCATTTCTAACAAGTACAACCTGGTCAAAGATTTCAATCGTGATAGTACTTACCTGGCGCTGGGTTGGCTATAATACGATTATTATGCTGGCCGGACTGCAGAATATACCGGAAGACTTATATGAAGCAGCAGAAATTGATGGAGGAACTACCCTGCAGAAATTTTTCTATATTACTGTGCCGATGATGCGCCCTATTATTTTATTTACTTTTATTCTTTCAACAATTGGATCTTTCCAAATTTTTACCGAGCCCTATATTATGACCGGTGGAGGTCCAATGCAGTCATCTCTATCTGTTGTTCAGTATTTATATAATTCTGGTTTCCAGCAGTTTAGAATGGGTTACGCATCAGCTTTATCTTATGTTCTATTTGCCATTATTTTTGTAGCATCATATTTTCAGATTAAAATTGGTTCTGGCGAGGAGGGAATTTAAACGATGTTTGAAAAAGAAAATATTAAAACCTATGTTTTTTATATATTACTAATTACAGGGGTACTTATTTCTCTACTCCCCTTTGTCTGGATGATCACCTCATCTTTTAAAACACTGGCCGAGATTTCAGAATACCCTCCCAGTTTACTGCCGGATGAAGTAATGTGGAATAATTATGTGGATGTTTTTGACACTGTACCCTATGGAAGAAACCTATTCAATTCATTCTTTGTTGCCATTATGTATACTTTTTTTGGTGTCTTTATTTCGGCAACTGGAGGCTATGCTCTCTCAAAGTACAGGGAAGCTCCGGGGAGAAAATTGTTTTTTGCAGTAATTTTATCAACAATGATGATTCCAATGCAGGTGTTGGCTATTCCTTTATATATTCTAATGGCTCAGGTTGGCTGGATAAATTCCTATCCTGCTTTGATTTTACCTTTTGCTGCTCAGGGTTTTGGGCTATTTATGCTCAAACAGTATATTGATGGAATTCCTGATGACTTAATTGAAGCAGCAAGGATCGACGGCTGTGGGGAATTTAGAATATTTTTTCAGATAATTTTGCCGGTTATCAAACCTGCTGTAGCAGCCCTGGGTACAATTTATTTCATGAATAATTACAACCTGTTCTTCTGGCCGCTAATTGTAACAAATAAATCGATTATGTATACTGTACCGGTTGCTATTGCTCAGCTGCAGGGACAGCAGTTTGGTATTCCCCTGCACCACATTATGGCAGCAGCAACTTTATCAACTGTACCTCTAATAATAATATTCCTCTATTTCCAGAAGTATATTATTTCAGGAATTACAATGGGAGCCCTAAAAGGATAATTATCTAGCTAGGGGAATGAGATATAATATATAATTGTATATAAATTGGTAAAGAAGGGGGTAGAATAATGAAGGGGAATATAGATGAACTAATAAAAGGATTAAGCTTAAAAGAAAAGGCTTCACTGCTTTCAGGTGGAGATGTCTGGCAGACAGAAGCAGTTGCCAGGCTGGATATTCCGTCAATATTTTTAGTTGATGGACCACATGGAGTTCGTTATGTTGCTGACAGGCATCATGCGGATCCTGCCCAAAAAGCTACCTGTTTTCCAACAGCTGTAAATCTGGCAGCAAGCTGGGATTTAGATCTGATAAAAAAAGTTGCGGCTGCTCTGGCTGAAGAATCAAAAGCCCGAGGTGTTGATGTGCTTTTGGGTCCGGGGATCAATATGAAGCGCTCACCACTTGGGGGCAGAAATTTTGAATATTTTTCTGAAGATCCATTCTTAAGTGCTGAGCTGGCGATTGCTTTTATTAAAAAAGTTCAGAATAAAGGAATTGGAACCTCGTTAAAGCATTATGCTGCCAATAATCAGGAACACAAACGTTTTTCCATTGATGCTCAGATTGACGAAAGACCCCTGAGGGAAGTTTATCTGGCAGCATTCGAAAAAGTTGTCAAAAAAGCTAATCCCTGGACAATAATGGCTGCCTATAACCAGATCAATGGGGATTTTGCTACTGAAAATGAATACTTACTGCAGGATATCCTCCGGGATGAATGGGGATATGATAATCTGATTGTTTCCGACTGGTGGGCTATTCATGATAGAGTTAAAGCTCTGAAAGCTGGACTTGACCTTGAGATGCCTGGTGCAGATCCAGTTAATGATCAAAAAATTGTGGATGCTGTTGAAGCTGGAGAGTTGAGTCAGGAAATAGTTGATGAGTCAGCAGCAAGAGTTTTAGATCTAATTTTAAAGGCTCAGGAGACTGAAAAAAATACTGAACTGCCGGCAGAAGAACATCATCAACTGGCAAAAGAAATTGCTGGAGACACAATTATTCTGCTTAAAAATCAGGGAGATTTACTGCCGCTGACCGAGGCGAAAATTGCTGAAAAGGAATCGCTGCTGGTGGTGGGGGAGCTGGCCCAGGAGGTTCGCTATCAGGGTATTGGTAGTTCCCAGGTTAATCCTACCAGACTGGATAATCATTATCAGGCTTTAGAAGATAAATTTGCAGAGGAGCTCGCAGTTCATTATACTCCCGGCTATAGTTCTGAGGCCGAAGCAGAGGAAAATGAGAACTTAAGAGAAAAAGCGCTGAGAGAAGCTGAAAATAAAGATTATGTAATTATTTATGCCGGTCTACCGGATAAGGTTGAGGCTGAAGGCTATGACCGCAAAGATATGCAGCTGCCCCAGGAGCAGAATCAGCTGATTAAGGAACTGGCAAAGGTCAATCCCAATATCATAGTTGTTTTAAATAATGGCGCGCCTGTCGACATAAGGCAGTGGCTTGATAATGTATCTGCTGTAATAGAAGCTGGTTTGCCGGGGCAGGCGGGAGCTTTAGCACTGGCTGAAATAATTACAGGAGAAGTTAATCCTTCTGCAAAACTGGCCGAAAGCTATCCCTTAAAACTGGAAGATAATCCTTCTTACCTTGATTTTCCGGGCAGTAATGGCACTGTACGATATGGAGAAGGAATTTATATTGGCTACCGCTATTATGATAAAAAGAAAATGGATGTTCTTTTTCCCTTTGGTTTTGGACTTTCCTATACAGAGTTTGCTTACCGGGCTCTGGAGGTGCCCGACTATCTGGCAGAAGGAGAGAAATTAAAGCTAAAAGTTTTAATAGAAAATACAGGCCAGTTTACAGGTAAGGAGGTTGTGCAGCTTTATATTTCTCAAAGCAGTCCCGCACTGGAACGACCTCCAAAAGAACTCAAAGGATTTGCAAAAATTGAGCTTGAACCCGGCGAAAAGGAATGGCTGGAGCTGGAACTAGATTATCAGGATTTAGCCTATTATCACCCGGATGCTGGCTGGATAGTTGAAGAAGATCAGTATAAAATAATGATTGGTGCTTCTTCAAGAGATATTAAATTTACAGAAGAGATTCAGGTAGAAAGTTCTTTCAAACTTAAAGATTTAACACCCAAGTCTCCTTTTGAAGACTGGCTTGCTGATCCTCTGGGCAAAAAAGCAGTCGAAGAAGTTTTAAGCCAGGAAGAAATTGAAGAAATTGGATTTTTTAAAGCCTGGCCGATTTATAGACTCCATTTCTTTGCTGCAGAACAGGTTAGCTTGGAAGATATAGAAGATATTTTAGATATTTATCAGGATTTATAGATTTTTGTATTTGGCAAAAATTATTGTAGAGTTGGGCCGGGAGTGTTTCCCCGGCCTGGCCTTCTTAAAAAATTAAAAGAGGTGAGTTAAATGAGAGAATGGGAAGATCCAAATATTTATGCAGTTAATAAGCGTCTCCCCCATGCAAACCGTATTTTCTTTTTAGATCAGGAAACTCTGACTGATTATAATTTTCAATCTTTAAATGGGGAGTGGGATTTTAAATACCTGCAGAATCATAATACATATCAGCTGGATTTTTACAGAAAAGATTTTTCTACTTTAGATTGGGATAAGATTACTGTTCCTTCTAACTGGCAGCTGGAAGGTTATGATAGACCACATTATACCAATGTTAATTATCCTTTTCCGGTAGAACCGCCTAAAGTTCCTTCCGAAAATCCAGCCGGGCTTTACCGCAGAGAGTTTTATTTGAGTCCTGACCTGGAGGGAGAGCAGAACTTAATCCGTTTTGAGGGCGTTGATTCAGCCTTTTATCTCTGGCTTAATGGCGAGTATATTGGTTACAGTCAGGGGAGCAGGCTGGCAGCAGAGTTTGATTTAACTGAGCATTTAAATTATGGAGGTCAAAATCTGCTTGCAGTTAAAGTTATTAAGTGGTCAGATGGAAGTTATTTAGAGGACCAGGATATGTGGTGGCTGAGCGGAATTTATCGTGATGTATACCTTTATTCTCAACCTTTTTATCAAATTGAAGATTTTAAAATTGAAAGTGAATTTAAAAGAAAGCAGGAGCTGGGGATTTTAAATTGTGATTTTGAGGTGCTTTCCTACCAGGAATATATTCCTGAGGGTTCAAAGATTAAAATAGCTCTCTATGATCAGGGAGTAAGAGCAGCAGCTGAAACTATTGACTTACCGGAGCTGAAACAAAAAAGACTGAATAAATTTAAGACAGAACTGGAGATTGCTGAACCTGCTGCCTGGTCAGCAGAAAATCCATACCTTTATCAGCTGGAGATTAAGCTTTTAAATCCAGCTGGAGAAAAAATTCAGACTATCAGGCAGAAGACTGCTTTTAGAACAGTTGAAATCAAAGACGCTCAGCTGCTGGTCAACGGTAAGGCAGTGATGATTAGGGGAGTTAATCGTCATGATTTCGATCCTGATCTCGGTAGAGCAGTCAGCCGCGAAAAAATGGAAGAAGATATTTTACTAATGAAAAAACATAATATCAATGCTGTCCGTACAGCCCACTATCCAAACCATCCTTATTTTTATGAACTCTGTGATAAACACGGACTTTATGTGCTGGCTGAAACCGATATAGAATGTCACGGTATGGAGCCGGTTGGCCGCTGGGATGAACTGGCTGACTCAGAGGACTGGCGGGGAGCTTTTCTGGACAGAATGGAAAGAATGGTTGAGCATTATAAAAATCATCCTTCAATAATCATCTGGTCTTTAGGTAATGAGTCCGGTTTTGGTGATAACCACCGCAGTATGGCGGAGTTAACTCGCAGACTGGATCCAACAAGGCCAATCCATTATGAGGGTGACCGCAAGCAGGAAGTTGCAGATATTATTGGTCCGATGTATCCGACAATTAAGAAGACTGCAGAACTGGCTCAAAAAAGAGAAAAACCGGTCATCTTATGTGAATATGCTCATGCGATGGGTAACGGCCCCGGTGAACTAAAAGAGTACTGGGATGTATTTTATAAATATCCGTCAGCTCAGGGAGGATTTATCTGGGACTGGCTGGATCAGGGAATAGCTGTTGAAAATTCAGCTGGAGAGATCTGTTATACTTATGGTGGCGATTTTGGTGACCAGCCAAATGATAAGAACTTTAACATCAATGGCCTGGTATTTCCTGACCGCACTCCTTCTCCCGGTTTAACTGAATATAAATATGTAATGGCTCCTTTTAAAATTTGTGATTTTAATTTTAAAGAGGCTAAAGTTAAAATAGAGAATCAATTTGATTTTATCGACAGCTCAGATTATAAGCTGAACTGGGAAGTAAAAACTGGTGGGATTGTCATTGAAAGCGGCAGTCAGAAGTTTGAGCTTCAAGCTGGAGAAACTGGGGAGTTTAGAGTTGAAGGACTGAAGCTAGATGACCTGGAATTAATAATTGAAGAGAAGGGAAGAGAGATCGAGGACAATCTGCCTGCAGACAGCTATCTCAATTTTTCTATAGTTTTAAACAATAAAAGCAGCTGGGCAGAAGCCGGTCATGAGATAACATTTAAGCAGTTTAAACTTCCTTTTATTTTTGACAGACTGTATCATCCTGCTCATAAACACTTAAAAAATAAAGCGCTAGATTTGAGAGAAAGCGATCTTTATATAAAAGTAGAGGGTAATGAGTTCAGTGTTTTCTTTGATAAGGCAAGCGGTAAGCTGAGTGAATATATTTACCGCGGTAAGAGTCTGATTGAGCGGGGACCGGAGTTGAGTTTCTGGCGGGCTCCTATCGATAATGATAATACTGATATTACTCATAACTATACTTCTGAGTGGAAAGAACAGGGAATCGATAAATTTAGGCAGCGCTTGGACGAAATAAAAGTTGTTGAAGCAGAAGAAAATTATGTACTGATCAAAAGCCTCTATACAATTGCGCCAGCTGCGAAAGATTTAATTATTAAGGCTGAACTGGATTATAAAATCTATGATAATGGTGAGGTAGAAATAGTTACAGCTGGAGAATTTAAAGATCAAAAAGACCATTCTCTACCCAGAATTGCGCTGGAGCTGGAATTAAGCCAGGATCTAGATAATCTAAGCTGGTTTGGTAGAGGACCGGGGGAATCCTATCCGGACAGCAAAAGAGCATCATATTTTGATCTCTTTACTAAAAAAGTGGGTGAACTTCATACTCCTTATGTTTATCCACAGGATAATGGTAATCGTTCGGACAATAAATGGTTGAAGTTGAATAATAAAGTAGGAGCTGGAATTGAGTTTTTTAATTCAAAAGAATTTGATTTTACCGCTCACTGTTACAGTAAAGCTGATCTGGAGATGGCCCACCATGATTGTGAGCTTCCGTTCCGGGATGAGATTTATCTGGAGCTAATTCATAAAAATCGTGGTCTCGGAAGTACATCCTGTGGTCCTAAGGCTTTAAAGAAATATGAATTAAGTGTAAAGGAATTCGAATTTGAGATTAACTTTAAAGGGATTGACTATTAAAATTAATCTGAACCTGGTTCAAATGAGCTTATTTGGACCAGGTTCAAAATACTAAGAATAAATTCAGAGAATTTGATATTTAATCTTGCAAATTGTATGAAAATTTGTTATTATATAAATATGTTAATTTAAACGTTTTAAAAGAGGGCGATTATATGGCTGTAACTTTAAATGATATTGCCAGAAAAGCAGGAGTTTCACTGGCAACTGTCTCACTAGCACTAAATGACAGTAACAAAGTAAATAAAGATACCAAAATTAGAATTAAAGAAATAGCAGATGAACTAAACTATGTCCCCAATGCGAGGGCTAGAGCACTGGTAAAAAAGTCAACTAAAACTATTGGACTGGTTATACCTGAGGTGGTTAACCCTTTCTTTGCCGAGCTGGCCCAGGCGATTAAGGATTATGTGCGCAGTCAGGACTTTAATGTTATTTTGTGCAGTACTGACTATCAGAGTGAAGAAGAATTAAGGTATATCAATATGTTTCGCTCTGGCCAGGTTGATGGTGCAATATTTGCCTGTGTAGGAGATATGATGGCTCAGCACAACGACTTGATTATCAAACTGGTTGAAGAAAATATACCAGTTATTTATGTTGACCGTGATGGAGTAGATCATGATTTGATTCCAGTTGTTAAAAGTGATGTTTACCATGCTGCTTATCAGGCAGCTGACTATTTGATTTCACTTGGCCACCGAGAACTTGCTTTTGCTGGTCAGAGTGTAGAAAGATTAAATGGTTTTAAAAGTGCTTTAATGAAGCATGGACTGGAGCTTAAAGAAGAAAATATATACTATGATTATTTAAGAATGGAAGGTGGCTACACAGTTGGCGAAAAAATAGCTGCCAGAGACAATAAACCAGAGGCTGTAGTTTGTTTAAATGATGAAATGGCGATTGGTGTAATTCAGGCTTTAATTGCTGAGAAAGTTAAAGTTCCAGAAGATATATCTGTAGTTGGAATTGATAATATTAAAATGGCAAATTTCTATAATCCCTCTCTGACCACAGTAAATATACCGGTCAGCCAGATGGGAGATAAAGCAGCAGAAATACTGCTTAAGAGGATAGCTGGAGAAACTCTTAGTCCAAAAGAAAAGTTTTTTATCTTTCCTACAGAATTAGTAATTAGAGATTCTAGTCGGAAAGCTTAGCTAAAATAAAAGCTCCAAAAATTTACAAGTACCCGTTACTTAAGTTGGTACTTGAGAGGAGGGATATTTTAAAGTTAATTTAAAACGTTTAAATTAAGGGTTTAAAAATCAAAAGGGGGTTATTTTTAAATGAATTTTAAGAATTTTTCACTTATTACAATTACTTTAGTGATGGTTATGGCACTGTCTTTCTTTGCGGCAGCTCAGGATACTCTGGTTGTAAACACCTATACCAGTGATCCGGCGCCAAGAAAAGCAATGCAGGAACTGGTTGCTCAGTATGAAGAAATGAATCCTGATGTTGATGTTGAACTGAACATAACAGCTCACGAAGATTTTAAGCAGGCAATTAGAGTCTGGTTAACATCTGATAATCCACCAGATGTATTCAGCTGGTTTGCTGGCAATAGAGCTGGTTACTTTGTAGACCGCGGTCTGGTTATGGATATTACAGATGTCTGGGAAGAAGAAAACTTCTATGAAAAGTTTCCAAAGGCATTCCAGAGTATCAGTGTTTATGATGATAAAGCTTACTTCTTACCCCATAACTATTACTGGTGGTCTGTATTCTACAGAGAGTCAATTTTTGAAGAATATGGTTTAGAAGAGCCAGAAACCTGGGATGAATTCCTGGAAGTAGGAGAAACTTTAAAAGAAAACGGAATTACACCTTTTGCTATCGGTACTAAATTCCGCTGGACAGCCGCCGCTTTCTTTGACTATTTCAACATGCGGATCAACGGAGCTGAATTCCACAAAGAATTAATGGCCGGTAATATTCCATTTACAGATGAGAGAGTTGCAGATGTCTTTGAAAAGTGGAAGTACTTAATCGAAAATGACTATTTTGTAGAAAATGCTGCAGCCTACTCCTGGCAGGAGGGTCTACAGTTCCTTTCTAGAGGAGATGCAGCTATGTATCTGATGGGACAGTTTATCTTAGATGCAACTTCCGAAGAGGTTGCTCAGGATCTTAACTTCTTCCGCTTCCCAATTATTGACGAAGATGTACCGGTTGCCGAAGATCTGCCTACAGATGGTTTTATGGTTCCCGCTAAAGCTCCGCATCCAGAACTGGCAAAAGACTTTATTGCCTTCCTTGGCTCAGTCGAAGGTCAGCGCTTATTTGCTGAAGACTTAGGCCGTCTGGTAACTAATAAAAATATGGATGATGAAGTATATGATGATCTAACAAATAAAGGTAGAAAGATGATTGATGAAACAGATGAATTAGCTCAGTTCTATGATCGTGATATGGATCCAGAACTTGCTGATAAAACAATGGACTCTTTAATGGCATTCTGGTATTCACCAGAAGATTACAGAAATATCATGAAAGAAATGGAAGCACATCGTCAGAACTTTATCAATGACTAAATAATCAAGATCTCACCTGTGGGGTCAGGCGACCTCACAGGTGAAGATTTTTTGGAGGTGTTATTTTGAAAAGAAAGTATATACCGTGGGCATTTTTATCTATACCCTTAAGTTTATATTCAGTCTGGGTAATTGGGCCAACAATTTATACAATTTATTTAAGTTTAACCAACTGGGATGGCTTAACAGCACCAGAGTTTCAGGGGATAAAGAATTATCTGGACTTATTTAATGATCCTATATTTTATACTTCTTTAGTTAATAATGTTAAATGGCTGGTTATTTTTATGGCTATTCCGGTTAGTGTGGGTCTATTTTTAGCAATTTTATTAAGCAAAGAAATTAAATGGGCCAGAGGTTATAAGGCAGCTATTTATTCACCGATGATTTTGGCACCGGTTGTTATTGGTCTGATCTGGTCCTGGATCTATCAGCCGCAGGGTGGACTTTTAAATAATACTTTAACCTATATTGGGCTGGAGAGTTTGACCAGGGGCTGGCTTAGTAATCCCAATACAGCTTTATATGCGATTATTGGAGCAGCAGTCTGGCGGCATACCGGTTATGTAATGCTTTTATTTTTATCAGGTCTAACAGCAATTTCACCTACAGTTATTGAGGCATCCAAGATTGATGGAGCTTCAGCCTGGCAGAGATTTCGTTATATTTTGCTGCCACTTTTAAAGCCGACAACTGTAATTGTAATTGTAATTACGATGATTCAGTCTTTAAGAGCTTTTGACTTTGTCAGCATGATGACCAGAGGTGGACCTTTTAATACCACCAATGTTTTAGCACATTATATGTATAATGAAGCCTTTAAGAATTATAATATGGGTTATGGTGCCTCAATTGCTGTAGTCTTATTTGCAATTATGTTTATCTTTATAGTTATTTATCTACGCCAGATCAGGAAAGGGGAGCTCGAATAATGCAGTTATCAATTCATCAGAAAATAAGAATCAAACATGCAGTAATTTTTGCTGCCCTACTCTTATTTACTATAGTCTGGCTGCTGCCTGTATTTGGGGCGTTTTTGACTTCAATTAGAACAATGGATGATATTATGAATAATGGATTCTGGAGTCTGCCTGAGAATGTAACTTTCAGTAATTTTGCAACAGCCTGGTCAGACGGAAATTTAAATACCTACTTAAAAAATAGTTTCATTATTACCATCCCTTCCTTATTTGGGACCTTAGCTTTATCTTCTCTAGTTGGTTTTGCCCTGGCCAAATATAAATTTAAGGGCAACATGTTTATTTATCTAATGTTTGTTGCTGGAATGCTGATTCCCTTTCAGATTCTTTTAATTCCAGTTTTTAGGTTGAGCAACTTTTTGGGAATCTATAATAATTACTGGGGTTTGATTATGATCCACACTGTTTTCCAGATGGGCTTTTGTTCCTTCTTTTTGAGAAACTATATGATTACCATTCCGGAGGAACTGTCCGAAGCAGCCAGGATTGATGGTGCTTCAGAATTTAAGATTTTCTATAAAATATACATTCCGCTTTCGCTTCCGGCTCTGGCGGCGCTGGGGACTCTGCAGTTTACCTGGATTTTTAATGATTATATCTGGGCACTGGTTTTACTGCGCGATGATAGATTTAAACCAGTAACTGCCGGACTGGCAACACTTAAGGGTAATTTTATTACCTCCTGGAGTGTTTTAGTGGCTGGTGCTATACTGGCTACTATCCCAACAATTGTAGTCTTTGTTTTCTTACAGAAATACTTTATCCGCGGCCTGACAATGGGTTCTGGAAAGTAATTACAGGTACCTTGCAGGTACCGGGTACTTGGAAATTTTTACCTCCCTTATTAAGAGGGAAACTCTGCTGGATTTAAGCCGGTGGAGTTTTTCTATTTTATCTGATAAAATTAAGTTGGTTGGTACCCGGTTCAAAAAGGATGTTTTGAACCGGGTACAGAAGAATTAATTCACAAAATGGAGGGGAAGTAGATGAAAATAGCACCATTTAGAGTAGAAGAGTGGATGAACGAGTATGAGATGGATGCTGAATATAATATTGCAGAAACCTGTGTGGAATCTCTGACAGTAGAAGAGCTTATAAATTTCAGTGATGATCCGGCTGCCAGGCTGGCAGAGATCAAAAAAATGCAGCTTACATATGGAGATATCAAAGGTTCAGCTGCTTTCAAAAAAGGTGTGAGCAGCCTTTATGAAAGTGTAAAGCCGGAAAATATTTTACCCTCCCACGGGGCAATTGGCGCCAACTTTTTATTATTATATTCTCTAGTTGAGTCTGAAGATGAAGTTGTTTCAGTCTTTCCAACTTACCAGCAGCTTTATTCTATTCCTGAATCATTTGGAGGTGAGGTTAAAAAGCTGGATTTAAAGTATGAAGATGGTTTCCTGCCGGATTTAGAAAAATTAAAGTCCCTGATAAGCGAAAAGACAAAACTGATAGCAATCAACAATCCCAATAATCCTTCTGGAGTAGTGATGAAGAGAGAAATTTTAGAAAAGATAGTTGAAATAGCAAGAAATGCTGATGCCTACCTTTTAGCAGATGAGGTTTACCGCGGTTTTGATTTGGAAGAAAAGATACCTTCGGTTGCTGATCTCTATGAAAAAGGAATCAGTGTCGGCAGTATGTCCAAGGTTTTTTCTCTGGCCGGCTTAAGAATGGGCTGGATTGCTGGACCGAAAGAGGTGATTGAGCTCTGTCAGCTGCATCGGGATTATACGACAATTTCTAATGGAATGATATCTGATTATCTTTCTACTATTGCTCTGGAGAATAAAGATAAGATAATCGAAAGAAATTTAACTAAAGTAAAAAAGCAGCTTGCGATTCTGGACCGCTGGGTTCAGAATGAAGAATTGGTGGAATATGTTAAGCCAAATGGAGGTACAACTGCCTTTTTAAAGTACAGGCTGGATTTAGATTCTGAAACTTTTGCCAAGAAATTATTTAAAGAAAAGGGAGTTTTAGTAGTGCCCGGGATTGCCTTTGGCAGAGAAAATTTTCTCCGAATTGGTTTTGCAGGTAATGAAAAAGAGTTAAAAGCTGGTCTGGCTTTATTAAAGGAGTTTTTAGATGAAAATGGAAAAAAATTCTAAGTACCCGGTACCTAAAAAAATTAACTTTGCAGTAATTGGAATCGGCTGGCGGGCAGAATTTTTCTTGAGAATTGCCAGAGCTCTGCCAGAGCAGTTTCAGCTTGCAGGAGTAGTCAGCAGTAGGGAAGATAAACGCGAAGAAATTAGAAATAAATGGGGATTTAAAGCCTATCAGTCAGCTGAAGAACTGCTGCAGGCTGAAAGTCCTGATTTTGTAGTGCTTTCGATCAGCAAAGAGGCAGCTGCTGAGGTGATTTTAAAGCTGGTTGAATTTGAGATTCCTATTCTTGCAGAAACTCCACCAGCAGCTAATCTGGCTGAGCTGATTAAATTAAATCAAAAATTGGGTAAAGATTATCCAATTCAGATAGCAGAACAGTATCACCTGCAGCCTCTGCATCAGGCAATTTATAAGCTTGCTGATTCTGGCCGACTGGGAGAAGTTAATTATGCCAGGGTCTCAATTAGCCACGGCTATCATGCAGTTAGTTTGCTCAGAAAAGCATTAGGGATTAAATTTGAAAACGCCGAAATTGAAGCCAGATTTTTTGAAGAGCCTGTAGTAAAAGGTCCTGACCGCTCTGGGCTGCCTGACAAAAAGGAAATTGTGAGTAAAAGCCATGAGTTTGCTTTTTTAAACTTTGACGGCAAACTGGGAGTCTATGATTTTGAGCGTGGTCAGCACCGCTCCTGGATTAGATCCCAGGAAATTTTAATCAGGGGTACTGAAGGTGAGATAAAAAACTCAACTTTAAAATATTTAAAGGATTATCAAAGCCCAGTTGAGTTAGACTTAAAAAGAGTGGAAGCTGGTATTAATCAAAATCTGGAAGGTTTTTATCTTAAGGGAATTACCTGTGGAGAAGATTGGCTTTATCAAAATCCATTTCTGCCGGCCAGATTTTCCGATGATGAAATTGCAGTCGCGGAAGCTTTAGTCAGAATGTATAAATTTTTAGCAAGCGGGAAAAGTTTTTATTCCTTAGCAGAAGCTTCTCAGGATCAGTATTTAGCCTTAAAAATAAAGGAGGCAGCTGCTGAAAATAAGAAAATTATCACCCAAAAACAAATTTGGGCTGAATTTGAATAATTTTAATATTATTTAAAAATTTCAATATTATTTAACTCCTGCTGTATTTTGAGGCAGGAGTTTTCACTTTTATACAGAATAAAATAAATAATAGCATAAATAGAAATATTTAGCGCTTTAATTTAGAAAAGTGTGAATATTTTTATTTAATCAAAAATTTTATGAGGGGGAATTTAGATTGTTTATTAAGAAGAAAAAGTTAATGCTGACAGTAATTTTGGCTTTGAGTTTTATTATGCTCATGGGAGGAATTATTTCGGCAAAAGAATTAACGGTGATTGCAACCAGTGATATCCACGGTGCCATTTATCCCTGGTCCTATAAGATCGGTGAAGCAGATGATATAGGAATTGCAAAAATTGCTTCAATGGTTAAAGAAGCAAAAAAAGAAAACCCCAACCTTCTTTTATTAGATGCAGGTGATACCATTCAGGGTAACACACTGACAGCTCTTTTTAAGGACCGCCGCGATGTAGTACATCCGATGATGAAAGTTATGAATCATATGGGCTATAGTGCGATGACTCTGGGAAACCATGAATTTAACTTTGGTCTGGAAACTCAGCAGGAAATTTTAGCTGATGCTGATTTTTCAATTCTTTCTGCCAATACTATAGTCAGAGAAACAGGTGAGCCTTTTGCTCAGCCTTATACTATCAAAGAAATTGATGGTGTAAAGATCGGTATTTTAGGTTTAACTACTACCAATATTCCTATCTGGGATGGAGACAAGGTAGATTCATTAGAATTTAAAGATATGGATCAGGCAGCTGCTGAATATATACCGGAGTTAGAGGAAAAAGCAGATATTATAATTGCCTTAGTCCATTCCGGTCTGGAAGGCCGTCATGATCCAAGTGGTGGAGATCAGGCGCGCAAAGTAGCAGAAAATAATCCAGAGATTGATCTAATGATTACAGGTCATGATCACGATCCAGTCAATGAAATAGTTAATGGTGTGCTGGTAATGGCAGCCAAAGATGCAGGAGAACAGGCTTCAAAAATTAAAATGACTCTAGCTCAGGAAAATGGCAAATGGGTTGTTGCCAGTAAAGAGGGAGTACACTTAGAAGCTGAAGATTATGAAGCTGATCCAGAAACTCTGGCTGTTGCTGAGCCCTATCACAATGAAGTTGTAGAATATGTAAATACTCCTATTGGCTATGCAACCGGCGATTTCACTCCTGAAGATCCGGTAGCAGGTATCCCTGCTGCTCAGGTTCAGGATACAGCAGTTCTTGATTTAATTAATAGAGTTCAGTTAGAAAATACAGGTGCTGATATTTCTTCTGCGGCCCTATTTGTAGCTGACTCAACTATTAATCAGGGTCCAGTATCAATCAAGGATGCAGCCAGAATATATAAATACAGCAACACACTATATGCTGTTGAAATAACAGGTGAAGAACTTAAGAATTATTTAGAATCAACTGTTGCTTATTATAACACATATCAGCCTGGAGATATTACTATTAGTTTTGATCCAGAAATTCGCGGTTATGCTTATGATATGTTCCAGGGTATTGACTACAAAATTGATATTTCTGAACCGGTTGGAAACAGAATCAGAGATTTAAGATTTGAGGGAGAGCCGGTAAGAGATGATCAGACATTTAAACTTGCCCTAAATAACTACCGCTACAGTGGTTTAAACTCTGATGGCATAATCTCAAATGATCCTTATTACAAGTCTGAAGAGGGAATTAGAGAAATGATCATTGAGTATATAGACCAGAAGGAAGAAATCAGACCATTAGTTGACAACAACTGGGAAATTGTTGGTGCTGACTTAGATCATCCACAAAGAGAGGAAGCACTAACCTTAGTTAATAATGATATACTGGAAATCCCTTCAATTAACCGCTCCTGGAATGCAGAGAGCATTAATTTAAGAGATGAGCTGACAAAGATGAAGCTGGTTCAGGCTCTGGTTAGAATGTTCAACTATGATATTCCAGCTGAAGTTGAAGAAGCAAGCTTTAGCGACTTAGAAGGAGAAGACCTCGCTTATGCAGAAGCTGCTTTAAGGGCAGGTCTGGTCGAAAATACTGAGCAGTTTAATCCAGAAATGGTATTAACTAGAGAAGAAGCTGCTTCAATGTTAATCGAGGCGATGAGAATTGCTGAGATGCCTGATTTATCTGTTCTGGATAAATTTAATGATAGATCAGAAATAACCAGAAATTTAGATGATAAAGATAGAGTTGCTCTGGCAGTAGAAATGGGACTCTTAGTCGGCCGCGGAGATAATATGCTGGCTCCAAAGGCAGAGATGACAATGGGAGAAATGTCAGCCTTACTCTACAGAGCCCACAACAATTACAGGCAGATTGATGTGCTTTCAACTAATGATTTCCACGGTAAGGTAGAAGCAGGCTATGAAGCAGGGGCTGCCAAGCTGATGGGAGCAATTGAACACTACCGCAGTGCCAACCGCAAAGGTACTATTTTAGTTGATGGTGGAGATGCCTATCAGGGTACTCCAATTTCCAGTTTAAATAACGCAGAACCTGTAATTGAATTTATGAATGAGGCCCGCTATGTGGCTCAGGCAGTTGGTAACCACGAATTTGACTGGGGAATTGAAGAACTTAAAAGAATCAACAAGCAGACATATTTCCCAATGCTGGCTGCAAATATAGTTAACAAAAATACTGGTGAACTAGTAGAGTGGGCAGAGCCTACAAGAATGATTCCTGCAGATGGAGTGAAAATTGGTATTATCGGAATTTCAACTCCAGATACAAAAGGAACTACAATGCCCTCTAATATTGCCGAATTAGAATTTACTGATCCGGCAGCTGCAATTGAGAAGTACAGTGCTCAGCTGAAAAATCAGGGAGCCGAATTAGTCATAGTTGTCGGCCACCTTCCAGGTACAACAGATTATGAAAGTGGTGAAGTAAGCGGAGAGTTAGTGGAAACAGCTAAAAAAGTAGACGTAAATGGTATTGTTGGCGGTCACAGCCACCATACAGTAACAGCTGTTGTCAACGGCAATCCAATTGTAGAAGCCTATAAGCACGGACGAGAACTCGGAAACTTAAGATTCTTTATTAATAAGGAAACAGGCAGAGTTTATAATGCAGTACCAATGAGCCACCCAGTTCGAGAAAGTGTAATTAAAATCAAGGAAGACCCCGAAATAGCTGAAATGGTAAGAAAATATCAGAAGGAATTAGAACCAATAATGTCAGAAGTTCTAATTGAAACTGAGGAACAGTTAGTCAGCAGTTATGACACTATTTCTAAGGTTGGGGCTCTGACAACAGATGCAATGGCTCAGGAAGTAGATGCTGATATAGCCTTCCAGAATCCAGGTGGGTTAAGAATTGATCTACCTCAGGGTGAGGTTAATGTTGGTCATATCTACGAGCTCCTGCCTTTTGGTAATACAATTGTAACAGGAGAAATGACAGGTGAGCAGATTGTCTCTATCTTAGAGCAGAGCTTTACCTTTGATAAGGGAATGCTTCAGCATTCCGGTTTAAGGGTTGAGTATGACGCAGATCAGCCTAAATATGAAAGAGTAGTTTCTGTAAGTCTTCCTGATGGAACTCCACTAAAAATGGATCAGACATATACAGTAGCTACCAATAACTTCTTAGCTGAAGGTGGAGACGGATTTGCTACCTTTACTGAAGTTGACTTTACAGAGCAATATATTAAAGTTAGAGATGCTCTAATTGAGCATCTGCGTGAGCTGAAAGAAATTAAGGTAGATCCAGCTCAAAGAGTAACTGAAGTTGATCAGTCAGCAGCTCTAAGAATTAGATATGCTGCTTAAATAAAATAATAAGTGGATCAACTTTAATTGGGGCAGCATCCTTTTAATCGGGGGTGCTGTCCTTTTTCACTCTTTTGGACCTGGTTATAGTGAAATTAATCACTTGAATTTGAAAGTAAAAGTATTATAATGATGTTAGAAGTGAGGTGTGATTTATGCAGAAAAATCAACTGCTGATTAATTATGGTGATCAGGCTAGAAAAATGGCCAAAGAGCTGCTTAACGAAATAAAGCCAGAACGTAAACTCAAGTCAGATAGTTTAATTGCTTTAAAACCCAATTTGATTAATGCTACTAAGTCAGAAAAGGGAGCAACCACTGATCCGGAGCTCGCAGCAGGGGTTATTGAATATCTGCAAAATAAAGGGTTTAATAATTTGATGATTATTGAGAGTTCCTGGGTGGGAGCAGATACAGATAAAGCCTTTGAAGTTTGCGGCTATCAGGAACTTGCTCAAAAATATGATATTCCATTATACAATTTAAAAGATGATAATTTTATCAAAAAGACTTATCAGGGGCTGGAGATTGAGATAGCTGAAAAAGCATTAGCTGCTGATTATCTGATTAATCTGCCGGTGCTGAAGGGCCACTGTCAGACAAATATAACCTGTGCTTTGAAAAATCTGAAAGGCTGTATTTCAGACAGAGAGAAGAGGAAATTTCATCGGCAGGGACTACATCAGCCAATAGCTTATTTAAATAAACTTTTAAAACAGGATTTGATTATTATAGATGGAATCTATGGTGACCTCGATTTTGAAGAAGGTGGAAATCCGGTCAAGATGAATAGGATTATCGCTGCCGAGGATCCAGTTTTAGCAGACAGCTATGCAGCTGAACTGCTGGGCTATTCTGCAGCAGAGGTAGAATATATTGAAATAGCAGCCCAAATTGGAGTTGGCAGTGAAGATTTATCTAGGGCTGAAATAATTGAGTTAAATCAGGATCAGGCAGCAGAGATAGATTATTCTTCTCGAAAACTAAAAAAGCTAGCAGCAAAGGTCAAAGCAAAAGATGCCTGCTCAGCCTGCTATGGCAGTTTAATCCACGCTTTAAAAAGAATAGAAGAGAGCGGGCAGCTGGACAAAATTGCAGGTATGATCAAGATCGGGCATGGCTATCAGGGCAAAAAAATTTCAGGGATTGGAATAGGCAGCTGCTGCAGTGGAGCAGATAAATTTGTTAACGGCTGTCCCCCTTCAGCTAGAGATATTTTAGATTTTTTAGCTGAAAATTATAATATTCGGGTCTAGTATTTTATGATAAAAATAATGTCAGCAGCTGAATTAGGCCAAAACTAAGGTGAAGCTGATTGGTTATAGGAACTCCTTTTTTCTCTGCCCTGGCAGCATTTTGATAAGCCTTTAATGCCAGCGGTATTGTCAGCAGAGTTAAAAGTGCTGTTAGTGGATAGAGATTTAAAAATACAAAAAGTATGGTCAAAAGATAGGAACTGCTGAGTAGAGTTAGGTAAAGAAATTTAGCTCGTTTAAAACCTATTCTGACAGTTAGAGTTTTGATTCCCAGTGAACTGTCGCGCTCAAAATCTCTGAGTTCATTGCTCAGCATTAAAACAGGGATTAAAAGGCTGATCGGCAGCCCTAAAAATACCGGGCGCCAGGAATAATAATGGGTAAAGGCAAGGTGAGTTCCCATAACCATCAGTGGTCCCATCAGGACAAAGGAGAGTGGGGTACCTAAACCTCTTTTTTTATAAACAATCGGCTCACCAGTATAGGCATAACCACCTATAATTCCTATCAGACCAATTAAAAGCAATTTTTTTGTTGTGATTAAAATAATATAAAGCCCGAGCAGGGCAGTTATCAGAAAAGATAAAATTCCGAGCAGAAAAATTAGAATATCAAAGGGATTTCTTTTTTTGCCTAAAAATTTATACTTTTTAGAATCGCTAAAGTGAAGATTTTTGTATTCACATTCAAAATAATCGTTGATAAAATTAGTTCCTGTCTGTACAAAAAGTCCGGCCAGAGTGGCCAAAAATATTAATTTTAGATCAAAGGCTAAATTTCCGCTGAATAATTTCCCTTCCAGGTGAGCAACTGCCATACCGAGAGTTGTCGAATAAAAGGCAAGAGTTAAAGAAAGAGGGCGGGATGCCTTCCAGATTTCATTTAAAAATTTAGTTATTTTCAAAATAAAACTTCCTTTCGTTACATTTTTAACATATATATTATTTCATAATACTGGCTGAGATGCAAAAAGTCTGGAATATAGCTTTGAAATTTGAGCAAAAAACTATATAATAGACTATGAAAGATAGAAAAAGTTTAAATCTGAGGAGGAGAATACATATGAAAATGAAAAAAGTTTTTTTATCACTATTAATGTTAATATTTTCACTTATCTTTTTATCTGGTACTGTAGCGGCTCAGGAGATGGAGCTCGAAATTGGAATTATGCCGGCGGTCGATTCAGCCCCAATCTTGCTGGCTCAGGAAAAAGGATATTTTGCTGATGAAGGTCTTGAGATCAAGATTGATGTTTATACAAATGCGGTTAACAGACAGACTGCTCTGCAGACAAACGAACTGGACGGAGCTATGACTGACTTAATTGCCTTTGTTAATAATGTTAATAATGGCTTTCCGGTTAAAATAACTACCAGTACTGATGGCAGCTTTCCTATTTTAGTCAGTAAGAATTTTGAGGAAGAAGAGGAAGTAAATATTGGAATGATGGAAGTAAGTGTTTCCAACTTCTTATCAGAACAATTTTTAGGAGATAAATATAAACTAAATAAAACCTTTATTCCTGCTATTCCCGCCCGTTTAGAAATGGTTAAATCAGGCCAGCTTGAAATGGCAGTGATTCCTGAACCTCTAGCTTCAACAGCGGAACTCCAGGGCTTAGAAAAAAGAGTTTATAAAAATGAATATGATTTTATGCCGGAAGCAATGATTTTTACTGAAAAAGCCCTGACAGAGAAGGAGGCAGAACTCAAAGCTTTCCATAATGCTTACAATAAGGCAGTTAGAGAAATTCAGCAGGATGACAGTGAGGCCAGAGAAGTTTTAATAAAAAATCTGAATTTACCAGTTAAAATCAAGGATTTAATTGCAATGCCCAAATATCATCTGACAAGAGTTCCTAGTAAGGAATATTTAAACCGGGTTATCAGCTGGATAGAAAAAACTGATGGCAGTGAAATCAATATAGATTATAATCAGGTAATAGAAGGGAAGTACAGCAGTCAATGATTGAGGTAAAAAATTTAGAATTTGCCTATCAAAAAGAAAAGGTTCTACATAACATAAATTTAGATGTTAAAAAGGGGGAGAGTCTTGCTGTGATCGGTCCTTCCGGTTGTGGCAAGACAACCTTACTTTACCTGCTGGCCGGCCTTGAAAAAGCAGATCGGGGAGCCGTTAAAATCAATTCTCAGGTTTTAGCTGGAATTAGGGATAGGAGTGGAGTTATTCTCCAGGATTATGGACTCTTCCCCTGGAAAACAGTTTATAATAATCTGGCATTGGGCCTTAAAGTTAGAGGAGCTGCAGCTGAGGAAATAAAAACAAAGGTTAGTTCTGCTTTAGAGAGGCTTAAAATTAGTGAGTTGAAAGATAAATATCCGGCTGAATTAAGTGGGGGGCAAAAACAGCGAGTAGCTGTCGGGCGTTCACTTGTTCTAAAACCGGATCTTTTGTTAATGGATGAACCCTTTTCAGCTCTTGATGCTCTGACCAGAGAAGAGATGCAAAATTTAATATTAGGAATTCAAAATCGAGAAAACTTTACATTTGTGCTGGTAACTCATGATATTGCTGAAGCTGCATTTTTGGGGCATAAAATTGCAGTAATCAAAGAGGGAAAAATCGTGACAGTTTTAGAAAACTCACATTATGGAGAAAAAAATCTGAGAGAAAAAGAAGGTTTTTTTGAGCTGCAGAAAAAGTTAAGGAGATTAATGTCTTTAGATAAAAAAGGGGAAATTAACGATGAAAAAGCAGAAATTTAATAGCTTTTACGCCTTGTTTTTAATTATAGCTGTCTGGTATTTACTTTATTTTACCATTGATTCAGCAATTATCAGCTCGCCGACAGCAGTTAGTAAAGTCTTTCTGGTCAATTTCAGCAGCGAAATTCTGCCCCATCTTTTAATGAGTTTTTACAGAATTACAGCTGCAGTACTGATTTCTCTGATTTTTGGTGTCAGTCTAGGGCTTCTAACAGGAATGCACCCTGAAATTGATAAGTTTTTAGCACCACTGATTTATCTTTTGTATCCAATTCCTAAAATTGCCTTCCTGCCGGTCTTTATGCTCTTATTTGGTTTGGGAGATCTTTCTAAAATAATTCTGCTGATTGTAATAGTAATTTTTCAGATTATAGTTACAACTCGGGATGGAGTACGCGGTATTGACAGCAAATATTTTGCTTCTGCCCGCTCACTGGGGATGGACAGGCTGGATATTTATCAGCATCTGGTCCTGCCGGCAGTTTTTCCGGGAATACTTACTGCTTTAAGAATTACTATTGGAACCAGTATTGCTGTCTTATTTTTTGCAGAAAATTTTGCGGTTAAATATGGAATTGGCTATTATATAATGAACAGCTGGTCGATGGTCAACTATGCCAAGATGTACAGCGGCATTATTGCTGTCAGTCTGTTAGGTTATTTTCTCTTTAAAGGAATAGACCTTTTAGAAGAGAGATTCTGCAGCTGGCAGAAGAGCTAAAGAATATGAAATATTAGTGAAAAAAATCACTTTAACCAGGTACAAACTTAAATGTAATCAATAATACAGAAATCAGTCTGCTTAGATGATAATTTATAATTAGTAAATAAAAATTAAGTTTAATAATTTAACACTTGAAGGGGGAAAAATTAATGAAGAATGTTGGACAAACTGATAAGTGGATCAGAATAATACTTGGTATTGTTCTGCTGTCAATGTTTTTCTTTGTAGAAGG
This sequence comes from Halanaerobium saccharolyticum, assembly GCF_003053565.1. Taxonomy (GTDB): domain Bacteria; phylum Bacillota; class Halanaerobiia; order Halanaerobiales; family Halanaerobiaceae; genus Halanaerobium; species Halanaerobium saccharolyticum_B. The sequence continues at coordinate 29,591 of NZ_QAXS01000003.1, read as the reverse complement.
AAATGCTAAATACTTTGGCATTTTAGGAATCATCCCTCTCTACACTGGATTGACAGGAAAGTGTGCACTGTATAAACTTCTGGGGATAAATACTCGAGAAGATAAATAGTTAATCTATTATCCCCGGTAGAATGGGGATAATTAATATAAATTTTTTTAAGAAGATTCCAGAGTAAATAACTCGGATATAATAAATCTAATAATTATTATCTAATAACAGGAGGGTTTAGTAATGACTAAATTGTTAATCACATATTATAGTTCTTATGGACACATGTTTGAAATGGCAAAAGCAGCCAGAAACGCTGCTGCAGAAAATGAAAATTATGAGGTTAAATTACGAAAAATACCTGAACTGGAGGCTGCCAAAAAGGCAATGTCCGGGCAGGATGCTTATCAGGTAGCACAGGAAGCCCAATCAGATGTTGAAGAAGTAACTTTAGCTGATTTAGAATGGGCTGATGGAATAGTCTGGGGTATTCCAACCCGTTTTGGTAATATGCCTGCCCAGGTTAAACAGTTTATTGATACTGCTGGCGGTCTGTGGGCAGGAGGCAAACTTGAAGATAAAGCAACCGGTATTATGAGTAGTTCTAATACACTTCATGGTGGTCAGGAAAGTACAATTTTAAGCTCAATGCTGCCGATGATTCATTTTGGTATGGTTTTTGTAGGTTCAACTTATGGACAGAATCCAGAATTAAGTGATGATTCTTATCATGGAGGTTCTCCTTATGGTCCATCTACAGTTGCTGGCAGTGATGGCAGTAAAGTACCAGTAGAAGCCGATTTGAATATGGCGGGCAGACTTGCTAAGAGAGTAGCCAGAGTTGCTGCAGGAATTAAATCTACCAAAGAATAGATTTAAGTTGAAAGGGTGTAACTTAAAGCGGCTAAGTAAGTGAATACAATATATTCTCAAAAGCCCTGGCCTCCGCAGCCGGGGCTTTTACATAACAAAATTTTAAATGGAGGTTATAAAAATGGTCAAAGATATTTATCAGGCAGCAAAGACAAGAAGAAGTTATTATAATATAGATGACAAAAAAATTGTTCCAGAAGCAAAGGTAGAAGAGGTAGTCGAGCACGCAGTTAAATACACGCCTACTTCTTTTAATTCTCAAACAGGAAGGGTGATCCTGCTTTTTAATGATCAGCACAATAAGTTCTGGAATATTGTTGAATCAAATCTGCGCCCGGTTGTGCCGGAGGAAGATTTTGACACAACTAAAGAAAAAATCGATGGATTCCGCAGTGGCTATGGCACAGTTTTATTTTATGAAGATATGGAAATAGTGAAAAACTTGCAGCAGCAATTTCCACTCTACAGTGATAATTTTCCTAAGTGGTCTCAGCACTCGAGTGGGATGCTGCAGTATAATGTCTGGACAATGTTGGAAACAGAAGGTCTGGGAGCATCTCTGCAGCATTATACAGAATTAATAGAAGAAGATGTTAAGGCGGAATGGGATGTTCCTGATGAATGGCGTTTTGTGGCCCAGATGCCTTTTGGTAACCCGGTGGAAGAACCAGAGGAAAAGGAGTTTGAACCTCTAGAGGAGAGAATCGAGGTTTATAAATAAGTCAAAAATTTATTTTAATAGAGAGACCCTATTTAAATCGATAGCAGTCAGGTTATTTAGACTTGATCTGCTGTCGATTTTTTAAATTAACTAAATCAATTTCGATTAAATTTCGACAAATTATTAAAAATTGATGATAAAGCTGTAATTTTCAGTAAATTAATGATAAAATAAATATAGGTAAAATAGGGGAAATACTTTTAATCAAAATAAAGGAATGATCTGAATGTTGACAATTAAAGACATTGCCAAAAAAGCGGGGGTTTCTGTTGCAACCGTTTCTAAGGTGATGAACGGTTATGATGATATTGGAGAAGTAACAAAGGCAAAGGTTTTAAAGATCATTAAGGAAAATAATTATCGGCCAAATGCAAATGCTCAATCTTTAAGAACAAATAAATCTTTTTTAGTCGGGCTCTTCTTTAAAGATCACCAGGATAGTGGTGTAAAACATCCTTTCTTTAGAGGAATTATTTCCGGGCTGGAAGAGAGACTATTAGAAAATAATTATGATATGATTTTATTTTCTGCTAACTGGGAAGATCAGTTCAGTTATTTGGAAAAGTGTCAGTTTCGAAATGTAGATGGTGCTATTTTAATGGGGATGCCTAAAGACGATCCAAAATTACAGGAATTGCTGCAGGCTAAAATCCCTTCAGTTTTTATAGATCTTGACATTTCGGATGAAAAAGCTTCTTATATAATTTCTGATAATGAAGAAGGTGCTCGTAAAGCAGTCAGACACCTGGCAGAGCTGGGGCATGAAAAAATCGCTGTTATTGAAGGTGAAGAAATAACTGTTCCTACTCAAAAAAGGCTTGCAGGTTATCGAGCTGAAATGGAAGCGCAAAATTTAAAGATTAAAGATAAGTGGATAATTCAGGGTAAATTTAGTGTTGATGGTGGTTACCAGGCAATGGAAGAAGTTTTAAAATTAAAGAATCGACCTACGGCAATTTTTTGTATGGGTGATGAAATTGCAGTTGGAGCAATGAAAGCGATTGAGGAAGCTGGCTTAAGTGTTCCCGACGATTTTTCTATTGTTGGTTTTGATGATATTGAAATCAGTCAGTATTTAAATCCTGCTCTAACTACAGTTCGCCAGAAAAAAGAAGAGATGGGAATTGAAGCAGCTGATATGGTTTTAGAGTTGATTAATAATCACGAAGAAAAAGTAGGATTTGAAATTATTGATACGGAATTAGTAGTTCGGAACTCAACTAAAAAGCTGGAAAAATAATTTTAAAAGAGTTAAATAATAAAAGAATTAATTAAAGCTTAGAAGCCTTTTTAAGAGAAGGCCTCTAAGCTTTTTAGATTTGGATTATACTATTAACTTATAATTAGATTCTTATTTTATTCTCTATTAGAATTAAATTCTGTCAGGATTTGATCCCAGTCACCCTTCCAATTTTCTTTCTTTGCTTTTTTAAGTAAATGAACAGCCTTTTCTTTATTTCCTTCTCTAAATCTAATTAATGCTAATTTTTGATAACCAATATGAGCCGGATAACTGGATTTTTGAGCTTCATGATCTTTGTTCTTTAAGATTTTGAGAACATCTTCAGAGATGGCAATTTGTTTTTGGCAGAGCTTAATTATTTTCTCTTTATTTTTGTCATCTTCATTTTCTCTATCAGAGTAAAGTTTAATTAACTGAGAGTGGATTTCAAATAATTCCATTGGCTCATCTGATAATTCAGCTGCCTTATTTAAGATGCGGATTACAACTTCTGGATTCTGATTGTAAAATTTTGTGATTACATTTCCAGCCAGCAGATACAGTGTTCTGGCAGCTGTTTTCTTTGATTTATTTTGAAGAAGATATGCACTTTCAGAGATTATTTTTTTTCTTTCCCTTTCACTAAAATTGTTATTCCACCAGTCCTCTAAATCATTGTTTTTAATAAAATTATATTCTTTGCTTTTTTTAAAGAAATCTAATACTTTCATATTTTAATCCTCCCTGCTGCAAATTCTACCAAGCGATTTAATTATAATTTTTATACAAAAAACCACAGCAATTTTCATCACTGTGGCCTTAAATACCTGAGGCAAATCTGACAATCATAGATAAAATCCTTAGATTCAGATCTTTGCGTAATAATCTTTCAATTATTTTGCCCTTATAAATATTTGATTTTAGATTTGTAAAAATTTTATCTTAATTCTATATAATATATTTGCTATAAAGAGGATAATTCCTGCTTATATTCACATATATTTCTAATAAATTTATTTTATTACTTTTATTAAATGGCTAAAATAATTTTACATAACCTTGTTTTTTAAAAATATAAAGCTTCAATTTAATGAAAACCAGTGCTCTTAAACTATTATAATCTTAGCAATAAAGCAGGAAGTTTACTGCTTAAAAAGAATAATAGTTATGAGAGAATATTAATAATTTATCAGGATTAAAAAGTACAGAAAAATAATTGAGGAGTGAGTTAAATGCGAATTTCCTACCAGAAGCTATATGATAAATTTTTCGAAATTCTTTTGGACCGAGGTTTCGAGAAGAAAAAAGCAGAACTGGCTGCCAAAAATTTTGCCGACAGCAGTCTGGATGGTTTTCAGTCTCACGGAGTTAATAGATTTCCCGAGTTTATAATGATGATTGACGAAGGTTATATAGATATCAAGGCTGAGCCAAAAAAGGTTGATACTAATGGGAATATTGAAATATATGATGGACAGCTGGGCCCCGGGAATTTAAATGCTCAGTTGATAATGGAGAAAGCAATTGAAAAAGCCAAAAGAGAGGGTATAGCAGTTATGGCTCTGAAAAATACAAACCACTGGCTGCGGGGAGGTGCTTTTGGCTGGCAGGCAGCAGAAGCAGGTTGTGGGGCGATTTGTTTTACTAATACACTACCTAATTTACCACCCTGGGGAGCAAAAGAATCAAAACTTGGGAATAATCCGCTTGTAATGGCAGTTCCCCGGCCTAAAAAGCATATTGTTTTAGATATGGCAGTTTCTCAGTATGCTTATGGAACCCTGGGGAAATATGAGATGGGAAATAAGGAATTACCCTATCCAGGTGGCTATAATCAAGCAGGGGAATTAACCACTGATCCAGGAGAGATATTGAAATCAATGCGACCGCTTCCAGCTGGTTACTGGAAAGGATCCGGGCTTTCAATGATGTTTGATTTGTTTGCTTCACTACTCTCTGGAGGTTTAAATACTTTTTTAATTGGGAAAAAAGAAAAAGAATATGCGATTTCTCAACTGTTTATGGTTTTTGATATGGAAGATAAAATTAATGAAGAAACAATTGAACAGACAGTTGATTCGGTTCATTCGGCTGAGAGAGTTGATCCTGAACAAAGACCTACTTATCCAGGGGAAAGAACCTATTTAAGAAGACAGGAAAATTTAGAAAAAGGAATCCCAGTTAATGAAGAAGTCTGGGAGAAGATCAATAGTTTATAATCAAAAATTCAGGGACAGCTTTCTTATTTGAAGAATGATAAGCTGGTCTATCAAAATCTTGATAAGTCAATAAAATATTATCTGGATTATATTAAATATGTGAATCAAAATACATAATATATTAAAACTCAGATTATCTGGTTCTAAAAGCAGGAAGAATCTCTCCTAAATAGAATAATATTAAATGAAAGCAAATTAAAAATTATTCTGGAGAGGGTTTTATGGATCAGGCAAATACAGGTTTACATGAGCGCTTAAAAAAGACAAAAGCAATAGCAGAACTGGGACAGGGAATGGATGTGGGCACACTTAACGAATATTCCCATCAAATTTCTCTTTACCTGCTGCTAAAGGTTTTCAAAAGAGAAATAAATAATAATCAGCAGCGCAGCCGCAGTGATTTGCTGCAGCTGACTGTTGAAATTTTAAAAGAAATGCAGCTTAATATAAATATGGAAGAAATTGAAAGACTGGTGGATGGAGTTCTTTATTCGGGAGATCCCAAACAGCAGTCATATTTTCATGTCAAAATTTATGATGAAACAGCGGGAGGATTTAGAGATTTTAAATACCGCTATTTGATTCCGGACCGGGAGGCTTCCAACTGGCAGGAAGGTGGGAGCACAGTCTACAGGCTCTCCGAGATTTCACAGGAGATAATTTTTATTACCAGGGAGATTCTGCAGGAGTTTGGTTTTGATCTGGAGCAGTTTTATACTCTGCAGCTGATTAAAAACGGTAACTTTAAAGAAGCTAAAGGCAGTGTCAGCAATTTAATTGCCCGGGTCCGCAACTTGATCAAAAAGGAAAAGGACTGGCGGGAGGATATACTGCGCAATCCGGGCCTGATATTTTCAGCCTACAAAGAGCGCCGACGTCGGACTGAGGCTGAGGTCAGGGAGCAGTTTAAAGAAGAGAAAAAAGTTTTCAGTGATATTTTTGTCTGGCGGGACAGGCTGGACAGTTTTGAAAATGTTGATCAGAAAGAAGGAGAACTCCTATTTGAAGAACTGGAGCGAGCAAGAGCTCTCCATGATTATCTGGCAGAACTGACAGTTTCCAATCTGTCACTTGAGCTGCAGCTGAGACGGGAAAATCCCGATATTTTCTGGCAGACTTCTCGCCTGAGTTTTAAAAAAGATTTCTGGCAGAATACTGTAGTTAAATCTGGCTTACCTAAAATTGATGATTTAGAAAAAATGTTAAATCCATTTTTTTCACCGAAGCAGAACTTTATCTTTCCCCTAGACTGGGCCTGGTCTGAACAACAGCTTTACAGCTATCTGGAAGAAAGTGAAGGGGAAATAGAAACAGTAGAAATTGACTCAGCTCCAGAGCGGGAAATAGACTGGGAGCTTGCGGTTGAACTCTGGCAGGATGTTTTTAACGAGCTGCTGCAAAAAGGAGAATTTAAGCTGACAGAACTAAATCAGCTGAGCACAGCCAAAAAAGAGAAATGGCTGAGTCAGCCAATTAATCTGGAGTTATTTATGATGTTTATCATCACCGATATTAGACTTAAAATTGTGGAAGAATATCCGGGACTGGATGAGCGGCTGCTTTTATTCAATAAGTTAGTAAAAGCCGAGCCAAAACTGGCTGAGCTGGAAGGTAAAAAACTCGCAGCCAGGCTGACAGGCAGCAGTAAAAAAGTAAATCTACTTGATCAGTTTATTATTTCACCCTATAAAATTTATCTGGAGGAAGATTAAAATGGCATTTAAACAGGAAGAGCTCGAAAATGGAGCCGCCCTATTTTTCAAACTTTTAGAAGAAGAGATTCTTTCAGTCTCTGATCCGCTGGCTGAAAAGTACAGAACTAACAGTGAGGTACATAATATCGTCAACACCATGGCTGCTGAGGCGGGTTTAAGAGTTTTTTCAACGGCCAAAAATGTTCATCTTGTCTCCAAGGCAAGAGGCTCAAGTTTTGCTAATTCATATACCCAGATGAAAGAAAAATATTCCGGCCTCAGGCGGAAGCGCTATTTTTATCTGGCCAATATCATTATTTCAATTTTTCTGGCTGAGATTGATAAAGAAAGTCATGTTCGGATACGCTGGGAAGAGGAAGGAATCTCCTATCACCGCCTTTCTGACCTGGTTACCGCAACTTTAGAGAGCTGGCTTGAGCGCAAAAAAGAAGATGAGTCCTTTACTCAAAATTGGTCAATTGCCGTGGAAGAGGTGGCTGAGCTCTGGCTGACTGAGTTTAGCGAATATCGGCTGAATAAGGATGAGCAGGTGGATGTGACCAGAACTAAGGGTAATCGACTTTCTTTTATTAACACGGCTTTGAAACCCTTAACTGAACAGGGATTGATTATTGACCAGAGTGATGAGCTAAAGCTGATTCCAAAAGCGGAGCTTTATGAACGGCTGGATGAACTCTACCACAGCCAGAAGCGCTACAATAAATTTATGGATTTGATTTTAGAAAGCAGAAAAGAGCTAGAGGAGGAAGATCAGAATGCCCAGACTGAGCAAAATTAGGATTACAGGGAATAAATATGATGGTTTTCAGAAACAGCACCGGAACTCAATCTTTGATCTGGAATCTGACCACAGTCTCTTTACCCTGCAAAATGGCAGTGGTAAGGGGGTTATGCTGCAGCTGATCTCTCAGCTCCTCCTTCCTGGAACTGCCTGGGGTAAGCGGAATGGAAATAAGCTGGAGGGAATGTTTTATGACCGCTATCAGGTTTTTCAGCCTTATACCTTCCACGTGGTGCTGGAGTGGCGGCTTGATGGCAGTGAAGATAAAAAGCTTTTGACCGGAATCTGTGTTTCCGCTCACAAACAGCAGAGCACAACTGATGAAGAAGGCAAAGTTGGTCTAAAATATTTTCTCTATACTCATGAGTATCAGGGTAATAGCCGTTTTAGTCTGACTAATCTGCCCCTTTACACTAAAAGCAGTGATCAGGTGCTGGAATATCAGCGGCTGGAAGAATTCATTGATCAAAATCGGGCTGATTTTATCAAATATTCCAAAACAGCTGTGTCGAGTCTTAACTCGGAATACTATCAGTATTTAAGCAGCCACGGGATTTATCGTTCGGAGTGGGAGATTATGAAAAATATCAACCGCAGTGAGGGAGGTTTGGAGAAATATTTTTCGCAGGCAAAAGATAATAAGGCTCTTTTTGATCAGTTGATTATTCCAGCTGTCAGTGAGAGCATCAGTTATTACAATGAGCGGGAAAAAAATTCGCTGCTCAATATTTTTGTAGACAATGTAAAAATTGCCCGCAATCTGCCTGAGCTTTTATCCCGACGCGAGGATTTAAAAACTCTCTCCCAGATGGTTGACCCTCTCTTAAGTGATGCTAAGCAGGGGCTGCAGCTTAAAGAAACCCGGGAGATGATCAGAGAGCGAGGAAATAATTATTTGAAAGGGATTGCAGACCGCAGGACTTTTTTAGAAAATGAGCTGCGCCGCAGTCAGCGAGAAAAAGAAAAGACTGCAGAGCGGATTAAAGAGCTTAATTTTGAATCAGAAAACTTAAAATATGTTAAAAAACTGAGGGCTTTAAATAAACTTAAGTCAGAACAGGAAAGCGCCGAAGTTGAGCAGCAGAAATTAGATAGTCAGCTTGAGCGGCTAAAAGCAGAAGAGCTGCAGTTAAAGCTGAACCAGAAATATCTCAAATTAGAGGAGCTGCTGAATGAAGCCGAAGCAAAAAGAGAAAAAATAAATTCTCTAAAAGAGAGAACTGAATTTAAGGAACTGGAAACAGAAATCAAGAAACTTAAGGAAGAGACAGCTGCAGAAATTGCTGATCTAAACTCTAAAATTAAACATTCAGCTGCTGATTATTATTCCTATCAGAAATATTTAGCAGAGAAACTTAAGCAGCTGGAAGCTGAAGAAAATAAGATTGAACAAAAAATTAGAGATGAGCAGCAGTTTAAGTTAAAATATGAGCACGAGAAGCAGCAGTTTGAGGCCGAAAAAGAAAAGTTGGCTCACTTTTTTAACCCGTTGGAGCTGGAAACGCCGGAGTATCTGCTGCAGAATTTGGATAAAGATATAGCTAATTTAAATTCTAAACTGGAAAAGCTGGAAGAAGCTTTAAAAGAACAGCAAGAACAGAAAGAAAAGCTGCAGGCTGAAAAACAGCAGACTGCAGTTAAAGCAGCCGCTCAAGAGACTATGGTCGAAAAGCTAAAAGAAGAGCTTCAAAAACAGAAAGAATCTGAGGAAGAGCTCTTTTCTCAGCTTCTAAAAAGTTTAAATCTTGATAAATTTGAGGAATTTTACAGTAAACAGTGGCTGCAGCAGCAAAAAAATGAACTCTTAAAATTAATCAACGAAAAAGAGGAAAGGCTGCAGGAGCTGAATGCAGATAAGTTTGAGCTCCAGCTTGACTTAAATCTAAATGACAGAGAATACTGGGTGGCCAGTCTGGAGCAGAAAAGGCTCTATCAGAAAATTAAAGAGCTCGATATTCGCGTTTATTACGGCAGTGAATTTTTGTTTGAACTGGTGGAGCAGCGGCAAAAATATCTAAAAGACTATCCCCTGCTGCCTTATGGCCTGGTGGTAGTTTATGAGTCAGACTGGGAAAAGATTAAGGCTAATATTTCTATAGAGGAGATTTCTCACTTTGCTGTACCTATCTTTATCAACCATCAGCTGAACGGCAGTGATTCTAAGCTTCCCTTTAAACTTCTGACCGGTACGGAAAAGAATTTTACTGAGGATAAAAAGAATTTTGAGCAGTGGTTTAGTGGTTTAAAAAACAAAGAGGCTGAGATTAGAGAGACAATATCTATTCTGGAGCGAAAACTCAAAAACTTAAATCAGCTCAACTACCGGGCTGAGACCATGCTGACAGCAGAATCAGCTGCTGAAATCAAAATAAGATTGGGAAATGAGAAATCTAAACTGGAATCTCTGCAGGCAGAAATCAAGAAATATGAGCAGAGGATTAAAAATACAGCTGAAAAAATCAATTCTCTGAACAAAGAATATCAGCAAAAAGAGAAAAAATTAACTGAGCTTCAAGAAAATCAAAAGCAGGTTAAAGACTATCTGGAGGCAAAAAGGGAGCTGGAAAAGAAAGAAAGCCACTATCAGGAAGCGCTGGCTGAGATAGAGCGGCTGGAGGGACTGCTTGGAGATAATAAAAAAGAGCAGAAAAAGAGGCAGAAAGAAGAGCTGCGGCTGGAAAATAATTATGAGAACTGGCTGCAGGCTCTGCGGGACTTTGCCGGCAGCTTAAATGAAATGCTGAGTGACAGGCAGGTTGAACTGAAAAGTGAATTTAGAAAAGAGGAGCTTAACATTGCTCCCCGGGAGCAGTATCCTGAGCTTTTTGCCTTTGAGCAGCATCAGTGTTATCTAAACTACGAGGAAGTGATTTCACTCCAGAAAAAAGAAGAGGAAAAGGCAGCTGAACTTAAATACCTGGAGGCAGGGCTGCAGAAGCTGCTGAAAGATATTAATGAGCTGAAATCAGAACTGACTCAGATCTCTGCTGACTGGGAAGAGCGTGATTATGGTTTCAAAAATCAGAGTCAGCTTAAGACTGCTCTGGAGGAAATAAGTGAGCAGCTTAAAAAGCTCCAAAAGCAGGCTCAGAACCTGCAGGAAGATATTTTGGTCCGCCGCGGCCAACTGGAATCAAGAGAAAATGAGCTGGAAGAGAAGGCAGCTGAAATTAAAGGTCGTTTTCAGCGCTCGGTTCAGAGCTGGGAGGAAGTAGAGCTAAATATTAAGGAGCTGGAAATAAAAAAAGAGCTGAGTGAAAATAGGGATTATTTCTCCAAGCTGGAAGAGATGATTTTAAATTATCAGGAAAAAATACAGATCTATAATAACCTCAGCAATAAGTTGGAATATTATCAGCTGGAGGCAGCAAAGGGTGAACTCAATGCCGGAGTTAAAGAAGAACTTAAGGATTCCCCGGCAGCAGTTATCGAGAACTGGGAGAATGACTACCGCGCTATTGAAAATAAGCTTAAGTCTCTCCGGGAAAAGACTGAAGATAATTTCTATCATTTTAAAAATGATGTCAAAGATGTGGTGGAAAATATCACCTTAAAAAACAGCATCAACGAAAAACTGCTCCATAACTTTCGCGCCAGTGATTATCAGTATAACTATGAGATGCTGAATTCCTTTAAGGAATATATAAATAATGAGCTGAACACAATTGACCGCAACAAAACGGAGGCAGAAGAGGCCAGACAGCAGTGGGCTGAGCGCTCGGCAATTCATGTGATGCGGCTGATTACTTCGATGAAGGAAATGATCAGCAATATGGTCTACCACAATCAGCGGGGTCATGCCTTTCCTTTGGTCAGACTGCGCCGGGATGATCTGCTGCCTGATGATGGGCAGGAGGTAATTGCAGAGCTGAAGGAATATTTCCTGGAGCTGATCAATAAATTTAACCGGGAGGAAATTGATGTTGAGCAGCTGCCGGATTATAAGCTCAAGGAATACTGTGGAGATGCCGCTCTTTTCTCAAGAGCACTGCGCGGCCGCTATCCTGTGCTCCAGGTCTATAAAATGACCGAAAAAAATGAATTTATCCATGCCCGTCCCCAGGATTATTTCTATTCTGACTGGGAATCAGTGATTCAGGGTAAGGGGAATGGACCTGAGGGCAGTGGTGGTCAGTCACTTTCGATCAATGCCTTCATGATGATGATGCTTTTAAATTACAAAAAACAGCGTTTTGATAAGTCAAATCCCTGGACAGTGCTTTTTCTGGATAATCCCTTTGGTAAGGCTTCGGCAGCTCATGTGCTGGATCCAATCTTTAAGATTGCCGATAAGCTTAATTTCCAGCTGGTTGCCTTTGCTGCACCGGAGATTATCAAAACTGAAATTTCGGAGCGCTTTCCTGTTTTCTGGGCACTGGAGATCGGTGACACTGAGCGCAACCAGGGTGTTGTCAAGGGACAGGTGATTTATGGTGAAAGACGAGCAAAAATGGATTAGATTGTTCGAAAAATATAAAAAGGATGAGCTTGCGGGCAGGCTCCGCTTTCAGCTGGCTGATTTTGAAAATTTTATTAAAGCTAGACTGGGAGGAGCTACTGCCTATCAGGCAGCCGGTGGTTATCAGAATTTATATCAGCTTCTAAAAAAGATGGAAATTGAAGAGCGAATTAGAGCAATCAAAAGTTCTGAGTTCAATCAGCGGCAGCCTCGTTTAAAAAAACGCTGGACTATGCTTAAAGAAGAGGTGGAAGGCTGGTCGGATAAAGATATTTTACAGCTCTCCCGCCAGCTTGATTTAAGCTATTTTCTTAAAAGGCCAGTTCAGCAGACAGAGGAGCTAAAGCAGAAATTATTTAGCCTGGCTGATTTTTTGAAAACTAAATCTGAGCGAGAATCGGCCAGCCGGGAGGAGCGATCCCTGGAGCTTTTTGCAGATGAGAAATTTTTGAGCCGGACTGCAGGCAAAAAGATTTTGAGTAATTTAAATTTAAGCCTGGCTGACTTAAAGGCTCAGCAGTACAATCATCTATTTGTCTACTGGTCAGTAGATCCAGCTCAAATCAATAATATTTTGGTTATGGAAAATCATTCAGCCTTTATCGGTGCCAAAAAAGCTCTGGCAGCCGGGATTGATATTTTTGCTCGAGATTTTGATACTGTAATTTACGGCCAGGGTAAAAGAATTATCAGAAGCTTTTCTTTTTTAGAGGAGCTGCTGGGTCTGGAGGCTGTAGAAGTTAAGACCAGGCAGCGTCAGCAGCGGCTTGAAGCTTTAAATATTTGTTATGCCGGTGACCTGGATCCGGAAGGACTCGCAATTTATGTGGCTTTGAGAAATAAATATCCTGATTTTAAGATTAAACTTCTGGGAGAGTATTATCAGCTGCTGGTAGAGGAGTCAGATAATTTTTATCCCTGTCATAAGCGGCAGAATAAAAATCAAAAAGTTCTGGCTCAGGTACTGACCGAATTTGAAGAACAGGGATATAATGAGCTGGCAGCAGAGCTGAAACAGGCCTGGGAAAATGACCTCAGGCTACCGCAGGAGCTTCTGACACTGGAAGTTTATAAAAAATGCTTTGCATAGATTAATTTAATTATTAAATAAGATAGAAAGTTAAGCTTCTATTTGTTATCATTTAAGCAGTGGTGAGGAATAGAAGCTTTTGTTATTAATCGGGGAGAATTATAAGGAGGCAAAGAGTGAGTGAAGCTAAATGGATTGGTATAAGTGCAGGCAGGAAAAATAAAGTAACAGAAACAGTGATAAAAACAGTACTTAAGGCCGCTAATAAAAATTATGATTTTTATTCATTATCAGATTTTGAAATATTAAGCTGTGATGGCTGTAATGGCTGTGTTGAATCTCATCGCTGTGTTAAAAATGATCGGCTCAATGAAATTTCCGAGGCTATGCAGGAGGCAGAAGGAATTGTGTTTGGAGCTCCGGAATACTGGGGAGGCATGAATGCTAAGGGTAGAGCCTTCTGGGAAAGGATCTGTTTTAGTACCCGCCACAATGAATATTTTCCGCTGGCAGATAAGCCTGCTGTTTTAATTGGAGTCAGCGGTGATGGTGACTCCAGCGGAGTTATACAGGATTGTACAGAATTTTTGGAAGATGCCAGAATGAAGATTATAGAAAAAATTGAAATCAGAGGAGAATATGCCTGCTTTGACTGTGGTTATGGACATCTCTGTCAGGTAGGCGGACTGAAGAATTTTTATAATCTTCCGGTAAAAGCTGAAGAGCTGGAGCGTAAGCGATTATCAGAGCAGAAGTTAAGAGAAGAAACAGATTATTCTAAAATTAAAGCTATTTGTGAAGAACTGCGGGAAATACAGGCTGAGAAAGGGGCTGAAGAAAAATGCAAATAGTAGTACTGGATGGTTTTGCTTTAAATCCCGGTGACATAAGCTGGGAAGGAATTAAAAAATTAGGAGATGTAGAAATTTATGAGCGGACTCCGGAAGAAAAAATACTGGAACGAGCTCAGGGAGCAGCAATTCTTTTAACAAATAAGACTCCCCTAAATCGGGAGATAATTAAGGCTCTGCCGGAGCTTGAATACATAGGAGTACTGGCCACCGGCTACAATGTAGTTGATGTTGAGGCGGCAGCAGAGGATGAGGTGGTGGTCACCAATGTGCCCACTTATGGAACCAATACAGTGGCTCAGTTTGTGCTGGCCCTGCTTCTGGAAACCTGCCACCATGTTGGTGAGCACAACCGGGCTGTCAAGAGTGGAGCCTGGACTGAGGCTGATGATTTTTGTTTCTGGGATTACCCATTAATTGAGCTGCAGGGAAAGACGCTGGGGATCATTGGTTTTGGCAGTATCGGCCAGCGGACAGCAGAACTTGCTTCAGCTTTTGGGATGGAGATTATTGCTTATGACCGCAGTCCTGAGAAAAAGAAAGCTGATCCAGCAGTAAAAACGGATAAGGTAGAATTTGTAGATTTAATGGACCTCTACAGAAGGTCAGATGTAATCAGCCTGCACTGTCCTCAGACCGAGGAGACTGAGGGTATGATTAATAAAGTTAGCATTGCTCAAATGAAAGAGGGAGTAATTATAATCAACACTGCCCGAGGTGGCTTGATTGTGGAATCAGATCTGGCGGCTGCTTTGGAATCAGGAAAAGTTAAAACTGCTGCAGTTGATGTGCTTTCAACTGAACCCCCGGCAGCATCAAATCCGCTCTTAAATTCTGAGAAGGCAATTGTTACTCCTCATATAGCCTGGGCTTCTCTGGAAGCAAGAGAGAGGCTAATGAAAACTGTGGTTCAAAACTTAAAGAATTTTTTAGAGGGTAATCCAATCAACCAGGTTAACTAATAATAATTACTTTTATTAATAAAAGTAACATTTTTTAAAAAGACTGGAAATAAAATTTTTAATTTGTTATACTTAATATAGTGAATTTTTAGAAAATTTGTCTGGAGGCGATAATATTGAAAATACTGGTAGCTCCTGATTCTTTTAAAGGCTCATTAACAGCAATGGAAGTTTCTGAAAATATAAAGCGTGGAATACATAATTTTGACTCTAAAATAGATGTTGACTTACTGCCGATGGCTGATGGTGGTGAGGGTACAGTTCAATCTTTAGTCGATGCAACCGATGGTGAAATTATAGAAAAAGAGGTAACAGGACCGCTGGGAAATAAAGTTGAGGCTTTTTACGGTTTGCTCGGTGATGGAAAAACTGCAGTGATCGAAATGGCAGCTGCTTCTGGCCTCCCTTTAGTACCGGAGGGAAAAAAGAACCCCTTAAAAACAACTACCTATGGAACCGGTGAGTTAATTGACTCAGCGCTGGAGCATGGGGTTAAGCAAATTATTATTGGAATTGGCGGCAGTGCGACTAATGATGCCGGGGTAGGGATGGCCCAGGCTTTAGGAGCAGAAATTCTTGATGCTGAAGGTGACCAGGTAGCCTTTGGTGGTGGAAACTTAGATCAAATTGAAAAAATAAATTTAAAAAAACTGGATTCCAGATTAAAGAATGTCGAAATTATGGTTGCCTGTGATGTAGATAATCCTCTTTATGGTGAAGATGGAGCAGCTTATGTCTACGCTCCCCAAAAGGGTGCTGATAGAGAAATGGTTGAAATACTGGATCAAAATTTGCGTCACTTCAATCAGATTGTAATTAATGAGCTTAATAAGGATACAAATCAGATCCCAGGTGCAGGTGCCGCCGGTGGACTTGGAGCTGGACTGGTGGCTTTTTTGGATGCAGAATTAAAAGCAGGAGTAGATATTGTGCTTGATATAATAGATTTTGAAAGCCGCTTAAGAAATGTTGATTTAGTGATTACAGGAGAAGGCATGCTTGATGGACAAAGTATTTATGGAAAAACACCTGTTGGAGTCTCCCGCAGTGCTGCTAAAAAAGATATTCCGGTAATTGCAGTTGCTGGTACTTTAGGCAGCGGAGTAGAAAAAGTATTAGAACACGGAATTAATTCTTATTTTTCTATTATAGATCGCCCATCTGAATTAAATCAGATTGTCGAAAGAAGTCCTGAACTTCTGGCTAATTTAAGTGAACAAATAATCAGGACAATTCAAATTCAAAGGGGGTTAGGAAAAAATTAATATTATTCGTCCTGATAATATAAATAAAGGGGGATAATAAAAATGGTACAAGGTCCAATGTTGTTGGTGATTTTAGTTGCTGCTATCATATTTATTATTTATATGACAGCAAGGGTTAATCTACATGCATTTTTAGTTTTACTGCTTGCTTCATTTGGTGTTGGAATTTTATCGGGAATGCCTTTAATTGAAGTTGTAAACACAGTTACAAGTGGTTTTGGTGGAATATTAAGCTATATCGGAATTGTAATTATTGCAGGAACTATAATTGGTACAATTCTGGAAAAGTCAAAGGGAACACTGACAATGGCCAATACTGTATTGGGTTGGGTTGGAGAAGCAAAATCAGCTCTGGCAATGTCTATCACTGGTGCAATTATTTCGATACCTGTATTTTGTGACAGCGGTTTTGTTATTCTTTCATCCCTAAATAAATCACTGGCTAAAAAGGCTAAAATTTCAATGGCAACTATGGCTGTTGCTCTTTCAACTGGACTCTATGCAACCCACACTCTAGTTCCACCTACTCCAGGTCCAATTGCTGCTGCCGGTAATCTTGGTGCAGATCTGGGTCTGGTAATTATGTTTGGTGTAGTAGTTTCTATTCCAGCAATACTTGCAGGTTACCTTTGGGCAACAAAATTTGCCTCCAGATACTGGGTTGATGCTGATATAGAGATAGATGATGGAGAAAGTGAGGTTAATTTACCTTCTGTTTTTGATTCCTTTGCTCCGATTGTAGTGCCAATACTTTTAATTACCTTAAAATCAATTGCAGAGTTTCCTGCAAATATATTTGGAACAGGTAATATAAAGACTTTCCTAGTCTTTATTGGAGATCCAACGGTTGCTTTACTGCTTGGAGTTTTCATTGCTTTTAGATTGCTTCCATCATTTGATAAAGAATATATCAATGACTGGGTAGGAAAGGGACTTATTAATGCCGCTACTATCATCATGATTACTGGTGCTGGTGGGGCCTTTGGTCAGGTTTTAAAATCAACTCCAATCGGAAGCTATTTAGGAGAAGTTCTTTCAACATATAATCTCGGCATCTTTTTACCATTTATAATTGCAGCTGCTTTAAAAACCTCACAGGGATCATCTACAGTGGCAATTATTACAACTTCAGCTTTATTAGCTCCAATGCTGCCTTCACTTGGGCTTGATGCTTCTGTAGCAAAAGCGCTGGTTGTTATGTCAATTGGTGCTGGGGCGATGACAGTTTCTCACGCGAATGACAGTTACTTCTGGGTTGTAAGTCAGTTTTCTAATATGGATACTGATACAGCCTATAAGGCCTATTCGACTGCAACCTTAGTTCAGGGAGTTGTAACAATCTTATTTGTTGCTCTTCTATCAATGTTTTTTATTTAGAAAGAAAATTAAGTTATAAGGCAGATACTGACTTAGATAATCAGTGTCTGCCTTTCATGTTGATTTATTATTAATAAATTAGTGTTTTAATATACATAAGGATATGAACTGCTCGATATCATAGTATTGGTATCGAGTTTTTTACTTTAACAATAGATAATTTAAACTTTTTGATTTCACTTTTAATTTATAATTATTTTCAATTTATTAAAGGTTTTTGGCTTATTCTCCAGTATTATATAAATAAGATGGTTAATTAAAGACTTAAATTAAATTATGCCAATTAACAAATCAATTAATATTTTACTGAAGAAAGGAGTAATCGGGTTCTTTAAGAATATCTCCAAAATTATCCAAGTACCCGGTACCAAATTTGAATTTAATTAAAAAAATCAAAGAGAATGATTCATATAAAATAATAACTGAATTTTCATTTTTACAGTTTTTCTTCTGGAGCACCTGGGCTATTTATGGTGCTTACTTAGTTTATTACCTTACAGATTTAGGTTACAGTAATATGCGGATTGGAACCCTGATGTCGATTAGAACCTTTATGGGGTTGATTGGACCTCCGATTGTTGGCTATATTTGTGACCGTCTGGAAAGCAGAAAGATTGTATTTTTGACTTCTATGTTTCTAATGGCGGTTTTTGTAACTCCATTAACTTTTTATGGAGATTTGATGCTGGCAATTTCAATAGGGGTGGTTGGCTTTCTCTGGGAGCCGCAGCAGTCTGTACTTGACAGCTGGATTTTAGAAACTTCAGCTCATACTGCTCATAATTATGGTTTTATGCGGGCCTGGGGATCGATTGGTTTTGCAGTAATTGTTACAGTTTTTGGTCAGGTAATTGAAAGATTTGGCTGGCGGGCTCATTTTTTGAGTTATGGAATAATAGCCCTGATTGTAATTGTAATTGCTTTTAGTCTTGAAGATAATAGTTACGATGAACTTCATAAAAATGAGAATGAAGAAAATGATAAAAATATTGACACGAATCATTCGAAAAAATTGGAAAAAGATGCTGAAATCAAAGCTGAGCTTGAAGATAAAAACATAATGAGACTTTTTAAGAATCCGGATTATATCTTTATTTTATTTATAACCCTAATGATTTTCATCCCCAACCAGATGGTTTTTGTTTACCTGGCTCCGATCATTAAATCAGTGGGAGGAAACTCAACTGATTTGGGTTATACACTTTTTTTTAATGCTGTAAGTGAGGCACCAATCTTTTTTGTAGCCAAATATTTTTTAGAAAAATATAAAACTAATTCTCTGCTGCTATTTTCAGCTTTCTTTTATCTCGTGAGGTTTATCATTGCTGCTCTGGCCACATCACCGGTATATTTTCTTTTCTTTGGTATGCTGCAGTCACTTTCGTTTGGCGTTTTTCTGGTAACAGTTCGCTATTATGTCAAGCTTGTAGCTCCGGCAGCTTTAAAAACAACTGCTCAAAGTGTTGCTATGATGTCAGCATTTGGAGCAGCGGGAATTATCGGCAGTCTTTTAGGTGGTTATTTAATCGATAATTTTGGCATTCCGACAATGTTTAAAGTTGGAATATTTTTAGCTTCAGCTGCAGTTTTAATTCTTGCTGTTGTGGTTATTAAAGATAATAAAAGTCTAGAAAATAAAACTTAAAACAGTTATTTTAATTTAATTAACAATAATATAAATTAGATGATTTAAGGTGAAAAAAATAAAAAAGAATCCGGATAATAGAGAAGCGATTTTAAATGATTCAATTCCAAAAACACTTTTTAAACTTTCCTGGCCGATTATGGTAGGTAATACAATGCAGGTTTTATATAATCTGGCTGATACCTTCTGGGTTGGTAGACTTGGAGCCGATTCGGTAGCGGCGATATCTGTTGGTTTTCCCTTAGTATTTTTATTAATTTCAATTGGGGGAGGAATGACCATCGCTGGAACAACTCTGGTGGCCCAGTACACTGGTTCTGATAATAAAGAGATGGCTGACCATGTAGCCGGCCAGATTTTTACTCTTGTCATTTTTCTTTCAATAATCTTTGGAACAACCGGTTTTATCTTTGATCGGACAATTCTGGGCTGGATAGGAGCACCCGAAAATATTATGACAGATGCGGTGGCCTATCTGGATATAATTTTTGCTGGTGTTGCCTTTATGTTTATCTTTTTTGTCTTTACTGCCCTTTTAAGAGGAGTTGGGGATACCAAAACTCCAATGAAAATGATGGTTTTTTCAACCTTATTTAATATTATTTTGGACCCTTTTTTAATATTAGGCTGGGGCTTTTTTCCGCAGCTTGGAGTTAGAGGAGCTGCTATTGCTACAGTATTATCGAGAGCCCTTGCCGGTATTTATGGAGTTTATTTGCTTTTTGAGGGCAAAAAAGGAATAAAACTCAAGGCCAGAAATTTAGTTCCTGACTTTGAGGTTCAAAAGCTGATAATAAAACTGGGAACTCCTTCGGCAGCAGAACAGTCAATTATTGCTCTGGGTATGACCTTTTTAATGGGAATAGTTTCTGAGTTTGGCACTCTGGCAGTGGCTGCTTATGGTATTGGTAACAGAATTTTATCAGTTGTAATGATGCCGATGCGTGGCCTTTCAATGGCGACTACAACGATGGTCGGACAGACTATGGGAGCTGATGATGCTGATCGGGCTGAAAAAATTGCCTGGACTGCAGTTGGTTTGACCTTTGCTCTGATGACTGCCCTGATTTTAATAACTCAAATATTTCCGGCTCAGATTATTTCAGTCTTTAATGACAATCCTGAAGTAATAAGTATCGGAGTTGCGTTTCTAAAAATTGTTGGTCTATCTTTTGGCTTTTTAGGGGTCAGAATAGTAATTGGAGGTTCTTTTAGAGGGGCTGGTAATACGGTTGCTGCTATGGTGCTGGCTGTAGTGGCCCTCTGGGGTTTTAGAGTTCCTTTAGCCAGAATTTTATCTGGATATTTTCAACTGGGAACCAATGGTATCTGGTGGGGAATGTTTATGTCCAACCTTTTAAGTGCAATTATTGGTGGAATCTGGTTTAAAAAAGGGAAATGGAAGGAAGAAAAGGCAATTTAGGTTTTAATAAAAGGAAAAACTGAATATTTGTTGAAATAATATAGTACAGTAATTAAATAGATAAAGCAGGGAGTAGTTATTATGCAGAGAGATTATGAGCTCAATGATAATTTAGAAAATCAAATATTTAAGATTATCTTACTTTTTGGGATAATAATTTCTCTGCTGAATATAGTTATAAATTACCTGATTGGTTTTAGTCTGATTATAAATCTAAAGTGGATTGTAATGGCTGGAATTTCTTTTTTTAGTTTAATGTTTATTAGAAAAGAAGTTTTTAAGGTTTATTATTTAAAACTGGGTTATTATCTTTTTTTAATCTTTATTTTTTTACCTTTTTCCTGGTTTCAATCTGGTGGAAGTAATAATAATAGTCTTTCCTACATATTTTTGATTTTGATTTCAATAACTTTTTTGTTCAAGCGCTTTCAATTAAGAAACAACCTGATTTTTAGCTTAGTAGCTGTATTTATGTTAATGTTCTCTTTAGAATATTTTTACCCTGAGCTTTTGATTTCTCACAGTGAAGAATCTCAATTTTATGATAAACTTGTTCAGACTCCAATTGTGTTATTGGCTTCTTATCTTTTGTTACTGCAGTTTGCCAATGCCTACAACCAGGAAAAAAGCAAGCTTGGTCTTTCAACTAAAAAACTCCGTCTGGCAAACAAAAAATTAAAAAATCTGGCAAATCGTGACCCTCTAACTAAAAAATATAACCGCCGGGCATTTGACCAGGAAATCAGAAATATTTTTAAAGAACAGCAGCATCTGGATAAAGCGATAACCTTAATTTTATTTGATATAGATAATTTTAAAGAAATCAATGATAATTATGGACATGATATTGGAGATCAGGTTTTAATTAAACTTGCAGCAGAGCTGGAGAGAACACTGCCTCAGAATTCTTTGATTTCACGCTGGGGTGGTGATGAGTTTGCAGTGATCTGTTATAAAAATGAAGTTGAAGCTCAAAAAAATCTGGATACTTATTATCAAAATGTCGAAAAGCTCAGCCAGAGAATGGATATTTCAATTACTGTTAGTGCTGGACTGAGCAGACTAAAAAAAGGTGATCAAATTCAGCCTTTATTCAAACGAGTAGATGATATTTTATATAAATCCAAAGAGGATGGTAAAGCAAGATATACAGTTGCCTGATCCGCTTAAATTAATAAAATTAACTAAAAATTTAGAATTTGATTTGAAAAAAATAGGAAATTATTTAAAATTGTTCGAAAATTAGCTTGACAAAGCAAAAAGCATGTACTATACTTATATTACCTTCTGGGACCGCTCCCGGGAATAAACTAAATCCTTTTAGTTGAAAAGTGAGGCAAATAATGAAAAATAAAAATATTGATATCTATAAGATTGCTGATGAGGCAGGTGTTTCTAAGAGTACTGTTTCCAGAGTAATCAATAACAAAGCTGGAGTTAAAGATTCAACTCGCAAAAAGGTTTCAAAAGTAATTAAGGATCTAAATTACAAACCAAACAGTTCAGCCAAAGGGCTGGCCAGTAAAAAAACTCAAACAATTGGTCTCGTAATTTCAGATATAACTGATCCTTTTTTTGCAATGTTTGTTAAGGGAGCTGAAAGAAAGGCTATGGAAGCCAACTACAATATGATGTTGGCCAATAGTCACTGGGTAGTTGAAGAAGAATTAAAGTGTATCCAGATGTTCGAAGAAGGACGAGTTGATGGAATTTTAATGATCAGTGGTGGTAGTGAAAAAAGACTTGATAGTTATTTAAACAACTTAGCAACTCATAATCTCGATATTGTAGTTGTTGATCGAAAAATAGAAAATGAAAAAATACCCAAGTTGAATGCTGATAATGTAGATGCCGGTTACAGGGCTACAAAATATTTAATAGATCTGGGTCATAAAAGAATTGCTCATATTAAGGGTGAAGATGTTGCTTCTTCTGATGCTTCTAGAGATAGAGTCAAAGGCTACCAAAAAGCACTTGCAGAGGCAGGGATTAAAGATGAGATAATTTATCCCGGTTATTTTGCCCGAGAAGAAGCCAATCAGGCTACTAAAAAGCTGATGACTGAACATCCTGAAGTAACAGCTATTTTTTATTCTTCAGATATGATGGCTATTGGAGGTCTTAAAGCTCTAAAGAGTATGGAGCTGAGAGTGCCCCAAGATGTTTCAATTATTGGAATTGATGGTATAGAAATGGCTGCTTTAATGGATCCACCGATAACTACTCTGGCACAGCCTGCTTTTGAGATGGGTTACCTGGGGATGGAGAAATTAATTAAGAAATTAAATGGAGAAGCCAGCAATTCGCATACTGAAGATGTAATTTTTCAGATGGAATTAATTGAAAGAGATTCCACCAGCAAGTTAGATTAATATTGTTTGATATATAATTTTACTATAAGAGTAAAATTATATTTTTTAATAGATTTGGGAGCACTCCCGAAAAGCTTTTAGTAAGTTTTATCAATTAACTGATTAATAATTTTAAGAGAGCTCTTAAGCTAAGCAGATAATCAGTGGTAAAATAAAACTAAATCTCTCCTATTATAGAGGGACCGCTCCCGGTATTTAGAATAATCATAAGTTATATAAGGCTCAAAATGAGCAGCGTTTATATTAAAAGATTCATAAAAACATAATTATTAGGAGGAAGAAAATTGAAGAGAAAAAGTATTTTTAGTTTAGTTGTAATGGCAGCAGTTATTGGTGTTTTATTGTTTAGTGCCTCTGCTTCAGTAATGGCGCAGGACGAAGAGGTAACAATTACAGTTGGTACCTGGGCTGATGAGTCTTTTGAAGCAGCAGTAGAACTATTTAATGACAAATATCCAAACATTAATGTTGAGCTTCAGTTAGCAGCAATTGAAGACCACCATGATAATTTACTGACTAGATTAGCTGCCGGTGGAGAAGTTCCCGATGTAGCTTATTTAGAAGATCAGTATATTTCAACTTTAGCTGCGAGAGGTGGTTTTGTTGATTTAAGTCAGGAGCCATATAATGGAGATCAGTATAAAGACAAGCTAGTGGGTTATCCATTTGCTCAGGCAACTACTCAGGACGGACAATTAGTAGCAATGCCAACTGATGTTGCTCCAGGAACAATTTTTTACAGACATGATCGTTTAGAAGAACTTGGTGTTGATATCGAGGACATCAAGACTTTCGAAGACTGGATTGAAGTTGGAAAGAAATTTACAGAATCCGGTGAAAACAGATGGTTAATCGGTGATGTTGCCAATATCTACACAATGATGGTTAACGGCAGCAGCACAGATAGATTCTTTAATGAAAACGGAGAATTAGTTATTAATTCCCCTCGCTTTTTGAAAGCCTTCAGAACAGCAAAAGAAGTTAGAGATATGGGCTTAGATGCAGAGATTTCTGAGTGGACAAACGAATGGTTTACTGTTTTAAGAGAAGGTCAGGTTTTAATGCAGCCCTCAGGTGCCTGGTTGGGCGGCCACTTAAAAGAGTGGATTGCACCTGAAACAGCAGGTAAGTGGAGAGTTACTTCTTTCCCAGAAGGATATGACGGACCTTGGGGTGGATCTTTTGCTGGTATTCCTAAATCATCTGACAACAAGGAAGCAGCCTGGAAGTTCATCGAATTTATGGCTACTGATAGAGCTGTTCAGTGGAGCAACTTTAGAATAGCTGATATGTTCCCAACTATCGAAGATCTTTATGACCACGAAGCATTTGCAGAAGAAATTGACTTCTATGGTGGACAGAAAGCTAGACTTGTCTGGAAAGAAACAATCCTGAATATTCCTGCTATCAACACCAATCAGCATGATTCATTTGTAATGGATATGATGGGTAATGCTTTAGGAGAAGTATTAGAAGGAAATAAAACTCCAGAAGAAGCACTTAATGAAACTGAAACATTAATCGAAAGAAGAATTAGAAGATAATTATAACTATAATTAAAAAGGGGCTTGCATGCAGGCCCCTTTTTATTAATCAATAATTAAGGAGCATTAAAATGAGACTAAAGAAAAAACACGCACCCTATGTCTTTATTTCACCATTTTTTATATTATTTTTTATTTTTGGAGCCTTTCCTATCTTATTTTCACTTTATTTAAGTTTTTTCCGCTGGGATGGAATGAGTGCCATGCGTTTTGTCGGCATTGAAAATTATCAGTTTGTACTGACAGATCCCTGGTTCTGGCAGTCAATCTTTAATACACTTTCGATTGCAATTATGACAACTATTCCCCAGCATGTATTTGCTATTGGTTTTGCCTTTATTTTACATCGAGGTATGGTTAAGTTTAAAGAATTTTTTAGAACCGCTTATTTTTTACCTTACATTACAGCCCCGGTAGCTGTAGCTATGATTTTTACAACCCTTTTTGGTTCGCCTTTTGGAATTTTGAACGCTACTTTGAATGGACTTTTAAGTCTACCTTTAATCGGAAACTTACTGGAATTATTAAATATATCATCCCCTATTCGCTGGCTTAGTGATCCAAACTTTATTCGCCCTTCGGTGGCAGCACTATTGACCTGGCGCTTTACCGGCTGGAATATTATTATTTATTATGCAGGTTTGCAAAAAATTTCTAATGGCATTTACGAGGCGGCTTCGATCGATGGAGCAAGTACAAGGCAGACTTTCTTCAAGATTACTCTTCCTTTGTTACGCCCAATTATGTTCTTTGCTATGCTGATGTCGATTATCGGAAATATGCAGATCTTTGATGAACCAATAATCTTATTAGGAGCAATGGGAGGTACTAATCGTGCTGGTTTAACAACAGCAATGTATTTATATCAGACAGCTTTTGGCTGGACAGAGTTTGGTACCGGTAGTGCAATTGCCTATGTGCTGTGTGTGTTTATTGTAATTGCTTCGATAATCTTTAATAAATATTTCCGCAGGGAAATTTAGGAGGAAAGAGAATGAAAAAGAAGAATTATGCAGGTCAGAGTTCAGGTAAGTTCATGAAGTTATTTAAAAAAATATTATTATATACAGTGTTACTGTTCGGAGTTTTAGCAACACTATTTCCATTTTTCTATATGATTGTCCTGGCAACTAGAGGTAGATCAGAGATCTTTTCTTATCCACCGCCACTCTGGTTTGGAGACAGTCTGGCTGAAAATTATAATTCATTAATGGCCAGTCTACCATTTTACAAAAACATTTTAAACAGTTTAATCGTTTCCACTTCAGCTACAGTTTTAACTCTGTTTTTCTGTGCACTGGGCGGTTATGGTTTTGCTAAATATGAATTTAAAGGTAAGAACAAGTTGTTCTTTTTAATGTTATCTACAATGATGATTCCGATGCTTTTAGGAGTAATCCCCTGGTATATTATGATGACCGAATTTGGCTGGTTGAACAGTTTTAAGCCGCTGATCATTCCTGGAGCTGCTAATGCATTTGGTATCTTTTTGATGACCCAGTTTATGGAAGATATACCGGATGAATTAATGGAGGCAGCCAGAATCGATGGTGCTGGTGAGTTTGAAATGTTTTATAAAATAGTTTTACCCTTAAGTTTACCTGGTCTGGGAACACTGGCAATCTTAACTTTCCTTGGATCCTGGAATAACTATATGCAGGCTCTACTTGTTTTAGAAAGTGAAGCTAAGTATACAATTCCGGTTGCATTATCAATGCTCAGAGGTAAGGTTGATCAGAACTGGGGAGCTCAGATGGTCGGAACAGCAATGGGAATTGCCCCGATTATTGGAGTCTTTATGCTGGCTTCAAAACAGTTTATTGCTGGAATTACTGAAGGTTCAATCAAAGGTTAATAACTAATTTAAGGAGATAATATTTTTTATAAAGGTAGGTCATAAATATGAAAAAACTTGATAAATGGAAATTTATTGGAGAGAACGGAGAATTTAAAGTTGAAAATGCAGATCAGAGTAAATATCTGTATTTTCCGCTGGCCAATGAAGCGGAAATGATGTCAGCAATTACACCGCGTCTACACGGAGATATTAAGACCGGACAGAACACATTTGCCATGAGACCGGTCTCTTTAGAGGATCTGCACAATACAAAATCAGCCAGAAACTTCTGGCTTAAAGTTAATGGGCAGAATATCTGGTCGGTTTCAGGAAATTCTGCTGCTCAATTTGCAAAACAATTTAGCGGCGAAGAAGAGGATGTTGAGCTTGAGGCAGGATTACTCTGGCATAAAATTACCAGAACAAATGAAAACTTAAATTTAAAAGCTGAAATAACAAACTTTGTCCCAACCAATTCAGATACATTAGAATTAATGCAGGTTAAAGTTAAAAATACAGGTGATGAAGCGCTAAAAATTGAACCGACAGCGGCAGTACCAATTTATGGACGCTCAGCCGATAACTTAAGAGATCACAGACATGTAACTTCACTTTTACACAGAACTAAGACTTTAGAAAATGGAGTTGTTGTTAAACCGACTCTCTCTTTTGATGAGCGGGGACACAAGCAGAACGAGGTAAGTTATGCGGTTCTGGGAGCAGAAGCAGATGGAAAGGCACCAGTTGGCTTTTTTCCTGTGCTTGAAGATTATATTGGTGATGGAGGTAGTTTAGAGTGGCCGGAGGCTGTTGTTTTGAGTTCAGATGACTATCTCAAAGCCGGTGCAGAAATTGATGGTTACGAAACAGTCGGTGCTCTAAAATTTGAAGAGATAACTCTTAAAGCAGGAGCAGAAGCAGCTTATGTTATTGCAATTTCTATAGCAGAAGAGGAAGTTGATTATGACAAACTGGCAGCTAAATACTGCAGTCAGGAGAAATTTGAAAAATATCTGACAGAAAACAAAGAGTTCTGGGAGCAGAAGCTCAGTGTAGTTGATTTTAACTCTGCTGATCGTGAATTTGATCAGTGGATGAAGTGGGTAACTCTACAGCCGATTTTACGTCGGATTTATGGCTGCTCATTTTTACCCAGTCATGACTATGGACGTGGAGGTCGCGGCTGGAGAGATCTCTGGCAGGACTGTCTGGCACTGCTTTTAATGGAGCCGGAACCTGTAAGCGATCTTTTGTACAATAATTTCTCCGGAGTCAGAATTGACGGCAGTAATGCAACTATTATCGGGTCTGAACCGGGTGAATTTAAGGCTGATCGAAATAATATCAAAAGAGTCTGGATGGATCACGGTGCCTGGCCTTTAATCACAACTAAATTATATATTGACCAGAGCGGAGATTTAGACTTTTTACTAAAAGAACAGAGCTATTTTGAAGAAGGCAGTGAACTGAAAGACCAGAATGATGAAATTTATCAGGGGACTGTAATTGAGCACTTTCTGGTTCAGCATCTAACTCATTTCTTTGATGTGGGAGAACATAATAACTTCCTGCTTAAAAATGGTGACTGGAATGACGGTCTGGATATGGCTGAAAATAGAGGAGAAAGTGTAGCTTTTACAGCTCTATATGGCAGCAACTTACTTGAGCTGGCTGAACTTTTAAAAGCTCTAGCAGCAGAGAAAGACCTTGAAAAAATTGAATTAGCAGAAGAACTTAGCATTTTGCTGGATACAATCGAAAGAGATTTTAACTATGGGTCAGTTGATTACAAGAGAAAAGTTCTCAGTGATTACCGACAGACCTGCAGCCAGGGGATTAGTGGACGCAAAATAGAAGTTGATTTAACTGAGCTGATAAGTGATTTAGAAAGCAAAGGTCAGTCAATTTTTGAACATTTAAATCAGAACGAATGGATTGAAACAGAGGCCGGCGACAAATTTTACAACGGCTACTATGATGATGACGGCCAGCGTCTGGAAGGTGACCACCCCAAAGGAATCAGAATGACTCTAACCGGGCAGGTTTTCCCGGTGATGGCAGGTGTAGCTGACGAAGATCAGATCCAGCAGGTTGTTGACTCTGCTGATAAGTATCTTAAGGATTTAAGTGTTGGTGGTTATCGTTTAAATACCGATTTTAAAGAATTAAAGACCAATCTGGGCCGCCTATTTGGTTTTGCTTACGGGCACAAAGAAAATGGAGCCATGTTCAGTCATATGGCAGTAATGTACAGCAACGCCCTCTATAAGCAGGGTTTTGCCGAGGCCGGCCACAAAGTGATAGATTATATCTATCAGCACTGTAAGGATTTTGATACCAGCAGAACCTACCCTGGAATTCCTGAATACATCAATCAGCGGGGACGCGGAATGTATCCTTATCTGACAGGTAGTGCCAGCTGGCTGCTTTTAACTGAGGTAACTCAGATTTTTGGTGTTAGAGGTGAGCTGGGTAATCTAGTGCTTGATCCGAAATTGCTTAAATCTCACTTTGATGCACAGGGTGAGGCAGCAATCAAAACTATCTTTGCTGATAAGCTATTAAATATTACTTATCTCAATTCAAATCAGCTTAAAGTAGATGACTACCAGGTTCAGGAAGTTAAAATTAACGGACAGACAGTAAACTTTGAGAATAAAGCTGGAGCGGCAGTTGTTGAGCGCAGTTTAATTAGTGAGAGTGCGGAAGAAGAATTAAAGCTAGAGGTAGTTTTGAATTAAAAATTAATTCAGCAGGAAAGTGATAATATGAAAGCTAAAGAAGAATTAATTGAAATCAAAAGCTATACAGAAGAAGGATATCAGCCAGTTATTGATTTCAATAGCTGGCGGGTAGCCGTTTTAAATTACTGTGAAGAGCTTTTGGTGGAAAATATAGATAAGATGCAGAAACACAATCAGACAGACGAAGTTTTTGTGCTGCTCAAAGGAGAATGTACTCTCTTTCTGGCCGAAGGGGAGGAAAAAGTTGAGAATATTCAGGCTCAAAAGATGGAGCCATTTAAGCTCTATAATGTCAAAAAATCAGTCTGGCATACCCACACCCTGAGTAAAGAAGCGATGGTTTTAATAGTAGAAAACCAGGATACAGATCTCAGTAATTCTCCCGAAATTGATTTAAACCAGAAACAGCAGCAGCGGCTAGTTGAGCTCAGCGAAAGTCTGTCTTAGTTTTTAAGAAGGGCAAATCGGATACCGTCAAATGAAATATGATAGTTACCATAAAATGTAAGTAAATAGTAATAGAGCATCACTAATTTTAATTATAATAAAAATCTTCAGAATG
>NZ_QAXS01000002.1 GCF_003053565.1 Halanaerobium saccharolyticum | reverse complement strand
TAAATATTCTTCAGTTTGAATTAAATCTGTTGCAACCAGGTCTGGTAAATTCATTAAATCTGTGATAAACTTATTATGCATTTGCTTGACTCCTTCATTGAATTTTTGGTGTTGTAACTATTTAATTCAACGGAGCCAGGCAAATGCCTTTTTTATTTAGATATTTTTAGATTTACAGTTTTTTCTTCACAACATTAATTATACAACCATTAATTTTTATTGAATAATAGTAATTATCTAACATTTCTCTGTTGCCGCAGAGCAATTTATGCTATAATAAATTAAGAGTTAATTTAAGTCTTAAATTATATCATCAGGGAGGAAAAATAATTATGAATCTAGATCACCGTCAGCAAAAATCAAAATTTAAAATTTTAAACAGCAATGGAGAGCCGCTCAAAAACCAGGAAGTTGAAATTTCCCAGAAAGATCACGAATTTCTCTTTGGCTGTAATGGTTTTGAATTTGTCCCCTATGCCAGTGACCAGCTTGATGCTGAAGCGGCTGCGGAGACTGAAAAATACATAGCCAGATTTTTAGATATTTTCAACTTTACCACCCTTCCCTTTTACTGGGGGCAGTTTGAACCAGAAAGAGGAAAACCGCGAACTGAAGAACTAAAAAAAGCAGCCCAATTCTGTCAGCAGAATAATTTAACTGTTAAAGGACACCCTTTAAGCTGGCATACTCTGGCTCCTGACTGGCTTTTAGATTTAAGTAATCAGGAAATCTGGGAGGCGCAGATCAAACGGGTTAAAAGAGATCTCAATGATTTTAAAGAGCTGGTTGATATGTGGGATGTAATTAATGAAGTAGTGATTATGCCCAATTTTGATAAATATGATAACGGCTTAACCAGAGTTGCCCAGGCTAAAGGCAGAATTAAGGTGATTAAGGAACTTTTTGACACCTCTCAAAAGGAAGCTCCAAAGGCCACATTTATCCTCAACGATTTTAATACTACAGCTGCCTACGAAATTTTAATCGACGGCTGTCTGCAGGCCGGAGTTGAAATTGATAATATCGGAATCCAGTCCCACATGCATCAGGGTTACTGGGGTCTGGAAAAAACTCAGGATGTTTTAGAAAGGTTCAGCCGTTTTGGCATCCCGATTCAGTTCAGTGAGGTAACTATGGTTTCCGGAGAGCTGATGCCTGCTCATTATCTTGATTTAAATGATTATCAGGTTGAAAACTGGCCTTCTACTAAGGCTGGAGAAAAAAGACAGGCAGAAAATGTGGTGGAGTTTTACAAAACACTTTATGGTCATCCACTGGTTGAGGGGATTACCTGGTGGGATTTAATTGACGGCCAGTGGCTCAATGCTCCTTCCGGCCTCTTAAGAGAAGATTATTCACCAAAACCAGCCTACAATGAGCTCAAAAAATTGACTAAAGATGAGTGGTGGACTGAAACCAAAAAGCTTAAAACCGATGTAAATGGTGAGCTTGAGTTCACCGGTACAATAGGAGATTACAGTTTAAAGATTAAAGATAAAGAAATTGATTTCAAATTAGAAAAAAATCAGGCTGAAATTTCTCTTAGTTTAGCTTAGCTTTTTAATCAAATTAAATAAGCAGATATACTAAACCCTTCTCTTTAAAATTTTTGAGAAGGGTTTTTTATGATATTTATTATATTCTACTTGATTTCTCTGATCCAGCCTTCAGGGGCCTCAATAACCCCAAGCTGCATCTGAGTTAGAGTTTCATATAATTTTTTAATTACCGGTCCCATAGCTTCCATGCCGCTGGAAAGTTCAATCTCCTGCTCACCATTAACTATCTTACCGACTGGCGAAATTACAGCTGCTGTACCGCAGAGACCTGCTTCAGCAAAATCCTTAACTTCCTCAAGTTTAACCGGTCTTTCTGTAACCTTTAAATCAAGGTAGTTTTCAGCCAAATAAAGGATTGACCTTTTAGTTATTGAAGGAAGGATAGAATTGGACTCTGGAGTTACCAGTTCCTGATCTTCAGTGATGAAAATAATATTAGCTCCACCACTCTCCTCAACATAGGTTCTGGTAGCTGCATCTAAAAAGAGATTTTCATCATAACCCTCTTCGTGAGCCTCGACTGTAGTATTTAAGCTCATCGCATAGTTGAGTCCTGCCTTTAAATGACCGGTTCCTCTCGGTGCTGCTCTGTCATCCTTACTTACTCTTAAAGTGAGTGGATTTACCCCACCTTTAAAATATGGTCCGACCGGAGTTGCATAGAGTCTGAACTGAAACTCTTCTGCCGGTTTGATGGCGATTACATCTTTTGAGCCGAAGATAAAGGGGCGGAGATATAAAGAAGCTCCTGTTCCATAGGGAGGTACCCAGTCAGCGTTGGCCTCCACAACCTGATCAACTGCTTCCAAAAATCTTTCTTTAGGAAATGACGGCATCCTCAGTCCCTGAGCCGAATTAATCATTCTTTCTGCATTCAAATCAGGTCGGAAAGTAACAATTTTATCGTCCTTAGTGGTATAGGCCTTTAAACCCTCAAAAACCTGCTGACAGTACTGCAGGACAGCCGCACTCTCATTGATCACCACATTTGATTCGGCTGTTAATTTACCCTCACCCCAGCTGCCATTTTTATAATTTGCTATGTACCTCTTATCGGTTTCGTGATACTCAAATCCTAAATTTTCCCAGTCTAAATTCTTTTTTGCCATAATTAATTCTCCTCTCTGCTCTCATCTCTAGTATTTTATCAATTCAATATTTGACTGCTCCAGCAGTTTTTCTGCAAATGGATCAGAATAAGCGTTTTTAAAATATATTTTCTCAACTCCGGCATTAATTAAGATTTTGGTGCAGATAATACAGGGCTGATGGGTACAGTAAACTGTAGACCCTTCCGTCTTTACCCCGTGAAATGCTGCCTGGGCAACTAAATTCTGCTCTGCGTGAACTCCCCTGCAGATTTCATGTCTCTGACCACTTGGAACCTCCATTTCTTCCCGCAGACAGCCGGTTACCTCACAGTGGGGAATATCCTTTGGCGCCCCATTATAGCCGGTTGCCAGGACTTTTTTGTTTTTCACTAAAACGGCCCCAACCTTTCGCCTGAGGCAGCTTGCCCGGGTGGCAGCCAGTTCTGCCATTTCCATAAAATATTCATTCCAGTCCGGTCGGTTCAAATCAATCACTCCCAATATAAATTATAATCCTATCATAACATTTTTTATTCTAAATATGCAAAAAAACTCCCCTGATGAAATTTATTATCACAGGGGAGTTTGGATTAGTTATTCAATTATTAAATAAGCTAATTTGTGGTTAAACCTGAGCTTATCCAAGCAGTTGATGGTAATCCTGAATTGCCCTCATCTCG
The DNA here is from genome assembly GCF_003053565.1 of Halanaerobium saccharolyticum. Taxonomy (GTDB): domain Bacteria; phylum Bacillota; class Halanaerobiia; order Halanaerobiales; family Halanaerobiaceae; genus Halanaerobium; species Halanaerobium saccharolyticum_B. The sequence continues at coordinate 144,499 of NZ_QAXS01000002.1, read as the reverse complement.
TAGTCGTTATTGATTTCAGCCTCAATACCGTCCACACTAGCTCTGGCGGCATTGGTCGTTGTAATATAGGGCAGCTTATATTTAATTGCTGCTGCTCTGATATAGCTGTCATCTTCTATTCCTTCTTTGCCGATCGGAGTATTGATCAGCAGCTGAATTTCTTCATTTTTAATGGCATCTACAATATTGGGGCGTCCGTGGCCCAGTTTATTGATCAGCTCTGCCTCGACTCCATTCTGCTCCAGGAAGTCTTTAGTCCCCGGGGTAGCAAGAATTTCAAAACCGAGTTTTTTAAGTTTTTTTGCTGTGGGCAGTATTTTTTCCTTATCCCGGTCATTGACTGTAATTAAAACCTTGCCCTCAGTCGGCAGCTCGAGTCCGGCAGCTGTTTGAGCCTTGTAGAAGGCCTGAGCATAGGTGCTGGCAATTCCCATTACCTCACCGGTAGCTTTCATTTCCGGTCCCAGTACGGTATCCACATTTTCGAATTTATCAAAGGGGAAAACCGCTTCCTTGACACCGGTATAAGGGATCTCCTGGTCCTCAAGCTCCATTGCAGCCAGCGATTCTCCGAGCATCAGTCTGGTTGCCAGTTGAGCCATGTTAACACCAGTCACCTTACTTACCAGGGGAACTGTTCTGGAAGCTCTGGGGTTTGCTTCAATAATATAGACCTGACCCTCATAGATTGCAAACTGAATATTCATCAGCCCTACAACTTCAAGAGCAGAAGCAATTTCGGCTGTATATTTTTTGATCGTCTCAAGCTGCTCCTCAGTAATCTCCAGTGAAGGAATGGCACAGGCACTGTCACCTGAATGGATTCCGGCTTCTTCTATATGCTCCATAACTGCAGCCACAAAGGTCTCCTCACCATCGGTCAGGGCGTCAACTTCTGCCTCCAGCGCATCTTCTAAAAACTTATCGATTAAAACCGGATGCTCAGCTGAAACTTCAGCCACCTGGGACTCTAAATAATGATCCAGGCTCTTTTTATTATAGACAATCTCCATTCCCCGACCTCCGAGGACATAGGAAGGTCTGAGCATCAGCGGGTAGCCAATCTTTTCTGCAATTTGATAGGCCTGCTCGACTGATTTGGCAACATCACTTTCCGGCTGTGGTATCTCCAGTTTCTGCATCAGTTTTCTAAACTCTTCTCTGTTTTCAGCAAAGTCGATGCTGGCCGGAGAGGTTCCTAAAATATTTACTCCTGCATTTTCCAGCTCCTCAGCAATATTCAGTGGTGTCTGACCACCAAACTGAACAATTACTCCTTCCGGCTTCTCTTTTTCGTAAATCCTGAGGACATCCTCGGCTGTCAGCGGTTCAAAATATAGTTTTGAAGAAATATCATAATCTGTGGAGACAGTTTCCGGATTACAGTTGACCATTACCGAATCATATCCCATTTTATCGAGGGTAAAGGATGCATGGACACAGGCATAGTCAAACTCAATTCCCTGTCCGATTCGATTTGGTCCTCCACCTAAGATCATTACTTTTTTGGAATCAGAAGCTGCAGTTTTTTCCTCAGCCAGATTATAGGAAGAGTAATAGTACTCACCCTCGGCTCCACTAACCCTGACCAGGTCAAAATTGTCATTTTCAACTGCATACTTGCGGGCCTTCCGCAATTTTTCTTCCTCATAATTTAGGATTTCAGCCAGATATTTATCGGAAAAACCCTTTTCTTTGGCCTCAACCAGAAGCTCTGCCGGCAGGGTCTGACCCTGATGTTTAAGCAGTTTCTTTTCCAGTTCCACCAGCTTCAGCATTTCTTCTAAAAACCAGCTTGAAATGTGGGTAATCTCTTTAATTTCTTCAACACTGATTCCGCGGCTGAAGGCCTCATAGATTAAAAAGTGGCGCTCACTGGAAGGGGTCATTAATTTTTCTAAAATTTCTTCTTCGCTCAGCTCTTTATGCTTTTTAACATTGCCAAAACCTGAGCGGCCGATCTCCAGGGAGCGGATCGCTTTTTGGGCGGCCTCTGCATAATTTTTACCGATACTCATCGCCTCACCCACAGCTTTCATCTGGGTGCCTAGCTTATCTTCAGCTCCGGGGAATTTCTCAAAAGACCAGCGGGCATATTTAACAACCACATAGTCTCCTCCTGGCTGATAGTGAGCCAGGTTTTCTCCATTATAATAGGGCAGCTCATCTAAGGTGATTCCCACAGAGAGCTTGGTTGAAATTCTGGCGATTGGAAATCCGGTTGCCTTGGAGGCCAGAGCTGATGAGCGTGAGGTTCTGGGGTTCATTTCAATAATTACCAGCCTGTCCTCTTCCCGGTTATAGGCAAATTGAAAGTTTGCACCCCCGATAACTCCGATTGCATCTGCAATCTGATAACTGTAATCTTCTATTCTCTGCTGAACATCTTCGCCAATGGTCAGCATCGGTGCCACACAGAAGCTGTCTCCTGTATGGACTCCCATTGGATCCACATTTTCGATAAAACAAATTGAAATCTTTTTTTCGTTCTGATCTCGGACCAGTTCGAGCTCCAGTTCCTGCCAGCCAATTACAGCTTCTTCGACTAAAACCTGGTTGATCATACTGGCCGCTATCCCATTATCAGCTACATTTCTTAATTCTTCTACGTTATAGACGAGACCACCACCGGCACCACCCATTGTGTAGGCCGGGCGGACAACTACCGGAAAACCTAAATCCTTAGCAATCTTTTCTGCTTCATCCACACTGTAGGCCGGCAGACTTTTGGGCATTGGAACTCCCAGTTTTTCCATCTCTTCTTTAAATTTAATTCTGTCTTCTCCCCGCTCAATTGCTTCCGGCTGGATTCCAATAATCTCTACTCCATATTTCTCCAAAATTCCCTTTTCATAGAGCTCTGAAGCTAAATTAAGTGCTGTCTGACCACCTAAATTGGAAAGTAGGGCATCCGGATTTTCCTTGTTTATAATTCGCTCGATACTCGCTGCAGTCAGGGGTTCTATATATGTACGGTCTGCCATCTCCGGGTCGGTCATAATGGTGGCCGGATTCGAATTCACAAGTACAATTTCATAGTTTTCTTCCATCAGTGCCTTACAGGCCTGAGTTCCAGAATAATCAAACTCACAGGCCTGACCGATTACTATCGGTCCTGAACCAATAATTAAAATCTTTTCTAAATCTTCTCTTTTGGGCATTAATTCTCTCCTCCTCAAATTATTTAGCCTTGTATATAGATTTTAGATAAAAACTCATATTCCTGCTTGAAGATTAATGTTTAAATTCATTAAATATTAAAAAAATAAAGCCGGGCTGAGCAGAAGACTCAGACCCAACTTATTCTTAAGATTATTTTACTGCAACAGCCGCAATTTCTACTTTAACATCCTTAGGCAGCCTGCTGACTTCCACACAGGCCCTGGCAGGAGCATCTTTAGTGAAATATTCGGCATAGATTTGATTGATCTGATTAAAATTATCCATGTCAGAGATAAATAATTCACACTTAACTACATCCTGCAGTGAGTAACCGGCTGCTTCTAATACAGCCTTTAAATTCTCCAGTGACTGGACTGTCTGTTTTTTTAGATCGTCGCCCACCAGCTCCCCTGTTTCAGGATTAATTGGAATCTGTCCTGAAATAAAGAGTTGATTATTGACCTCCACCGCCTGAGAATAAGGACCAATAGCAGCTGGGGCATTTTCAGTACTTATAATTTTTTTAGTCATGATTATCTCTCCTTCTTTAATCTCTTTTAAATAATTATAGATTGTATATTTTGAAACATTTAACTCCTCAGCAAAACTTTTAACAAAATTAGCATCTAATCCCGTTTTTCTTTCAGATTTAATTTTAAAGTGATTCAGTCTGCAGTTCTTTTTTAATTCTGCAGGCAGTTGGAGTTACAGCCAGTCCGCCACAGGAAGTTTCCTTAAGGCTTTCCGGAAGTGCATCTCCCACTTCCTTCATGGCTGTGATCACCTCATCTATTGGAATTACACTTTCAACTCCGGCCAGGGCCATTTCTGCAGCTGTGACAGCATTGCTGCTGCCGATGGCATTTCTCTTAATACAGGGTACCTCAACCAGACCTGCAACCGGATCACAGACCAAACCCAGCAGATTTTTTAGGGCCACTGCTGCTGCAGAAGCAACCGCCTGATTGCTGCCTCCCATCAGATAGGTGATTGCTGCTGCTGTCATTGCCGAAGCAGATCCGCATTCTGCCTGACAGCCGCCAGCTGCTCCTGAAACTGAGGCCTGTTTGGCAATAACCATGCCAAAGCCAGAGGCAACAAACAGAGCCTCTATAATTTTTTCTTCTTCAAATTGATATTCTTCAGCCAGAGTTAAGAGGGAACCGGGCATAATCCCACAGGAACCGGCAGTTGGACAGGCCACGATCTTCCCCATAGCTGAGTTCAGTTCCGAAACCGCCAGAGTATTGGCTATGATGCGGGAAAATAGGTCGCCAACCAGGCTTTTTCCTTCTTTTCTTGCCTGATCTACTAATTTTGCATCTCCTCCGGTCAAACCACTCATTGATTTTATATCCTGATTTAAAGCAGGTTTAACTGATTCCCGCATGACTTCTAAGGTTTCTTTCATCTTTTCCCTTACTTCTGCTTCCGAAAGTTCAGTAATCTTAATTTCCCGGTCGATAACCACCTGAGCCAGTGAGATTTCCTTTTTTTCTGCAATTTCGATTAATTCTTTTACTGTATTAAAATTTTCCACTCTGCTGCCTCCTCTTTAATTCAACGGCTTAATTAGTTTTGAAGTTTTGATGCCGGGGATACCTCTAATCAGGGACAGGATCTGATCTTCAATCTCATGGTCAAGGTTGATAATTGCTGTCGCCTGGTGACCTTTTCGCTCTCTTAAAACCTGCATTTCGGCAATGTTTAAATTATAGATATTTAAAATTTCCGAAATCTTGGCAATTAATCCCGGCTGGTCCTGGTGAAAGGTGATAAGAGTATAGTATTCTCCCTTTAAGTTTAGCTCAGTATTATTTAACCTGGTAACAACTATTTTGCCGCCGCCAACCGAGGAAGCTGTAATTGTTGTGTTAACACCGTCCACATCTGTAATTTCCAGTTTTACAGTATTGGGGTGAACATTTTCTAATTTGATTGGAAAAAATTCAAATTTAATTCCCATCTCTGCTGCTGTTTTCAGCGAATCCTTGATTTTTGGATCATCAGTCTTATAGCCTAAAAGTCCGCCAATAATGGCCCTGTCTGTACCATGACCTTTATATGTTTCTTTAAAAGAACCGTGAAAATATATTTTTATATCCTGATATTCATTATTTACAATTTCTTTGGCAAGATTGCCGATCCTGACAGCTCCGGCTGTATGTGAGCTGGATGGGCCAATCATAACCGGACCAATCATATCAAAAGCACTTAGATTATCCATTAATGCACCACCTAAAAAAGATTTTAAAACTATATTTTAAACAATTTATGTAACTCTTACAAAATATTTTAAAGTGTCCACCAGCAGTTGTCAAGAATTTCGACTTTAACAGAAAAAAGACCGGTATTGCTACCGGCTCAAATTTGCTAGGAAACAAAATTTTCTCTTTTATTTTCTCTAAGTTCCTTTAGTTCTTTTTCTGACTCAAGAAATACCTTCAAGTAATCTCCTACAACTTCTAGATGTTTCTTCTCCTGCAGCAGATCATCAATTAATTCTTTTATTTTAGCGAGAGATTCTATCCGACTGAGGCTGAGTTTGGTAACCAATTTTTTGTCATTAAAGAGTTTACTGCAGTTAACAAACCTGATTAGCTCTTCCTCAGTAATCTGATGTGGATGACTACCTTCAAGTTCCAGACATTTTCTGGCTTCTGCAATTTCTGGAATTTTATATTTATCCTTAAGCTTCAACGCAGTTAATATCTCTGCTGTCACAATCTCCGGATATAAAACACTGCCATTTTTAATTTTCACCCGGGAGATAACTCCCTTTCTGGACCAGTCACGAAGTCTGAGTTCGGTATAAATTGGAGGGATTTCATCACCCCTTATCTCTTCTACAAGTCTGCGAGCACCATCTAAGGAAATCATAAATATCAGATCCTTTCCTGTGCTGTTAACACTATGTCAACAAGACAACTCACTTCTCTTAACTGCGCTCATCTTCGAAAAAATCCTGCCGATGTCCTTCTGTAATCCTCCATTTTCTGGCAACTTTCTTCGCCTTCAATTCTTTTTTCTTTATCAACTTCAAAACCGAATTTCTGGAGATTTTTAGCATATCAGCGACCTCATCTGTAGTATATACCTTCATCTAAAATCTCTCCTTTCTTACAATTATATTATACTACAGATTGATGGAGTTTTCAATTTTTTGAATACTATTTGAATATACCCTGACATATCTTTGAGCTTATTTGAAATATTTAATTTAAACTTTCTTCAAAAAATGCATCAGCCCTTCTACAGATGAATTTTTTATAGAGCAGATGAGTAGTATAATGGCCGGCAATCAAATTATATCTTTTGGGCTCTCCCAAGCGCTGCCAGAGGTCATCAGCAGATTCTCTGGGAATTAATTTATCAAAAAGTGCGTTAAACATCAGTACTTTTTCACTGTTAATCCTGTGAGCAAAAAAGGAGGGATCATACCTAAAACAGGCGGGAAATTTTTTTAGATCTTCGAGTTTTTGAAATTCTGCTGCTGCCTGATCAAAATTAAATTCTAATTATCCTCTAAATATTCTAATGAAATTATGTCGAAAAATAATATCTGCTGTCTTATCTAAAATTTCTGAGCTAAATAGCCAAAGAATCTTCAATAAACCCCCAAAGAATGGAAAAGATTTTTCGGCTTTAATCAGATATAATTAAGATATGGATGAAATTAGTAATAATTTTTAAATTTGGGGGGATTCAGATGGAAAAAACACTTGCTTTAGTTACTGCTGGAGGCCGACTTGACCTTTTGTCTAAAACTCGTTCAAAGGCTGCCCTGCCATTTGCGGGGAAATTTCGACTGATTGATTTTACTTTAAATAACTGCATAAATTCGGGCATTGAAAATATTGGCGTTATAACTCAGTATATGCCCTATTCATTAAGAGAACATATTGGGATCGGTAAGCCCTGGGATTTAGACCGCAAAAATGGAGGAATCACTATTCTGCAGCCCTATAAGGGTAAGGAGGGTGAAGACTGGTATTATGGTGATGCACAGGCTGTCTACAATAATCTAAGTTATATTATGAGTAATGGTCCTGAAGAAATATTAATCCTGCCGGGGAACCTGGTCTATAAAATGAATTATCAAAAATTAATCAGACAGCATCGAGAAAATGATGCTGATTTAACTTTAGCAGCTAACAATATTCCCTATCCTGATGCCCGTCACTTTTCTATTTTAGATTATGAAGATAATCTGCAGTTAAAAAACATAAAAAAGGAAGAAGAACCTGCTAAAAATCTGGTTTCAATGGGGATTTTTGTCTTTAAAAAAGAGGTGCTCGTTAAATATTTAAAAGAGTACTGCAGTCAGGGAGCAGTGGATTTTGAAACAGAGATAATTCCGCAGATGCTTGCTGATCAGAAAAAGATTTTTATCTCTAAATATCAGGGCTACTGGAGGAGTATTAGAACAGTTCAATCTTACTGGAAAAGTAATCTGGAAACTACTGACGCTGTTCCGGAAATTAACCTCTATGATCCAGACTGGCCAATCTATACCCGCAGTGAGGAAAAACCTCCGGTTAAATTTGGCCCTCACAGCCTGAGTACAAAAAGTTTGATTGCCAATGGCGCAATTGTCAACGGCAGGGTGGAAAATTCGATTATTGGACCGGGTGTCTACATCGAAGCTGGAGCCCTGGTTAAAAATTCTATTATCTTAAATGATTCCACAATCCGCAAAAATTCACTGGTCAACAAAAGCATTATTGATAAAAATGTGGAAATTAAAGAAAATGTACAGATAGGTTATGGTAATGATTTTACGGTCAACTCTGATTCAGAAAACAATCTGGAAAACGGTCTAAATTTATTTGCAAGAAATATTTCTGTTGACTCCGGCTGCACTATTCACCGCAACTGCCGGATAGCCAGGGACCTAAAAAGAGGCCAGTTTAAAAATAATGAGATTCTAAGTGGAACTACAGTAGAATAGGTAATTTTAAAAAAATAAGCCGGGCTTAAGTTTCTGCCCGGCTTTAATAAATTAAGATTAAAATAAATTTTAATAATCCTCACTGCTGATATAAAGTTTTAAACTTTTTAGATAGTCAACATCATAGGGCGAATCCTCTTTGAAAATAATAGCCCTGATAAATGCAATTTTGGGACTTAAAGATTTTTTAGACTCTTTATCTTCATTCAGGGTAATCTGAAAACGCCTCTCTTCACTGCGGCTGACAATTACAAAGGCATTTTCTTTATCTGAAAATGTATAAACATAATTTTGGGGATCAAAAACTGCATCATCCTCAGCAAAGGCAATATAATAATACTGGCTGTCATTGAACTCAAAAGTTGCAATCTTATAGTTTTCAATTAGATATTCAAGTCTACTTTCAGTTAACTGAAGCTCTATTCCCTTAATATAACCCTGATCATCAAGGTCATTTTGAAATTCTTCTATAAAATCTCCATCCATAATTGCATCAGTATATTTTTTATCAGGCCAGTTAAGCTTATTTAATTTAAGATAAACATTATCTACTACTTCTATTGGCTGGTTGGATGCAATTAATCTGCTCTTATCATAATTATCTTCATAGTGTTTGCTAAATTTCTGCAGATAAATATATCCCATATCACAGCTTTGATCACAGGTAATATCCATATTTTTATGCCTCCTTATCTAATACACATTCTATATCTATTCTTAAAAACCTGCCTTCAGTTAGCAATAATTTCTAACTATTATTATAACAAAATTTGAGAAAAAATTTAATAAATAAAATACAAAATGGAAAAAAGTAGGCTGCTTTTGGATCAGAGCTGAAAAAATCACAGAAATTTGAATTTTAGCTGGCGGGGATTTATAATTATATTAATTAAAAGAGGTGATGGCAAAATGTACTGGAATTTTTTGATTTCCCTGGCGGCATTTACAGTTATCTATTTTGTGCTGCTTTATTCAACCAGATTTATTTTAAAAGATTTAAGTGAAAAGCGATATAAACAGATTAGAGAAAACCTTAAGATTCCTCTGCTCTATCTGCTGATAAATATTGCGCTTTTGATTCCTTTTTATTATCTCAAAGAGAGCAATGAATTACTTGCTTTTTTGAATCACTTTTTAAGAATTACAATTATCTTTTTAATCAGCTGGTTTATAATTCGGCTGATGCATTTAATCAGGCTCTATCTTGATGATACTCATAAAATTGATGTCAGCAATAATTTAAAGGCCCGAAAAATACATACTCAGTACCGAATCTTAGAGCGGGTTATTAAAGTTTTGATTATCTTTATTGCAGTTGCTGCTGCCCTAATGACTTTTGATTCGATCAGGCAGGTCGGCATCAGTTTATTTGCTTCTGCAGGTGTGGCCAGTATTATTATTGGTTTTTCTGCCCAGAAGATTATTGCCTCGATTATTGCCGGCATCCAGCTTGCTATAGCTCAGCCAATTAGGGTTCAGGATGTAGTTATCGTCAACGGTGAGTGGGGCTGGATTGAAGAAATTAATTTAACTTATGTGGTGGTTAAAGTCTGGGACCGCAGAAGGCTGGTTGTCCCCACAACTTATTTTATCGATAATATTTTTCAGAACTGGACCCGAAAATCATCTTTTATTCTGGGAACTGTCTTTTTATACACAGACTACACAATTTCTGTTGATGCAGTCAGAGAGGAACTGGACCGGCTGCTGGAGGATAATAAGCTCTGGGACGGCAAGGTTAAGGTGGTTCAGGTAACTGATGCCAGTGAAAAATCGATGGAGCTGAGAATTTTAGTCAGTGCTGATGACTCACCAACAGCCTGGGAACTCAGAGTTTATCTGCGGGAGAAGCTGATCAAATTTATCCAGGAAAATTATCCCGAGAGTCTGCCCAGAACCAGAGTCGAATTTCCAGAAGATAAATAAAACCCATACACAGCTAAACCATGTATGGGTACACTTTTGATATAAGCATTACATTTTTACTTTTGGAAGAGATAATGGCTGATAAACCACTCATCTCCACCGTTATAACCAAAGAACTCAGCCGAGGATATGAAAAATAGGCGCCAGTAATTCCACCACTTCTCAGCATCCTGAGCTCCATAGGTTGATTCTAAAATTGGATAAATAGACTGTTTTTTCTGGTCCATTATTGAAAGCCAGGCTTCTAGAGTTTTCTGATAGTGGCTGCCTGATACTGCCCACTGCTTTTCTAAACTAAGGTCACTGCTAAAATAATGGAGCAGATCCTGGCTGGGCATTGTGCCGCCACTGAAAAAATAGCGGGCCATCCAGTCAGTATTTTTGCTGTCCTGATAGGTAAAGGGATAAAATTGATGGGTAAAAATGTGAATAAATAGTTTGCCCTCATCAGTTAAAAAGCTGCTTACTTTCTCCATTAACTTCTGATAGTTGCGCATATGTTCAAACATCTCGACCGATACTATCCGATCAAATCTGGCATCTGTAGAAAAATTATTGATATCTGCTTTTACCGCTCTTAGATTCTCAATTCTATTGTTAGCTGCCAGCTGATTGATATAATTTATCTGCAGCTTTGAATTGGAAACTGCAATAATCCTCGAATCAGGAAATTTTTTTGCCAGATAAAAAGAAAGGGATCCCCAGCCGCAGCCGAGTTCCAAAATATTCTGTCCATTTTCAATTTCTGCCCTCTCGGCAGTCAGCTTCAGCATTTCATCTTCAGCCTGGTCAAGTCTCTGCTGCAGGTCATCCTGTTTTTTTAACTTTTTATAGCTTAGATCATCAGACCAGTAGCAGCAGCTGTACTTTAAATTTCTGCCCAGAATTTTTTCAAAAAACTCGGGTGGAAGTTCATAGTGCTGCTCATTAGCCGCTTCGGTTTGGACAGCTATTGGCTGTGTTTTCAAATTCTCCCTAAACATTTTTAAGTATTTAAATCTATCTTCAATTGTAAGCTTATTCTGCTTTTTAATCCTTTTTTTGACAATCCTTCTAATTCCTCTTCTCAATAAAAAGTCAGGTATTTTCCCAGTTGCCAGAATATTATCTAAATCCAAAGTTATCACCTCAATAAGTGATTATTTATAAAAATATTATTAGTTAATATTATACAGCAGTATTATTAAAATTGCATTAACTAAAAGTTATTTTTTTATAAAATAGCCGGCAGTAATACTGACAATCAGCGCCAGAGTCATAGCGGGAAGGAAATTTAAATTAAAATATCTAATAATAAACACAAGAAAGAGACCAATTCCAAAATAAATTAGATTCTTCTTAGTTTTATCAGTCATTTTATCATCCTTTATAGTTCGGTATTTTCTTTTATTTTAGTTAAAAATTCTCTGCCATAGCGGGAATACTTTACTTCTCCAACTCCACTTACTTCAAGCATCTGAGATTGGTTTTGGGGAAGAACCCGGCACATATCCTTTAAGGTGCTGTCGTGAAAAATAATATAGGGTGGGACACCTTCCTTTTGGGAAATTTCTTTGCGCAGCTCTTTTAAAATCATAAAAAGCTCGCTGTCCTCACTGACCTGTTTTTGTTCTGCTTCTACCCTTTTTTCTACCTCGAGTTCGCCGTTCATAATCTGATATGATTTTTGATTTAACTTTAAAAGCGGGTACTTAGCTCCTGACTGGCTCAGATAATCATCGGCCACCAGCAGATTAATCAAATTCTTAATCTCCTTAATCGTATAACCCGGCATAATCCCGTAGGTTGAAAGCTGATCAAAATTTGATTCTAGAATCTTCTGGCTCTTTGAACCTGCCAGCACCTTGGCTGTAACAGTAATTCCCCAGCGCTGATCAAGCCGGTAAACACAGGATAAAATTTTCTGCGCCTCAACTGTGATATCTTTCAAATCTCGCTGGTCATTGCAGCTGCTGCAGTTATTACAGCTCTCCGGTACCTTTTGGTCACCAAAATATTCTAAAATATAGGCGCGCAGACACCTGCTGGTGTGGCAGTAATCGACCATCTGCTGTAATTTTTTTAGATGCTCCTCTTTTCTTGTTGGGGAAGACTCTACCTGATCGATCAAAAATTTCTGAATATGCTTATCTCCCGGTGAATAGAGCAAAATACAGTCTGCTGGCTCTCCATCACGACCGGCACGGCCCGCCTCCTGATAATAGGACTCCATATTTTTGGGCATGTTGTAGTGGATTACAAAGCGGACATTGGACTTGTCAATCCCCATCCCAAAGGCATTGGTGGCCACCACAATTTTAAGCTTATCATAGATAAAATCTTCCTGAACAGCTGTCCTCTCTTTTTCTGAAAGACCGGCATGATACCTGCCGACCTGATAATCCAGACCGGCTAGCAGCTCATAGATTCTGTTGACTTCTTTTCTGGTTGCCGCATAAATAATTCCCGGCTGCTCGGAATTAACTTTTAGATAATCCTTTAAAAACTGATCCTTATCTATACCCTTGCGCAGCTTGAAGCTTAAGTTGGCTCTATCAAAACCCCCGGTGTAAATATTGGGATTTTCCATCTGCAGCTGTTTGCTGATATCCTTCCTGACTGCCGGAGTAGCTGTAGCGGTAAAGGCGCTCAGTATGGGCCGAGGCTTAAGCCTGTCTATAACCTGAGAAATGTTTAAATAACTGGGGCGGAAATCATGTCCCCACTGAGAAACACAGTGAGCCTCATCGACTGCAATCATTTCAATATCAATCTGCTGCAGGAGCTTTAAAAAACGGAAAGAGTTTAACCTCTCCGGAGCAACATAGAGCAGCTTATATTCCCCCGCAGCTGCAGCCTCTATTCTCATTTCCAGTTCCTGATTTGCAATCGAGCTGTTGATAAAAGTCGCTTTGATTCCCATCTCTTTTAAGGCATCGACCTGATCCTTCATCAGAGAAATCAAAGGAGAAATCACAATAGTTAAACCTTCAAAAATAAGGGCTGGAATCTGGTAACAGAGTGATTTTCCGGAACCAGTCGGCATTACAGCGACTGTATCTCTACCTGCGATAATATTTTCAATTAATTCCTGCTGCCCTTTTCTAAAACTGCTGTAACCATAGTATTTATTTAAAATTTCTTTGATATCTGTAGCTTTAGACATAAAAATTCCTTCCTGCTGCTTAATTTTTTGCTTTAATCCTGAACAAATATCTCATAATCCCTGCCATTTACAGTCAAACCGGAATAGTAATAATCATCATAGGCATTATTAATAATCAGGTTATATCTGCCGCGGCGGGCATGATAAATATCATCATTTAAAGTCACAATCTCCAGTGGCTGATCTTCAGAATTTCTTCGCAAATTAATCAGTTCATCGAGCTTCTCTTTTAAATCATATTTAAAATAGTCATTCCAGTAAATTACGGCTGGATTATCCTGAAAAAGTATATAGGCATAGCCGAGCTCCTTATTGGTGATAATTGCATCCCGGTTAAAGTCTCTTTCATCTCTTTCTATATCATGATTTGATAAAAAATTAACCTTATTTTTTTTGGAAATTCCCTCCAGACTCTGAACGGGAAAAAAGGGATCCATACACATCTCCTTGATGCTGTAATAAAGCGGAAAGTTAAATAAATTTATCTGACTGTGGTCAATAAACTCCTCCAGAATCCGGTCATCACCATGCCAGTATTCTCCCACCATAAAGGTATTATCACGAAAGTGATCGGCAAATTCCTTCGCAAAATCCCAGCGCATATCCTTGAGGTTATCCAGTCTGAAGCTGTCAAAACCTATCTCATTTTTCAGCCAGCTGGCCCAGTTTATCAGTTCATTTTTCATATATTCGTCATCAGAGTAATAACAGATCGTCTCTCCAAAGCTGTTGCGGCTGCTGCAGTCACCACACTCATGGCAGAAATGTTGATGATTTTTAGGGAAATCAGCTTCCGCAAATCTGGTGAAAGTTTTTTCCTCAAAGTGTGGGTTCCACTCTTTATCTCCACCCAGCATGTGGCCTAAAACCAAATCCGCCATTACCTTGACCTCATTGTGATGCAGTCGCTTGATCAGTTTTTTTAGAGTCTTTTTATTGCCAAATTTAGAATTCAAATTATAATGTTCTTTTATATCATAACCCATTGAGTTTTTTCCATTCATCCCTCTTGATGGAGGCGGCAGCCAGACTGTATCAAATCCCTTAACTGCTATCTCATCTGCAATAGACGAAATTTCTTCCCACCAGTCATCAAGACAGTTCCAGTAAAATCCCTGTAAAATTAACATATTTCCTTAGCTCCTAGTTTAATTAACTTTATTTTAATAAATAATGTTTATTGTTAGATAATTATAACATAAATTTCGACATAAAAACAGAAAAGCCCGCTTGAGAATAATCTCAAACGGGAATTATTAATAAAAACCTGCTTAAATCTGGTTTCAGCCAGCTCAGGCTATATTAATTTTATAATTTTTAAAAACCGCATTTAGTTCTGCCATTTTCTTTTCCGAAGGTGGCTTGACAGCTGCAAGTTTATATTCCAGGCCTAAGTTTTCCCACTTGTGTTTTCCTAACTCGTGGTAGGGCAGCAGCTCAATTTTTTCTAAGTATTTTTTGGGTTTGAGATATTCTGCAAACTGCCTCATCTTCTCCAGATCATCAGTAATTCCAGGAACTATAACCTGTCTGACCCAGTAGGGCTGTTTTTCTTTTTCCAGCAGCTCGACCAACTTAAGCGTCTTTTGGTTGCTGACCCCGGTTAGATCCTGGTGGATCAGATCATCCATTGTTTTGATATCCAGCAGTACCAGATCCAGATAGGGCAGAAATTTTTTAAACTTTTCGGGCTCCACAAAACCAGAAGTATCAAGGGCTGTATGCAGTCCTTCAGCTTTTGCCTTTTTTAAGAGATCAAGAGTGAATTCCGGCTGCATTGTCGGCTCACCCCCGGAAATTGTGAGACCACCACCTGAGCGCTCGATATAGGGTTTGATTTTAACAATCTTCTCCAGCAGGGAGTCAGTAGAAACCTTTTTCCCTTCTTTTAACTTCCAGGTGTCGGGATTGTGGCAGTACTGACAGCGCAGGGGACAGCCCTGAGTAAAAACAACAAAGCGGATTCCCGGTCCATCAACAGTGCCCATACTTTCAGTTGAATGTATATATCCTTCAGCCATTGTAACCTCCTTTTGTTTATTTGAACCAGGTCCAAAATGTTGGTTTTGGACCTGGTTCAAATAGTAGGTTCAAATAGTAACATTACATTTCTTTGTGAAAAGTTCTCGCAATTACTTCCTGCTGCTGTTCTGGAGTCAGCTTAATAAAGTTAACCGCATAACCGGAAACTCTGATTGTCAGCTGTGGATATTCTTCCGGATGTTCCACTGCATCAAGCAGGGTTTCCCGCTTTAGAACATTGACATTTAAGTGGTGTGCTCCCTGGCCAAAGTAGCCATCCAGAATCGAAGTCAGGTTATTAACCTGAGCTGACTCAGATTTACCTAATGCTTTCGGCACAATGGAGAAGGTATTGGAAATACCATCCTGGCAGTACTCATATGGTATTTTAGCCACAGAATTAAGGGAGGCTAAAGCACCTGAAGTATCTCTGCCGTGCATGGGATTGGCTCCTGGAGCAAAGGCTTCTCCTGCTTCTCTGCCGTCCGGAGTTGCTCCTGTCTTTTTACCGTAAACTACATTTGAGGTAATGGTCAGAACTGACATGGAATGAACTGCATCCCGGTAGAGCTGATGCTGTTTTAATTTATTGATAAATAATTTTAGTACTTCTACTGCCAGCTCATCAACCCGGTCATCATCATTACCGTATTTAGGGAAGTCTCCCTCAATTTCAAAATCAATGATCATTCCGTCTTCATTTCTAACCGGTCTAACTTCAGCATATTTAATAGCACTTAAGGAGTCAGCAATAATAGAAAGTCCTGCTACTCCAAAGCCCATGATCCGCTGTACTTCTGTATCGTGCAGGGCCATCTGAACTGCCTCATAGGCATATTTATCGTGCATAAAGTGAATAATATTTAAAGCATCCACGTACTTTTCACTCAACCAGTCAAGGAAGCGGTCAAAGTTTTTCATCACCTGATCGTATTCTAAAACATCTCCCTCATAGGGTTTAAATTCGGGTCCCACCTGAGCCCCTGTTTTCTCATCCTTACCACCATTTAGGGAATAAAGTAGGGTTTTAGGCAGGTTGCAGCGGGCACCAAAATACTGAATATCCTTACCCGGTGTCATTGCAGATACACAGCAGGCGATTCCATAATCATCAGAAAAGTTGCGGCGCATCAAATCGTCATTTTCATACTGCAGGGAGCTTGTATCTTTAGAAACCTTGGTGCAGTAGTTTTTAAAGCTCTCCGGCAGTTTTTCTGACCAGAGAACAGTCAGGTTGGGCTCCGGAGCCGGGCCGAGATTATAGAGAGTATTTAAAATTCTGTAGCTGGTTTTGGTTACCAGAGGTCTGGTGTCAATTCCGATTCCTCCAAGTACAATTGTTACCCAGAGTGGATCTCCACTGAAGAGCTCATTGTAGGCTGGAGTTCTCAGCTGGCGGGCCAGCCTCAGTTTGATTACAAAATCATCGATAATTTCCTGAGCTTCTTTTTCGGTCAGCAGTCCGGCTTCTAGGTCTCTTTCAAAATAGATATCAAAGAATTCTGCCACCCGACCAAAGGACATTGCCGCCCCATTATTTTCCTGAATTGCAGCCAGATAGGCAAGATAGGTCCACTGGACGGCCTCTTCTGCATTTTTTGCCGGACGTGAAAGGTCACAGCCGTAAGTTTCTCCAAGCCCCTTTAATTTTTTCAGCGCTTTAATCTGATCACTGACCTCTTCTCTGAGGCGAATTGTCTCTTCTGTCATCGGGCTCTTTAAATTGGTCTTATCTTCCTTTTTAGCTTCAATCAGTCTGTCCACACCATAAAGTGCTACTCGCCTGTAATCACCGATGATTCTGCCGCGTCCGTAAGCATCCGGCAGGCCGGTAATTACACCCGAGCGCCTGATTTCTCTAATTTCTGGGGTGTAGGCATCATAAACACCATCGTTGTGGGTCTTTCTATATTTAGTAAAAATCTCATCTATTTCGGGATCAACTTTTTCGCCGTAGGCTTCTGCTGCCTGACGGGCCATTCTGATTCCTCCATAGGTATTTAAGGTTCTCTTTAAAGGTTGATCAGTCTGCAGTCCAACTATTATTTCCTGCTCCCGGTCAATATAACCGGCGTCATAGGCGTTGATATCTGCAACTGTTTCTGTATCAATGGCCAGTACACCATCATTTTCTCTTTCTTTTTTTAAAAGTTCGGAACTCTGTCGCCAGAGATCTTCAGTTCTTTTAGTTGGGCCTTCTAAAAAATCAGCTCCACCTGTATAGGGAGTATAATTCTGCTGCACAAAATCTCGAACATCAATCTGCTCTTCCCATCTCTGACCTGTTAATTTTAAAGTATCAAACTCCATTAAAAATCCTCCTCTTTTAGTCTTATAATCTTATTGGCTGCTTAAAAGATTTTTTGAGTAAGCACCTGTAAAGTCATTATTAAATTATATTTAATCTTTTAAGCTGAATTTCATCTTCTATCTTAGCAGAAAAAATTACCATCGTCAAATCTTGAGTGCTTTACTATGTTTTGTTATGCGGCTCTAATTGTAAATTAGATTACAATAGCTTGCTTAAAGACTAAAATCTGCAGATAAACAAAAAAATCGCCCCCCGGATAAAGAATTTACTCAATATCCAGGCGGGCGATTTACTAAAGATTATATTCCCCTATGGTTAAACCCATATTTATCCGCCAGTCATATAATCTAGATATTTAAATTTTTAAAACTACGCTTATTAGTTTAGCAGATTGTATGATACCTGTCAAATCAAATTTCGGCTGCCACCCGGCAGGGAGCCGCTTCAGCTCTGACTTTAAGCGGAAATACCAAAATCTTAAATGAACTTAAGCCCAGCAGCTTATCTAAATTGCAGAGATTTTCTAAAATAAAAATATCATTTTCAAATAGTTTTTGATGGATTTTAAAAGGACTGTAATCAGGTGAAGGCATATCAAATCCCAGCACTTTGATTTCTTTTTCAATTAAAAAATCGGCAAATTCTTCCGAAATCAGAGGATGCTTGCTGTAATATTTTTTGCTGCCGTATTCTTCTGCCATACCGGTGTAGATAATAACAATATCATTCTTTTCGATCTCAGACTTATATCTTTCCTGCAGAGTAATAATTTCTTTTCCCACAGCATAGATTAATTTAGCCCGACCGGAAATAGAGTTAAGGTCAATATCCGCAGCATTGCGGACCTCTTCCAGCATGTGGGCCGGCAAATCAAGATGAGTCCCGGTGTGCATCCCAATCTTTAAATTATGATTGCAGTAGCCGTCCCGTGCAATTTTTTTGTCATTGACCAGCTCAACTTCGATATCTCCGGGATAAACAGGCATCCCATTGTAAATTTCATAGCTTAAATCTATCAGCTTTGACACAATGCACCTCCTTTTGTCTTATTCTAAATTATTTTCTCAAAGTTGCCCTGATGCGCTCCGGATTGGAAATCAAATCAAAAACATCATTAATTTCTCGGCTGATTAATTCCGCTCCCATCAGAGCGCCGCGGGCAGTTCCTTCCGGACCGATAACGGCTATTCCGAGCTCAGCGTTTTTCAGCATCTGGGCATCATTATTGCCGTTTCCTACTGCAATAACCCTCTTTCTGCCGAGCTTTTCTACAAAATCAGCCTTAAATTTACTGCCGTCATTACCTTCAATAATTACCAGCTCAATATTTAAATCTTTTAGCAGATTTTCTGCGTTGCCTAAGGTATCAGCAGTTAGAACATAGAGCTCAAATTCTTCTGCCAGCCGATTAATACCTTCTTTTACCCCGGCAATTAATTCTCCATCACAGGCTAAGGTTCCATTAAGATCGAAGACAATTTTTTCTACTTTTAAACTTTTACATCCTGGTATATTTATATCTAGCATAGCTTCCTCCTTATCTATTGGGGCAGACTGCCCGTCAGCATGATTTTATCTATTATTGAAAATTTTTTGAGCCTGATTACGATAAACCTGCAGATCACTGCTGCTGTAGAGAACAAATCTAATTTTTTCAACACTTTCTAAATCAGAAGCTAATTTATTAACTGCAAGCAGGCTTATTTCTGCTGCCTCCTTAATTGGGTAACCAAAGGCTCCGGTCGAAATCGCCGGGAAGGCAATCTTTTTAATCCTGTATTCTTCTGCCAGTTTTAAAGAATTTTGATAGCACTTTTCCAAGAGCGCTGCCTCA
This sequence comes from Halanaerobium saccharolyticum, assembly GCF_003053565.1. Taxonomy (GTDB): domain Bacteria; phylum Bacillota; class Halanaerobiia; order Halanaerobiales; family Halanaerobiaceae; genus Halanaerobium; species Halanaerobium saccharolyticum_B. The sequence continues at coordinate 125,148 of NZ_QAXS01000002.1, read as the reverse complement.
GGCTTATCTCTGCCGTAAACCGGTCCCAGCGTGTGAATTACATACTGGTTGGGCAGGTTAAAGGCTTTAGTTATCACCGCCTCACCTGGTTTGATTGGTGCCAGATCTCTGCAGGCTTTTTCGAGTTCGGGTCCGGCTGCTCTGTGGACTGCCCCGGCAACTCCACCTCCGGTTCGAAGCTGGGCATTTGCCGCGTTAACCACTGCCTCAACATCATTTTGGGCTGCTATATCTCCCTGGATCAGCTCCAGTCTAATTCCATCAATTTGAAAGTCCATTTAGATCACCCTTTCAAAAAGTATTAAAACTTTAACTGACTTAAAAAAATGCAGTTTTAAAGACCATTATTTGACTCTGACAGGGGTAAATAAGAAAGATTCATTTGTATTTATATAATTCTTTAGTTGTTTATAATTTCCTTTTTTTAATTGCTGTAAAAATAAGATTTTTATATTATAATTTTCTAACTATTTAAAAAATAAATAATCATCTCTTCAGCTCAATAAACAAGTTCTGGCGACTTAAATAAATTATTATGGAGCCTCAGGGCTTTAATCTGCACTAAAACTTTTTAAGCTCTCTTCTCGAATCTCTATATCTTGACACTAACTCTATTCTTTCCTATAATCCCTGGTGGAATTGATGATAAAAGATTTAAATTACTTTCTCTGGGAGGTAATAATAAGGATGATTGATGAAAATTTAGCAAATGAAATTCAGGAATGGATGCAGGAAAAAGTTGAAGCAAGAAATGCAGATGGTGTTGTAGTTGGACTTAGTGGAGGTATAGATTCCTCTGTTGTTGGAGCCCTGGCCAAAGAGGCCTTTGGTGACAATGTTCTGGGAGTTATGCTTCCGGCCAATGGTACAGTAACTAAAGATGTAGAATATGCTGAATTACTTGCTGATAAATTTGACATCGAAACTCTCAAAGTAAATATGAAAGAAATCAATGAGCCGCTGGAAAATAGATTGAAGAACATAGACATCGAAGAAACTGAGCGGAATCACTGGCCGCAGACCAAGATTCCTACTCCAAATCCGGCTGAGCAGAACATTCAGACTCGATTGAGAATGATGACCCTCTATTATATTGCTGAGAAAAAGAACTATGTAGTAATGGGAACCAGCAATAAGAGTGAAATTCTAACCGGATACTATACACTTTATGGTGATGGAGCAACAGACATGAGGCCGATCGGAGATTTAAACAAAACTCAGGTCTGGGAACTGGCAGAAGTCCTGGGAGTTCCGGAGGAAATAATTAACCGCCCTCCTACAGGCGGCTGCCGCGGAGATGAAAGTGACCGTGATGAAAAAGAGTTTGGGATCAGCTATGAAGACTTTGATCAGATTTATGAATCAATCAACAATAATGATGATCTCTCTAAATTTGAAGAGGGAGATGTAAAGCGGGTTAAAGAACTAATTGATGCCGCCAGAGATAAATCAGAGATCCCTACCTTTAAGATAGCTGAATAGATTATAAATAAAATATCAGTTTAGACAAATAACTACAAAAGCTGACAACCACCGGGTACCTGTCAGCTTTTGTCATTTTATCATTTATTTTGTTGAATCTGAGTCTTTTTCGACTTATTTAGACATATATCGGGTGGTTCACGGTGGGTGTACGTTTAAAAGAGATGCTCAAATTCCTCATAGCCTTCTTCAGCCAGATCTTCAGCCGGGATAAAATCTAAAGCAGCTGAATTAATACAGTAGCGCAAACCTGTGGGCTCCGGGCCATCTTCAAATACATGGCCTAAGTGAGAATCTGCCCCTTTAGATCTGACCTCAATCCGAGTCATCCAGAGTGAGTTATCCTCAACTTCAACTATACTATCTTCAGCCAGCGGCTTGGTAAAGCTGGGCCAGCCGGAACCTGATTCAAATTTATCAGTTGAAGAAAAGAGCGGCTCACCGGAAACTACATCTACATAAATACCGGGCTCTTTGTTATCCCAGTACTTATTATTAAAAGCGGGTTCTGTTGCATCAAGCTGAGTTACCTTATACTGCAGATCAGTCAGTCTAGCTCTTAATTCCTGATCGCTTTCTTCCTCATTGATTACTACACTGTCTGCGTCTTCAGTCTTACAGAATGTCACACATTCAGCCGGGTCAATACTATTCTTTTCTAAAAGCCTCTCCTGCAGCTCGGTGCTTAAACCAAGCTCACCGATATTCTGAATAATATTATCCCGCTCACCATTACCGGTAATATAACCACTTACTTTGGTTACAGCCGGTGAGTTGATGAATTCTTCCATTGTCATCTGGTCCAGATAGTGCTCACGGAAAGCTACCTGCTGCTGAAGTCTAAATTTCTGATGGTAGTCTTCAGCCAGATAAAAGCGGTTGAGCTCTTTGATTTCAGTTTTGATCTCTCTGCCGCTTTCAGCCTCCAGCTCTTCTTTTACTGCTTCAGCTGTCTGCTGCTGCTCTGAATTATTATATAAAATCAGAGAAGCATACTGCCTCGAATAAGACTGAGCATAAGGATTGTGGCTGTCGAAGAAAATCTCCACCAGTTCTCTGTAGGAAATCACCTCTGGGTCATAATCGATTTCAATTGTTTCTGTGTGATCACCTATCACCTTATAAGTTGGATTTTCAGTTGTGCCACCTGCATAACCAACTCTGGTTCTAACTACTCCTTCTAAGGCCCCAAAAGAAGCGTCAGGTCCCCAGAAGCAGCCTAAGGCAAAAGTTGCTGTTTCAGTCTCTACCTCATTCATTTTCTGATCATAGGGAATTTCAGTCTGGGCCACAACACTAGCTGTCATGCCAAAAACACTCAGTAAAACAACCGCCATTACTATTAAATAATCCATCTAATCTACCTCCTGTATATAAAAAGATATAATATCCTGCCTTGCTATTTATATAATAGTATTAATTACTACTAAATAATAGTAAGTAGATTACTCAGGATTAAATTTAATGGAATTCAGCCTGCTCTAAAGCCGCTCTCAGCCCCAGAGGGGATCATCACCAAACTGTCTTTTTAAGCGCTCATCACTCTGAATATCCCGCGGCAGATTTTCCAGTATTTCATCTTCGGCAAATGAATATAAATAATGGCTGCAGTAGTTTTTAATTACCTGATAGGCCTCATTAATTTCTTTAATCTTTTGCTGACAGATTTCCGGCTCTTTTTCACACTGATCTGGATGCCACTTTTTTATCAGCTGTCGGTGTTTTTTCTTAATCTCTGCCAGTGATTCTTTATCTCTTAAATTCAAAATCTCGGCTGCCTGATAAACTTTTTTTGAATTCAATTCTTCAAAATTCATTTATTCCACCCCGATTTTCTTTAAATAATAAAAATTTGATTTAAGTAAAAAGCCTGCTAAACTTGAAATTAAGAAATTTTTTAACTGTAAAGAAAAACAAAATCTCCTTCATTAACATTGAGAACTTCAGCGATTACATCACATTTAGCCTTGAGCAGAAAATATATTCCTGATTCTATACCGTAGAGACTCTCTAAGTTCCCCTGGCCCTTGCTGATTACAAGGTCTGCCTTTTGATAGTGTTTTAAAAACTCTTTGCTGGCTGAATCCATAATCATTCCCGGAGCCTTACTGCCGCTTTTTATAATCTCGGCATATTGATCAATTCCCAGTTCTAAAGCTCCTTCGGCTGTAATATCATTTAAGACTGCTGTCTCTCGAACTGCATATGTAATATTTAGATCATAATCTTCTTTGATTTTTTTAAGTAAAAGTTTATCAAAAACTGCTTCACCCGTATTATCAGCAATAAATAACAGCTCATCAGCCTCTTTCAGTTCTCCTAAAAACTGCTGATAATCACTGTGGGCAAAAGATTCTTTAAGTGCCCTCTCTATATTATCTTTGATGTTGACATTCAGGCTGACACCGGCATCAATGGAATTGCCCATTGCTGACATTAATAAAGCTGCTAAAAGTGGATCTTCTGCCTCTGCTATCTCCTTTTTAACCAGGGGCAGCAGTTTAAAAGCTGAATCCAAATTTTTCTCTTTGATCTCAGCATAGGGATCACTAACACCACTGACCTTTTTGATATAACCCTGCATCTCTTCTGCTATCATCGGTGCGGTAGCTTCTGAGTCAATTAATTCCGGCAGCATTTTTGAATATTTTTTTAAAATATCCTTAATTATCTCTTCATCATCTGTTACCATCCGGGCAGATTCCAAAGTCTGCCTGAATAGACAGGGTAAACAATCATATCTCATCTTCATTTGTAATCACCTCTTTTTAATTATATGGCTGTTATGAACATAAGTCAATAATTTTTGGATTTGATTTTCATTAAAAAAATAGTTATGATATAAATAATGTGCATTAATTAACTAATATAAATAGATAATAAGGATGTTGATTAAAAATGGAGAAAAGTACAATTAAAAAGCCAGATTCAAAAACTGCAGTAATTGCTCTCTTGACAGTTATTGCTGTTATTTTGTTTTCTATCAGAACTGCTTTAGTTTTGGAAACAGCCCTGGTCTTAGGGGCAATGACAGCTGCTCTTTTCGGCCTCTATCTGGGCTTAAGCTGGAAAGAAATTGAAAGTGGAATGATTAACGGAATTAAAAACGCTTTAGGGGCTTCACTGATTCTGATTATTATTGGAATGGTGATCGGCAGCTGGATTTTATCAGGTACAATCCAGACAATGGTCTACTATGGACTGGAGCTATTAAGTCCCGGCATCTTTTTACCGGCTGCTTTCCTGCTGGCAGCAGTCACTTCGATTTTGATCGGCAGCTCTTTTGGAACAATTGCCACCATGGGAATAGTACTGCTGGGAGTAGCAGAGGGACTGGGAGTACCAAAGGCAATTACCGTTGGAGCAATCGTTTCGGGAGCAATGCTCGGAGATAAAATTTCTCCGATGTCTGATTCTACTAATTTAACTGCCGCTATGAGCAGCACCGATCTTTTTGATCATATTAAATCGATGCTCTATGTTTCAGGACCGGCAGCTCTAATCAGCCTTATCTTATATGCAGTGATTGGTACTTTTTATTTAGATGGAAGTGCTAATCTAGCCAATATTAACCAGATTTTAAGCAGCCTCAGTCAAAACTTTAATATCTCTCTCTGGACTTTAATTCCACCGGCTCTGATGCTTTTACTTTCGCTATTTAAGGTACCGGCCATTGCCTCTCTTTCGCTCAGTTTTATCACTGCTTCTCTTTTTGCAGTTCTGACTCAGGGATCCTCTTTTGCTGAAATTTTAAATGCAGCGGCTAATGGTTATCAGGCTGATACCGGGCTTGAGCTTTTAGACAGCCTTTTAACTCAGGGTGGAATAAATAATATGATGAGTACAGTTGCCATTATTATGGCGGGAACTGCAATGGGAGGAATCTTAGAAAAAGCAAGGATTTTAGAAGTGATTTTAGATTCATTACTCAAAGTTGTTAAAAAACCCCGGGACTTGATTTTGATTTCCCTAAGTTCTGCCTATATTATGCTGCTGGCTACCGGAGAAATGTTTGTTTCAATTGTAATTCCCGGCCGAACTCTGGCACCTGCCTATCAGGAAATGAAAGTTGATAACAGTGTTCTCTCTCGTTCGCTGGAGACCGCTTCTACTCTCGGCTGTTCTATCCTGCCCTGGGGAGTTGTTTCAGTTTATATTCAGAATGTGATGGATATCGGATTCAGTTATATTCCCTATACTTTTTTATCATTTCTGGCTCCGGTGATTGCAGTAATTTATGCCTTTAGCGGCAGCTTTACTTTTAAAAGTGAATAATAATAGAAAGCTGGCGGGAGAACTTTAATTTCTCCGCCAGCTTTTTTTGCTTTATATCATTTTGAAACTTATTCAAAATTAATCTTGTTTTCAGTTTATAGTATCGAAGCAATGGGATTCTTTTCAGCCGAGCTGTAAACTTTTTTGGTCTCTAAGTTTATGGCACTTAAAATTCCACCCTTGCCGGCTCCTGTGTCCATTAAAATCTTATTTTCTTCAAATTTAACTTTCGGGACCGGTGTGTGCCCGGCAACTACGGTTCTTTTTTCTTTAAAATCTCCCGGTTTCGCTCCTAAAAATTGATATCTGATCCAGACCAGATCATGTTCTGTCTGTTTTTTAAGCTTCCGATCAGGCCGAATACCGGCATGGACAAAAATATAATCCTGACTGCTGTGGTAGTAGGGCAGTGAGTTGAAAAATCGAGCAGCTTCTTTAAGCTCTGAACGGTTGGGAAAACTTCTTTCTGTAGCCTGGCCTCCATTGTGATACCAGAGGTCAATATTATTATCATTCAAAACTGCATCGATCATCATTTCTTCGTGATTACCTCTTAGAAAAATATTATCGCCATTATCTAATTCTTTGATATATCTGTAAACCTTATAGGAATCAGCACCCCGGTCAATGTAGTCGCCCAGGAAAATCAATTTATCCTCTTTGGGTTTATAATTAATTTTGTCAATGATTGTTTTGAGCTGATCTATTTCTCCGTGAATATCACCAATTACATATTCCGCCATCTTAAAAGCACCTCCTGCTCACTACTTTCTTTAATTATAACATAAGTGATTGAAGATTTTAATTATTTAACTTAGCTTTCTTTGAGGCGGTTTAAGAGCTTTTCTGTTTTTTTAAAATGAGATCCCCGCCAGTAAATTTTGTCACAGGTTTTGCAGTATCGAAAATCGTTAAAATACTTTTTCGTTTTCGGCTCCAGGCGCTCAATAATCTCTTCCTTATCAATTTTTTCTAATTTACTGTTGCAGTTGACACAGCGGCTTTCTCCCTGATAGTACTGGCTCAGACTGTAGCGATTGAAAACTTCTTTGAGCTGCTCTTTAGGATCATCATTCCAGATAAAGCTGGCCCACTTAACCTTTTTCCTCATCAGAAGCCCCAGATCCCTGCTTAAAATTATTCTCTCCTCTTTTTCTGCAATATCTGCTATTTCCGGGTCAAGATAATCATTTCTGTATGCTGTATCAAAGCCAAAACGCCTCAGATAGCGGGCAAGTCTTCCCAGATGAACATCCAGAATAAATTTTGGTTTATCCAGTGGATATTCAGGCAGCAGCGTTTTTTCCGCAGACAATTTGAAATTATAAAGAGGGGGATAGATAGAAAATAAATCTCCCGGCTGAACCAGATAAGAGAAATCAACCGGCTCCCCATTTTTTAAGATCAGGGCAACCTCGGGATGAGGAACCCCAATGCTTTCAACCCTATCTTTAATGGTCTGCCGACCGCGATAGTGGTGAAGATAATAGCGGCCGTTTATGAGCTCAAGATTTTTTGTTCTATCTAGATTGATAAATTTATTTAAATACGAGTAAAATCTTAGTTTTATCGTTTTCATCTAAACCGCTTCCTTAAATTTAGTTAGTTATTCCCAGCTTTCTCCTCTTTTTAAATCCAGATTAATTTTTTCCTTGATTTTTTTCTTATTGTGGTACATTTTGCGGTCAGCTGCATTGATCATTGCTTCCAGACTCTGATACTTACTGCTGTCATAGATATAGCCAAAGGCAATACTGAAATATTTTTCCGGGTGTTTTTTTGCTTTTTCCTTTATTCGAGTTATGATCTTTTTACATTCTTCTTTATTTGTCTCCGGTAAAATGATAGCAAATTCATCTCCACCAATTCTAGAAATAATGTCCTTTTCTCTAAGTTCTGATTTTAATAAATTTGCAGCCGATTTAATATACTCGTCTCCTTTTTTATGGCCGTGATTATCATTAATCACTTTTAAGTTATTTATATCAGCAATAATTACAGAAGGATTATGCTTTTTGGGATCATCCAGAGCTTCCAGCTTATTTTCAAAATATCTTCTGTTGTGGAGACCTGTCATCTCATCGTGAAAACTTAAATATCTAATTTTTTCATTCTGTCTTTTAAAAGCCTTAATCTGCTTACCACTTGAGATAACCCCAAAAAGAACCTGGATTAAAATTATTGTTTTGATAATCAGGTAGGATTCAAAATAAAGAAATATTACATAAAATAAAATTTGGGCCAGCCAGAGTATAATGGCTTTTTTGTCATCTGAATTCTTAAGAAAATTATCATAGATTATAATAAATAGTAAAAAATAAGAAAAGCCAAATAGAAAATCAGTCTGGTCATTTAGAGTCCCCAAAAATAATTTTGAGGTTAATATTAATCCATTTATTGTTAGAAAAGCATAAGTTAAAGTAGAAATTTTTTTGTTACTCAAATTTTTAAATTCAAAATTCATAATAAACTCCTTTATATAATCTTCATCTTAATTATAATTCTTTATTTAATTATTCAAGATTAAGCTGCTAAATCCTTTTAATTTTGCCTAAGTTGCAAATTTTTTATATAATGGAATTAAAGAAATTAGTTAGAAGAAATTGATACTAAAGGAGCAATTCAAGATGGACTTTCGAAAAGAAGAAATTTTAGAAGAGTTACGCTCTATATTTTTAAATAAAACCTTTGATGCCCTGCTCCCACCGCTGGTCTATGCCGTCAGCAACTCTATTTTCGGCTTACTTTCGGCAATTACTCTGGCAGTAACTACAGCTTTATTTAATTTTATGCGAAGATTTATCAAAAAAGAAAACTGGAAATATTCTTTGGCTGGTCTTGGAGGAGTAATTTTTGCTTCCTCACTTGCTTATTTGAGTAATAATGCCAGCAGTTATTTTATTCCTGCTCTGACTTCTTCAACCCTCTTTTTGCTGGCCTCTCTAATTACAGTTCTGATCGGCAAACCGCTGGCAGCCTGGGCAAGTCATTTAAGCAGAGGCTGGCCTTTAGAATGGTTCTGGCGGGATGATATTAAACCTGCCTACAGAGAAGTTACTATTTTCTGGGCTCTTTATTTTGCCCTGCGGCTTACAATTCAGCTCAACTTATTTTTTAGCGAAGCTGTATTCAACTTAGCCTGGGTGAATATTATACTCGGCTGGCCGGCAATCATTGTTGTTTTAACAATCAGTTATATTTATGGTGTCTGGCGGCTTGATAACCTGGGAGGACCGGGAGTTGATGAGTTCAAAAAGGGAAAAGAACCACCCTGGGACGGCCAGAAGCGGGGTTTTTAGAAAACAGGTCAAATTTTAGCATCAAATTAGCTGATTTAAAATAATGAGAGGTCACCTCTGCAGAAATTACTGCTGCCCTGGTGACCTCTTTTAATAATTATTTTCTATATTCTTTTTTAATAAAGTCAGTGTAGTTAACTGTTAGCTTCCATTTATCTGCATCTAACTCTTTTAAATCGAGCAGCTTATAATTTTTTATCTCAGCACTTTTGTTTTCCATGCTGGCCCGGTGATGGCCGCTTGTCAGAACAGCTTTAGAAAAATTATAATTCATATTTTCTAGCTGACCGTTAAAGATTACCAGCCGATCAGTATCTGCAGTTCTAATTCGAGCCGAGCCGCAGTCATAAATTAATTCAAGCAGTGTACTAAGCTGAGTTGGAGAAAGTACTGCTTCAAAGCGGTTCAAAAATTCTGGCCCCTCATTTTCAGCAGCAGCTTTTTCTATGCTTTCTGCCAGCTCAGTTTTGACAGCTGTTTCTACTTTAAAATTCTTAAGCATTTTTTTAATTTTTTCTACTTTAAGATCTTTTTTCTTCATTAAGCCCTGCTCATTTTTAATTTTAAGCTGATAGCTTTTGGCCGGGTCATAATCAAATTCAAGTATTAGCTGACCAGTTTTCTGATTGTAACGGCTTTCAGAATCAATTTTTTTGTCAGCGGCTTTGATCTTTACTTCTGGATTAATCAGGGATCTAAATTTAAGCTGCAGACGGCGCTCTGCCGGGATAATTTCTGCAGAACCTTCAACAGGAAGAATTTTAAAGTTCAGCTGCTCCTGCTGCCAGCTCATTTTAAAGATTGTTTTAGCAGTTTTTAGTTCAGATTCTGCTGCAGCACCGTTATCTTCGTAAAGTTCAAACTTGTTATCTGTCCCCGGAAAAACATCTACTATAAGAATCTCCGGATTTGAAGTATCGCCAAAATCAGTTTCTCCTGCCAGTGGAATAATAGCTCCTGCCTTTGCAAAGAGTGGAAAATCTGAAAGATCTCCATAAATATTATACCAGTTCTTACCCTGATAATATTCACCGCTGAAGTAGTCAAACCATTCTCCCTCAGGCAGCCAGACTGTCTGTCGGCTCAAATTAGTCAGCTCTGAAGCTGGTTCTAAAAATGGAGCAGCAATCAGCTCACTGCCGAAATAATACTGGTCCGGAAGTGAATAAGCTGGCTCAGACTTTTCCTGATAGTACATCGGCCTAATTAAAGAAATTGCGGTCTCTTTTGCCTTATAGCTGTGGGTATAGAGATAGGGTATCAGCTGATGTCTAAGCTGCATGTATTCTTTTGCTATCTCAAAAACTTCAGCGCCGTGGCCCCAGGGTCTGCGGTCAAGATAAGGATCTTTGGTAGAATGAAGCCTCATTACTGGGCTGAAAACCCCAAACTGCAGCCAGCGGGTATATAATTCTCGATCTTCAGTTCCCATACAGTGGCCGCCTATATCATGGCTCCACCAGCCGTAGAGGACATTGGAAGCAGTAGCAGTAAAGTAGGGCTGAAATTTAAGTGAGTCCCAGCTGACTACTGTATCCCCGGAAAAACCAATTGGATAGCGGTGGCTGCCCAGACCGCCCCAGCGAGAAAAAATAAAGTTTCGCTTGTCATCATTGCGGGCCAGATCATAAAAATGAAGATGATTTAAGCCCCAGAGCGGGTCAACTCCCTCAAGGCCGCTTTCGGTTCCCTGCTGCCAGTCCAGCCACCAGAAATCAATCCCCTCTTCATCTTCCAGCGGATTATGTAAAAATTTAAAGTAGCCGTTAATAAAATCAAGATCACTTAAATCAAATTTTATTCCCTCTTCAGTCTCCGGATCAAGCTGCATAAATTCTGCCATCTGCTGATACTGATCTTCGTGAGGATGAACTCCATCGGCAGGATGCAGGTTGAGGGCAGTCTTTAGACCTTTGTTATGCAGCCACTGCACAAACTCTTTTGGCTCCGGGAAAAAATCTCGATTCCAGCTGTAGCCTGTCCAGCCGCTTGTATATTTATTTTCAACCTGATGCCAGTCCATATCCACAATACAGACTGAAAGTGGAATCTCTTTTTCTTCAAATTCCAGCATCAGATCCTTTAATTCCTGATCAGAATACTCCCAGTAGCGGCTCCACCAGTTGCCTAAAGCCCAGCGGGGAAGTAGTGGAATCTCTCCGGTGATTTTTGAGAAATCTTTTAATAATTCTTGATAATTTTCTCCATAGGCCAGGAAATATAAATCCTGATAGTTATTAGCTTTTCCTCGAGCTTCAAGCCAGCCTGTATCATTAAAAACGAGACTCTCTGTGTCATCAATTAATGTCCAGCCAGATTTAGAAAGCAGTCCTTCTTCCAGCTCAACCGCACCATTGACTCCGTCCAGAGTTCTGTGAGTACCTTTAAGATTCTCTTCATCTTCTTTTCCGTAAAACCATAGTTCATTATTTGCTTTAACTTTTATTTTTAAATTATCCTGAGATAATTTTTTACCATTTCTTAAATACTCTAATTTCAATTTTTCAGTTTCCAGGGTTAACTGCTGCTCATCTTTTTTGAGAGAAAACTCCGGTACTCTAAGTTCTCTCTTCCAGACAAGCTGAGTTGCTCGGTCATCAAATTCTTTTTTTGGATCATATTCCAGCCGCAGAATTCCTGCAGTTAAAACAGTAATTCGCAGCTGATCACAAAAAACCACAGCTTTTCTGGCAGCTGCAGAATTAAAATCAATCTGAAAATGTTTGGCAAGTTCTGTCATCATTTCAGCTCCTTTTTAAAATTTAGTTTTAAAGATCAATTTATATTATAACACTCTCTGATAAGGCAAACAAATATTATTTTGTGAATAAAATAACTTTAACCAGGTCCAAAAAAGCTCATCACCTGTCCAAAATGATGAGCCTTTTCTATATTGCTGCTGTAAACTTATCTATTAATTTGGAAATAATCTCCAGGTATTCGGTACCTGCCTACATCTTGAAGTCATTTTCTACCAGCTCAAGCAGGGAGTTAACTGCCTCTTCCTCATCACTGCCGTCTGCCTGAATGGTGATTTTGTCATCCTGAGTTGCTCCCATAGTCATAATTGAAATTATGCTTTTAGGGTTATACTCTTTCTCCTGATTACCATTTTTAAATAAAACAATATCAGCTTTAAACTTACTGGCCAGTTTGGAAAAAATACCGGCCGGTCTGGCATGAAATCCTTCCTCATGTTCTAAAATAAATTCTGCTTTTTTCATGAAATTCACTCCTACTTTTATAATTAAAATTACAAATTTAGTCAATCAAGTCCAGATTACAAAATGGAAATATTATCCAAGTGCTCGGTACCTAAAAGTTTTCTAGTAAATATTTTTCTGCTTCTGCTGACCAGAGACCATTGTTATCTGCTATGATTTCTGCCAGTTCAGCATATTTGGGATCTTCCTTACCTTTTTTAGCAAAGTCCTCCAGTGCTGTCAGCTCCATATCGATTGAAGTATAGATTAACTTTTTGCCGCCTGGAATCTTTGGCAGATTCTGAATTGTATCAGCTGCACTGTTAAGACCCCCAACATGGGTAATCATTGTGGCCGGATTTAATCTACCCTCTGCTGACATTTTAAGTGATTCGCGCATATCATCATCATTACCACCGGTTGAACCCATAATGTGAGTTGGGGAATAGTGAATATTGTATAAGTTAAATTCTGCAGAAAGTTCCTTATCTGTGGGGCCAGCAAAGAAGTTCATACAGCCGTCCTTACCCAGAATCTGATCTCCCTGCTCAGCCAGTTCTCTTACCGGAGCGTAGACGAAGACATCATCATAGCCTTCTCCACCAACCAGTTCTTTAAGTTCTGCCGGCACATCTTCCATCTCTGCTGTGTTGACAAAATGGAGTTCAACTCCCTGTTTTTCTGCCTCTGCCTGAGTAAATAAAGAAGCTGCGCGGTCCAGACGGTCCTGGTTGATATCAGTTACTACAACTACCGAAGGTTTGCGGTCTGCATGGAGGGCATAATCGATTGCTCCTAAGCCCATCGGTCCAGCAGCACCTAAAAGTGCAACCTTTCCACCTTCTACAATCCCCATTTTGTGAATGTAATTATTGCTCTCTGTGTGGTAAACTGCATGGTAGCCGCCTACAATACAGGACATTGGCTCTGAAAGTGAGGCTTCGTAAAATCCGTCTCCCTCATATTTTAGAAGATAGCCAAGCTCCATAACTTCCTGCGGAATAATTGTGTACTCTGTATTCCCGCCAAAGTATTTGTAGGAATAACCAGGGGCATAGGGGCTTCCTTTGTAGTTTAAAGCCGGCTGAACTGCAAATTTTTCTCCCGGCTCAAACTGATCCTGCCACTTTTTACCTACCTTAATAATTTCACCTGCAAATTCGTGTCCGGTAATAGTTGGATTTTCAGCCACATCATCTGGAACTCTTTTGTGGCGGCCGCCCTGAATTACTGCCTTATAAGTTGACATACAGATACTGTTGGAAACAATTCTGGCTAAAATTTCGTCGTCTTTGATTTCTGGAAGTTCAAATTCTTCCATTCTGAGGTCGTTTTCACCATATATGCGGACTGCTCTTGTTTTCATTATTTAATCACCCTTTTAATTTTAGTTTTATTAATTTTATTCTTAAAAATTTAAAATTTTTATTTGTCCCTGCTCTCAAAGCTGTCTAATTTCTTAAAGCCTCTTTAGCTGAATTGATTTTTTAAGTCTCTCTAGATCTTTTAGACTTCCCATCTCTGTGCCATCCTTAATCAAAGTTGCACTGCTGGCTGCTGCTGCAGTTTTGAGCATTTCCTCTAAGTTGAGTTCATTTTCTAAAGCATAGGCCAGTCCGGCAACCATTGCATCACCAGCTCCAACTGTACTTTTAACATCAAGTTTTAAGGGCTCAATTTTATATTTTTTCGCTGCTGTGATAAATACTGCTCCCTCGCTGCCGAGAGAAAGCATAATCATCTGAATACCTGTATCTAAGAGACTCTCAGCCTTTCTAATCATTGTCTTTAAATCCTTAAACTCTTCCTTAAAATGAAGGCTGAGCTCATGCTCATTCGGCTTAATTAAAGTTGGGCCTGCTTTTATTCCTGCTCTAAAAAGTGGGCCATCAGCATCCAGAACTGTTTTGATATCTCTTTCTTTTGCTGCTTCAATCAGCTGAAAGTAAATATCCTCACCAACTCCGGCCAGAACACTTCCTGCCAGAACCAGTATATCATCTGGCTTTAAATCAGCAAATAGTTTTGTTTTCAATTCTTCAATATCTGCTGCAGAAATGTGGGCTCCTGACTCATTGAGATCAGTGAAAGTGTTATTGATTGGGTCCACCATCTTGGTATTGGTTCGAGTTTCTTCTCTGGTTTGGATAAATTCTGTTTTGATACCTGAGTTTTCTACCTCTTTTTTGATAAAATCACCGGCAGCTCCACCTAAAAAACCGGCCGCTGTACTCTGCTGCCCCATATTTTTGAGCATTTTAGAAACATTAATTCCTTTCCCTCCAGCATCTTTATGAACCTTTTTGATGCGGTTGAGCTGGTTGAGTCTAAAACTTTCGACAATTATTGTTTTATCTAAGGCTGGATTTAAGGTCAGTGTTTTAATCATTATTATCAATCCTTATTAGGTTATTTCAATTTTGCTTCCCCATTCAGTCAGGTTCAACTGAGGCTGAACAGGGAAGCTTTGATTTGCAACTTTCAGTTTAGAAAATCAGTTTAAAATTAGAGTGTGAATTTTTCGTAGATATAATCTATGTCATCTGTGGTTCTCAACTTTTCAGCTGACTCATTTTCTTCTATCATCTCAGAAAGGTTAGCCAGAATTTTGAGGTGTTCATTTCCCACTCCGGCGATTGCAATTACCAGATAGGCTGTTTCACCTTCAAATTCAACTCCCTCTGGGAACTGCAGAACTGAAATTCCGGTCTTTTTAATCTTCTTTTTGGCAGCTCCTACTCCATGAGGGATTGCTACTCCTTGACCGATATAAGTTGACATCTCCTGTTCTCTGTCCAACATCGCTTCCACATAATCCTGGTCAACATAACCGCTGTCTACCAGAAGTTGGCCGGCCTTTTTGATTGCTTCTGCTCTTTTAACACTTTCCAGGCCAAGCTTGATATTTTCTTTTTTTAGAATTCCTTTGTTGGTAGAAGCAGCAGATTCAGACTCGTCATTTTTTTCTACTGCTTTACTCTGCTTTTTTTGATCATCTTCTCCAGCCTTAAGTCTTTCTACAAGCTGGTCATAAACTGGAGTCTGCAGAAAATCCTGGATTGAAATATGCTCAGCCTGAGGCGCCTTCTGTTTTGCCCGCTCAGTTAGATTCTGATGAGTAATTACAATCTCTGCATCCTGAGGTATTTCATCGATAGCTTTATTGACAACTAAAATATCCAGACCGGCTGCTTCAATTTTTTTGCGAAGTTTACCGGCACCCATAGCACTTGATCCCATCCCAGCATCACAGGCAAAGACAATTTTACTTACTTCTGAAACACTTAATTTTTTAGCTTCCTTATCCATGTGTAAATCTCTACCCTTCTGCTCTCTTACCTTAGACTGAGCAGATTCAAATTCCATGGTGTCTCCTCTGGCAACTGATCTTTTAATTAAAACAGAAGCGATAACAAAAGAGACTGCTGTTGCAGCTAAGATACCTGCAAATACTCCCAGATAATTACCCCTTGGTGTCATTGCCAGATAGGCAAAGATACTGCCGGGAGAAGGTGTAGCAACTAAACCGGTATTGAAAAGGTTGAAAGTAAAGATACCGCTGGCTCCACCACCAATAACTGCTAATAAAAGTGAAGGTTTCATTAAGACATAGGGAAAGTATATTTCGTGAATTCCTCCCAAAAAGTGAATGATTATAGCACCAGGTGCGGACTGTTTTACCATACCCTTAGCAAATACCCAGTAGGCTAGAAGAATTCCTAAGCCTGGGCCGGGATTTGTTTCCAGCATGAAAAAGATTGATTTACCAGCCTCTTCTACCTGCTGAATTCCTAAAGGACTTAAGACACCGTGATTAATTGCATTATTTAAAAATAGAATTTTAGCAGGCTCAATAAAAATAGAAGCTAAAGGTAATAAACCGCGACTTACAAATGCGTTTACACCAATTCTTAAAAATTCATTTAGACCTACAACAATTGGACCAATAATCTGATAGGCTAAAACTGCTAAGAGTCCACCTATTATACCAGCTGAAAAGTTATTAATCAGCATTTCAAAACCTGATTTGATTTTACCTTCAAACATTTTATCTACGTGCTTTATAGTCCAGCCGCCAAAGGGCCCCATTACCATGGCTCCAATAAACATTGGAATATCAGAACCTACAATTACACCCATTGTAGCAACAACCCCAACAACTCCACCTCTAACACCTGCAACTAATTTACCTCCAGAAAAAGCAATTAATAGCGGCAGCATATAGGTGATCATCGGACCAACTAAACCTGCCAGGCCTTCGTTTGGAACCCAACCGGTAGGAATAAAGAAAGCTGTAATCAAACCCCAGGCGATAAATGCTCCAATATTGGGCATTACCATTCCACTTAAAAATCTACCAAAATTCTGTACCTTATTTTGAAAACTACTCTTCTGCATTTAATTTTCCTCCTTGTGATATTTAACCATACTTTTTTGTTGTAAAAAATAATCAAAGTGTTCTGAAAGTCCATAATAAATATCTTCCCGACTGCCGCTGTTAACAGCAGCTATAAAATCCTGATTTTCTATTAATAAATGACTGATCTCACTTAATACTTCTCTTCCCTGAGTGCTTCCCTTAAGTGGAGCTGCCATGAGAACAATAATTTTAATTTCAGCTACCACACCATTATCAGCCTCAATTTCAAAACCTTTTTGGGGCCTAATCACTGCAAAATATAGTTCATTAACAGCTCTGCTCTGACAGTGGAGAAGCATTATCTGATTGTGCTTTAAAACTGTACTTCCTTTTTCTTCCCGCATACTTAAATCTTTTTTAATTCTTTCCCTTTGCTCCGGCGCATCCTTAAGCAGTGCAGCTGCATCTTCAATCAGTCCAGCTGTATTTTTAAAGTGATAACCATTTATCAATTGAAAATTATTCAGTACCTCTAAAATCCCCTGATTATAGTTATTGATCATTTCCAGTTTTTCTTTAAGGGTGATTTTATTATTTCTTTGCTTGTTTTTGGCTCTGTTTTTTAAGAGAAAATCATTGATTTCCTGCTGCTGTTTTTCGTTTAAAAGCGGGTTAACCACTATTACCGGTACTTTGCTCTCCGGTATGGCAACAGTAGAAATAATCAGATCAAGATTTAAATTCTCTATTTCCTGATTATCAAAATCCAGAGTTGAAATTAAGGAAGTAACTTCGATATTTTCAAATTCCTTGTTCAGCCTTGAAGCTAAAAGTCTGGAAGCTCCAATCCCACTGGTACAGGCCACTGCTGCTCTGAATTTCTGCTGCGGCTTTCTTTTTCTCTCTACTGCTGAGCCCAGATGCATTGCTATATAGGCAGCTTCCGATTCCGGCACCTCAATATTTTCTTTTTCTGCCAGAATAGCAGCACATTTTTTGGAAACTTCAAATAATTCAGCATATTTTTCTTTAATTTCTCCTAAGAGAGGATTTCGAATATCGAGCTTCAGTTTGATCCGATTAATTGTCGGCTCCAGATGCCGAACCAGTCCAATTAAAAGCTCCTCATCATCTTCCAGGTAAATTCCCAGCTCAATTTCTGCCTTTTCTATCATTTTGCGGGATATATTAACCAGATGATAATCTTCGGTCATTGAAATTTCGTCATTGTAAACTCCACCCCGACTCTTACTTCCCATTAAGTGCATAGTTACATAGGCAATTTCTGCTTCCGGGATTGTTACCTTAAATGCTTCTGCAATTGAGGAAACAAGTTCTCTGGCGATTATAAATTCTTTTTTTCCTTTTAGATTATTAAGTACTTCCTGATTAACAGTTATTTCTTCCCCATCTTTAATTCTTTTTAAGGCAATGGCCAGGTGAACCATCAGTGCAGCATAGGCATCATCAGCCAGCTGATAACTCATCTTTTTTTCTAACTTTTTGATGTATTCATCTAATAAATTAATTGTATCCAGTCCAATTAAATTTAATAGTCGATTTTTGGAAAGATTTTTTCTCAATTTTTCTTCTGGCTCAGAATACTTATCCTGAAGCAGTAATAAAATTTCTTCTAAATTAAAATTCTGATAGAGCAGATTAATACTTGCTTTTCTGATATCCTTTTCTTTTCCCTCAAGATATACACCAAGCCCGGGTTTTCTAATTAACTCAATCTGATATTCTTTCAGCCAGCCCTCAATCTCATCTAAATCATGACTGATAGTTGCTTCTGATACATTACAGACTCTGGTAAAGGCATAAAGCTTATTGGGACGTTGATCTCTTAATAGTTCCGAGAGAATAATCATTTTTCTCTCATCAGGTGTAAAATGCCTGTCAACAGCTTCAAACTCCAGCAGTTCTGCAATTCTTTTTTTATCTTCAGCTGAGCAGTTGAGCCGAATACCTGTGCCCTTTTTCTTTTCCAGCTGTATATCATTAGTCCGCAGCCACTTTTCTACTTTTTTCAACTCCCGTAAAACGGTTCTGGAGCTGACATCTAACTTTTGAGCAATTTTCTCAGTCACAATATAATCATCATTTTCAATTAAAATCTTAATAATCTTTTTAGTTCTAGAACTAATTTTCATAACTGGTACTCCTTTGGCCAAAATTTTAGTTAAGGTGTCTTATACACCTAATTTTGTCGAACTATTATAAAATAGTTCAAAATTAAGTAGAAGCAAATTATAAGCTTATAGCTGCTCTTATTAAATTGTGTCACTTAAATGCAGAATTAATTTTTAGCTCTTCTTAATTTCTAATTTAATTTTATGCCCTTAAGCTCTAAATTACAAGGAAAAGAAAAATAGTTCTGGCAGCTGTGATAAATGACAGAATTTATAATCTTTAATTTTGTCTTATAAGTGTACATGTATTTACATGCACCGTGAACCACCCGCTTTTTGTCGAATTGTAGCGAAAACAGCTAAAAATCAGGCTTTTTCGCGATATATCTACATAAACTGACAAGTTCCCGGTGCATGGACTTGTAAAATAAAAAAAGGACCTATATCTTTTAAATAGAATATATTATATAGAGAAATTATTTAAGATTTTGATTTATACTGGAGGGATAATTTTGCTTAAATGGCGGTTAATAATTGAAGCTGAAAATGATGCCTACTATAATATGGCAGTTGATGAAGCCATTATGAAAATTCACAGTCAGGGTGATACTCCTCCTACTCTGCGTTTTTATGGCTGGCAGCCGGCGGCTCTTTCCCTCGGCTATTTTCAGCAGGCTAAAAAAGAGGTTGATTTTGAGAAGTGTCAGCAGGAGGGAATTGATCTTGTTCGGCGTTTAACTGGTGGTCGGGCAATTTTACATGATCGGGAACTTACCTACAGCATTATAATTAGAGAAGATTATAATTTACTGGCAGATTCTATAGAAAAAAGTTACCAGCAGATCAGCAGTGGACTTGTTGCCGGCTTAAATCAGCTGGGGATTGCGGCAGAGCTGAAAGCGGTTGAGAGAGGCAAAAAGGCTCCGCGCGGTCATTCTGCTGCCTGTTTTGACGCCCCATCCTGGTATGAGGTTATTCTTAATAAAAAGAAGCTGATTGGAAGTGCCCAGCGGAGAAAAGAAAACACTATTCTCCAGCACGGATCCCTGCCTTTGGATGATTCCAGCGAAAAAATTTTTGAACTTTTAAACTACAATTCAGCTGAAATGAGAAAAAAATCCCGCCGCATCTTTAAGGCTAAATCTACCAACCTTAAAAGATCGGGCTCTAAAGTTGATAAAGAGGAACTGATTAAGGCTCTGAGCTCAGGCCTGGCAGAAAAATTTAATATAAATTTAGAAAAAGCTTCTTTAACTGAAAGTGAGATTGAACTGGCCCGTGAGCTGGCCAAAAACAAATATCAAAATCAAAACTGGAATTTTAAACGCTAAAAAGGAGAAGATAAAATGTCAAAAAGAAAAAGATTACCAAAATGGCTTAGAAATAAAGATCCCCTGCAGAAAGGGATGCTGGCCACCCGTAATATGCTCAAAAATTTAGAACTTAATACAGTCTGTCAGAGTGCCCGCTGTCCCAATATTGGAGAGTGCTACAGCAAAAAAACAGCGACCTTTATGATCTTAGGTCAGTACTGTACCCGCAACTGCCGCTTCTGTTCGGTTACTCACCACAGACCGGAAGCAGTTGAACCTGAGGAAGCAGTCAGAGTGGCTGAAGCTGTCGAGAAATTAAAGTTGAAACACGCTGTCATTACTTCAGTGACTCGTGATGATCTTGAAGACGGTGGAGCAGAACAGTTTGTGAGGGTTATTAATGCCATTCGAGAAAGGCGTCCGGAGGTTTCGGTGGAAGTACTGACACCTGATTTTAATAATGATCAGGCTGCTTTAGAAAAGATTATTAAGGCCAGACCAGAAATTTTTAATCACAATGTAGAAACTGTACCCTCACTTTACGAAAAGGTACGCCCTCAGGCTGATTATCAGCAGTCACTTGCTGTTTTAAATAAAGTGGCAGCGAGTGATCCCGATATTCTAATAAAATCTGGAATGATGCTCGGACTTGGAGAAAGTGAAGAAGAACTCAACGCAGTCTGGAAGGATCTACTGCAGGCTGGAGTTGAAATTTTAACTATGGGCCAGTATCTGCAGCCGACAAATGAAAATATTGAGGTGGCAGAATATATCAGACCGGAGAAGTTTGCAGAACTCAAAGAAAAAGCTCTTGCCCTCGGATTTAAATCCGTCTCCTCCGGCCCCCATGTTCGAAGCTCTTATTTAGCTGAAGAAACTTATCAGGAATTGAATTCTTAAATTTTTAATTCTTTAGCTGATATATTAAATAAAATAAGCTGCTTTTTAAATTAGAAAAGATTTTAGCCAGGATATTTTTCTTTAATTATTCCATCCTGATAGGCCGTAAGCAGCTGCATTAGGTGCTCTACATCTTCGTTCAATTTTTTACCGATATCTGTATCGGCAATTTTCTGTGGTCTTTCAAATTTTAAAACTTCAGTTGCCGAAATTGTGTCCCTGCTGTCTTTATGCAGGGCATTTTTTTTGCTGATAAAAGGTTCGTGAGATATCAGACGCATTTTAGTATTGCTGTAAGTTAGGGTATAGCCTGCAATACCTGTTTTTTCGTGGTAAGCTGCAGAAATACCTCCATCAATCACTAAAAGCCTGCCGTTGCCCTTAATTGGACTTTCTCCCTTTTTCTCAGCCACCGGGGTGTGACCATTAATAATGTGGCCGCTTTCCGGATCAAGACCAAATTCAGTCAGAATTTTTTTGCAGACATATTCATTTTCCCGGGCCTGATAGTAGGGGTTTTTCTTCTCCCGGTAGAGCTCAGGCTGGTCCTCATCGGTAAAATAGCGCAAAAAGGTTGTCATCTTTTCTTTACCAAAAAGTGGAGATAACTCTCCCCGCCAGAGATACCAGAGCCAGTCTTTATAGCCGCCTTCACTGTCTGGTTTGGAATAACTGCGCCTGATTACATCATCAAAAAAATCCATTAACTTTTTGCCGCTATATTCTTTTCCCTCAACTTCGATTGTCGAAAAATCTCCAGCTTCAGTCATCGGCAGACAGCCGTGAAAAAGTAAATTGCCGTTGTATTTTCTGTACATATTGCCGTTATTAAAAAGAAAACGGATATCTTCCTTTAAACGATCATTATTTTTAAAGGAATAACTGAGCTGTTCAATAACTTCTTCTTCCCAGCCGCTCAGACGGTAGGGATCCAGAGGATCAACGGTGGGAAAATGGGAGTCTGTTAATTTATATTCAGCATCCGCCAGAGAAATTGTTCCCTTTTCATAATCTATTTTTTCCAGGTAGAGTGCCTCATTCATTTTAAACTCCGGCCGCTTTTTGATCAGCTGCCCCTCCAGCTTAAACTGAATCACAGCAATTGCCTTATGCATCTGGGTCATTATCTTTATTTCATCCTGATCAAGCTCTCTTTCGATTAACTTTGGTTCAAAAATTTCAGAATCAGGCTCCTGATAGTGGTTCATGGCGAACCTGGCCAGGGGCCTCATATTAATTCCATAACCCTCTTCTAAAAACTCAAGGTTACCGTAGCGGAGAGCAATTCTTAAGGCAGTAGCAATTAAAGCTTTCTGACCGAGAGCTGCTCCCATCCAGAGAATATCGTGGTTACCCCACTGGATATCAACATTATGATGGTTTTTAAGTACATTCATGATTACATCCGGTGCCGGTCCCCGATCAAAAATATCTCCAATTATATGCAGCTTATCCACTGCAAAAGATTGAATCAGCTCGGAAAGTGAAATAATAAAATTCTCAGCCTGCTCTATTTCAATAATCGTGGTTAAAATCTGATCCTTATAATCCTTTTTATTTGGATCTCCTTCTTTAATGTGCAGCAGCTCTTCAATAATATAGGCAAACTTTTCCGGTAAAGCCTTCCTCACCTTGGAGCGGGTATAAATTGAGGAAACTTCCTGCGAAATTCTGACCATATAATCCAGGGCTTCCTTGTACCATTCTGGAGGAATACCTCCCCTTTCGTGCAGCTCCTTCATCTTTGATTTTGGATAAAAAATTAGAGTTGCCAGCTCTCTTTTTTCGGTATCAGTCAGCTTATCTGAAAATATCTGATCTATCTTATACTCAATTACTCCGGAGGCGGTTTTTAACATATACTTAAATGCCTCAGCTTCTCCGTGTAAATCGGTTAAAAAATGTTCTGTACTTTTAGGTAGATTTAAAATCGCTTTGAGGTTAATAATTTCTGTGCTAACTGCAGGTATATTAGGAAACTGTTCTGCTAAAAGCTCTAAATACTTCAGATCTTTCATTAATTGCTCCCTTCTTGAATTAATTTTTCGTAGGCCAGTCTTGGACTTCCATCTTTAGTATAAATAATGCCGCAGTAGTTAAAACCTGCTTTTTCAATCGCCCGCCGCATGGCAAGATTATCCTGGTGAGTATCGATCCGGATGCTGTCTGCTCCAAGATTAGCTCCCATTTTGAATGTTTTTCTGTAGATAATTGAAATAATTCCCTGGCCTTTATACTCAGGTGCTACTGCTGCCCGGTGGATTACTCCATATAAACCATCTGCCAGCCAGCTTCCCTCCTCAATTAAATTATAGGTTGGATCTTCACCAAAGATAACTGCTGCGACAGCAATTATTTTTCCTTCTTTTTTAATTATATAGGAATTTCCAGCTTCAATATCCTTTTTTAAAGTCTCCGGATTGGGATAATTATTCTGCCACTGGTCTATCCCCTGTTCTTTTAAATATTTCTGGGCAGCTTTAATAATCTTCATGATCTCCGGTATTTCTTCGATTTCTGCTCTAACAAAGTTCATCCTGCTTTAGTTCTCCTTTCAAAATAA
The DNA here is from genome assembly GCF_003053565.1 of Halanaerobium saccharolyticum. GTDB lineage: Bacteria > Bacillota > Halanaerobiia > Halanaerobiales > Halanaerobiaceae > Halanaerobium > Halanaerobium saccharolyticum_B. The sequence continues at coordinate 101,621 of NZ_QAXS01000002.1, read as the reverse complement.
ATTAATTATCAATACTGTTTAAAATATATTTATCTTCTTCTGCCAGCTTTTTTATAATATTTTCTTTAGTATCCGGTCTGGCAAAATAATAACCCTGAGCATAATCACAGTCCAGTTCCTGCAAAAATTCAAGCTGCTCCTTTTTTTCTACTCCCTCTGCAACTACTTTTAAATTAAGAGCGTGGGCCATATTTATAATTGAATGAATAATATTTTCTGTAGATTTTTCCAGACCAATGTTTTTAATAAAATACCGGTCTATTTTCAAATAATCCACCGGCAGTTCTTTTAGGTATTTTAAAGATGAATAACCCTTGCCAAAATCATCAAGATAAATCTTGATTCCCTTTGCCTTAAGCTTTTTTAGCTTTTTGATATTTTCTTTAATTTCTAAAATCAAATCTGTCTCTGTTATTTCAAGGCTTAATCTTTCTGGATTGATATTAAAAAACTCCAAATTTTGAATTAAGCTTTCTGCAAAGTTTGGATGCTGCAGATTTCGGGCAGAAATATTGACTGCAATTGAATATTTTTCATCTTCATTTTTCTGGTTAAACTTATTAATGTCATTTAAAGCCCTTTTGACCACCCATTCAGTCAGTGGTTCAATCAGACTGCTCTGCTCAACTAGAGGAATAAATTCAGCAGGTGAGATAAAGCCTCTCTCTGGATGATTCCATCTGATTAGGGCCTCAAATGTTTCTACACTTTTGTCAAGCAGATTTACCTTTGGCTGATAATAAAGTTCAAAATCATCATTTAAGATTGATTTATTAATATCAGCTAATAATCCAATATTACTCTCTTTAAAGCTGCTGTCCTGCTCCTGATACTGCCACAGTACTGAAGTTTTTTGGTAGCTGCTTTTTCCAGAGATATAAAGGCCTGATCAATAAGCTCATCTGCTATCTGACTCTGTTCAGGATAAGCTGTAATCCCCAGACTGATATCATTAAAAATAGAAATCTGATTAAACTCAACAGCATGATCCATGTATTCTACAAATTGACTAAGAAAGATTGATAAATCTGCTTCTTTTTTTAAAATAAGCCCATATTTACTTTCATTAATATAATAAATTTGGTCTCTAATCTTTTCAAAGTCTTTTATATACTGCAGTAATTTTTTGATATAGTTAGAAAAGTTCATAAAGCCAATCATCTTATAAATATCAATAAAATTATTGATGCTTAAGATTAATAAATAGAAATCATTTTCAGCCTCAATCTCTTTTTCCAGTTCTTTTTTTAATTTTAACTTATTGGGCAGTCCTGTTTCAGAGTCATAATAAGCAATTTGATTTACCTGCTCAAGCTGACTTTCGAGCAGAGAAAATAAATATCCGGCAAAAGTTCCAACTATAACCAGTAGAGACATTCTAAAAGTCCAGTTTTCCAAACCCTGCATTGTCATAGTACTGGTATTAAGCGGCATATAAGGTCCCAGTAGAAATCCTCCAATTAATGCAGCAGTTATTCCTCCCTTTATTTTATAAAAATAAGCAGCCAAAATAATTGGCAGGTAGATTAAATGGGCATAACTAAAGCGGGTTCCACCAGTAAAATAAACAATGAAAGCAACTAAAACAGCAAGACATAAAATCACAAAAATTGAAAGCAGGGTTCTGTCTTCAAACAATTTCAGCTTTTTATATATTTCAGGCCTTTTAATTATCCTGCACCCCCTAATAAATCTTGATAATTTAACTTCTCTTTAATCTCTATTTAAATAATTCGCTGTCACTAATTTTTGACCTGTAAAAAATTCAAGTTGATTTTGCTAATTAATTGCCTGCCTGAATTACTTGAAGATAATTAGCTATTATTCTGCTCTTTTCTCCTCTCTGAGATCATAAAATCTGCCTCCTTGATCCAGTCATCACTTAAGTATTTGCGGCCAACCCAGAGTGCCCTGCCTAAAAAGTCAACCGGGAGAGCAATAAAAACTCCCAGCAGGCCCAGATTAAAGACTACTCCCAGTAGATAACTCAAACCAAGTTTAAAAATTGTCTGCGAAAAAAGATTGCCGTATAAGGCAGACTGAGTATTGCCGGCTCCATTTAAATGACCGGCCAGCACACCATAAATTGTAATCACCGGTCCCCCAATACTGAAGGCCTTAAGAAATCTTACAGCTATTGCCAGAGTTTCTGGATTATCTCCAAAGAGACTGACTAAAAGCGGTGAATTAAAAAAGATCAAGAGTGAAAAACTGCCAATAGAAATGATAGTTAAAATGATCATTGCCTCCACCGTCTTTTTACTCTCTTCTGCTCTAGCAGAGCCAATTTTTTGTCCACTTAAAATTGTTGTCACAGTATAATAAGAGCGGTGCATGGGAGCAATTAACTGCTGAAATACACGGCGAGCAATGTGGAAAGCCGCGGCAGCCTCGGTTCCAAAAAGCAGGACTATCGAATTAAAGGGAAAGGTAATCAGACTCTGATAAAGTCCCTGTGCTATTTTGGGAGCGCTGACTTTAAAAAGCTGTTTAATTAAAATGAAATCCCAGTGTTTGAGCGGATTTTTTAGATTGAATTCACTTTTGGAGCTTAAAAATATAAAAATAAAAATTAAAGCTGAAAGGGTCTTAGCTGTAAAAGTACCAATCCCAACTCCTGGCACACCAATTTTCGGGAAAAACCCAATCCCCAGGGCCAGCCCGGCCGAAACTATAATATTAATCAGGTTGGAAATAACCTCAACGACCATTGGAGTTTTGGTATCACCACTTCCCTGCAGGGCTCGAGCAGAAATAATAGAAACTATTCTAAAAGGAGCAGCTGCAAAGATTATTAAAAGATACTGAGATCCCAGTTTGATTACTTCTGGTGCTGCTCCCAGCAGAGAGATCATATTTTCAGCAAAAAATAGAGCGATAAAAATAAAGGGAATCCCGATTAAAATTGAGACATAGATTACCTGAGATAAAATAATATCTTTATTTGCTTTAGCAGCAGCTGTTTTAACCCCACTCTCCTGAGAAATTAAAGAAATACTGCCGGTGCCGAGGCCGAGACCAATTCTTAAAATTATACTTTCCCAGACATCTCCCAGTCCAACAGCTGTCACTGCTGCCGGTCCAAAAAAGCCCATTAGAATCATATCTGTAGTTCTCATTGCTGTGACAAAAATATGATTGAGCATTACCGGCCAGGCAAGGACAAATGCTTCTTTCCAGAGCGGTAGATATGATAAAAAAACTGCCATAATTAATTCTCCTTATTTTCCCAATGATTGTTCAGCAATTGATCAGTTTAATAAAGCGTTTTGTATTTATATAAATAAAGCTTCAGCTTTTTTTGTGGATTAGTAAAATAGCCGGCGATGAAGATAAATGCCGGCATCTGAAATGTATAGATAAAATTTAAATATTTAAGATTTCTGCAATCTTTTTCTTTACTTCATCTTTGCTGCAGCTCTTCTGATGTCTGCTTTCCATAGTCTCGAGACCTTTAAGGCCGCGGTGAATTTCTGTCTCAGTTAATGCTTCCAGTTCTTCGATTATTCTATATTCATCAGCATTAATCTCTTTTTCCTTTAAGGATTCCAAAACTGCCCGGCTGAATTTATAGGGACTGGCGGTAGAGTCGACAACAGCTTTTTTCTGATCAGCACTCTGACTGCGGTATTTAACCAGAGAATCAACTCCGACTGCTGTATGAGGATCGATCAGATAATTAAATTTCTTGAAAACATTATTAATTGTGCTGCGGGCTTCCTTTTCTGTACTGTACTGGCCAACAAATAGCTCTTTAATTTCCGCCAGAGTCTGCTCATCAATTTTAAATTTATTATTTGTCTTAAGTTCCTGATACCACTGCTTGATTTGTTCACTGTCATGTCCTGTAATTTCAAAAAGAAAACGCTCTAAATTTGATGAAATCAAAATATCCATAGAGGGACTAATAGTTTTTTTGAATTCACGCTCAGTGTCATATATTCCAGTTTCTAAGAAGTCTGTCAGTACCTTATTGTCATTTGAAGCACAAATGAATTTGTTTACAGGCAGCCCCATTCGATAGGCATAGTAGGCTGCCAGGATATTACCAAAATTACCTGTAGGTACAGAAATATTAATTTTTTCCCCTGCTCTGATTTCGTCCTTATTTAAAAGTTCAAAATAAGCTTTAAAATAATAGACAATTTGCGGCAGCAGCCGGCCCCAGTTAATTGAATTAGCTGAAGAAAATTGATAATTTCCTGCTTCCATCCGCTTTTTAAACTCCTGATCTGCAAAAACATTTTTGACTGCAGTCTGACAGTCATCAAAATTTCCTTTTAGAGAAACAACATCTGTATTCTGGCCTCCGGTTGTTTTCATCTGATCTTCCTGGACCCGGCTGACCCCTTCTTCGGGATAAAAAACAATAATCTTAACTCCCTCTACATCTTTAAATCCCTCAAGAGCAGCTTTACCAGTATCCCCGGAGGTGGCGACCAGAATAACTATTTCTTTTTTTACTCCCAGTTTTTTGACTGAGCGGACTAAAAGCTGCGGCAGCACCTGCAGCGCCATATCTTTAAAAGCTGCAGTTGGACCGTGCCAGAGCTCTAAAATAAAGGTGTTGCTGTTTAATTTAACAAGCGGTGTTTTAGCTGCAGGTGGAAAACTTTCCTCTTTATAAGCAGCCTCAACCGACCCTTCTATTTCCTCTTTACTAAAATCAGTTAAAAATTTCTTGAAAATCCACTGAGCAAGTTCCTGATAGCTGGCATCCTTTTTTGCTGTAATGGCATCCAAACTCAGCTCAGGTATTGACCGGGGAACAAAAAGCCCACCTTCTGGAACCATTCCCAGGCTGATTGCCTCTGCTGAACTAACACTTCTAAAATTACCTCTAGTACTTATATACTCCATACTCTCTACCTCCACTAATTTATAATCTAAAATTTAAAAAATTGATAACTATAAATTATTATATCGAAAGTAGCTGATGATGTCTATTAAATAAGAGATTTCTTTTTTTAATAATTAGGCAGTAACTGAAAATTAGAGCTTAAAAGTTGGTGATCGGAGATATTGTTACAGAAATCACTATACAAAACTAATATTTTTGTGTATAATATTATTGTGTAAAGGAGGAAAAAAATTGCTTCAGCTTTTATTTTTGTTATTAATTTTCTTAATATTCTTTCTACTTCTGCTGCTTGTTATTCCCTATTACTACAGCTTTAGTTTTAACTACCAACAAGATTTTAGCTGCAGCATTAATCTCTCGCTAATTTTTTTGAAATTACACTTCAGCTGGCAGGGGGAAGACCAATCTTTTGTTATTGAAATATTTGGTTTCCAGAAAAATCTGCAGTTAAGAGAAACTAAAGTGGGGAGTTTAATCGAAGAGAAATCAAAAAAGGTAATCAACAAAAAAATTAATGAATTGGGTTCTAAAAGTAAAAAGAAAGAAAAATCTAAAAAGAAATCAGCTTTCAACTTTGATTTTAAACTGATCAATAAGGAAAATTTAAACCATATTTTTAGATTTATTGTAGAGCTCTTTAAAATTCTAAAAATGGATTATCTAAAATTATACATCTATTTTTCCTTTGCTGATCCTTATTACAACGGACTTTTTCTGGCTTTTTATTACACTATTAAGGAACTCTTTGACTATCCCGATCTTAAGGCTGAAATCAGCTGGCAGGAGGTGGTTTTTGAAGCAGAAGGCTCTACCGGCGGTAAAATAATACCGGCCCAAATAATTTTTCATTTATTGAAATTTGTATTTTCTCTAAAGACTATTAAAATATTGTGGCGTTTATATCAATTAAATTCTAAGAAAGGATGATTCTGATGCAGAGTGCTGAAAAAGTTCTGGAAACAATGTATGCTAAACTCGATAACTTTTTAAAAACTGAAACAGTTGTTGGGGAAATGATTGAAGTTGGTGAGGTTAAATTGATCCCGATTATTACCGCTTCCTTTGGCCTTGGTGGTGGCATTGGCGAAGAAGAAAATGCTGGTGGCGGTGGAGGTGGAGTCGGCTGCAAAATCTCACCTGATGCGATCCTGGTTATTCGCGGGGCTGAAGTGGAAATGATACCTGTAAAAAGTAAGGGCTCTCTAGATAAGTTGATAGAAAAAGTTCCCTCTCTGATTGAAAAGATTGAAGAGGCAAAAGAGAAAAAAGAAGCAAAGAAAGAAGAGGCTGAGCCAGAAAAAGATGAGTAGTTAAGCAGCAGCTTTTTGCCCGTCTGTGCTTTCTAATTTAAAGTCCTGAGTTAAAAAACTCAGGACTTTTCTCTACTTAAACTTCAACTCTATTTCTTCCTTTTTCTTTTGCTCTGTAGAGAGCGTCATCTGCCCTTTTAATCAGTTGATCAATATTATCACCATTCTTAATTTCTGCAGCTCCAAAACTGGCTGTTACCTTACGCTTTTCCATAAAGTTATATTCTTCAATTTCTTTTCTCAATTTTTCGGCAAACTTTTCGGCATCCTGAAGACTGCTCTCCGGAGCAATAACTATAAATTCTTCTCCTCCCCAGCGGCCAAAATAGTCACTTTTACGGATGTTTTTCTTTACCAGTCTGCTCAGTTCTTTTAGAATGAAGTCTCCCTGATCATGGCCGAAATTATCATTAATACTTTTAAAGTGGTCAATATCAAAAATAATCAAAGAAAAAGAATTATTATATCTGCGGCTGCGGTCATATTCTCTTTCCAGAACCTCAGTCAGATGATGGCGGTTGCTTACCCCGGTCAGCTGATCATTGTGGGCTAAAAATCTGAGCCTGCTGTTGCTGGAAAAAATTATAGTCAGTAGAATAATAGTCAAAATCAAAAATATCATAGATATAATAATTGTCGTAAAGAAATTTTGATTGATAAAGTTAAGTGAATCATTCTCCTGATAGCTGATTAAATAGGCTTTGGTTTTTCCATCTATCCCCTTAATATTGATAAAACTGCCGGTATAGTAGCTGCCGTCAACTCGACTGGAAACTACAAAAGAATTTTCTGCAGCAGTTTGAGCAGCCAGTTCTTTTTGGTTTTTTCGATTAATTTCCCTGATAATATTAAGATTTACCTCACTCTCAGCTTTGAGCAGGTTATTATAAATTTCTTTATCATAACTGTATTCTGGAATAATTGAAGAGTTTAGATAATTCGACTGTTCTTCTTTAAATACAGTCTCTTCTATCAGCTCATTCTTAATTATAAAGGCATTTGCTCCACCAAAATTATCCTTTAACAGCTCTGTAACCGCCTGAAAAGAAAGGCTGAATTCAACTGAAGCCAGGTGTTCACCATTGTAATTTAAAGGATAAATATAGCGGTAACCATTAAAAATACGGCCCTCTTCGAAGCCTACAAATTTTCTTTCTTCTGTATTGACATATTTAATACTATCTCTGACGTCAAATAGATTATCACCATAGGTTTCTGGGCGGTGCATTCGCAAAAAACTGCTGCCATCTTTAAAATGTATGTGCAGCTGCCGGACATGATATCTTTTCAAATCCTCATATAAGGGCTCCAGCTCTGCCTGTAGGTAGTGGCGGTAGTTATCCCGGCGATCTTCAAACTCCCAGCCATAATATATTATCCTTTTGATCTTCTCACTGTCAAGAATATTGTTGAAAACAGCATCAGCTGCAATGTTATAGGTATTTAAGATTACCTCTACTTCAGAATTAAGTCTTTCTAAACTTCGATTTAAAAAGAACTGTTCCTCTTCTGTTTTTTCAGTATAACTAAATAATATAAACACTACAAAAACTATAATTACCAGAATTAGAGTCATCAGATAATATTTATTTGAGAAAAAAATAGGTTTCTGCATCAAACCATCCTTAATTCAGGCATATATTTAATTACTTAAATTTTCTATTACCTTGTTTGACTCCTCAGTTAAAGCAAGCATTTCTGCTTCACTCAGCTCAAAATCTGCTGCGGCTGCATTTTCTCTGGCCTGTTTTTCGTTTTTGGCCCCCACTAAAGCTGTGGTTATGCCCGCCCTACTAATTGCCCAGTTAATTGCTGTCTGAGCAGGGGTCTGATCATGGGCAGCGGCAATTTCTTTAAGCAGCTTAATCAGGCTCTGAGTCTGCGGCCAGTTTTCTTTTTTAAAGAAAGGATAAAAACCAGCTCTATTGTCCTTTTCATCCTCAAACTCCGGTCTTTCCTGATATTTACCGCTTAAAATCCCGCCACCTAAAGTTCCATAACTTAAGGAGCCAAGATTATGGTCAGTTAGGTAGGGTAATATTTCAGCTTCAATATCTCTTTTTAAAAGAGAATACTGAGGCTGCAGTGATATTATATCAGTCATCTCAGAAATCTGCTTAAGCAGATCTACTTTAAAATTACAGACACCCAAATACTTAAATTTACCTTCTCTTTTTAACTTCAGCAGTTCTTCCACACTTTCTTCTAAAGGAGTATCAGGATCAGGCCAGTGAATCTGATAAAGGTCTATCTGCTCAACATTTAATCTGCTTAGAGAGGACTCAATTTCTTTTCTAATTCTTTTCGGACTTAAATCTCTGATATATTTAGGCCCATCACGGTGAGTTCCACATTTTGTTGCAAGAACAACTTTATCTCTAATGCCCTCAATTGCCTGACCGACAACTTCTTCTGCATGTCCGGCACCATAAGCAGGTGCAGTATCAATTAGAGTAACTCCAGCCTCTACAGCAGCTCTGATTGCCCTGATTGACTGCTGATCTTCGACTCTGCCAAATGTATCATTACCATAGGCCCAGGTTCCCAGACCAACAGCAGAAACTTTTAAATTTGAATTTCCAAGATATCTATACTCCATAATTAACCTCCAATTTATCATAATTATTCAAAAAATCTTTAAGCTTTTTGAGAATTTGACTCAAACTCTCCTCCTGATCACATTCAACATTGAGGACCAGAACCGGATCATGGAGTGACATTCTTAATAAAAACCAGTCATTAGCACCACAATTTACCCGGACTCCCTGGTAGTTTTTAGGTGCAATCTCCCAGCCATCAATATCTTCAACAAAATCTTTTAGATTCTCGAGAATCTGCTGACCGTAGTCTTTAAAATCATCAAGCTGAATTGTCATTCGATATTCCTCTTTAATTTCAGCTTCAGCAAGATCTGCAATTAGATCTCCAACCTTACTATTTTCTTCAGCATTTAAATTAGCCATTTTGATCAGCACTTTTGCCACCAGATAGGCCCCATCATCAAGAAAATAATTTTCTTTAAAAGCTGCATGCCCGGAAGTCTCTATAGCAAGTGGAGCACTTTCACCTTCACTTTCCAGTCTTTTAGCTTCATTAATTACATTTTTGTAGCCTCTTTTAAAGCGGTGGTGTACTCCCCCCAGTTTATCTTCGATAAAATCTTTAAGGCCAACTGAGGTCACTGAATCTGTGACAATCGTTGCTCCTGGATCGTTTTCCAGAACAATTGCTGCAGCCAGGGCAATTAATTTATTCCGATTAATCTCCTGTCCGCTGCTGTCTACCACTGCGGCTCGATCAACATCAGTGTCAAAAATAATTCCCAGATCAGCTTTGTTTTCAAGCACTGCCTGCTGAATCGAATGCATTGCTTCTTTGTCTTCCGGGTTGGGAGCATGATTGGGAAAGTTCCCGTCCGGTTCTAAAAACTGACTGCCTTCGGTATCCGCACCAAGACTTCTCAGAATTTTTTCAGCAAAAAACCCACCGGAGCCGTTACCGGCGTCAACTATTATTTTAAAGTCAGCCAGTGGTTTATTCTGATCAACTTTGGGACTTAAGTTTTTGCGGATAACTTTTTTGATATGTTCAGCATAGTCAGAAATCAAATCAATCTCTTTTATTTCAGCAGAATCTAAATCCAGCTGACCTAAGAATTCTTCCTCTCTCTCAGCAGCCAGATTTAAAATATCAATTACATTTTCCTTTTCCAGTCCTCCCTGACGGGTAAAAAATTTAAACCCATTTTTATCAAAAGGAAGGTGGCTGGCTGTAATCATTATTGCTCCATCGTACTGGTGTCCCTCTAAAATAGTTGACATAAACATTGCTGGAGTAGAAGCCAGACCTGCACTGTAAACTTCTGCCCCTGCCAGTTTCATTCCCTGAGCGAGAGCTTTTTTTAGCCTGTCAGCACTTAAGCGGGAATCATGACCTACTGCAACTTCGATCTCCTCAGTTTCCCTGTCCAAATTAGCTGCCAGCCAGTTAACAAAAGTAAAACCTATACCTGCAGCCGCTTCTTCTGTTAAATTGGGCCTTTTTCCCTCAGCAGCAATTGCCCTGCCTCTTACATCAGTACCACTCAGTAGTTTTTCCCATTGAATATTTGACATTAAAATCACTCCATTTTGATTTTTTTCATTAAAAATAAAAATTTATCCTAATCAAAGCTTTATTAGTTAAAATACTTTTGATATCTGGTATTCACTTAAGGGTTTATTTAGAAGAAACCCCTGCAGATAATCACAATTATGATCTTCTAAATAATGCAGCTGCTCAACTGTTTCCACTCCTTCAGCTACAACCTTGATTCCCCACTGCTGAGCCATCTCAATAATTGGTGGAACCATCATTTTTTCACTTGCTGGATTCTGAGAAATTAGATCAATAAAAGCCTTATCAATTTTTATAACATCAAGTGGAATATGCTGCAGATAACTTAGAGAAGCATAACCGGTTCCAAAATCATCCATCGCAATACTGATCCCCAGCTCTTTTAATTTATATAAAACATCTATAACATATTCCTGATCAGATATAAAAAGTGACTCAGTAATCTCAAATTCCAGTTTAAAGCCTTTAATTTTTTCTTCATCTATAATTTTTTTAACTGCTGCTACAAAACCAGGATCAGTCAGCTGAACAACAGAAATGTTGATTGAAAGAACCGGGATTTCTTTAAATTTCTCTTCTAAAAGCTTAAATTTCCTAATCGAAGTCCTGATAACCCATTCTCCAATCTCCTTAATTAAACCAGTCTTTTCAGCAGCCGGAATAAAGCGGGCCGGGCTAATTGTTCCCTGTTCAGGTGAATGCCATCTGATTAAAGTTTCAAAACCCCTCAGTTTTTCGCCATCAATTTTATACTGTGGTTGAAAGACTAAATGAAATTCCTCGTTTTTTACTGCTCTTTTTAGAGAATCTTCCATCTGTACACCAGCGATAACATCTTTCTCCATATTTTTAGCAAAAAACTCTATTTCTTTATTAAGGCTCTGTTTGGCCTTATAGATTGCTATATCAGCACTTCTTATCATTTCTTTGCTGTTTTGACCATCTTCTGGATAAGCTGAAATACCGAAATTACTGCTTAATGTAATTTCTTTCTGATCATATTTATAAGTTCTTTCCAGTTCTCTTTTTATTTTCCTGATATATCTTTTCAATTCCTCTGCTTCCAGTTCACGCTGAACTACAACTGCAAACTCATCACCACCAAGACGAGCCGAAAGATCATTTTCATCAACAATTTTCTGGAGTCTAAAAGCTATTTCCTGCAGAATATAGTCTCCGGTTTCATAACCCCAGGAATCATTTATTTTTTTGAAATTTTTAAAATCAATAAAAATCAACTTATAATTAATTTTTTCAGCCTCTGACATTGAGGAAAGATAATCAAGCCTCTCAATTAACATTTCTCTATTGGCTATTTCTGTTAGATTATCATAATAAGCCATGTAATGTAATTTTTTCTTTTCCTTTTTCAGCTGATTAATTTTTAAGCTTATTTCCCGCTGGTAAACAAAAATTAAATACAGAATTATTAGGACTGTTAAATAAGCAATTAAAGCCGGTAAAAATGAGATAGAACTGCCAACGATCATTAATGTCAGTACCGAAAAGATTGAGAACACATTCAGTATTAAAGCTGAAACAAAGCCTTTTAGAGCATATTTGATTGTCAGGGAAAGCAGTAAAATAATCTGCAGCTGAACAATTATTCCTCTAATTGTTGCCGATGAAAATTTTAGACTGCTTAAATTTGCTGAATTACTGAGTATCAAAAAAACTGCAGAAAAAATATAGAAAATGTTAAATGAAATTAGAATTTTATTGTTTATATAATCACTAATTTTAATTTTCTTAATTTCATCCCTTAAAAAATATTCAAAGATTGTGTTGTTATCATTTGACCTGCCTTCAATATTAGTATTAGTTAATTAATAGTATACCTAATTTTATGATTTAAATCAATTAAAAACCGACTTAATTTAAGGCATAAATTAAAACAGTTGAAAAAATCCTCCTCAGGAAATCTAAAAATTTACTGACGAGGATTTATAATTAGTGGTTTTTTAAATAGTATTTTTATTCAAGTTCCTGAAAAAGGTTAACCATCTCAATCAGAGAAACAGCAGCATCATAACCTTTATTTCCGGATTTTGTACCGGCTCTAGAAATAGCCTGTTCAATTGTATCTGTTGTCAGAACTCCGAAAATAACCGGCTTTTCAGTATCCAGACCTGCTTTAGCAACCCCTTTTGAAACCTCTGCTGATACATAATCAAAATGAGGAGTTTCTCCTCTAATAACTGCACCCAGGGCAATTACACCGTCATATTCTTCTTTAACTGCAAGTTTCTTTGCAGTTAGCGGAATCTCAAATGCTCCCGGCACCCAGACAACATCAATATCTGCCTCATCCATTCCATGTCTTTTTAAGGCATCAACTGCACCTTCCAGTAATTTACCGGAAATAAATTCATTAAAACGCCCAACTACAATTGCTGTCTTCATTCCCTGTGCATTCAGTTTTCCTTCGATTGTCTTCATTTTTATCATTCTCCTTTTTGTGAATAATTTATTTTGTACCCGGTTCAAATAAGTTTTATAGATCGAGCAGATGGCCCATTTTATCTTTTTTAACTTTGAGGTAAAACTCATTTTCCTGATTTGGATCAATTTCGATTGGAACTCTTTCAGTCACTTTAAGGCCGTAACCTTCGAGGCCGACAATTTTGGTTGGATTATTTGTCAGCAGGCGGATTGTTGTCAGTCCAATTTCTGAAAGAATCTGAGCTCCAATTCCATAATCTCTTAAATCAGGATCAAAACCGAGAGCCACATTGGCTTCCACGGTGTCCATTCCCTGATCCTGCAGCTGGTAGGCCTTAATTTTGTTGACAAGCCCTATACCGCGGCCTTCCTGCCGCATATAGAGTACAACTCCTCGGCCCTCATCTTCAATTTGCTGCAGCGCTGCTGCCAGCTGCTCACCACAGTCACATCTTTTGGAGCCAAAAATATCTCCAGTAATACACTGGGAGTGAACCCGAACCAGTACATCTTCTTTATTTTCTACATCACCTTTGATAATTGCAATGTGCTCTTTATCATCAACTTTAGTTGTAAAAACCTTAATTTTAAAATCACCGAAATCAGACGGCAGTTCTGCTTCTGCTGCCAGCTCAATCAGCTTATCCTTTTCTTTTCTGTACTTGATTAAATCTTCAATTGAAATTAATTTCAAATCATGTTTTTCTGCAAATTCTTTCAGATAAGGTAGGCGCCCCATTTCCCCATCCTCTTTAATTATCTCACAGATAACTCCTGCAGGCTTTAAACCAGCCAGTCTGGCTAAATCAACAGCGGCCTCTGTATGACCGGCTCTTCTTAAAACTCCACCTTTTTTAGCAACCAGCGGAAATACATGGCCGGGGCGCATAAAATCACCGGCTTTGGAATTAGGATCGACCAGTTTTTGAATGGTAAGTGCCCTCTCCTGGGCAGAGATACCGGTTGTAACCTCTTTATGGTCAACAGAAACTGTAAAAGCTGTTCCGTGAGTTTCTGTGTTTTCATCAACCATTAACGGTAAATCAAGGCCTGAAATTGCCTCACTTTCCATTGGTGTACAGACCAGCCCTCTTGCCTCCTTGATCATAAAATTAATGGCCTCTTTATCTACTTTTTCAGCAGCCATTAAAAGATCACCTTCATTTTCTCGATCTTCATCATCAACAACTACTACCATTTTTCCTGCTTTAATATCTTCTACTGCAGCTTCTATTTTATCCATTTAAATTCTCCTTTCGGACAAATATTTGCTTTAACTTTTTAAAAAATATTTTTAAATATTTTATTTATACAAAACCATTTTCAGCTAAAAAATCTTTCGACATCTCTGTCTCAGCTCTCGCTTGACTGGTCTTATTCCCGAGCATCTTATAAACATATTTGCCCAGCATATCAGTCTCAATATTAACCAGATCTCCAGCAGCAAGTTCGGAAAGATTTGTTTCTGCCCAGCTTTCTGGAATCAGTGAAATCTTTAAAATACCGTCTGTAATTCCCATCACTGTCAGGCTGACTCCATTTAAGGCAACCGAGCCTTTGTGAACAATAAATTTTTCTGTCTCCTGATCAACTTCCAGTTCTATAATTTTAGCATTATTTTCACTTTTAATTGACCTAACAGGTGCTGTGCTGTCAACATGTCCGGTGACAAAATGACCGCCAATAAAGTCACCAGGCCGCAGAGACTGCTCTAAATTAACAATTGATCCCCGCTCTAAATCACCCAAGTTGGTGGCTTTTAAAGTCTCAGGCATCACATCCGCCCTAAAATAATCACTGCCAAAATCAACTACTGTCAGACAGACCCCATTGACTGCGATGCTGTCTCCTTTTTTTACTTCATTTAGAACTTTCTCAGCCTTAATTTCCAGCTGATACTTGCTGCTGCCTTTAAATTTGCGCAAAAATTGACCTTTTTCCTGAATTATACCGGTAAACAATAAATTCACCTCCCATTTCAGTGGCATATTTATAAACTAAACTCAGCTTTGAGTATTTTTCCTTTCTCCAATTAATAGAATATTATCTCCCAGATTTTTCTGTTCAGTAATTTTTAGTTCAACTGCAGCTGACATCATTTTGGGACCGCTGCCGCAGAAAGAAGCTATACCGTCACTGCCTCCATAAATTTTGGGAGCAATAAAATAATAAAATTTATCGACCAGATCTTCCTGCAAAAATGTATGACTTAATCTAGCTCCTCCTTCAACCAGGAGACTGCTTATTTTACGCTGATGCAGGGTTTTTAAAATTTCTCTAAGCTCAAAATAATCATCGTTTTCAGCCTTAAAACTCAAAAGCTGAACCTGCTCTTTTTCCATTAATTTTTTCTTTTTGGCGTGGATTGCTGCCGCCCTGGCAGGAGGAAAATCATCGGCACAGATAATCAGGGTTTCGGCCTCTGACTGCTGATTGATAATTTTAGCATCCAGCGGAATATCAAGTAGAGGATCCAGAATAATTCTTAAAGGATCAATACCATTTTTATCTTCCAGCCTGGCAGTTAGCGAAGGATCATCAGCCAGTACTGTACCAATCCCAACCATAATTGCATCAACCCGATGTCTTAATTTATGACCCTCCAGCCTGGCTTTGGAGTTGGTAATCCATTTAGAATCACCAGTGCTGGTAGCTATATATCCATCCAGGGTCTGAGCCTTTTTTAAATAGACAAAGGGATATTCACTCTGAATATATTTCAAAAAAATTTCATTTAAGACTTCAGCTTTTTCCTGAAAAAGTCCAACTTCAACTTCTATCCCCGCTTCTTTTAACATTTCAATTCCTCTGCCAGCTACCTCAGGGTTGGGATCAACCATAGCAATTACTGCTCTTTTAATCCCGGAATCAATAACTTTTTGAGCACAGGGTGGTGTTTTGCCATAATGGCTGCAGGGCTCAAGTGTAACATAAATCTCAGCACCACGGGCAGCTTCCCCTGCAGCCTCAAGTGCAAAGACTTCTGCATGGGGCCCACCATACTGCTGATGATAACCCTCACCAATAATTTCTCCATCTTTAACCACAACCGCTCCCACCATAGGGTTTGGGGAAGTACTTCCTTCACCTCTGCGGGCAAGATTTAAAGCCCTGGCCATATACTTTTGATCATCAATTGAAAAATTCTGCATCTTATACCTCCAGTACTTCTTAGATTATCAATCTTTATTCGATAATTTTTGTTTCCCAGATCTTAAAAGATATTTTTTAAGATCTTTTTATAGTATTAAAATAGAAAAAGCCCCTCCATCACTGGAAGGACTTTAATAGTCATTTTTTAATTTAAATCTATCAACAGCTAAAAACTTCACTTATTCTGCCATAAATCTACAAAATAAATTAGATTAATAAATTTAAAATCTAACTCCCTTCCAGACTTTACTGTCGGTTCTGCATTTCATCAGATCAATCCAAAATGGACTTGTGGACTATTACCACCGGTAGGGAATTTCACCCATCCTCGTTAGTTATATTCAATTTTCTAGTTATATTTTAGCATTTTAAGCTTGAATTGTAAAGTTAAATTTTACTCAAAGTTTAAATTATCCAGTCTTCCCCAGATCTCCAGCTGATAATATCCCTCTTCATCCTGCTCAAAATTATCACCATTTAGAAGTTGAGCAAATAAAAGGAGCTGTTCTACAGACTGATTTTTAGCTTTAAATTTAAGCAGTGAGCTGCTGATATAAGGTACCTCTTCACTATAATTGAATTCTGCATTCAGCCGGGCATCAATTAAGTTTGAAATTAAATCTAATTCGCTTTTGCCCTTCGGATGGTTAAACTGCTGCAGATAATTTAAAGAATTTATATTGAGTTCAAATTCACCATTTTGAGCTAAAATACCGAAACTGCTCTGATTTACTTCCTGACTTAAATTTTCTTTCAGGACAAGCTGAAAGTCACTTAGATTGAAATTAAGATCAAATTTCTGAATTTGATAATTCTTTTTTTCGGAATCTAAATACATTGCAAAATCAGAATCGAGATTTAATTCGGCAAAGGAAAATTGATTAAACAGCTCATTTTCAGAGAGATTTATTAACTCACCATTTAGAGCAAGTTGATAATTACTCTGCAGCTCTTTTAAAAGCAGTTTTTGATTTTGGCGGCTGTAAAGAACAATTTCTGCCAGTGCTGTTTCCATCTCTTCTACCATTTCTTCTGGCTCAGTGTCTGTTTTAGAAGTCTCTGCTGCTTCCACTTCTGCTTCTGCTTCTGAGCTCTCCTCCAGCACAGTCTCAAAATCAAGCTGATAATCGATAAATTCATTTTTTAAAGCAAAATCATTTACAGTTAATTTCTGATTCTGGCTCTGATAATCAGAGTTAAAAGCAAAGTCGCTAAAAGTAGAAATTCGCTCCCAGTTAGCTTTAGTAATTCCATAACTTCGATAAAAGGGATAATCATAAATTACTTCTTCACTTGCAATATTTAAGCGATGATTATTTTTAATTAGCTTTAGTGGTTCCTTAACAGACTGAGAATTGATCTCCCCCTGATAGCTGAGGCTGCTGTTATAAAAGTCAAAATGATTATTCTGCTGCAGATCATAAAAACTAAATTTGTCTACTTCTGCTGTAATGTCTTTTTTAGCTAAAAATTCTCCATCTTTAAGGTAATTGAAGATCTGCTGCCAGCTGAATTCTATTTCTGCCCCGTTGAGTTCAATACTCTGATCACTGTTATTTTGGAAACTCAGAGTATTAATCTCCACCCTTCTTAAAAGTGGGTTAGAATTAATATTTAAATAACGGAGCTGATAGTTATTTTCTGCTGCAATTTCTTTAAGATCATTTTCTAAATCTCCGGCCAGTTTGCGGCCCAAAAAATAATTCAGCGAAAATACTGCTGCCGCAATTAAGAGCATTAATAAGAGATAAATTGAGGCCTTTTTGAGAAATTTTTTCATAATTTGCCCCTTTCTTTTATTTTTATGAAAATTCTATTAATATTATAACATAAAGTCAAGTAAATAAAAATCTCCTCAGCCATAAACTTCAGGTTGAGGAGAATTAACTTTATTCACTTAAAAAGCTGTTCATTACTTCCTGCATATAATTAATTGTATTGTTTAAGCGTTCTTTTTCGTTTTCAGGAAGCTCAACATCTAAGTCGCCAGTACTCTTTTTATAGGAAATTTTTTCGAACTTACTTTCTTCTTCCGGGCCGGCAGGAACTCTAATGTAGAGCTGATCTTTATAAATTATCTGGGGTATCTCATGCAGAAAAAGCAGTGGATTTTCAAGATCTTTTAAAAGAGAAACTCCTAAAAATTCTTCCGGTTTTTCCGGATAACCCATTAGATCTAAAATTGTAGGAGCAATATCTGTATGACTGCCGCTTTTAGCAATAACTTCTGGCTCAATATCCTGATGATAAATAAAAAGTGGAATATGCTCAGGTTCTTTTATATTTCTGTGATTTGCAAAATTATCTCCTGACCTGTATTCTTCTTTATTTATATCAGCAACATGGTCAGAATAAATTACAAATAGTGTATCCTCCATAAGAGAACTTTCTTTAATTTTTTCGAAAAACATTTCCAGTGAATTGTCAACAAAATACATGGAATTAAAATAATCCCTGACGATTGGAGTTTCAATTTCTGCAAATTCCTCAACTTCATATTCTTCAGGGTAAAAATTAAAGGGAGTATGGCTGCTGACAGTAATAAAAATTGAGAAAAATGGTTCTTCTGCAGTTTTAAGATATTCAACTGACTGGTCAAAAAGGTCATAATCATTGATTCCCAGATAGGTATCCTCGCCGACTATTCCCTCTTCAACTGAAAAATCTTCCCGGCTGTAAAAACGGTCAAAGCCCATTTCTAAATAACCTTTGTCCCGATAGAAAAAGCCTTCTTTATTGCCGTGAAAAGCATAGGTATTATAATTATCCCGCCTTAAAACATTGACTATTGTATTAAATTCCCGCATATCATTACTTCTAAAAGCATAATTTCGGTTGATTGGATAAAGTGAAGTCAGAAAAGAAAATTCAGCATCAAAGCTGCCATTAATGTGGTGAGCGTAAATATCAGAAAAATATTTAGATTTATCTTTAAGCTGATTTAAAAAGGGTGTCACTTCTCTGCCATTATACTGATAATCTATTAATTTTGCATCCATTGATTCCAGCTGAATTACAATAACATTTTTAATGTTTTTAAGGTCTTCTTCAGCACTCAACTCTTTTTCTGTTTCCACCTTTTTTAAGTCAACCTCTAAATTCTCGGCGGTATTTTCCTTAGCCCGCTCTCTTTTATTTCTAAGCTGCTGATATTCTGCCAGATAAAGCGGTAAGATCCCGTAAACATTGACAAAAGCTGGAGTGCTGTGGTTAAAAAGTTCCATAAAATTATCAGCGGGAAATAGACTGTAGCTGTAGAGCAGCTGACTAAAAAATAAAATTATTATAATCAGCACTAAAATAAAATTGTTTTTAAGCAGACTTTTGCGGCTGAACTGGGAACTTTTTAATTGTGGTGTTTCTGGCTTAGCTTTATAGGTTAAATAGATTAAAATTGGGATATCAAAAACTAACAGGAGATCAAGATCCCAGTTAATAAGCTGTCTGGTCAGAACTCTAAAGGGGCGAATTCCCTGACCCATTATCATATCAGTCAGGCTGAGATAATTACCAAAATAGCGGTTATAATATAAATTGGCGATAAAAAATAAGAAAAAAAGCAGATAAATAACCAGGGTAACAATTTTTCTTTTTTTATTTCTCAAAATTATACCGTAAAGTAATGTAAAGGCCAGAACTACAATTACATTTTTTAAAAGCAGAATGCTTAAGGAAGGCACATTAAATATATACCAGTTAAAATAATTATATTTTATTAAAAATCCAATTAAAAGCAGAGCAAAAAAGAATTTATCCCGCTTTCTCAACTGCAGACTGCTGAACATTTTTAATCCCCCCTCAAGCAGAAAACTTTCCCTGATATTTAACTATTACAGAGAAAGTTTTGAGAATAATTATCATCTAATTATATCTTAAACCATTTAGGGATATTTATCAATAAATTATTTTTGAAATTTCTGTGAAGAATTAAAGGGAAGTTTATTTGAGCATCTTCTTATAAATGCTTTCCTCACTACCTTCAATTATCTGAGCAGAACAGGTCTTTTTATAATACTCTACAGGGCCAGCGCCTCCAATTACAGCATAGGGGTAGCCGTCCTCCCGCAGCGCTTTTAGAGACTTTAGTAAAAGTGAAGTTCCAATCCCCTTTTTACGGGCCTTTTCTCCCACCCCGGTCGGTCCAAAAAAACCTTTAGCAGTCGTATCATAACAGGCAAAACCTAAGAGTTCTCCCTCTTTAACTGCGATAAATATTTTAGCGGGGCTGGCAGCCACTGCCACATCCGCCTCAGAAACCCAAACTTCGGAAAAATTATCACGGATCCAGTTTAAAATATAATTTTTTTCTGGTGGAATGGCTCTTCTAATTTGAACATCCTCATCTTTTAAAGAATGAAGTGGCTTTTCTAAAACCTCTAAATCATATAATTTAACTAGCATATCTGGCATTTAAATTGTCCTCCTAATTATTTTTTATTATCTTTTCTTAAGATCATTTCCTTCAGGCTGCCTCCTGCCGAAACCATCGGGAATACATTTTCCTCTTCTTCAATCATAAAGTTAAGAATATAAGCTGAATCTGATTTAATAGCGTTTTCTAAAGCTGATTTGATATCTTTACGCTCGGTAATTGTCTCACCCTTAATTCCATAGCCCTTTGCTACCTGAATAAAATCGGGTATAATTTCAGGACAATTTTCATTTGGTTCGGAACATTTAGGGGGACAGTCTGCCTGACGGCGGAGACAGGTTGCAGAATACCTCTTATCATAAAATAATTCCTGCCACTGACGCACCATTCCCAGGTACTGATTGTTAAAGAGAATAATCTTAACTGCTACCCTGTTTTTGGCTGCAGTTGCCAGTTCCTGGATATTCATCTGGAAACTGCCGTCTCCAACCAGGGCAAAAACTTCCCGCTCAGGGTTGGCCAATTTAGCTCCAATTGCTGCCGGAAATCCATAACCCATGGTTCCCAGTCCACCAGAACTGATAAAGGTTCTGGGTTTGGAATATTTGTAGTACTGAGCTGCCCACATCTGGTGCTGTCCTACTCCAGCTGTGATTACAGCATCTCCTTCAGTCAGCTGATATAAAGTTTCAATGATCTCTGAAGGTAGTAATTTATCAGCTTTTTCTGGATCAGCCTTTTGGTCAAGCTGCTTCCATTCTTCAACTTCCTTAAGCCAGGCAGGCCTTTTGACCTCTTTGATTCTCGGCAGCAGCTCCTCTAAAGCCAGCTTAACATCTGCCGTAATCGGCACCTTAGTTTTAACAATTTTAGCAATTTCCGCCGGATCAATATCAATATGGATAACATCTGCATTAACAGCAAAATCCTCTAATTTACCGGTTACCCGGTCATCAAAGCGGGCACCGAGGGCTATGATCAGGTCAGAATTTGAGATTGTCAGATTGGCCTCTGTTGTCCCGTGCATCCCGAGCATTCCCAGGGAAAGGTAAGAGTTTTCATCAAAAATACCGATCCCATTTAGAGTTGTAGTTACAGGGATTTCGGCTTTCTCAGCCAGCTCTTTTATCTCCTGATCGGCACCGGAAATTATTGTGCCACCTCCGGCATAAATTACCGGCTTTTTGGCCTGATTAATCAGTTCTGCTGCTCTTTTAAGCTGCAGTTTATTGGCCCTATAAGTCGGGCTGTAGCCGGGAAGATCAACCTGATCAGGATAATGAAATTCGGCCTCGGCCTTTAAAATATTTGAAGGTATATCGACTAAAACCGGGCCCGGACGGCCTGTCGAAGCTATATGAAAAGCCTCTTTAATTATTCGGGACAGATCTTCCACCTCATTGACAATATAGTTATTTTTAGTAATCGGCATTGTAATCCCTTTGATATCAGCTTCCTGAAAGCCATCAGTTCCAATCATTGTATTTGGAACCTGACCGGTAAAAGCTACCAGAGGGACTGAATCCATATTGGCAGTTGCCAGGGCAGTAACCATATTGGCAGCACCCGGACCGGAAGTTGCAATACAGACTCCAGTCTTCCCGCTGGAGCGGGCATAACCGTCTGCTGCATGGACTCCTCCCTGCTCATGGTGGGGCATAATATGTCTGATTTTAGAGTCATAAAGTTTATCATAAATATCAATTACCTTGGCACCAATATAACCAAATACAGTATCTACTCCTTCTGCTTCCAGTGACTTTACAAAAATTTCTGCTCCTGTTATCTTATTATTTTGCTTACTACTCATCCTACTCACTCCTCTTTAAAATAAAGATAATAAATTTAAGCAATAATCTCTAAAATTTAACTTTAAAAATTAAAAAAACCCTCATCTCAACTAATAGCTAAACTATTAATCGGGACGAGAGTTCTCTCACGCGGTACCACCCAACTTGCTGTTTCAACAGCCACTTAAAGCACTGAATTAATAAATCTCAATACCTCTGCACTAGATAACGGATGCATTTCCAATCAGGAATCCGGCAGCTCCTACTCTGTTCAAAGCTGCAGTTCAAGGGCTACAAAAATAATTCTTTAGATCTCGGTTCTCAGCTATCCCGATTCTCTGTAATCACTGGAAATTACTTTCCTCCCTCTCACAACTTTTATCTTATTTATTTTGTATATTATACATTAATGTTAGAAAATTGTCAAGAATCAGTCGCCGGAATATTATATCTGTATACAGGTATTTAAAAATTGCTTATTTGCTTAAATTTTAGTTAAGAATCCTGCTGCAGCAGCTCTGATGACTATTCTTTTGCTGTTTTTAACTCTATTGACGAAATTAGAAAAAGGAATTATACTGAAATCAACAAATGAAAAACGAAAATTATTAGGAGAGTGATTATGATGTCCAAGTACAGCAAAGAAGATATTTTGAAAATGGCAGAAGAAAAAAATGTTAAGTTTATCAGAATGCAGTTTACTGATATTCTGGGAATAGTAAAAAATGTTGCAATCACAGCCAAGCAGCTGGAGGATGCCCTGGATAATAAAATTATGTTTGATGGATCTTCCATTGATGGTTTTACCAGAATTCAGGAGTCAGATATGTATTTAAGACCTGACTATGATACCTTTACTATTTTTCCCTGGCGTCCGGAAGAAGGTGGAGCGGTTGCCCGTTTAATCTGTGATGTTTATACACCAGACGGCAAGCCTTTCTCAGGTGGACCCCGTAATGTTTTAAAAGAGGCTTTAAAAGAAGCTGAAGAAATGGGTTATGATATGAATGTTGGACCTGAGCCTGAATTTTTCTTATTTCAGTTAGATGAAAATGGCGATGCAACTACCAAGACACACGATGATGGTGGATATTTTGATTTAGGACCAATTGATAAGGGAATTAATGCCCGCCGCAGTATTGTTTTAGCTCTAGAAGAGATGGGTTTTGAAGTTGAAGCATCCCACCATGAAGTAGCTCCCGGTCAGCATGAAATTGATTTCAAATATGCTCCCGCTTTAAAAACAGCTGATAATATCGCTACCTTTAAATTTGTGACCAAGGCAATTGCTCACGAGCACGGCCTGCATGCTACCTTTATGCCCAAACCAATCTTTGGTGAAAATGGCTCCGGAATGCACGTCCACCAGTCATTATTTAAAGATGGAGAAAACGCATTTTATGATGAAGATGACCGACTCGGTCTAAGTAAAACTGCTTATCATTATATTGGCGGATTATTAAAACATGCCAGAGCGATGGCTGCAATTACCAACCCTTCTATCAACTCCTATAAGCGTCTGGTACCTGGTTATGAAGCTCCAGTTTATCTTTCCTGGTCAAGTGCTAATAGAAGTGCTTTAATTAGAATTCCTGCAGCTCGTGGTAATGGAACCAGAGTTGAATTGAGAAACCCTGATCCAACTGCTAACCCTTATTTAGCAATTGCTGTCATGTTAAAAGCAGGTCTTGATGGAATTAAAAATGAAATTGAGCCGCCAAAAGAAGTTTTAGAAAACATTTATGAAATGTCCTTAGAGCGCAAAAACGAACTCGGTATTGAAAGTCTGCCCGGCAATATTAATGACGCTGTAAATCTGCTGTTAGAAGATGAAGTTATTAAAAGTGCCTTAGGTGAACATGTAATGGAACATTTTGTGGCAGCTAAAAAAGTTGAGTGGGATGAATACAGAACTCAAGTTAGCCAGTGGGAACTGGATAATTATCTAACCAAATTTTAATTAAGCTTATTTCTGAATAAAGTTGTTTCTCTAAAAACAAAGTAAAATAAGATAATCTATTGGAGTAATAAAATTTCTACTTTTTGAGAAATGAGAAGCTAGAAGAACTGACTCCCCTATAATTAATGGCCTCCCAGTTGAATATTTTCTGGGAGGCTAATGCTTTTATAATCTTAAACTTATAAGCTATCAAGAAAAATAATATTAAAATTGAGGTGTTAAAATTGTTAGATAGAAATTATCAAGAAATTGAAAATAAACTGGTGGACTGGATCAGAAAAAAAGTTAAAGCAGCAGGTTTAAAAGGTGCCGTGGTCGGCCTCTCGGGTGGAATTGATTCTTCAGTTACCTCTCTGCTCTGCCAGAAGGCTTTTCCCGGTGATACTCTGGGCTTAATTATGCCCTGTCAGAGCAGTCCTGAGGACCGAGTTGATGCAATTAAACATGCTGAAAAATTTGGTATTGACTATCAGGAAATTGATCTCAGCCTGACCTATCAGCAGCTTTTAAAAACAGCTGCAGCCAGTGAGCCCAAACTTAACTTAGAAAAAGTAATTAATAGAAAAAATTTGTCTGCTGCTGATCGGAGCACCAGGCTTGCCCTGGCCAATATTAAGCCCAGATTAAGAATGACTCTGCTCTACTTTTATGCAAATCTAAATAATTATCTGGTTGTTGGTACAGATAATAGAAGTGAGCTCAAACTCGGTTATTTTACTAAATATGGTGATGGGGGAATCGATATTGCTCCCCTGGGAAATCTGGTTAAACTTGAAGTCAGAGGGCTAGCCAGAGAAATGGGAATTGACCAGAAGATAATTACCAAAGCACCTTCAGCAGGTCTCTGGGATGGTCAGAGCGATGAAGATGAACTTGGTTTAAGCTACAGAGAGCTTGATTATTACCTGGTAGATGGAGAAGCTGAGCCAGAAACTGCAGCCAGAATAGAAGAGATTGCTGCAGCCAACCAGCACAAGTTAGAGCTGCCGGCCATACCTGATTTTTAATAAAGTAGTCGTCAATTAGATTTTTAAATCCAGCATGAATCACTGTATACTGTTATATAAACTTCAGATTCCTTGCTTTTTATGTAAGCTATATATATAATCTACTCATAGTTAACATATACCTAACACGAGGAGGAAATTATTATGAGTAGTAGAGGAATGAGAAGTGAAATGAAAAAAATTATTTTGATGACATTGTTGATGGTGATTTTATTTAGCGGACTGGTTCTGGCCCAGGAAGATCAGGCAGCAGCCAACGCAGTTGCAATTGATACTATCTGGACTTTAATTGCAGCCTTTTTAGTTTTCTTTATGCAGGCCGGATTTGCCATGGTTGAGGCAGGATTTACCAGAGCTAAAAACGCGGGTAACATTATTATGAAAAATATGATGGACTTTGCTTCCGGTTCTTTAGTCTTCTGGGCAGTTGGTTTTGCCTTTATGTTCGGCTCAGGCAACAGTTTTATTGGAACAACCGGTTATTTTCTCCAGGATACATTTGCAAATTTAGGACTTGATATCCCAATAGCAGCTTTCTTTATTTTCCAGACTGTTTTTGCAGCAACTGCAGCAACAATTGTTTCTGGAGCAATGGCTGAAAGAACTAACTTTTCCGGTTACTTAGCTTACAGTGTTGTGATTACCGCATTTATCTATCCTGTTGTAGGACACTGGATCTGGGGCGGCGGCTGGTTAGCAGAAATGGGACTTGTTGATTTTGCCGGCTCAACTGTTGTTCACTCTGTTGGAGGCTGGGCTGCTTTAGCAGGAGCTATTGTTTTAGGACCGAGAATTGGTAAATATAATAAGGACGGCAGTGCCAATGCCTTACCCGGACACAACCTTTTGATGGCCGCACTCGGTGTCTTTATTCTCTGGTTTGGTTGGTTTGGATTTAACCCCGGTTCCACAGTAGCTGGAACAGATTTATCTATCGCATCTATTGCAGTAACAACCAACCTGGCAGCTGCAGCTGGTGCTGTAATGGCGATGATTGTCAGCTGGATTAAATATGGCAAGGCTGATGTAAGTATGACTTTAAACGGCGCTCTGGCTGGCCTGGTTGGAATCACAGCCGGTACAGCTGCTGTAGGAAATCTTTCGGCGGTAATTATCGGTGCAATTGCTGGTATGATAGTAATTTACTCGGTTGAATTCTTTGACAAATTACAGATTGATGATCCTGTAGGTGCTGTTTCTGTTCATGGTGTCTGTGGAGCCTTTGGTACAATAGCAGTTGGAATCTTTGCAACAGAGGGCGGCTTACTATTTGGTGGTGGATTTGAGCTGCTGGTAACTCAGATAATTGGTGTGACAGCTGTTTTCTTCTGGGCTTTTGGTCTTGGTTTTGTGCTCTTTAAAGTTATTGATGCCGTTATCGGCCTCAGGGTTTCCGAAGCAGATGAGATTGAGGGGCTTGATTACTCAGAACACGGAGCAGAATCTTATCCGGACTTTATGGTAAATGTCAAAGCTCAAAATTAAAGGAGGTACTAAAATGAAAAGAATTGAAGCGATTATCAGGCCTGATAAAACAGACCGCTTGATTGACAGGCTTGAAGAAATTGGAATTAGTGGTTTAAATATTACAGAAATTAAAGGTTATGGTGCCCAGAAAGGTCATTCAGAAACCTATAGAGGTGTAACTTATAGAATCAGGCTCCGTAAAAAAATAAAGGTAGAAATTATTGTCGAATATACTGATGTAGATCGGATTGTTGAAGCAATTAAAGAAGCTGTTCAGACCGGGGAAGTTGGAGACGGAAAGATCTTTGTCTCTGATATTGAAAATGTAATTAGAATTCGAACCGGTGAAGAAGGTGCAGTAGCTCTTTAATTAAATCTGATAATATTATTAAACTATCACATAATAATATTATATTATAAGAAAAGCCTGCCAGATATTTTCCTTCTCTCGGCAGGCCTTTTCTTTATTTTGATTAAATTTTTATCATTTTAGTCAGCCATTAGCTCAATAAATTCTGCTGCCAGTTCTGGATCAAACTGACTCCCGGACTGTGCTTTAATTTCTTTTAGAGCCTCTGCTTTGGAAATCGCTTCTTTGTAGACCTGTTCTTCTGTCATCACATCATAGGCGTCAACAATAGCAATAATTCTTGCCAGCAGGGGGATCTCGTCTTCCTTCAAACCGCGGGGATAACCACTCCCATCCCACCTTTCATGATGTGAGAGCACTTCTTCTGAAATATGCGAAAACTCTTCAGTTGCATTTAAAACCCGATGTCCAACTGCCGGATGAGTTCGAATTTCTTTCCACTCGGCTTCAGTCAGTCTATCTTTTTTATTTAATATTTTTTCGGGAATTACCGTTTTACCTATATCATGCAGTTTGGCAATTAAAGTTAACTTATTAATCTCTGTCTGACTTAAACTAATTTTTTCTGCCAGTTTAGTTGCCAGCTCCGCCATCCGTTCCGAATGACTGGAGGTCTCCTGACTTTTTTCACTTAAGGTTTTTAAAAGGGTATTTAAAATATTGCTTTTAATACTCCTACTTTCTGTCAGTTTGTTTTTATACATCTTTGATTCCGCTTCATCCAAAATCTCAAAAACATCTTCAAAATAATGTTTTTTTACACCAAAGCCAAGGGCAGCAGAAAGCGGCAGTTTGCTTCCATCTTCAAATTCTAAAAAGGTATCAGCAATTTTTTTATTGATCCGCTCAATAATCTTTTTAACTGCCTCACTATCAGTCTCCGGCAGCAGGATCACAAACTCATCTCCACCCCAGCGGGCAATTAGATCAGTATCCCGACAGCTGTCTTTTAAAATCGCAGCCATTTTTTTAAGCAGTTTATCTCCTTCATTATGTCCATATGTATCATTTACCAGCTTAAGACCGTTTAGATCTGCCATAATCAGTGAAACTGGAAAGCGATTTTCCTGATTTAAATTCTGAATTTTATTTTCCAAATAGGAGCGGTTATAGAGATCAGTCAGGCTGTCATGATAGCTGGCATATTTTATTTTCTCTTCACTTTTTATCTTATCAGTAATATCACTCTGAATTGAAATTATTCCCACTTCATTGTTGGGAAGAGTTATTTTTCTCTCCTGGAGCCTGATAAACCTCTCTTCCCCACTGCTGTTTGCTGAAGGCAGCTCATGGATCATTAATTCTCCCTTTAAAATTTTTTCTATATTTTCTCTGGCTATATCTTCCTGATTATCCGGAACTACAGTTTCAAAAACTGTCCTTTTTACAAGCTCCTCTCTGGAATAGCCGCAGATTTTTTCCATAGTTTTGTTGACCTTTAATATTCTGCCATTTTGATCCTCAATCATAACTCCAACCGGCAGGTTTTCAATCAATTCCGCATAATACTGGCGGAGATTATTATTTAAGTGGCTTTGATATATGATCTCCAGATCACTTTCGATCAAATTTTTTATAAACTTAATCTGTTTTTTTACTAAAGTATTAAAATTTCGCTCTCTTTTATCGTGGATACAGACTGTACCATAAATCTCTCCTGTAGGCCATAAAATTGGATAACCCAGGTAAGCGATCAGACCATTTTCCATATAAATTGAATTCTGCCATTTTTTTATTTCAGCTGCATTATTAATTTCCAGTGCTGATTTTTGCTTAATTACATCATTACAGTAAAGCCCCTGAACTTTAAACTTTTCTCCTTCAGAAAAAATATTCTCCCTGTTTGAACTCCCCTTTTCAATCCTTATATAGGGTGCCTGATAGTGATTAATCAGAGCATCCTGAGCCTCAGAAAAATCAAGCAGGAGATCCAGGAGCTGCTGCCACTGCTCCACAACTGTCTCAGAAATCTCAATATTTTCAAGCTTAATTTCTATTTGATCTAATATATCCTCCATTATCCCTACCTCACATTTTAAAGTCCGGTTCCCATTCCGACATAATGCTCAGTTTCATTAGAAATTATTAAAATATTTTTATTAAATAAGTTTTTCCCATTCCCGATAGTAATCTTCTAATTTATCATTTTTAGTCTGATAGTCATCCTTTAACTGCTGCAGAAGTTCGTAGTTGTCGATATTTTTTTCAGCTGTCATCTCTGCCTCCAGAGCTGAAAGTTCTTTTTCCAATTTTTCGATTCCTGCTTCAAGCTCTTCCAGCCTCTTCTGCCGCTTCATTTCCTGACTGCGGGCCTCTTTTTGGGCCTCATAGTCAAGTTTGCCTTCACTCTTCTGCTCTTCTTTTTCCTGCTGCTCCTGAGCGGATATCTGCTCCTGCTTTTTTTCTTTATAATAGCTGTAATCACCAAAATATTTATTCAGTTCCCGCTGATCAAGCTCATAAATATAGTCAACAACCTTATCCAAAAAATAGCGGTCATGAGAAACAATTAAGACTGTTCCCTGATATTCCTGAAGTGCCTCCTCCAGCACCTCACGTGAAGCCAGATCGAGATGGTTTGTCGGCTCATCAAGGATTAAAAAATTATAATTACCACTCATCAGCTGCAGTAAGCGCAGACGACTTTTTTCTCCACCACTTAGCTGCCCTACCTTTTTGAAAACATCTTCTCCGGTAAATAAAAAAGAAGCCAGCATATCCCGTGCTTTAGAATTGTTTACAGCTGTTTCCCGCTGCAGGGCTGTGATCAGATCGTCTTCGGGATTAAAACCCTCAAATTCCTGGCGGTAATAGGCTGGATAAATATTGGTCCCGATCTTTACTCTCCCCTGATCGGCAGTAATTTCGCCCATGATAATTCTTAAAATTGTAGATTTTCCAGTTCCGTTGTCACCAATAATAGCTGCCTTGTCACTGCGGTGGAGTTCAAAATTTAAATCAGCAAAGAGTTTTAGGTCTTCAAAACTTTTCGCTAAATTTTCGACCAAAAGAACATCATCCCCACCTCTGATTTCAGTATCCAATTCCAGCTTCATTTTTCTACCTTTGAGCCGTGGTTTTTCCAGTCGGTCAATCCGCTCCAGCCTTTTTTCCATTGCCTTCGCTCTTTTAAACATCTTTTCGCTGTCCCGAGAGCGTCCCCAGATATATAACTGCTCGATTGCATCTTCCAGCTCTTTTATTTTTTTCTGCTGATTTTTATATTCCCGCAGCCGCTGCTCATATCTCCTTTTGCGCTCTTTTTGATAGTAGCTGTAATTACCGCTGTAATCTTCATTTTTGCCATTTTTAATCTCCACAATTCTTTCAATAGTATTGTCCAGAAAATAGCGGTCATGAGAGATAATCAGGAGGCTGCCCTGATAGGAATTAAGATAAGTTTCCAGCCACTCGACCGATTTTAAATCAAGATGGTTTGTCGGCTCATCTAAAAGCAGTAAATCAGGCTCCATTAAAAGCAGTTTAGCCAGACCAACTCTTGTTTTTTCTCCTCCACTCAGCTGAGCAAGAGTTTTGGTCTGAATCTCCTCTTCATCAAATCCCATACCGGCTGCCACCTGTCTAATTTTACTCTGGTATTCATAACCTACACCTTTTTCAAATTTGTGCTGAAGCTCACTGTATTCTCTCATAGTTGTTTCGAGATCATCAGAATGAGCCTCAGACTCTTCGGCTTTCTCACCGTGGTGGGCAATTTTTTCCTCCAGCCGCTGCATTTCTTTGATCTGCCTTTTGACTTCAGCAAAGACCTTTTCCAGCTCCTGATAAATTGTCAGTTCAGAATTAAAATCCGGCAGCTGGTCAAGGTAACCAACTTCAATATCATTGCGGACAGAAACTGTTCCCTCAGAAAAATATTCCTGGCCGGTAATAATTCTAAAAATTGTAGTTTTACCAGAACCATTTGGACCGATTAGAGCCACTGATTCTCCCTGATTTACATTCAGCGAAAAATCTTTGAGGACGGTTTCGATACCATATTCTTTTTTTAAATTATTAATATTTAAGATAGCCATTTAATATCACACATTTCTCTTCTCTTAATATTTTTATAATAATTATTGCTCAAATAAAATAGCTTAAGTTTAATATACTTCCGGTTCGGCAACTTTTTCGCTGTTTTTAAAAACAACAGCCAGGGTGCCTGGTCCAGCATGAGAACCAACTGCAGCCCCAATCTCACTGATAAAAATTTCTTTGGGCTTAAATCTGGCTTCGATTTCTGCTTTTAATTTCAGAGCATATTTTTCATTTTGAGAGTAGGTTAAGGCAATTACCTGTGATTCCGGCCTGTCAGCTTTTTTCTCTATTTGATCGAGCAGATAAGAAATCATTCTCTTTTTTCCCCTGACCCGGTCGTGAGCTAATATTTTACCATCCTGAATGTGGAGTATTGGTTTAATATTTAAGACATTGGCCATTACAGCCCTGGTCTTAGAAATTCTGCCGCCGCGCTTGAGCATCTCCAGATCACCAACAGCAAAAATATGCTCCAGCCGGGAGGCATCAGCCATTAAATCCTCTACCACCGAATCAAGTTCTCTTCCTTCCTGCAGCCATTTTGCAGCCCTGTAGACTAAAAGTCCCTGACCGACAGATGCTGCTTTGGAGTCAATAATTGTGATTCGATCACTATCCAGCTCATTATCAAGGGTGCTGTTTAGCTCTTTTTTGGCAAGTACTGCTGATTCTAATATCCCGCTCAGTTTGGATGAAAAAGCAATTACCAGCAGCTGGTCATATTCTGCCAGTGCTTTTTTGTAGACCTCAATAAATTTTGCTGGAGTTATCCTTGATGTTCTGGGAACTCCATTTTCCTCTTCTTTTAGCAGCTGATAGAAATCAGCAGGCTGCAGATCAGCACGATCATAGTAAGTTTTATTATTAATATTTACTTCTATATTTAAAAATTCAATATCATAGCTGTCAATTATTTCTGCTGGTAAATCAGAACAGCTATCTGTTATTATTTTAACTTTTGACATAAAAATTCCTCCCTGTGAAGCTCTCCCCCGGGTTTAATTGTTATTTAAAGTTTAAAATTTGAGTCTTCATCACGCTGGCGGAATAAAACTGCAATACCACCTATAACCTGCACTACATCCGAACCGGTTGCTGTGGCCAGCTCTTCTGCAGCAGATCGAGTTGTTCTGCCTGTGCTTTCTAGAATTCTAACTTTCAGCAGCTCATGGTCTTCTAAAGCAGCATCTAACTGTTCAATTACAGCCTCAGTAATTCCATCTTTACCCACATGAACAATGGGATCCAGCGAATTCGCCTCTCCTCTGAGATAACTCCTATTTTTTCCTGTTAACATTATATCACCTTCTTTCTGACAAATAACTATTTTTTACAAATTTCACTAAATTATCACATTTAGCATTTATTATTCCACATAATCAAATTCTAGGGGTCCAATAACTACTGTATCCCCTTCTTTTACTCCTTCTTTTTCCATCATATCATTTAAACCATAGTGTTTTAAAACCCGCATCAGCCTCTGCACAGCTGCATCATTATTAAAATCAGTTTTCTCCAGATAGGAGTCCAGCAGGGTTCCTTTAATTTCATATTTATCTTTATTTAACTTATCGATATATAATTCATCTACAAAATCAGGTCTGATCACTACCTCTTCTTCTTTTTCAATTTCTCTTTCCGGCAGTTCTTCCAGACGCTGTCCCAGATGATAAATTAGGGGCTTACACCCTTCTCCAGTTACTGCAGAAATCGGGAAAACACTGTAGCCTCGGTCATTTAATTCTGATTTAACAGTTTCTATATTCTGCCTTCCTTCTTCAAGGTCAATTTTATTTAAGGCAATAACCTGTTCTAAAGAAGCAAGGTAATCATTGTATTTATTTAGCTCATTATTAATTTTTTCAAAATCCTCAAGTGGATCTCTACCTTCAATCCCTGAAACATCAATTACATGAACTAAAAGCCTGGTCCGCTCTAAGTGTTTTAGAAATTCATCACCAAGACCTGTACCCTGATGGGCACCTTCTATTATACCAGGAATATCTGCCATAACAAAGGACTGATACTCACCATATTTAACAACCCCTAAATTCGGATGCAGGGTGGTAAAGTGATAGGAATCAATCTTCGGCTTGGCATGTGATACCTGAGAGATCAATGTTGATTTACCTACATTGGGATAACCAACCAGACCAACATCAGCCAGCACTTTAAGCTCCAGTCTGATTTTGCGCAGCTCACCCTTAGCTCCATTTTCAGAAAAACGGGGTGCTTTCCGAGTTGACTTTTTAAATCTGGCATTTCCTTTTCCGCCTCTGCCGCCTTCTGCAATCACATACTCATCTCCTGCCTCTTTTAAATCAGCAAGAAACTGATCAGTATCTGAATCATAGACCATCGTTCCCGGCGGTACTTCCAAATAGAGATCTTCTCCATTTTTTCCGTGCATCTTTTTACCCTGACCATTCTGGCCCCGGTCAGCTTTATAAATATTGTTATAGCGGTAATCAGCAAGGGTATTCATCCCTTCATCTACTCTGAGGATAATGCTGCCGCCATCTCCGCCATCTCCACCGTCAGGACCTCCCTGATCAATATATTTTTCCCGGCGAAAACTGACAACACCATTACCACCATCACCAGCTTTAACTTTAAATTCTACTTCATCTATAAACATCATCTTCACCTCCTATTTTTTGAATAAATTAGACAAAATCACAAAATACTTTTACGCAGCAGAGCTTAAAATTTAAACAGCAAAAAACCCTCAGCACCTAGAGCACTGAGGGATATTATACAATAATATTAGTTAGCAATAGCTGCTACCTGATCTTCTGTATAGACACTGATCTGACGATTCTTTTTACCTTTTCTTTCAAATTTAACATAACCGTCAACCTTGGAGAATAAAGTATCATCACTACCACGGCCAACATTTAAACCTGGCTTGAATTTAGTACCTCTCTGACGCACTAAAATACTACCAGCTGATACGAATTCGCCGTCGAATTCCTTAACACCAAGTCGTTTCGATTCACTATCACGACCATTCCGGGAACTACCAACACCCTTCTTCTGGGACATTTAACTCCACCCCCTTAGAAAATAAATTTTTAAAAATTTAAAAGTTAAATACTGACCAAAAGTCAATATTACTGCTTATCTATAAGATAAATTAAGCATTAATGTCTTCGATTAAAACCTTAGTGTAAGGCTGTCTGTGACCGGTTTTCTTGCGGTATCTGATCTTTGGCTTATATTTGAAAACGACAATCTTTTTATTCTTACCCTGTTCGATTACCTTTCCCTTAACAGAAGCTCCCTCTACCATTGGAGAACCTGCTTTAAAACCATTATCATCAGATAAAGCTAAAACCTGATCAAATTCTACATTTTCGCCTTCCTCAGCAGAAAGCTTTTCAATTTTAATAATCTGACCTTCTTCAACGCGGTACTGTTTACCGCCAGTTTTAATAATAGCGTACATTATATGTTACACCTCCCTTACCTCAGACTCGCCGGATGAGGCACTCTTCTTAGAAGAGATTTTACGGCCTGTACCATGCGGTTTTGGCACCTTCAAAATGAAGGCTGGATAAATAACTCCAGATATAAATTCTAGCATAAATCGGCTCCAGAGTCAAGGAAATCACCAAAATCAATGTTCTCCTCCTCGACCCTGAATTTTAAAAGTTAAAACTCTGATTAAAAATTAGGCCAGATGTGCTCTCGCATAGGTGCGGTGCATATCATCAATAATTATTTCAACTTCATTATCCACCATATTACCGGCTCCATTGACAATGATGATATAACCATCTATTCTGGCAATACCAGCATTTTCGTTGCTGGCATGCTGATCTTCGATTTTAACTGTTATTCTGTCACCGGCATCCAGATCCAGTACTTCCGGCTGCAGGTCTTCTTTTGTTCCCTTTTCAATAATCATATCTTCGTATTTAAGCTCAGCATTGCCGCTGATAAAAATATCAATACCAAATTTGTTTTCCAGCTCCTGCAGTTTTTCTCCTCCAGCACCAATTAAAACTGCTGCTACCTCAGGGTGCAGTTCTAAGGAAACTGCCGGATATTTTTTGCGGCTGGTAATCTCATCTATTTTACGGATAACCTTCATCGCTACTGTAGACTCTGATAAAACCTTTCCGGTTCCACCACAGACAGGACAGTCCTTCTGCATCAGTGAACCAAAACCCTCTCTTACTTTTTTGCGGGTCATCTCCAGCAGTCCGAGCTGCGTAAAACCTAAAATCGAAGTCTTGGTTCTATCTTTAGTCAGCTCATTTGCCAGCAGATCGGTAACTGACTGCTGATCAGAGTGATTGTTCATATCAATAAAGTCAATAATAATAATCCCACCGATGTCCCTCAATTTGATCTGGCGGGCAATTTCTGCCACTGCTTCTTTATTGGTTTTAACTATTGTATCCTGAAGATTTTTCTTACCGGTGAATTTACCGGTATTAACATCAATTGAAACTAAAGCCTCTGTCTGGTCAATTACCAGATAACCACCAGATTTAAGCCAGACTTTGCGCTGCAGCAGGCTCTCTATCTCTTTTTCGATATTATAAGCCGCCAGAATAGGTATATTGCGCTGATAAAGGGCAATCCTATTCTTTAAATCAGGGGCAAAAACTGAAGTTAGATCAATTAAACGCTGGTAGTCCTTTTTATCATCAACTACTACTCGATCAATATTTTCATCAAGATAATCTCTAATTAAATTTTTGAGTAAATCTTCTTCCTGATATAAAATATCTATATCATTTTTTTGGAAAAAATCATTACGAATTCGCTTCCAGGTTCCTGATAAAAAATTATAATCATTCTGCAGCTTGCTGTAGCTTTCATCATGGGCATTGGTCCGAATGATCAAACCTTCTTTACCATTTTTTAAATCCTGGGCGATTGATTTTAAGCGTCCGCGCTCACCATCATCATTAATCCTGCGGGAAATCCCGATTTTATTATCTGATGGAATGTAGACAAAAAATCTACCTGGGATCGAAATCTTACAGGTAACCTTTGCCCCTTTGCTGCCCATCGGTTCTTTAACAACCTGAACCATCAGCCACTGACCCGGCTGCAGCACATGCTTAATATTTAGATCTTTTTGACTCAACTTCTTTTTCTGCTCACTACTTAAAATTGGATATAAATCATTTAAGTGAATAAAAGCATTGCGGGCAATACCGATATCAACAAAAGCCGCCTGCATACCGGGCAGTACATCCTGCACCCTGCCCCGATAAACATTACCTGCAATTTTATGATAGGTATCTCTCTCAAAAAACAAGTCTTCCAGCGAATTATTATTTAATAACGCTGCTCTTCTTTCTCTGTATTCCGAATTAATTATTATTTGTCTGCTCATCTATCTCAACTCCCGATGAATTTTTCTGCATAGGGAGGGTCAAATTTTTCTCCATCATTTACAAAAACTCCCTCTCTCACAACCTGTAGAGGAGAAAACTCTTTGATTTCTGGATATTTTTCTCTGAGAGCCCGGTTGAGCTCTTCTGGTCTTACATTCCCTCTACTCCCTGTAACAACTGCAAATTTCCATTTGTTTTTATCTGTTATCTCTGCAGAAAATATTCTTTTCTTTAAATCTATTTTTCTGTCCGATTTTTTCCTTCTGTGTCTGATAATCATTATTTCTTCCTGATTCATAAATTCCTCTAACATTTTCCTTTCTGCTTCTAAACTTTTTGCTTCTGTATAATCAAAATTAATAGTATAGATAGCAGTATCAACTAAAGATGAAAGTGAACGAATATCATCCGGTACTGCTACCGCTTTTAAAAATTTTAAATGCTCAGGTGAGGCAGCATTTAAGTCTGCCAGGATCTTTTCCGGCTCCATTTCTTCCTCCAGCTCAAGATCAAAATACTCCCCCTTGCTGATTAAACCAACCGCAAGCGGTGGGCCAATAGCAAGATTAATCCGCGGATTATAGCCCTGAGAAAAGGCTGCCGGCAGTTCTGCTCTCCTGATAATTCTTCTTAAAGTTTTAATAACCTCTAAATGCGAAATATACATTAGATCTTCTAATTTAGCAAATTTAATCCTGTAATTCATTTGTTCTACCACCTACTAACTCTAAATCAACTTCAAAATTGCCGCAGATTGCACAGCCGTGACAGTCAGCGAATCTGCAGTCATCTATTAAAATTTCCTGGTAGGCATTTTTATATTCCCGCAGCAGAAATGATTTGGGAATCCCAATATCTAGTTTCTCCCAGGAAAAAATTTCATCTTCTTTTCTTTCCCTTAAATAATTTTCAGGGTCTATCTCATTTTCTCTAAAGGCTTCGCCCCAGATTCTGGGCTCAAAGCACTCATGCCAGCCTTCAAAGCGGCTGCCCTTTTCCCAGGCAGAAGCAATTACTTGAGAAAGTCTTCTGTCTCCTCTGGCAAGTACTCCCTCCAGACGAGAAAGCTCCGGATCATTCCAGCTGAAAGAAAAGCTTCTTCCCTTAATATTATCTCTTAAATAATCGTGTTTTTTTATAATCGTTTCTATATCATCCATCTTATGCCACTGAAAAGGAGTGAAAACTTTAGGAACAAAGGTTGATACACTGACAGAAACTTCTATCCGCCGCATTCTTTTTTTAGTATTTCGGCGGACTTCCTGGCCAATATTCCTTATTTTTTGAGCCATCTCTGCTATACCTTTAACATCTTCCATTGTTTCAGTCGGCAGACCAATCATAAAATAAAGTTTGATCTTGGACCAGCCATTTTCAAAAGCAGAGCGGGCTGCACTGTAGATATCCTCTTCACTGATATTTTTATTGATCACATCTCTTAAGCGCTGTGTCCCTGCCTCAGGTGCAAAGGTTAAACCGGTTTTACGAACTTTGTTGACTTCTTCGGCCAGTTCAACAGAAAATTTGTCGACCCGCAGTGAAGATAAAGAAACACTGATCATTTTGTCACTAAATCTTTCTGTCATCTGCTGCACCAGTTTTTTGGCCTCAGTATAATCGACTGTACTGAGAGAAGTTAAAGAAATCTCATCATAACCTGTTGACTTTAAAGCTTTCTCAGCCAATTCCATTAAGCGCTCAACACTTCTTTCTCTTACCGGCCTGTAGGCCATTCCAGCAGCACAGAACCGGCAGCTTCTGGTACAGCCGCGCGAAATTTCTAAAACAACTCTTTCGTGCACTGTATCGCGGTAGGGAACTATAAAATCTGTGGGGTAAAAAGCCTGATCCAAATTCTGAACTACCTGTTTTTTAACCCTATCTTTTTCACCCGGGGCTGAGTTTAAAGCTAAAATCTCACCCTGCTCACCATATTCCTCACTGTAGAGTGAAGGAACATAAACTCCGGGCATTTTATTTAGCTTCTTTAGAATCTCATCTTTTTTTAATCCCTGAGCCTTTAGATCTTTATATTTATTTAAGAGTTCAACAATAAAAGCTTCTGCCTCTCCTACAAAAAAGAGGTCAATAAACTCTGCTATTGGTTCAGAGTTAAATACAGTTGAGCCGCCGGCAATTACCAGTGGATCTTCTTCTGCTCTCTCGTCAGCATAAATAGAAAGACCGCTTAAGTCAAGCATATTTAAAATATTGGTGTAGCTCATTTCGTACTGCAGGGTAAAACCTAAAATATCAAAATCTTTAATTTCATGATAAGACTCCAGAGTATAAAGTGGAATCTCTTCTTCTTTCATTAAATCTTCCATGTCCTGCCAGGGAGCATAAACCCTCTCCGCCAGCATATTCTCTTCTCGGTTGATTAAATGGTATAAAATCTTCAGGCCCAGATGTGACATACCGATTTCATATACATCGGGAAAGGCCAGAGCCACTTTTAGGCTCTCCGGCTGCCAGTCCTTTTGAATAGAATTCCATTCATTACCAGTATAGCGCTCCGGACTGGAAATTTTATATAAATTTTCTATAATTTTTTTCTTATACTGCAAAAAACCACCTCATAATTTAAAACATCAATTTATTTTTTCTTAAGTTTATATTTATTACTATTGCCACTGCAGTCAGTGAGGTCAGCATAAATGTTCCCCCGTAACTGATAAAAGGCAGGGGAATACCCGTAATCGGCATAATTCCCATTGTCATGCCGATATTTTCTAAGACATGAAATAAAAACATTGCCATTACCCCAATCACAACCAGATAGCCATAGCGGTCCCTGGCATTTTCTGCTATATTTAAAAACTGCCAGAGTAAATATAAAAATAAAAGTATTACAACTGCTGAACCTAAAAATCCAAATTCTTCCCCAATTACTGAAAATATAAAGTCAGTATGTTTTTCCGGCAGAAAATTAAGCTGATTTTGAGTGCCTGCAAAAAGACCCTTACCAAAAGTTCTGCCTGAACCAAGGGCAATTATCGACTGAATGATATTATAGCCGCTGCCGTGGGGGTCAATATTGGGATTTATAAACACTATTAATCTATTTAACTGATACTCTTTTAAAAATGGTAGTGGTGTATCAAGCACAACATGAGCCGTTATTATAAGTACCAGTAAAAGAAAACCACCACCAAAAACTGCCGCCATATATTTAAAATTACCGCCGCCAGCAAAAAGCATTACTAAATAAATAAAAAATAAAACCAGGGCAGTCCCCAGATCATTTTGTAAAATAACCAGCACAAAGGGAATAAAGGCAATTATCGAAGGCAAAAACATCCCCTTTAAATAGCCCATATCATCAGAATTATTGTCAATTACTGCTGCCAGAACTAAAATCAACATAATTTTAGATAATTCTGAAGTCTGCAGGTTAAAGGCACCAATACTGATCCAGTGTGCCCCGCCGGCAACACCCTGACCCAAAAATATAGTTGCTGTCAGCATCAAAAGCATTGAAACATAAATAACTGCTGCATATTCTTTAAAAATTTTATAATCAAAAGCCTGCAGAATAAAAACAACCAGCAGTCCCAGTACAACTGAGACTGCCTGTTTTTGTAAAAACCTTAAAGCACCACTGTCTACCTGATTGATTTCGACAGCAGAACTAATGCTGACAAAACCAATAATAATTAACAGAATCACAGCAAATGGTACATTAAAATTTAAATAACGCAGGAATTTTTTATTCCAGTACATATTGGAACAACCCCTCTATTTTGAACCCTTGAGGGGGAAATTTGCAACTAAGGCAGTCATATCGTCCTCTCGTTTAACATCCATTTCAATCTTTTGAGAATCAACATCTATATATTTACTCAAAACACCTATTAATTCATCACGCATTGCATCCATTTCATCTGGAGTCAATTTCACTCTATCCTGAACAAGAACAAACTGCAGTCTTTCCTTTGCTACACTCTTACTCTTTTTGTCATCACTTTTCAAACCGAGCCACTTTAATATATCGATTTTACTCCCCCCCTTATATTAAGATAAACCAACTAATTTTTTGAATCTGGTTATAAAACTATCTTTTTCTAACGGCATCATCGGCAGATCTTCACCCATAATTCTGCGGGCAATATTGCGGTAAGCCTGACCTGCTTTAGCATTATCATTTAAGGCAATCGGTTCACCTTTATTAGTAGAAACTACAATACCTTCATCTTCCGGAACAATACCTATTAAATCAATAGCCAGTATCTCTATCATATCATCAATACCCATCATGTCTCCGCGGTCAACCATATCT
The DNA here is from genome assembly GCF_003053565.1 of Halanaerobium saccharolyticum. GTDB lineage: Bacteria > Bacillota > Halanaerobiia > Halanaerobiales > Halanaerobiaceae > Halanaerobium > Halanaerobium saccharolyticum_B. The sequence goes on along the minus strand of NZ_QAXS01000002.1, from coordinate 61,096 downwards.
GCTCTAATCCTGTTGATAATAACTTCTGGATCACGCAGACCTTCTGCTTCCAGCAGACCAATAATCCGGTCAGCATCACGGACAGCAGAAATTTCGGGTGTAGTAACAATAATTGCTCTGTCTGCACCAGCAATTGCATTTTTAAAACCCTGCTCGATTCCCGCTGGTGAGTCAACAACAATAAAATCCATATCTTCTTTTAATTTTTCAATAAGCTCCTTCATCTGAAAAGGAGTTACAGAAGTTTTATCTCTTGTCTGTGCAGCTGGTAGTAAATAAAGACCATCATAACGCTTATCTCTGATCATAGCCTGCTCCAGCCGACAGTTGCTTTCAACAACATCAACAATATCATAAACTATTCTATTTTCCAATCCCATAACAACATCCAAATTTCTAAGACCAATATCAGCATCTATTAAGCACACTTTATTCCCCTGCATTGCCAGGGCAGTACCAATATTTGCTGAAGAAGTAGTTTTTCCTACTCCACCTTTACCTGAAGTAATAACAATTGTTTTGCCTGCCAAATTTCATCCCCCCTGGGTTTATTCTAAATTTTCTCAACCATAATTTGATCATCTTCTATAAATGCTCTTTCTGCCTGAAGTTTTGAACTATCACTATCATCAGGTGAACGAGCAATTAAGGACGCAATTCTTAACTGGGTTGGGTTCAATTTTAAAGCTGCAACCTGAGAATCTTTGCTGCCGCCTGCACCTGCATGAACCACACCCCTCAGTCTTCCAAAAACAATAATGTCTCCACCCGCTATAACTTCAGCTCCGGGGTTAACATCACCAACAATCACAACATTGGCCTGATGCTTGACCCTCTGTCCAGATCTCAGGGTTCTGTTAATAATTACAGCATCTGATTGCTGGGCATCCATCTTTTCTTCAGTTTCAATTTTGCGAGCTGTAAAATAAATTTTATTAACCTGATTATAATTCTTTACTATTTCCATCAATTCTTCCAGCTGTTCATATGCCAATTCCAGTCCACTTAAGTTTAAATACAGATTAACACCTGTAAAAAAGTCAGACGCTTCAGCTGCATGAAGACTGACAGCCTTTTTGATATTACCAAAGGTACTGCCATCACGAAAATTCATTACTATACCATCTGAAACTGCCTGAAATGAAAATACAGAAGCCATAAGATCTCTCCTCAGTTAAACACTTTTTAATATATTCTTTAATTAAGTTCAAAGTCCTGCCTGAACTGTAAAAATACTGACTAATTAAGGATCTTTATAAAGTTAATCAGCCGTTAGCTTTTTCCTCCTGATAATAATAAATCTTTTTTCGATTATTATGGTGATTTTTGAAACCAAAATAATACTCCATAATTTCTCTAGCTATAGGTACAGAAAAAGCACTGGATTCCCCATTTTCTATAAATACCACTACAGCTATCTGAGGGTTATCATAGGGAACAAACCCGCCAAACCAGGCGTGGTTGGCCCCTCCTGTCTGAGCTGTACCGGTTTTACCGGCAGCAGTCAGTGGAAAATCATTAAAATGTCTGGAGGCTGTACCATAACTTTTATTGATTACATCATGCATTCCTTCTTTGATAGCCACAAATACACTGCTGTCAATTTGATCTCTTAAATCAATATTAATCTCCGGGTCAAATTCTTTTTCTATTTGACCATCAGCATTTCTAATTTTGTTAACTATCTGAGGCTTATATCCCAATCCATCAGCCGCGATAGTAGAAATTAAACTGACGATTTGAACCGGTGTTGTCAGCAGGCTGCCCTGGCCAATTGATAGGTTGACTGAATCTCCTGGATACCAGCCTGTGTTAAGCTGCTTTCTCTTCCACTGGTCATCAGGGACCAGCCCCTTTTTTTCTGAAGGAAGATCTATACCTGTTTTGCTGCCCAGTCCATACTTTCGGGCATATTCTGCCAGTTTATCGCCATTATATTCTTTATATAATTCATAGCCAAGCTCGTAAAAAACTACATTGTTGGAACGAGCAATTGCCTTAACAAAATCCAGTTTTCCCTCACCTACCGGATTCCAGTTTCTAAAGGGTCGTGACCAGTTTGGAATAGAAAAAGTACCATTGGAATCATAAAAACTGGTACTGGCCCTAACACCCAGTTCTTCCATTGCTGCTGTCCCGGTTACCAGTTTGAATATAGAACCAGGAGGTACAGCTGTCATTATATTTCTATCAAGCATTGGCCGTAAAGGGTCATTAACCAGTTCCTGATAGTCACTGCTGCTGATCCCCTTTGCAAATAAATTTAAACTGTAATCTGGCAAACTGACACTGCTTAAAATACCGCCTGTATCAATATCCATTACTACAGCTGAAATACCGGTCGGCATTGATAAATCCTCATCTTCTTCTGCCTTTTCTCTTAAGTTCTGATAATTTTCAGCCAGCAGTTTTTCGACAGCACTCTGCAGTGAAAAATCAATATTTAAAATCAGATCACTGCCCGGCTCAGGTTTTTTAATTCCGATAGTCTTTATTTTTTCTCCTCTACTGTTAACCTCTATCTGCTCAGCTCCGCGTTCACCATTTAAATAAAATTCATATTCTCTTTCCAGTCCACTTTTACCAACAAAATCACCACCACGATAATTATAGCCGGCTTCATTATATGAAACCAGTTCCTCTTCATTGATCTCACCTATATAACCTGTAGTATGAACAAGTTCTGCAGGATAAATATAATCCCGCATTGAAGACTCTTTGACAAGCAGTCCGGATAAGATATCTTTGTTTTCTGCTATAATTACCATATCTTCTTTGCTTAAATGACGCGCAAGAAGTATTGGATCTATCGCTGATTTAGGTTCTGCACTGTTATAATTTGAGACCAGACGAGATTCAGCCAGACTGCTTAGTTCTGCCAGCTGATTTAAAATTTCTTCTGCTGATCTATCTGGTGGAATTTCATTCTGCATCAGATACAAATTATAAGTAAGCCTGTTAGAAACTATAATCTCTCCCCGCCTGTCATAAATTCTACCGCGGGGGGCATTTATTGGTCTAACGGAAATCCGATTACCTTCTGAAAGTTCATAGTAATAATCTCCCCGTGCCATCTGAAGATAAGCAGCCCTCGACAATAAAATAATAAAAATCATAAGAATAACTACTCTTAGTATTTTATGTCTGTCCACTTATACCCCATCCTCCCCAGAGAAAATAAACTAAATAAGCAAAAAAGGTAATCAGGGCATTTAAAGCAGCCAGTGGCAGGATTATTTCTTTGATTAAGACTAAATAATTAGCCGCAAATAAATAATTTTCTTTCAGAAGCAGATATAATAATTCGTGAACCACTGTCGCCATAAATACTCCTAATGGAGGAATTAATAAATTCTCAGGAAAAAAGCGGCCTGATAATAAAGCAGCCAAAAAAGCAACAGCTGTTTTTACCGGTGTAAATAGGCCAATAAAAGATGTTAAAAAAACATCCTGAAAAAGACCTCCAAAAGCTCCATAAATCATTGCATCTTTAGCTCCAAAAATTATAGCTCTAACTACAATATAAATAAGTATAAAGTCCGGTATCAGTCTTAAAGATGGGAAAATAACAGCCATAGATAACTGGCAGATTAAGAGAAAGAGTAATATTAAAATATTATAAATATATTTTTTCAATTTAACCTCTCCATTATAAACATAGTAAGCCTAATTTTCTTCAATTTCCTCATCTTCTCCAATTGCTTCAGCTGTTTCACTGTCTTCATTCAATGCGTTTTGCTCGGTTTCAATATCACCGCTGATTTTTGAATCAAAATTCTTAATTACCATTACCTCTTCCAGAGTAATATCACTGATAAATAAATTTATCTCAGCTTTCTGAGAAAGGCCGTAATTATCAGTTTCAACTTTTCTAACCTCTCCGATTTTTAAACCGGCTGGAAAATTATTTGATAAACCCGAGCTTAGAACAATATCACCGGTTTCTAAATCAGCATCCCAGGCTATATTATCCATAATATTAGGCTGATCATCTCTGCCGCTGCCTCTAACCAGTCCAATCTCTCTGGATTCAGTTCTGGCAATTATACCGCCAACAACAAAATCCTGATCAGTGATTAAGCGAACCTGAGCAGAATTACTGCCTGTATTTTCTATTCTTCCTACTAGAAAACCCTGATAACTTATAACCGGCATTCGATCCTGAACTCCATCTCTGCTGCCGCGGTTTATAGTTATGGTTTTTTCCCAGATTGAAGGAGAATTAGCAATCACTTCAGCACCCTGCATCTGATAATCAACTTTTTCTTTAAAAGCAAGAAGATCTCGCAGCCTTTTATTTTCTCGATTTATATTTTCTAAAAAAAGAATCTGCCTCTCGAGAGTGCTATTTTTTTGACGCAGTTCTTTAATCTCCTGATTAACTTCATCAATTGAAAATAAAGTAATAAAGTAATTTTTAATATTTTCTACAAGATGATGAATCAGATTAAGGACAGGAGTAATTGTATTGTAAATTAGATCACTCAGCCAGTTAATAAAAGGTAAATTAAGATCGCTAAAATAAAGAAATGATACGATTATAATAAGAGTGATTACCAGAACTGCTGCAATTAAAGTATTCCTGTTAAATTTAAACAACAGGTACACCCCCTATGATAGTTTTTTGGGTGTAATTAAGATCTTTTTTAAAGAATCAATTTCTTCTAAGGCAATTCCTGTTCCTTTAGCAACACAATCTAGAGGCTCATCTGCAATATGTACCGGCATCTGAGTCTCATCAATCAGCAGTTTATCAAGACCCTGCAGTAAAGCACCACCACCGGTTAAGATAATACCTCTATCCATTACATCAGAGGCAAGTTCTGGTGGAGTTTTTTCTAAGGTCATTTTGACTGCATCAATAATATTAACTACCGGTTCTTCTAAAGCCTTCTGAATTTCTTCACCGTTAATTTCTATAGTTTTTGGTAAACCGCTGACTAAATCACGGCCTCTAATTTCTTTAATGCCTTCAGGGTTATCGCTGAAAGCAGCTCCAATTTCAATTTTAATTTCTTCGGCAGTTCTTTCACCGATCATCAGATTATACTTTCTCTTTACATACTGAACAATGGCAGCATCCATATCATCTCCACCAATTCTGATCGAACGGCTGGTTACAATACCTCCCAGAGAAATAACTGCAACTTCTGTAGTTCCTCCACCAATATCAACAATCATGTTTCCGGTGGGCTCATGAACCGGTAAGCCAGCTCCAATTGCTGCCGCCATCGGCTCCTCAATTAAATAGGCTTCTCTGGCTCCAGCATGAACAGCAGCATCAATTACCGCTCTCTTTTCTACTTCTGTTACTCCCGAAGGAACACAGATAATTATTCTCGGTCTAACCATTCTACTTCTCTTATGAGCTTTGGTTATAAAATAACGGAGCATTGATTCTGTAACATCAAAATCTGCAATAACTCCATCCTTCATCGGTCTTACTGCTATAATATTACCGGGTGTTCTACCAATCATTCTCTTAGCTTCATCCCCGACAGCAAGTACTTCCTGCTTGTCCTTCTTTAAAGCAACAACTGAGGGTTCTCTAATTAAGATACCCTTCCCTTTAATATAAACCAGTGTATTTGCTGTCCCAAGGTCAACACCCATATCCCTTGAGAATGGTGCACTTAAAAATTTAAAAACCATTTACTTAAAACCCCTTTCAAATTATATAAAATCAAATTAAAATTAATAAATTTATTCAAAAAAATTAAAACAAAGCTTTTTCTTTAAAACTTAAATATTTATCTCCGGCAATTATAATATGATCCATTACTTCGATTCCAATTATTTTTCCGGTCCTGACAAGTTTTTTGGTAATACTTATATCATCAGCACTGGGAGTTGGGTCACCACTTGGATGGTTGTGAACTAGAATCATAGCTGCACTGCTGCGTCTAATCGCTTCTTTAAATACTTCCCGGGGATGAACAATCGAGCTTGAAAGTCCTCCGCGTGAAATTTCAGGAATAGCAATTACTTTATTTTTTACATCGAGCAGAATCACCCGCAGAACTTCCTGCTTTAAAAAGCGCATTTCTCCGACCAGCAGTTCTGCCGCCTGAATTGGATTGCTTACCAGATCTCTTTTTTGATTTTTAAGAGCTGATATTCTGCGGCTGAGCTCAGTTACAGCATTAATCTGAGCCGCCTTAGCAGTTCCGATGCCGTTAATCTGCTGCAGTTCTTCGCAGCTTAAATCCTGAAGTCCTTCCAGACCGCCATAAAAGCTGAGCAGATCCTGTGCCAGTTCAACAGCAGTCCTCTCCTTATTTCCAGTCCTAATAATCAGCGCCAGCAGCTCAGCAGTTGATAAATATTTGCTTCCTTTTTTCAGTAATTTCTCTCGTGGTCTTTCCTCAGCTGGCAGTTCTTTGATGGTGAAATTGGTCTGCAGACCTTCCATCAAAAATTAGCTCCTTTCTCTTATAAGATTCCATAATTAAATTTATCCATTAAATCAGCAAGCTGGTGAATGGGAAGTCCCATCACCGAATAATAAGATCCTTTTATTTCTTCCACAAAAAGACCTCCAAAACCCTGAATAGCATAGGCTCCAGCCTTGTCCAGCGGTTCTCCAGTTTCAACATAATTTTCTATTTCGCTCTCACTTAAAGCAGTCATTTTAACCTCGGTAATATTATAATCAAGATAGCTTTCGCCTGTCCGGGAATTTAAAACTGCAACCCCGGTTATAACCTGATGCTTATCTGAGCTTAACTGTTTAAGCATTTTTCTTGCTTCAAATTTATTGCCTGGTTTTCCTAAGATTTGATCATTATGGACTACTACTGTATCAGCAGCAATAATCAGAGCATCCTCTACCAGTTTTGAAACAGAACTGGCCTTTTTTTCTGCCAGAACTTTGACCAGCTCAACCGGGTCACTGTGGTCAAAAGCTGATTCATCAATTTTTGAAGGTACAATAGTAAATTTTAAATTTAACTGTGTTAAAATTTCTTCTCGCCGAGGAGAAGCTGAAGCTAAAACCAATTTCAGATCACTTTTTATATTATTTGCTTTTTTGATCATTAAAATTACCCCCAGTAATTGAGTACGGTAAATGTTTTAAAGTAAAAAAGCTGACCAGCCCCACTCCAAATCCAGTCGGTAAAGCAAGCAGGACTAAAAATGGAAGGTAATAAAATATTCCGCGGTTGGCAATAATAAAATAGGCAGCTGTTATTTGAGCTGTATTATGAGCAACAGCACCAATGATGCTGATTCCGATTAAAGAAAAATATTCCTTGAAAAAATAATAAGCAAGATACATTAAAAGAAAACTTAAAATTCCACCGCTGAAACTTAAATAAAAATTGATTGTCATAAAAGTCCCCGCAAGCAGAGATCCTAAAACGACTCTAAAAATAACAACCTGAAAAGCCGCCCCAAAACCAAATAAAGAAATGGCAATTAAAGATACGATATTTGCCAGTCCCAGTTTGGCACCTGGAACAACTGCCGAAAGTGGAAAAAAGCTCTCCACCAGGTGTAAAACCAGACCCAGAGAAATTAACAATGAAATGACTACTATTTTTTTAGTTTTTTTCATCCTACCAGCTCATCCCATCTATGTCTGAGTTTGTACTTTCCAGCCAGAGGCTTAGAGAATTAGGTACACAGACAATAATTGGTCCTTCCCTGTCAACCCAGCCTGTTTTTTCGCAGATTTTGAGCGGATCATCAGCCGGTGCCTCCTGAACTCTAACTCGACCCTGATTAACCTCTATTGTGTGGATTCCAATTGGCCCTTCAACTTCAAAAACTATTGGCTCATCATAACTATCGGCCACCGCAACAGTTTTAATCAATTCATCTCCCTGCTGCACCTTTAAAATCAGTTCTTCACCTTCAGCAGGTGAGCCAAAATAATAGAAAGGAATCAACAATAAAATAAGGCTTAAAATAATTACAAAGCCAATCAAAATTTTATCATATAATGTTAAAATATCATTTATTTTCAATTAAATTCACCACTGATTTCTTTTTTACTACCATTACTATATATTTTAACATCTTTTACCTCTGATGTCCACACTCTGAGCAAAGTCAAAAACCCGCCCTTTTAAAAGGCGGGTTTAAAAGCAATTAATTATTAATTTTCATCTTTATAAAAAACATCAACTGCGTCAACATTACAGGCTTCATAACAGAGCCCACACTGAATACATCTCTCCTGATCAATTTCGTGGAGCTTTTTAACTTCTCCATCGATACAGTCAACCGGACATGCTTTAGCACAGAGAGTACAGCCCACACATTTATCATTGATTTCAACTTTTTCTATCCATCTTCCCTGAAATTCAATTGTTCCTGTTGGACACTTTTCTGCACATTTACCACAGTTAACACATTTTTCGTAATCGATCACTGCCAGATTATCCTTCATCTCTATTGCATCAACCGGGCAGACCTTAGCACAGAGACTGCATCCGATACAGCCAACCTCACATGTTTTACGGACAATTTTACCAGTATTGTGAGATGAACATCTGATATGAGTCTGACCTGATAAAGGTGCCAGAATTAAGACATTACGCGGACATTCTTCTACACATTTGCCGCAGCCTGTACATTTATCATAGTCTATCTGTGGCAAACCGTTTTCACTCATCTCAATAGCATCAAAGGGACAGACGACCTCACAATCACCAAAACCAAGGCAGCTGTACTGACATTCTTTTTCGCCACCATTAACTGAATGAGCGGCTTTACAGGTTTCAATTCCCTGATATTTTCCAGATTTAGTTGTTTCTTTAATACCGCCACCACAGAGTAATTCAGCAACTACTTTATCAGAACTACCTGCATCAGCTCCCATAATATCTGCGATATTTGATGCTACATTATCTCCACCAACAGGACAGCCTCCTACTGGTGCCTCTCCATTAACTACTGCTTCGGCAAAAGCCTCACAACCTGCATAACCACAGGCTCCACAGTTAGCTCCGGGAAGTGCATCCTCAACTTTACCGACTCTTGGATCCTGCTCAACTTTAAAATGTTCTGAAGCAAATCCCAGGCCAGCCGCTAAAAAGGCTGCAATTCCTCCCATACTAATTAAAGAATATAAATATGTTGGATTCATTTAATTTACTGCCACCTCCACTACATTGAGATGAGACCGGAAAAGCCCATAAAAGCCATTGCCATAATACCCGCTATAATCAGGGTAACTGGAACACCTTTTAATACTCCCGGTACATCGCCAAATTCTAATTTTTCTCTTAAACCAGCCATTAAAACTATCGCTAAGGTAAAACCTACACCAGCACCGAAACCAAAAACAACACTGGCAATAAAACTGTAGCCGTTTAATGGAATCAGTAAAGCCAGTCCCATAATTGCACAGTTGGTGGTAATTAGGGGCAGGAAAATACCTAAAGCTTTATATAAAACCGGACTTGTTTTCTTAATAAACATTTCAACAAACTGTACTAAAGAAGCAATTACAATAATAAAGGAAACATACTGCAGAAATGGTAAGTTAAATGCTTCTAAAATAAAAGTGTTGATCAACCAGGTTGCAGCTGCAGTCAGGGTCATAACAAAGGTTGTAGCAAGCCCCATACTGAATGCTGTTTCCACCTGTTTTGACACACCTAAAAAGGGACAGATCCCTAAAAATCTAACCAGGATAAAGTTATTGATTAAAACAGTACTGATAAATAATAATAATATCTGTGTGAATTCTTCCATTATTTACCCTCCCTGCTGATCTGATTCATAATTCCAACTAAAATTCCTAAAGTAATAAAAGCTCCAGCAGGTAGTACCATAATTACCATTGGACGATACCATTCTCCCAGTAACTGTACCCCAAACATTGAGCCCATACCAAAAAACTCTCTAATCATTCCCAGCAGAGTCAGAACCCAGGTGAAACCTAAGCCCATCCCAATTCCATCTGCAATAGCTCGCGGGGTCGAATGTTTAGAAGCAAAAGCTTCCTGGCGACCTAAGATCAGACAGTTAACTACAATCAGCGGAATAAAAATACTGAGTGAGGCAGCTATCCCCGGGAAAAATGCCTTTAAAAAGTAATCTGTAAAGGTTACAAAAGTAGCGATAATAAGTATGTAACTTGGAATCCGCACATTAGCCGGAATTAATTTTTTTATTAAAGAAATTACTATTTCGGACATAATCAACACAAAAGAAGTTGCCAGTCCCATTGCCAGTCCATTTGCTGAAGTATTAGTTACAGCAAGGGTTGGACACATACCAATTACAAGTCTAATAATTGGATTTTCAGCCCAGAGGCCATTTTTAAAATCTGAAACTATCTGTTTAAAATCTAAAGACATTAATTCCCACCTCCATAAGCTGAATTAATTTTTTCTAAAGCATCTTCAATAATTCTGGTCGCACTTTCTGAAGAAATCGTTGCTCCTGCAATAGCCTGAACCTGCATTTCTTCAGAGGGAGGAGTTTTTACAACATTATAATCTCCAAAAGGCTTGTCTTCAAAGTTGGACTTAAACTCACTCTCTGTTATTCTGGCACCCAGACCCGGTGTTTCCTGGTGATTTAAGACACTAATCTTATAAATTTTATCGCTTTCCGGGTCAACACCGATCATGATCTCAATGGCACCATTATAGCCGCCACCGCTATTTTGGAAAGCGACACCGATCTGCTCACCCTGAGCATCATAGCCTTCATAAAATATATTTCCGTTCTTCTCTACCTCTTCTACTTCTGCTACATCAGGCAGAACCTCATTTATCGCCTGTTTTCTGGCTTCAGCCTGATTGGCCTGAATATAAGGTGTTGTCCACTCATAAACAAAAGTCAGCAGTAAAGCAGAAATAATACCTATAGTAGCTAAAGTTAAAACTAATTTTTTTGTGCTATTTTTTTCCATTTATCTCACCTCTCCTAAACTGCGAGGTCTGGTATATCTGTTAATTAAAGGAACTGCTGTATTCATTAATAAAATACTGTACATTACACCTTCTGGATATCCACCCCAGAGTCTGATAATTACTACCAGAAGACCGGCTCCGATACCGAAAATCCAGCGTCCCAACTTTGTTGTTGGACTGGAAACCATATCTGTTGCCATAAATAAGGCACCCAGCATTAAACCACCGGCAAAAAGATGGAAAATCGGATCTACACCAAAGGCAAAAGTACCTAAAAACACTGTTCCCACCATTGCCAGAGGAATTCTCCAGTTAACATAGCCCTTATAAAGAAGGTAGGCAAAACCTAATAATAGAGCTAAAGCAGATGTTTCTCCTAAAGAACCACCAATTTGTCCGACAAAAAGATTCCAGGTATCAGTTGCAATTCCATCCATCTTCATCTGACTTAAAGGAGTTGCAGAAGAAACACCATCTACAGTCCAGGTTGTCATTAAAACTGGATAGGCTGCTGTTAGAAAAGCTCTACCCACTAAAGCAGGGTTAAATGGATTTTGACCAATCCCACCAAAAACCTGTTTTCCAAGTCCAATTGCTACCACTGAACCAAAAAAAGCTGTCCAGAGTGGTATAGAAGGTGGCAGAGTCAGTGCCAGAAGTAATCCAGTTACAACCGCACTCCCATCCTTAACCGCAATTTTTTTATTTCTTATTTTTTGAAATATGTATTCTGTTAAAACCGCACCAGCAACAGCTGTCAGAATCACTGAAATCGCTCTTGCTTTAAAGAAATAAACCGCAGCAAAAACTGCTGGCAGCAGAGCAATAACAACTGACCACATGATTTTTTGAACTGAATCACGGGCTCTGACATGTGGTGAGGATGTTACAATTAGTTCATTATTCATTATTGATTATCCTCCTTAATTCTCTTCTCTTTTTTTCGCCATTACCTGTGCCTTACCCAGACGCAGATGATGTACCAGAGGTATTTTAGCCGGACAGACAAAGGAACAGGATCCACATTCAATACAGCTTAATACCTGCCATTCTTCCAGTTCATCTACCATATCATTTTTTGCATAATTAACCAGCTGAGTCGGCATCAAAAACATCGGACAGGCATCCACACATTTTGCACAGTTAATACAGGGAGATGGTTCATAATCTTCAACCTCATCTCTAACTAAAACAAGAATACCAGAAGTTCCTTTAACTCCCGGAATATTTAAATGCTTCTGAGCTGCTCCCATCATTGGTCCACCTGTTATCACTTTGGCAGCATCTTCTTTTAAGCCGCCTGCTTCTTCAACAAGGTCACCAATATTGGTACCAATTCGATAAATTAAATTTTGAGGAGAATTTATTCCCCTACCTGTAATTGAAATAGATCTTTCATAAAGTGGCTTTCCGTCTCTAATTGCATCAGCAACTGCAGCAGCTGTTGAAGTATTATTAACAACAACCCCAACATCAAGCGGCAGGCCACCGGCTGGAACTTCTCTGCCGAGTATCGCTTCAATCAGCATTTTTTCTCCACCCTGAGGATATTTTGTTTCTAAAGCCTGAACTTCAATATTTTCTTCATCTTTAACTGCATCCTGCATACTTTCGATTGCCTCAGGTTTATTTTCCTCAATTCCAATAATTCCTTTGGGCGCACTTGCAGCCTTCATTAAAGCTTTTAAACCAAAAACAATACTCTTAGGCCTCTCCACCATTACTCGATGGTCAACTGTTAGATAAGGCTCACATTCTGCTCCATTTAAAATCACATAATCAACATTTTTATCATCAGGAACTGACACCTTAACATGAGTTGGAAACATCGCTCCACCCATACCTACTATTCCTGCCTCTCTGATGATTTTTCTAATTTGAGCTGCATCGAGCTGATCTAAACTCTCATGTTTTTCCAGACCAGAATTAAGAAAATCTTCTTCGGCTGCCTCAATAACTACAGCATCTACAATATTTCCACCTGGATCTGTTACTTTTCTAATTTCTTTTACTGTCCCAGAGACAGAAGCATGAATAGGAGCACAGACAAAACTGTCACTATCAGCAATTTTCTGGCCCATATCAACCTGATCACCCTTGCTGACAAGTACCTTCAGCGGTGCACCTATGTGCTGTTTTAGAGGAATAATAACTTCCTCAGGACGTTTAGCATTTTTTAAGGGTTTATCCTTGGTTAAATCCTTGTTATATTCAGGATGTATACCCTGTTTAAAAGTCAAAGCCTTCACTATATAATTTCACCCCTTATATATTTTTTCTAAGAAAATTTATAATTGAAAAATTTACTATAAATTTAAATTTAGAATGCAAACCATAAATTATTATATACTAATTGTTAAATAAGAACAACACTATTTGAGAAAAAGATTTTATTCACGAATGACTATGAATCCAGGATATCCTTCTTCCTCCAGATCAGCAGCTGCAGATTCGGCCTCATCTCTATTTTTATAGCCAATTACCTGAACCTGATGAGGACTGCTATCTGTAATTAAAACCTGATAGCCAAGCTCTGAAACTGTTTCTTTTACTGTTAGAGCATTATTATAATTGGAAAAAGCTCCAATCTGGACCCCAAAGCCACCTGGCTCTTCACTATTTGGGGTAGAATTATCAGCAGTTGTTTCTTCTGGACTCTGCTCTGGTTCTGGAGCAGCTGTCTCAGTTTGACTTTGGCCTGCCTGCTCAACAGCAATCTGCTGTTCTTCTTCTGTAGGTGCGGTGAGATTATTTTGACTGTTATTTACTTCTTCTGATTCCGGCTTGCTTTCTTCCTGCGGCTCCTGAGTGACAGCAGGCGGATTCTGTGCCTGGTCTGCCATTTCTGGAGACTCATCCTCCTCTACCAGAAAAGAAATCAAATAGCTTCCGGTTAGATAACCAATAAATAGAGCAGCTATTGACATAAAAATAACTACCACAACTAAAGAAAATCCATTTTCTTTTTTATTCATTTTCTCCACCTCTAATATTATTTGACATAAATTCAACTCCAGCTTCAAAAACTGTATTGAATGAGCCAGCTGCAGCAATTAAATCAGCTTTTTCAGCATTCTCAAAAGCTGCTCGACTGGCATTGGATAAATTATTATAGATCTGATATTCAAATTTTTTCGATTTAACCTGCTCAGCTAAATCTTCAATTTTAATTGTCCTAAAAGAGTTATTTTCAGCCAGATAAAATTTTGGGCTGAGATTATAATTAATAAATTCTGTTAAAATAGCAGCAAGGTCCTTATCTTTAAGAACAGAAAAAACAAAATGCAGCTCTTTATATTCAGATTTAGAACTGCTAATATTTTTAAGCAGTTCTCTAAACGCTGCTGGATTATGGGCACCATCCAGAATGATCAGAGGGTTCTCATAAATTTTCTCCATTCTCCCCGGCCAGTAAATATCCGCCAGAGCCCGCTTAATTTCATTTTTTTCCACCGGATAGGAGTCTGATAATTCTTCTACAGACCTTAAAGCCAGCGCAGTATTTACAGCCTGATGTTCGCCCAAAAGTGATAGTCGATATTCAGCTTTATTTTTCCCTTTTCTTTTTAAATGGATAATATTTTCTCTTAGATTACCACTGCTCTTAATTAAATCATATTCCTTACTTAAAGCAATAAACTTTGAATTTTTAGCTCGAGCTTTATTTTGGATCACACGGAGTGCTTCAGGCTGCTCAATAGCCGTAATTACTTTAGAATTTTCTTTGATGATTCCTGCTTTTTCAGCTGCTATTTCAGCAATTGTGTCTCCCAGAAATTCCCGGTGTTCCAGACTGATATTGGTAATCAGCGATAAAAGTGGTTTTTTAACAATATTAGTAGCATCAAGCCTGCCTCCGAGTCCGGTTTCCAGAATTACTATTTCTGGGTCATGCTGTTTAAAATATTTGAAAGCGGTGGCAGTTACAATTTCGAAAAAACTGGCTTCTACCCCGGTCTGCTCTTTCAATTTTTCAGCTGCCAGTTTAACTTCAGCAGTGATTTCTTCCAGTTCATAGGTCGAACAGGGCCTGCCGTTTATTTTAATCCGCTCATTAAAATGAAAAAAATGAGGTGAGCTGTAAAGAGCAGTTTTATAACCTGCTTCTCTGTAAATTCGTTCTAAAATAGCTGCAGTTGAACCTTTACCATTTGTCCCTGCAATGTGTATTACATCTAAATCACGCTGCGGGTTTCCTAGATACTTCAGTAATTTTCTGATCCGCTCCAGGCCCGGTTTATAGCCGGCTTCGCTTCCAAACAGCGATAAAGAATTTATATATTTAAAAGGATCCATAATTTCCTCCAGTTCTATATTTGCATTAAATAGCATTTTTAAGATAAAATATATTAAGGCACTATTATTATTATACACAAAAATGGAGAAAAGAACAAAAATTAATATCTAACTATTTGGGGGAGATCACATGTCATTACTGGGAGTATCAATTTTTTCGCTTTTTGCAGCTCAATTTTTAAAAATATTTTTTATTAGACCAATGAATTTTTATACCTTTTTCACTTCTGGAGGAATGCCCAGCTCTCACTCTTCTTTTGTTTCAGCTCTCACAATTACAGTTGGCTTAAAACACGGCTTTTCTTCTGACCTTTTTGCCATTGTAACTGTTTTCGCTTTAATTGTAACTTATGATGCCAGTGGTGTCCGGCGGGCAGTAGGCCAGCAGGCAAATGTCTTAAACAATCTGATCAAACACCTTGAAAATAAATCCTCTGTCAAAGAGAGACAGCTGTTGATCAAAGAAGATTTAAAAGAATTAATCGGCCATACTCCTTTTGAAGTATTTGCTGGAGTTCTGCTGGGAGCAGTAATAGCACTTTTAAACTGGTATTATATTTAATTAAACTTGAAAGTGGTTTATAAAAATAAAAACCATCAGCTAAAAGGAAGAAAATCCGCCCAACTGATCAGCTAACTGATCTGCTCTGGACGGATTTTTTCATTTACTCAATCCTGATTAAATATTAATTTTTCTAGTACTTATATTATACTATTTTAAAGCTGCTTCAATCTCTGCTGCAACTTTTTCTGCTTTAAAGCCTAATTCTTCTCCAACTTCCTGACCTTTTCCACTTAAACCAAAGCGGTCAAGTCCGATAACCAGGCCGTCTCTACCAACAATTTTGTACCAGCCAGTTGTTACTCCTGCTTCGACTGCTACTCTTAACTTAACTTCTGGCAGCTTATGATCTGCTGCATATTCTTCGAACTTTCTTCTTTCTGGTACTGATACTACTGCAGCTTTGATACCTTTTTCTGCAAGAAGTTTAGCACTCTCTTCTGCCAGGTTAACTTCACTACCGCTGGCAAAGATCATTGTATCTGCATCTTCTGGTTTGCTGACAAAGTAGCCGCCATTGTTGAAGTTATCCAGACCCTGATATTTTTCGATATGCTTTAAGTTCTGTCTGGTTAGAATTAGAGCTGTTGGCTGGTCTGTTGTTTCCAGGGCTTCTACCCAGGCAGCCTTGGCTTCTTCTTCGTCTCCAGGTCTTAAAACTTTAAGTCCGGGGATAATTCTTAAGGATTCAACATGCTCTATCGGCTGATGGGTTGGTCCATCTTCTCCAACAAAGACTGAATCATGAGTAAAGACATAGATTACAGGCTGCTTCATTAAAGCTGCCAGTCTGATTGCCGGACGCATATAATCAGCAAAGGTTAAGAAGGTTGCTGCAAATGGTCTTAGGCCCTGGTGTAAGGAAATACCATTAACAATGGCTCCCATCGCGTGTTCTCTGACACCAAAGCGGAAGTTGCGGCCGGAGTAGTTACCTTTCTGCACCTCTCCGTATTCTCCGTTATAGGTTTTAGTTGAAGGAGCTAAGTCTGCTGAACCACCAACTAAATAAGGTACTACTTCAAATACTTTGCTTAAAGCTGCTCCAGCTGATTTTCTGGTAGCTATTGGAGCTTCTATCTCTAAGTCCATAATTTCTTCTTTTAAGTCAACAGGAAGTTTGAGGCTCATTGCCTGATCCCATTCTTTTTTCAGTCCAGGGTTTGCTTCAGCCCAGGCTTTAAACTCTGCTTCCCATTCCAGTCTTTTATCCTGCATCTCAGCCGCCTGCTTGCGGAAGAATTCTTTGACCTCATCTGAAACATAGAATTTCTTGTCTAGAGGCAGTCCAAACTTTTCTTTTAAGCCTTTGATCTCATCTTCTCCTAAAGGTGCACCGTGAGCATCTGCTGTATCCTGCTTGTTTGGTGCTCCTAAGGCGATATGAGTTTTAGCCATAATTAAGGTCGGTCTGTCTTTATCAGATTTACCCTGGTTGATCGCATCTCTTAGCTGATCGATATTGTGTCCGTCTACATTTTCTATTACCTGCCAGCCAAAAGCCTTAAAGCGGTCGGCTACTGATTCGGTAAAGGACAGATTGGTGCTGCCGGCAATAGAAATATCATTATCATCATAGATTGCAATTAACTTATCAAGACCTAAATGTCCGGCCAGTGATGCTGCCTCAGAGGTGATACCCTCCATCATACAGCCATCACCCATAATTGTGTAGGTATAGTGGTCTACAATTGTGTGTTCTTCTGTGTTATATTTTTCTGCCAGCATCTTTTCGGCTAATGACATTCCAACTGCATTGGTAAAGCCCTGGCCTAAGGGTCCGGTTGTGGTCTCTACTCCATCTGTTTCTCCATACTCGGGGTGACCTGGTGTTTTAGAATGGAGCTGTCTAAAGTTTTTCAGGTCCTCCATGGAAAGATCATAACCTTTTAGGTGTAAAAATGAGTATAAAAATGCTGATCCATGTCCTGCTGACAGTACAAAACGATCTCTATCCGGCCAGTCTGATTTTGAAGCATCCATATCCATTACTTCTCCGAATAATAGGGCACCAATATCAGCACAGCCAATCGGCATTCCTGGATGACCAGAATTTGCCTTTTCTACAATGTCTGCAGATAATCCTCTTACTGTATTTGCAACTTCTTTTAACAAAATTTATCCCTCCCAGAATTAAATAAAGTTTTCTCAACTATTATTTTATATGTTAAGCCATAAAATGTCCAGTCAGACAAATAAATAATTTCAGTTTAAGATGCAGAAGTTTATTAATGACTAACAGAGTTAATTTAAGCCATAAATTAACTCTGAGCCTCATTTAACTCACTCCGCCTCCGTTTTTGATGGTTATTATAGACAGAGGCTAGATAAATTCCTCCCAGAATAAAAGCGCCTCCAATCATAGTTGTCAGTCTTACCTGTTCATTTAAGATTAACCAGGCTAAAAAGGTGGTTAAAATTGGCTCTCCCAGGATTGATAAAGAAACAATAGATGTTGAGAGATAGCGAACTGCATAATTGAGAATTGAATGCCCAATCAGAGTCGGTCCAACAGCCAGCGCCAAAAAGAGCAGATAATTATTTAAGCCGTGACCGGTAAAAGGAATATCAAATAGATAAACACCGATTCCTAAAAATATGGCGGCATATGTATATAAAATATAGAGGTAGGGAAAATAATCAAGTTTTTTTCGCACCCCTCTGCCGATAAAAAGATAGGAGGAGGCAAATAAAGCTGCCGAAAGAGCAAGAAAATTACCAAAAAGCTTATCCCCCAACTGATATAAATCTCCAATACTAATAACTGTACTGCCAATAACTGCCATAATAATCCCGATGACTGCTCCTTCTTTCAAATCTTCTCTGGCAAACAAATACTCTAAAATAATTGTGAACAGCGGCTGCAGGGCCACAAAAATAACTGAATTGGAAATATCAGTATACTGAATAGAACTAATCCACAAAATAAAATGAACCGCTAAGAGAAAACCGACCAGTAAAGGTCGGTAATCCAGAAAATAACGTGCCTTGCTTTTATGTTTGAAAAAGAAATAAGGACTTAAAAGCAGAACTGTAAATAACATTCTGTAAAAGGCAGTTATCAGCGGTGGTGCTGAAACTATTTTAATAAGTATTCCAGAGAGTGATAAAAAGAAAATTCCAACTGCAAGCAGTATATATATCTTTTTTTTAAAATCCATTTTATCACACCTGCTTTTTTAAATTTATTGTATTTCTACTTCCTGACTTAAATTACTTTCTTCCAGAACAATCAGCTGATCATAGTGCTTGAATTCTACTTTATCCCCGGAAATCAGCATATATTTAACCTGATTTTCTTTAACTGTAACCTCAATCTGACTTCCCTTAAAACGGAGTCTAAATTGATATTCATTCCAGCCGTCCGGCAGATGAGGATGGAAGTATAATTTACCATTAAACATTCTCATCCCACCAAAACCCTGCACCAGAGCCAGCCAGGTTCCACCCATACAGGCAGTATGAACTCCCTGATAGGCATTTTCATTATAATCATCCAGGTCAAGGCGAGCAGTCTGCATAAAGTAATTATAGGCCTGATTTTTGTAACCTATCTCTGAGGCCAGAATACTGTAAATTGCCGGAGATAGAGATGAATCATGGGTAGTTTTGGGTTCATAATAATCATAATTTCTAATCTTTAAATCACGGCCAAACTGATCCCCAAGCTGGAGCATCAATAGTATCACATCAGCCTGTTTGATCACCTGATAGCGCCAGATAATCAGCGGATGCCAGTTTTTAACCAGAGGCAATTCAGCATCAGGTATATTATCTACCTCAATTGGATTCTTATAAAGAAATGAGTCATCCTGAGGGGTGATTTCTAATTCCTCATTGTGCGGCAGATAAATATCTTCTTTAATTTCCTTCATCTCTTTAATTTCATTTTCGGTTAATCCTATCCGCTCTGAGAGTCTTTTGTATTTTTCAGGCGCTCTTTCTTTAATGATCTCAGCCATTTTAACCGCTGTATCCAGATTAAATTTAGCCATATAATTAGTGTAGGCATTATTGTTTACACCGGGTTTATATTCATCCGGACCGCAGACTACATTGAAGCAGAATTGATTATTCTTCATTGGAATATAGCTGCCCAGGCTGAGCCACATCCGAGCTGTTTCAATTAAAATTTCCAGACCGTAATTTTCAATAAACTCCTGGTCCCTGCTTACCTGGTAATAGAGATTAACAGCATAGGCAATATCAGCATTGATATGATACTGTACGGTTGAGCCCATAAAAAAGCCGGATGCCTCTTCTCCGTTAATTGTTCGCCAGGGGAATAATACACCATTAAGCTTCATCCGCTCAGCGTTTTTTCGAGCTTTATCTAGAGTATTATATCTAAAGAGCAGCAAATTTCTTGCTACTTCCGGCCGCTGAAAAGCATAAAAGGGCAGTATATAACTTTCTGTATCCCAGAAATAATGACCTTCATAATACTCACCACTAATTCCCTTGGCAGCTACACTTGTCTGACCATCCTTACCTGTAGCCTGCAGAATATGAAAAGCATTGAATCTAAATGCCTGCTGCAGCGAATCATCTCCATCAATTTTAACATCTACATCCTGCCAGTAACCTGACATAAATTCTGCCTGTTCTTCGACCAGGTTTTCAAAACCGGTAATTGAAGCTCTGGCAGCTGAAGCTCTAGCATCACTGAGAGGGTTTTCGCCCTCTTCCTGACTGTGATTGACCCCAACAATTTTATCGATTGTATATTCTTCACCCTCAACTGCACTGATGTCAAAAATCCAGTCAACCCGGTTATCGGATGATCTTTTTTTAACCTCCGCGTTATCCTTAGAGCGCTCATCAAGCAGATGTTCTACCACATAGGCAACCTTAAAGTTTGTGCTTTTAACTCTATGTAAAAGATGGCCGGTATTGGTATCAACTTCGCTTTCTATGACTTCTAAAGCTTTTTTATCCCGCAGGTGGTGGTGGTTGCTGACATCTCCATTGACAGCAGAATTAACACTGATCTTACCGGAAAAGTTTATCGCTTTAAACTGATATCTGATAGCCCCAATATGTTCCCTGCTTAAAGAAATTAAACGTGTAATTTTAACCTCTATCTTTCTTCCCTGGCGGTCTTCCCAGAGAATTTTACGCCTTAAAACCCCCTGCTGCAGGTCCAATTCGCGTTTGTAATCTAAGATCTGTCCCTTTAATAAATTTAATTTTTCTTCGTTAATATAGAGATTAATTTCACTCCAGTCAGCTAAATTAACCATTGTCTGACCATTTTGGGGTAAATTCGGAGCTTCTTCTCCATACATTATTTTTTCTGACGCATAAACTCCATTAATATAAAAACCTGGAGTTGAAGTATCTTCACTCCCCGGATAATCTTCTTCCAGAGTTCCCCGCAGTCCCATATAACCATTACCCAGAGTAAAAATAGCCTCATTGTGGTGGTTGTGGTCTAAGAGAAATTCTTCCTCAGTAATTTTCCAGGCCTGAGAAGGATAAATTGCCTCTTTATCCATTTTTCTGGCGTGATATGTTCTCAAATCAAGTCCCCTCCTTAAATTTTTATTCCCTCACTTTGAGAGAATATACTTCTATATTAATTTCTTTAACATTAATTCCTGTATTATTTTCCAGGTGTTCTTTTAAAGCTGCTTTAAATTCTTTAATAAATTTTCTAATTTTGATGCCATAGACAATCTCCAGGGATAAATTGATAAATAACTGGTTATTTGTTTCTTCAACTTTAACTTTTTTAAACTCGGTTATTTTAGGATATTTATTAATCAAATATTCAATTAGATCAACCAGAACCCGGTTACTAATACTTAAATTCCCGTAAAAGCTGAACCTTGGCCGAACAATACTTTTTTCATGTCTGACAGTCTGATTGTCTTTTTTAAAAAAGAGTTCTAAAGAGTGGAGTAAATAACCGGAAAAATCCTGCTCAACCTCAATTGTCGGCACTGGAATTACGTGTTTTCCCTCATTGTTGCGTACTGAAAGTGCTTTTTCTATTTCCTCTGCTGAAGAAATATCTTTAATATCAATATACTGATCAATTCCTCCAAGTTCAAGTCTTTCATCAATTCTTTCGACCATTCCAGTTGAAGTTCCCAGAATTAATATTTTATCTTCATTAAGTTTTTTTAGACATTTTTTAACTTCTTCCGTTTGTTTTTCATCAAAAAATAAAGCCCGTCTGATGGCTCCCATTTTACTTTCTTCTCTTTTGGCAGAGCTTCCCGCCATAATTTTACCGGCATAGATTAAAAGTCCATCATCAACTATCAGTGGAATCTGATACTGATTTGCCAGCAAAACTGCCCGGTGACTTTTCCCTGTTCCACTGGGTCCAACAAGAGCATATACTTTCATATTTTAAAATTACCTTCTTTCCTTAAAAAATAAAATAATTGACCTCAGGTTGATTATATATTTTTTTAGGAATAATTTCAATTTAATGTGAGAAGAAAGATTTAATTTATGTCCTGAACTGAATCTCTGACCACTAATTCAGGAGGATATAAAATATGTTTCCCTGCCAGATCCTGATTTTCAATTATTTTAATCAGGAGCTCGACAGCTTTTTCTCCCTTTTCCAGTCCTGTGTTTTTAATAGTTGTTAATGGCGGCTCTATATATTCGCCCATTTTAATTGAATCAAAGGCAATTAGCGAAAGATCCTCAGGAATTCTAATCCCTGCATCTTTCAGAGACTTAATAATTCCAAGTGCCATTAAATCGTTAGCAGCAAAAACTGCTGAAATTTCATTATAATCTTTGATCAAATTTTTGGCAGCTAAGTGGGCTCCTTTTTCTGTAAAATCAGATTCGATAATCCAATCCTCATTTAGCTGAAGATTATTCTCCTTTAAAGCCTGAAGATAACCTTCTAACCTGTATTTACCAGCCACCAAATTTAAAGGACCTGTTATTGTGGCAATTTTTTTGTGGCCCTTTTTTATTAAATAATCTACAGCCTGATAAGCCCCCAACTGGTTATCTGTATCAACCCAGGAAATATCTCTATCAGCCATGGGATTGCCATTAAAAACAAAAGGTATTTTATTTTCTTGAAGATATTTTATTCGCGGATCATTGAGTTGAGGTTCGGTTAGGATAACCCCATCAAAATTTATTTTTTGATTAATTTCTTTAAAAGATGCAAAGTTTTCTTTTTCAACTGGTGGAATAGTTAGACTGTACCCCTGCTGATAGGCTGCATTATTAACTCCATGCAGAAATTCCAGAAAAAAGGGGTCTGAAACGGATCGTGGAGCTGAAGGTAAAATCACAGCTATAATCTTAGTGTTTTTTTCTGCAAGTGCCTGAGCAACTTTATTTGGCTGATAGTTATATTTTCTGGCAATCTTTAGAATATTATTTTTGGTTTCTTCTTTGACTCTGCAGTCATTTTTTAGGGCACGAGAAACTGTTGATTTTGAAACTCCTGCCATTTCTGCAATATCAGACATTTTAATTTCCATTTATTATTCCCCACTTTTTAATTTTTGCAACCGGTTGCAAAAAAGTATAAAAAAATAATCTGTTAAAATCATAGCATTATATTTCTCTAATGTAAAGGCAATTGATATATTTTTATCAATTTAAATTAGTGAATACAAAGACTCAGGATAATAAGACTGCATAAACCATGTTAAAAAGGGAGTCAATTTAAAATCAACTCCCTCCACAAAATCATTATTTAACAATTATTGTTCCAGCCTCACCTTTTACAGCCCCGCTAACTTTATTTAAAGAGGTAATTACAGCTTTTTTTCCACCTTCTCTTACAAATTTGACTGCTGATTCTACCTTAGGTGCCATACTTCCTCTGCCAAACTGTCCTTCAGATAGATGTTTTTCGATTTCTTCAATTGTAATTTCGCCCAGAGCCTTTTCTTCAGCTGTACCATAATTTATCATCACATTATCTACATCTGTTAAAATTAAAAAGAAATCAGAGTCTGTATTCTGAGCCAGAATGCAGCCGGCCCGATCCTTATCAATAACTGCCTCAACACCCTTTAATTCGTTTTCCTTTTCTACTACTGGAATTCCGCCTCCTCCAGCAGCAATGACAATCCTCTTATTTTCGATTAAATCATTAATTAAATCTTTTTCCATTATTTTAAGTGGCTGCGGTGATGGTACAACTCTTCTCCAGCCGCGGCCGCTGTCTTCCACCCATTTTTCTCCCTTTTCTTTTTCCTGTTTTTTAGCATGTGCTTTATCAAAAAAAGGTCCAACAGGTTTTGAAGGGGTATCAAAGGCAGGATCATCCTGATCAACTAAAACCTGAGTTACTACTGAAGTACTATGTAGTTTAATATTTTTATCTTTAAAAACATTTAAAAGGCTGTTCTGAATCATATAACCTATAAATCCCTGGGTTTGAGCTCCACAAAAATCAAGGGGCAGTGCCGGAATCTTGCTGGCGGCAGCCTGCTGTAATAATATATTCCCAACCTGTGGTCCATTTCCATGGGTAATTACAATTTCATGGCCTGAGGCAGCTAATTCTCCAATCTGTAAACAACTCTGATAAACATTGTTCATCTGTTCAGCTGCTGTTCCTTTCTGTCCTGGTTTTAAAATTGCATTTCCACCTAAAGCAATTGTCAGTCTCATCCTATAACCTCCAGATAAATATTAATTTTAAATTAAAAAATTAAATATAATTTAACTATATAACAATAATATAATATATTTCTGAAAATTACAACATATTTTTAGAGAATAATGCCTAAATAGAAAAAAGACCTGCCGCCAGGCAGATCTCATTAAAAATAATTTTATTTGTGAATTCATTTACTTGTACCAGGTTCAAAACGGGGGTTTTGAACCTGGTACAAGAGTATATCTATTATTACTTATATTTTTTAATTACAATACAGGCATTCTGACCACCAAAACCAAAGGAATTACTTAAAGCAGCATTAATTTCAGCTTCTCCTGCTTTATTTGGCTGATAATCAAGGTCACAGCCTTCGCCTCCTTCTTCAAAATTCATAGTAGGAGGTACAACATTTTCTTTAACTGCCATAGCAGAAATAATTGCTTCAACTCCACCAGCAGCACCAAGTAAGTGACCGGTCATTGACTTGGTAGATGAAACTTTCAGCTTATAAGCATGATCACCAAATAGCTTTTTGATCGCTGTTGATTCGTACTGATCATTTAAAGGTGTTGATGTACCATGGGCATTAATATAATTGATTTCTTCAGGCTTCATACCTGCTCTTTCAACTGCTGCCTTCATAGCTCTAACAGCACCTTCTCCCTCTGGAGCTGGAGATGTAATATGGTAAGCATCACCGGAAGCACCATAACCAACAACCTCAGCAATGATATTAGCTCCCCGCTTTTTAGCACTTTCTAAAGTCTCTAAAATCATAATACCGGCACCTTCACCGATAACAAAGCCATCTCTATCCTTATCAAAAGGACGGCTTGCTTTCTCAGGCTCATCATTTCTGGTTGAGAGAGCTTTCATATTACCAAAACCTGCAACTGCAGAAGGTGTAATCGAAGCTTCTGTACCTCCAGCAATCATTATATCAGCGGCACCTCTCTTAATTGTCTCAAAAGCCTCGCCAATTGCTGTAGTAGCTGATGCACATGCTGTTACAGTATTCATATTTGGCCCCTTTGCCCCGGAATAAATAGCAACATTACCGGCAGCCATGTTAGAAATCATCATTGGAATAAAGAAAGGACTAACTCTTCTCGGTCCCCGGCTGTGAAGTCTTTCTACCTGTTCTTCAAAAACTTCAATTCCACCAATAGCGGAACCAACTATAACTCCTGTTCGATCAGCAATCTCATCAGTAATTTCTAAACCTGCATTTTCTAAGGCCTTCATTGCTGAAACAATTGCATACTGACTGTAAAGTGCAAGTCTTTTTGCTTCCTTGCGCTCTATGTAATCTCCTGGATCAAAATCTTTAAGCTCAGCTCCAATTTGACTTGGAAAATCGGCAGCATCAAAATTTTCGATTTTAGAGATACCTGATTTTTCAGCTTTAATATTTTCCCAGAATTCTTCTAATTCTGTACCCAAAGAATGAACAACACCTGCACCTGTAATTACAACTCTTTTACTCATTTAAATAATCTCCTCCTAAATCAATCTGATTAAATTTATTATTTTAATTTCTTTAATGTCTTTTTAAGGCTTTTTTCATCTTCAACATTATAGGCATTTAATGAGCGGTCAATTCTTCTCATCAGACCTTTTAGAACTCTGCCCGGGCCAACTTCAACATAATCTTCGTAGTCATCAGCTTTAAAAAGCTCAATAGTTTCTACCCAGCGCACACTGTTATCCAGCTGTTTAATCAGTGCAGCCTTAATCTCACTGCTTTCTTTGACATAATCAGCTGTAACATTGGCAATTAAAGGAATCTGAGCATCATTAAAATCAACTGCTTCGATTGTATTTTTTAGCTCTTCTTTTGCCGGCTCCATTAAGGGTGAGTGAAATGCTCCACTAACTGAAAGGGGAATAACTCTTTTGGCTCCCTTTTCGGCTAAGAGTTCTTCTGCTTTACCAACTGCTTCTACCTCACCAGAGATAACTACCTGACCGGGAGAATTATAGTTAGCTACTGTTACAATACCATCAACCTGATTTAAAACCGCTTCAACTTCCTCATCAGCAAGTCCAATCACTGCTGCCATAGTCCCTTTACCTTCTGGATCTGCCTGATCCATCAGTTCACCACGGCGGCGCACCAATTTTAAACCATCTTCAAATGACAGAACACCAGCGGCATGAAGGGCTGAATATTCTCCCAGGCTGTGGCCTGCTGCTGCAGCTGGCTCAAGTCCATTTTCAGCCAGAACTGCCTTCACCATAGCACTCACTGTATAAATTGCAGGCTGGGTGTTTTTAGTGTTATTTAGATCTTCTTCCGGACCATTAAAGATCATATCTTTAAGATCAAAATCCAGAATCTGATCGGCCTCATCTAAGACCTTTTTTGCTGCTTCATGGTTTTCATAAAGCTCTTTTCCCATACCTACATACTGTGAACCCTGTCCTGAAAACATAAATACTAAGTTGTCACTCATTTGAAAAGCCTCCAGTTAAATATTTTTTTCACTTAATCTTCCAGTATATTAATTTTACTTTTAAAATCATTTATTTAGAAATCTATTTTTTCTTTCAGTTTTTATAATTTATTAGAATAATTATTTAAGGTCATTCCACTCCATTACTGCAGATGCCCAGGTTAAACCGGCACCAAAAGCTACCAGTACTACCTTATCACCATTATTTAATTTCCCTTTTTCTTTTGCCTCTGCCAGCGCAATTGGGACTGAAGCAGCTGAGGTGTTCCCATATTCAGGCAGATTTACATAAACCTGATCATCGGATAACTTTAATCTCTTTGCTGCCGCTCCAATAATTCTGGTGTTTGCCTGGTGAGGAACAAGTAAATCAACTTCCTCTTTTTTAACTCCGGCTTTTTTGAGCACTTTTAGTGAAGCTTTCCCCATTGTTTTAACAGCGAATTTAAAGACTGGGGTACCTTCCATATAGAGATAATGACCGGCATTATCAATAGTCTCATGAGATGCAGGCTGTCTTGAACCTCCAGCTGGCTGATATAAAGTATCTGCACCTGAACCATCTGAACCTAAATCAGTAGCCAGAATCCCACCTTTATCTGCAGCCGAAAGAACTGCTGCTCCAGCTCCATCACCAAATAAGACACAGGTACCTCGGTCTTCCCAGTTTAAAATTTTGGAAAGCACCTCAGTTCCAATGACCATCACATTATCATACATTCCTGATTCAATAAAATTGGCCGCTACACTGACTCCATATACAAAACCGGAGCAGCCGGCCTCTAGATCAAATGCTGCTGCATTTTTGGCTCCTATTTTATCCTGAATAATACAGGCAGTAGCTGGAAACATCATATCCGGAGTAATTGTTGCTACTATAATCAAATCTAAATCTTCTGCAGCAAGTTTTGCATCTTTTAATGCTTCTTTTGCAGCTTCAACTCCTAAATCTGATGCCGCCTGATCATCAGCAGCAATTCTCCTTTTTTCGATTCCTGTTCTTGTTCTTATCCATTCGTCACTTGTATCTACTATGTCTTCTAAATCATGATTTGTCATTACTTTTTCCGGGAGATATTTACCCAGACCTGTTATAGTTGCTCTACGCAAAATATTCACCTTCCTTAGTTTGTCTATATGTAATTTATCACTTTTTCGACTCTTAGTCAAGTTTAGCAAAAAAAATAATAAGGGTACCGGGTACTTAGAAATATCTGGAATTTATTTGATAACAGGATTTGTTTTTGCTAAATATTTCCAGGTACCCGGTACCAGCATTCATTTTAGATTAGAATAAACCCAACTGACATTTCACTATTTTTACATCCTGTTCTTTAACAATTTTACCGATCTGAGGAACAGACATTTTAAGTAAATCAGCTAAGAGATGAGCCTGATAACAGGTCATTTTTTCGGGCTGAATTATAAAGGGCAGTCCATTGAGCTTCCCTGCAGAAAGTAGGGTATTGGTGTTAATCTTGATATTTGCTCTGTTTTTTACCATTTTAGCTGATTCCTTTTCTGGTTCATCTTTATTTTCTAAATAAAAAAGCAGATCCGGATTCAAAAAATTAATAATCGTATTTCCTTCGATAAAAAGTCTGTCTATATCATCATCGAGAAGGTTGCGGGCCAGCTGGTAGGCACTCGGCAGTTCTGCTGCAGGACTCTCTAAAAGTATTACTTTATCAGCTCCATGCTCAACAACTCTTGCTGTATCTGTACCTGCCTGATTAATTATTTTTGGATCATTAATCACCTTATATTGATCAAGTTCATTATTGATCGATGTTTTGATAACTGCTGTTTTGGCACAGCTGTCTTCTAACATTAAGGAAATTAAAGTCGTCTTACCAGCCTTACTGGCAGAAGCGCTGACTCCTATCATTTCCATAATTATTCCTCCTTATAGATTCAATTTATTGGTTAAAATCAATTGTGTTATTTTTCACCAGAAAGAGATCTTCCCAATAAAATAGTAAGGGATTATCAGTAAAAAATCAAATCTTAGTCAAAAATATTTTATATCCCCACTGTTTTAATGATTATTCTGAGCTGAGGCTACAGAATTTCTATTTTATCGCCGGCTTTAACTTCTCCACCTTTAATTACTCTGGCAAAAACTCCTTCTCTGGGCATTACACAGTCTCCAATTGTCTGCCTGATCTCACAGTCGTGGTGGCATTTTTTTCCGATCTGAGTTATTTCCAGTAAAATCTCTCCATTAATTCTGAGCTGCTGACCCACAGGGAGTTCAAATAAATTCTCTAGACCTTCAGTTGTAATGTTTTCGGCAAAATCACCAAAATTGAGTTCATAGCCCTGACCCCGCATCTTATCTATGCTGCTGCTGTCTAATAAGCTAAGCTGTCGGTGCCATTTACCGGCATGAGCATCACCTTGAAGCCCATAATTTTCAAGCAGCTCACCTTTATTAATTACTTTTTTGGTTGTTCCCTTTTCTTCACTCAAACAAACTGCCTTTACTCTTGCTTCCATTTACCACACCTCTTAATTTATTTATTTTTATGACTGTGCTGATGTTCGGTTATTTCTCCCTTTAAGATTTTAACACCGTGAGGAATAATTTCGATTACTGCCTCAAGACATTCACGGACTGCTTTGGGACTGCCGGGAAAGTTAATAATTAAAGTCTGTTTTCTGATACCCGCTCTGGCCCGAGAGAGTGCAGCCTGAGGGGTGATGGAAATTGTATCTGCTCTAATTTTTTCCGGGATTCCAGGCACCTCTTTTTCGATAACCGCCAGAGTTGCTTCTGGAGTAATATCTCTTTTAGCAAAGCCGGTGCCCCCGGTAGTTAAAATTAAATCAGCTTTTTTCTGGTCAGCAATCCTGCTTAAAGTCTCCTCAATCTCTGCTTTTTCATCGGCAATTATTTCTTCGTAGACAATTTCTGCCCCGATATTTTCCATCATTTCTTTAATTACCGGTCCGCTCAAATCTTTTCTTTCACCTCTTGAGCCCTTGTCACTGATAGTTAAAACTGCTGTTTTTATTTTGAAGTTATTCTGCTCGCTCATAGATTCCACTCTTCCCTCCGGCTTTATAAATTAGTCTAATATTATTGATTTCCATCGACTTATCAACTGCTTTGGCCATATCATAAATTGTCAGAGCTGCCAGATTTACAGCCGTCAGAGCCTCCATCTCAACTCCTGTCTGGCCGCTGTTTTTAACTTCTGCTGTAATTATTATTTTATCTTTAAAATCAAGGTCAAAGTCTACTTTAATGCTGCTTAAAAGCAGGGGATGGCACATTGGAATTAAATCTGAAGTCTTTTTGGCCCCGGTAATTCCTGCTATCCTGGCTGTTTCAATAACAGCTCCTTTTTTTAAATTACCCTTTTTAATCTTCTTTAAAGTCTCTGGCTTCATTTTGATTTCGCCAGCTGCTCTGGCTGTACGCTCACTTATTTCCTTCTTTGAAACATCTACCATTTTTACCCTGCCATTTTGATCTATATGGGAAAATTCTTTTTTTGAATTATCTTCACTCATCTTTATTTTAGCCTCCGATCTGGGACATATTTCTGCTGTAATCCTGCTGCTCAAAATTAAGATTATGACAGGCAGGTTTAATTTTTAAGGCCTGCCTGTAAGCAGCGATGATTTCTTTTTCATTAATACCGGCTAATTTAACTTCCTGATTTGATGCCAGGCATGGTTTAAACTTGCCATCGGCAGTCAGGCGCAGGCGATTACAGCTGCTGCAGAAATGTTCACTTAGAGCTGAAATAAAGCCGAGCTTTCCTGCTGCTCCTTCAATCTTAAAATAGACTGCCGGTCCACTACCCTTACTGACTGCAGGCAGAAGTTGATATTTTTCACTGATTAGTTCTTTGATTTCCTTTGTGCTGATAAATTTTTCTGCTTCAGCCTCCCCACCTAAGGGCATATATTCTATAAATCTGATGCTCAAATTTTTCTTTCGGCTTAGTTCAACAAAGTCAAATAATTCATCATCATTGACTCCGCGCATGACAACAACATTTAATTTGACTGGATCCAGACCGGCATTTAAAGCCGCACTAATCCCTTTTAATACCTCAGCCAGATTGTCTCTTCTTGTAATTTTTTTGAATTTTTCTGGTTTAAGAGTATCCAGACTGATATTTATTCGATCCAGACCTGCCTTTTTTAACTGCTGAGCTTTTTCTGAGAGTAAAACTGCATTTGAAGTCATAGAGATATCATCTAACTGAAGCCTGTTTAAATCTGAGATGAAATCTTCTACCCCCAGCCGCACCAGAGGCTCTCCTCCGGTAATTCTAACTTTTTTGATACCCAACTTAATTCCAGTTTCTACAATTTTTAAAATTTCTTCATAGCTTAAAATATCCTGATGATCTTTATTTTCGACTCCTTCTGCCGGCATACAGTAGCGGCAGCGGAGGTTGCAGCGGTCAGTTATTGAGATTCTTAAGTAATCTATTTCTCGACCCAGCTGATCATTTAGTTTCTGCATTTTGTGGCCTCCATTATAAATCCAGAATTTTAATTTCTCCGGTATTTCGGCACTGATAACCGCCCAATTTTTCAATTTCAGTTTTCAGCTGATCCTGACTAATCAATTCTATTAAAGCCTGAATTTGGGGCTGCTCCAGAATTTCTTCCCGGAATATTAGATCATACCTTTCCTCCGCCAGGGGCAGAAAATCAACTTCCATAACTTCTGCTGCAGCCCGAATACCTAAAGCTGCATCTGCTGAACCTCTGCCAACAGCTGCTGCTGCAGCGATATGGGTAAATTCTTCTTTTTCATAACCTGATATTTGCTCTGGTTCAATTCCGTTTTCTGCCAGCAAATAATCAAATAAAACTCTGGTGCCCGCACCCCGCTGTCGGTTAATATAATTAATCTCGGCTTCGGTTAAGTCCTGGAGAGCATTGATCTTTTTGGGATTACCCGGTTTGAGGTATAAGCCCTGCTCCCGGTGGACGAGATTAAGAACTACCAGTTTTTCGCCTTTAAAAAACCTCTGCAAATACGAAATATTATATTCTCCAGTTTCCGGGTCAAGCAGATGGGCTCCAGCCAGCTGTGATTCTCCCCGGCGGAGAGCAGTTAAACCTGCCATTGAGCCAACTGTCTGCAGTTTTAAATCAAAATTATAATTTTTTTGGTGCAGCTGATTCCTGATTAAATCCAGGCTCAGATCATGGCTGCCGATTAAAAGTAAATCATTTTTTATTTTATTTTTTTCCTTTAATAAAATCACGGGCGCCTTATCACCTGGATGCAGACCTTCTTTATTTTCGGCAATCCGCATAATTCCATCAGCCTTTAAAATTGATTCCATAGCTGATGAACCTCTTTTTAAAGGTACTGCTGTATACTTACCCTCAGCATCAACAGTTAAGTTAACCCGCAAAAATTCCTCCAGACCAATATCAGAGGGAACTTTTCTTTTTACTTCAGCTTCAATTTGATTAAAATCAGCTGCCTGTATTCCCTGCAGCTGAGATACCAGTTCCCGAACAAATAGCTGATTATCAAGCCAGGCAGAAAGTGGGTAGCCAGGCAGCCCAAAAACTGGCTTCCCGTCTATTTCAGCTGCTATCAATGGTTTGCCGGGCATTATATTTACACCGTGAAATAAAATTTCTCCCTTTTCTTTCAAAATATCAATTGTATAGTCTCCTCTGCCGGCTGAAGAACCGGAGAGAACAATAAGCATATCACTTTTTTCTGCCGCTGCTGTTAGAGCTTTTTCAATTAAATTCTTCTGATCGGGAATTATATCCGAGATTTTGACCTCTGCGCCCCATTTTTTTAAGGCAGCCCTCACCATCTGAGAATTAAATTCTACTAATTCTCCTCTTTTTGGAGCTGCTTCGGCTTCAACCAGTTCATCTCCGGTTGGAATTATTGTAATCTGCGGTTTCTGATAAACCTCAACTTCTGTTACTCCCGCTTCCAACAGGGCACCAATATCATAATCTTTTATCCGGTGAGCTGTTGTAACTAAAAGATTCCCTTTAACCGCACTCTCTCCGATCGAGCGAATGTGATTCCAGGCTGGAACTCCCTTTTCAATCTGATATGTGTTTTGATCAATCTGATTTACTTCTTCAATTTTTATTACTGCATTAAACTGCTCCGGAATCGGGTCCCCGGTATCTACAGCTACTGCATCTCTGCCAATTTTTAATTGAACTGGATTTCTCTCGCTGGCACCTGCAGTCAGCTGAGCTTTAACTGCTATTCCGTCCATTGCCGAAGCATAATAATCCGGAGCTGAGCGGGCAGCTTTAACTGCCTCTGCGCTAACTCTCCCCTCAGCTGCAGTAGTTTTGATTTTTTCAGTCGCTGTTCTTAAATCTTTAAAATTGTTTTTTAATTTTTTTAGAGCATCAGCAAGTGATATTTTATCTAAGTATTTTTTTACCATAGCCTAATTCCTCTCTTTAACTATTTATTTAAATCAACAAATCAATATATTTTTAGATTGGACCTGTTATTAATCTTATTCAATCAGAGTCAGCTCAACTAACTCTCCTTTTTCTTTCCCCTCCTGATTTCTGGGAACTCGCAAAAGAGCATCGCCATGGGCTAAATTGGTTATTAGACTTGATTTTCCCAGCAGAGGTTCTGCCAACAATTTGTTATTTTCTTTGATAATTCTAACCGGAATATATTCTTCTCGTCCCTTATCTGAAACCAGACTTCTTGTTAATTGAGCTTTGATTGGATATTTATTCTCTTTAATTCCAATTTCAGCTGCTTCTTTTTCGCCATTTAATACCCTTACAATCTCGGCAACTAAAATATTATTAACTGTCCAGGCAGATGCTGGATGGCCGGGAAGACCAATAACAATTGTATCCTCAATAACTGCTAAAATTGTCGGTTTACCTGGTTTAATTGCCAGGCCGTGCAGGAGAACTCCGGGCTCTCCTAAAGAATTAAGCAGATCAATGGTCATATCCTTGATTCCAACTGAGCTGCCGCCTGATATCAGGACTAAATCCTGACCCAGCTCATTTTTGACAGCTTCTTTTAGTTTTTCAAATTTATCTTCTACTATTCCCACTTTTTTGGCAGCTGCTCCAATTTTATTCAAATAAGAAGTTATAGAATAACTGTTAATATCTCTAATTTGACCGGCATCTGCTTCAGCCTCTGCTGAAATTAATTCGTCTCCAGTAGAAATAACTGAGACCTCTGCCCTGCTGAAAGCATTAAATTCAGTGATCCCGAGTCCAGCAAGTGCTCCAATATCGCGGGCCATTAGCTTATGCCCCTTTTTAAAGAGTAATTCACCTGCAGCTATGTCTTCTGCCTTCTGAACCAGGTTTTCGCCTGCTGCCAGTGATTTAAAGCTCTCAATTGTATTTTCATCAATTTTTTCTGTGTCTTCAATCATTAAAACCGCATCTGCACCTTCTGGCAGCATTCCACCCGTTGGAATAGCTGCTGCCTGACCATTTTTTAACTTCAGTTCAGTTCCCTTCCCCATTTCTATACTGCCTGCAATCTCAAAATAGGTCGGCATCGAAGCTGAAGCTCCAGCTGTATCAGCAGCTTTGACCGCATAACCATCAACTGTAGAGCGGCTAAAAGGAGGCAGATCAACTGGAGAAAAGATATCTTCTGCCAGAATTCTGCCTAAAGAATTTTCCAGATTTAATTTTTCTCTGCTCAAACTTTTATTACTTAAAAAAGATTTAATTTCTTCCCAGAATTTCTCCGGGGGATTTAATTCTAAAAATTCTCTCATAATAGATTATTCATCCCTTCCAACTGATATAAAAATATTCAAAAAATTTGGCTTCTCTATAAAATTTATTCTAGTTAAAAGTTGGAAATCCTTTTTTGAATATTAAAAAATAACGATATTAAAAATTAATTTATTTAAGAAAAATATAAAAAAGCCGGCAACAGCCAGCCTTTGTGAATTATATCTTTTTAACCAGGTCCAAAAAGGTTTTATTGTACCGGGTCCAAAACGACCGCTTTGGACCCGGTACCTTAACATTAAACTTACTCAGCTAATTCTTTTTTGCGTTCAATCAGCTTTTCTTTCTTTTCTCTGTATTCTTTGAGTTTCTGTTTTTCTCCTTCAACTAAATCGGCAGGCGCATTATTGACAAAGCCTTCATTATTTAGTTTACCTTCTGCTCTTTTGATTTCAAAATCCATCTCTTCTATTTCTTTTTCCATTCTTTCTATCTCTTTATCCAGGTCAATCATACCTTCAAGCGGCAGAATTACCTCAACCTCTTTAACTATAGAAGTTGACACCTTATCAGGTCGCTCAAGCTCATCTCCACCTATTTTTAGCTCTTTGATCCGGGCTAAGTTTTCAATATATTCTCGTCCTTCTTCTAAAATAGCAAGCTTGGCCTCAGGTGCAGCAAGCAGTGCTTTGATTCTGCGGCCGGGATTAACCTTCATTTCATTTCTGATATTTCTAACAGACTTGATCACACTCATCACCAGATCCATCTTTTCCACTGCAGCAGCATTTATATCCTCTTCATTTTTCTCAGGATACTGGGCCCGCATAATAGTCCCTTCAGTTCCCGGCAGTTTCTGCCAGATTTCTTCTGTGATAAAGGGCATTACAGGGTGCAGCAGTCTGAGCAGACTTTCTAAAGTATTGAGCGCATAAAACTGGGCTGTCAGTTTCGCTTTCGGATCTTCATCCTGATATAATCTGGCCTTGAGAAGTTCAATATACCAGTCACAGAACTCATTCCAGATAAAATCATATAAGGAGCTTGACATTTCCCCAAAATTATATCTCTCCAGAGCATCATCAATTTCTCCGGCTACAGTATTTAAGCGGCTCTGCATCCAGTCATCAGCCAGAGTTGGTTTTAAATCAGCCTCATCAACAGATTCCAGCTCAAAATCCTCCAGGTTCATCAGCACAAAGCGGGAAGCATTCCAGATCTTATTGGCAAAGTTGCGGCTTGCTTCCAGTCTTTCTTCTCTAAAGCGCATATCATTACCCGGGGTATTACCAGTAATCAAGGTAAAGCGCAGCGCATCTGCTCCAAATTGATCGATAATATCTAAAGGATCAATTCCATTACCTAAGGATTTACTCATCTTTCTTCCCTGAGCATCACGAATCAGACCGTGAATATAGATATCTGAGAAAGGTTTTTCATCCTGGAATTTAAGTCCCATAAAGATCATCCGAGCCACCCAGAAGAAAATGATATCTCTACCGGTTACCAGGACATCAGTTGGATAAAAGCTCTCTAAGTCAGCAGTCTCTTCCGGCCAGCCTAAGGTTGAAAATGGCCAGAGTGCAGATGAGAACCAGGTATCTAAAACATCCTCATCCTGACGCAGATTGGTG
This sequence comes from Halanaerobium saccharolyticum, assembly GCF_003053565.1. Classification (GTDB taxonomy): domain Bacteria; phylum Bacillota; class Halanaerobiia; order Halanaerobiales; family Halanaerobiaceae; genus Halanaerobium; species Halanaerobium saccharolyticum_B. The sequence continues at coordinate 24,971 of NZ_QAXS01000002.1, read as the reverse complement.
CTGCCGCAGTTGGGACAGCTCTCAGGTTCTTCTTTACTTACAATTACCTCATCACAGTCATTACAGTAATAAACCGGAATTCGGTGGCCCCACCAGAGCTGACGGGAAATACACCAGTCGCGGATATTATTCATCCAGTTCATATATACTTTGGAAAAGCGGTCAGGCACAAAATTAATATCGCTATCTTCAACAGCTTCAATTGCCGGCTCGGCCAGGGGCTGCATCTTAACAAACCACTGCTTGGAAATTAAAGGCTCAATTACTGTATCACAGCGGTAGCATTCACCAACATTGTGCATATGGTCTTCAATTTTAACCAGCAGACCTTCTTTTTCAAGGTCCTCAATTACCTTTTTGCGGGCCTCATAGCGGTCCAGTCCGGCATAAGCTTCACCGGCAGCTTCGGTCATTTTAGCATCTTCATCGATTACAGTCACAATCTCTAAATCATTGCGGCGGCCGATCTCAAAGTCATTTGGGTCATGGGCAGGTGTTACCTTAACCATTCCGGTTCCAAATTCACTGTCTACATATTCATCAGCAATGATTTCGATTTCACGGTTAACTAAGGGTACAATTACCTTTTCTCCAACCAGATCTTTGTAGCGCTCATCAGATGGGTGAACAGCAATTGCAGTATCTCCAAGCATTGTTTCCGGTCTGGTGGTAGCAATTGTAATATAGCCCTCCCGGTCTTTATAGGGATATTTGTAGTGATAGAATTTACCTTCCGTCTCTTTGTGTTCAACCTCGATATCACTTAAAGTAGTGTGGCAGCTTGGACACCAGTTAACAATATAGTCTCCCTGGTAAATTAAGCCTTCCTCATATAATTTAATAAAAACTTCTTCTACCGCATCTGAGCAGCCTTCATCCAGGGTAAATCTCTCCCGGGACCAGTCACAGGATGAGCCCATTTTTTTGAGCTGATTGGTGATTCTGGTTCCGTATTCTTCCTTCCACTCCCAGGCTTTTTCTAAAAACTCATTCCTGGTCATATCTTCCTTTTCTATTCCTTCTTCCCTCATCTTATCTACAACTTTAACCTCAGTTGCAATACTTGCGTGGTCAGTACCGGGCAGCCATAAGGAGCGGTAGCCCTGCATTCTCTTCCAGCGGGTTAAAATATCCTGTAAGGTATTATCCAGGGCATGGCCCATATGCAGCTGACCTGTGATATTTGGGGGAGGCATCACAATACTAAAGGTCCCCTTCTCATCTTCTCTTTTTTCCCTTGGTGCAAAATAATTGTTTTCCAGCCAGTACTCATACCATTTATCTTCGGTTTTGGCCGGATCATAAGTTTTTTCTAAGTTTTCCACTTTTATTCCCCTCCATTAATAATAATCTAAAATCACTAAAATTTAATAATTATATCTAAGGTATAAAAAAAGCCCTCTCATCCAGTTAAGGACGAAAGAGCGTTTAATTCGCGGTACCACCTTAGTTCTTCCTGCTTATACTGCAGAAAGCTCTCATTAGTTAACGACTGCTGTGCCGCTGCTGATTAATTCAGATTATAATAACAGCAATTAGCTGCTCTGCTGCTATTTTTAAATCCGCCTGGTCAGCAAAACTCAGAGACGACTTCATTTTCTTTAACTGCTGGAATCTTACAGCCGCTGGATTCCATTCTCTTTCAGCTTCAAGGAAAATTACTACTTCTCATCAAAGTTTTTAATTATTCAACTATCGTTATTATAATATCTCATAATCCAGTCTGCTGTCAAGAGCTAAAATCTACTCAGTCAATTTAAAACCGGATTCTCAATTACTTCTACCTCAAGTCCGGCTTCTTTAAACTGGGGCAGTATTTTTTCTTTGGGACCGACAATTACTGTAAATAAAATCTCCGGATAAAGTTCCTCTGCAAAAATCTGCTGAACTTCTGCGGCCTCAAGTCCATTATACTGTTTGATGAAATTATTTAGATAATTTTTTGAGCCATTCTCAAATTCGAGCTGATAAACAATCTCCTCCAGCACATCTATCTGGTGCTGATAGGCTTTGGGGAAAACCGCATTATAGAGATTAATGTTTTCAAAGAGCTCTTTTTCCTGAAAAGGATCTTTAGCTGTCTTAAGCTTAAGCATCTCTTCTTTAACAGCTTCCATACCAGCAAGGGCTTTTTCGGGATCAAGACTTAAATTGATAAAATAAGCTCCTCCATAATCATTATATCTGACCTGAGCATTAGTACCATAAACATAACCCTTTTCACTGCGGAGATTCTCCATCAGGCGGCTGTTAAATCCACCACTGCCAAATATTCGATTTGCCATTAAAAAGGGAATTCTTTTCGGATAACTGCTGGTATAAAAATTATAGCCCAGCCTCATATTGGCCTGAGTGGCATCAGCTTTATCAACGACAATTATTTTTTGATGAATTTTTGGATTAACACTAACATAGCTTTCAGCTGGCTTCTCACTCGCATTTTCCCAGCTGGCAAAATTTCTTTTAAGCCTGGTCTTTAAAGCTTCCATTTCGAAGTCTCCACTAATAGCAATTGAAATTCGCTCAGGTTGAACAATTTTACTGTAAAAATCCTCCACCATTTTGGAATCAACCTGATTTAAAAATTCTAAGATTAGATTGTAATTATAATTATAACCATAAGGATGCTCTCCATATAGATTCTTAAAAAAGTGCATATTTAATAAAGCTGAATCATTATAGAACTGCTGCCTGTAGAGCTGCTGATATTCTGCGACAGTTCTCGCAAAGTGGCTGCCTGCAAATTCTGGTCTAATCAGAACTTCAGCCAGCAGGGAAAGTAGTTCTTCAGTTTCAGTATTTAAAGAATTTCCACTGATTGAAATCCTATCTGAGCCAGCGCCCAGATTTAAGGAGAGAGCGTTAATTTCTTTAAAAAGAGAAAATTCACTTTCACTGTAATTTTCGCTTGCTTTGAGCATCAGTTCTGTCATTAGAGATGTTATCCCGGCATTATTCCTGCTTTCGTTAATTTTACCACCATTGATATAACCCCTGACTTCCACAATCGGCAGGCTCTTATCCTCAAGCAGATAAAATCTCATCCCATTTTCCAGCTCCATAAGCTGATAATCAGGTACCTCAATCTCAGGTTTTTCGTTTACCACCTCTGCCAGTTCTCTAAAAAAATCAGGGCTGAATTGATCAGTGCCTGCAGAAAGATTAAAACTAAAAACCAGGATCATAATCAGGCTGTAAAATAAAATATTCTTAATTTTAGTCACTGCTGAGCACCACCTTTATTTTCCGGTAAAATATAGCCTTTTGTCCGCTGGTCTGGACTGAAATATTTTTTGGCAGTTCGAATTAGCTCTTCTCTACCCAAATTATTGATATACTCTATTTTTGCTTCTATTAAATCTGCCTGATTAAAGCGCAGTTCATTTAAAGCATAAGTGGAAGCTGCTGAGTTAATATCCTTTTGAGAAAAAATTAAAGATTTCTGGTACTGCTTTTTAACCATCTCAAATTCCTGGGCAGTTATACCCTCAGTAAATATTTTTTCCAGCTCCCTATCAAAAGCCTGCTGTGCCTGCTCAACTAAATTCTGATTTGAAGGAATAAAGTAGATCAGGGCAAAAGAATCCGTGCGCAGGGGATAGAGAAAAGCCCCACTGTCTAAAATTATACCAGCCTCCTGCTGCAGCTTCTGCTTAAGCCGTGAACTCTGGCTGTTTGCCAGAATATCGAGAAAAATTTCTAAGGCTGTTATTTCAAGCTGATCAGCAGCTGGAATTCTGTAGAGCTGAAGTGCATAGGGAATATTAGTATTTAATTCAACTTTTTTAGTCTTCTCTGCCAGCTGAGCCGGCAGTTTAAATTCTTTGCGGTCAATCTCAGCTGCCTGGTAGGAGCCATAATACTCTTCAGCCAGCTTTTTAACCATCTCGGCCTCCAGATCACCACTGACAACCACTAAAGAATTGTTTGGTGAATAATACCGCTGGTAATAATTCTGCAGCTGCTGAGGTGAAATGCTGTTGATATCTTCCATCCAGCCGATAACATTATGCTCCAAATAACTATCTTTAAATGCATGAGCTTTAATCTCTTCAAAGCCCCGGGAGAAGATATTATTTTCAGTGCGCATTCTTCTTTCCTGTTTGATTACTTCTCGTTCCCGGTTGATTTCAGCATCATTAAATTTTAAATTCTGCATCCGATCTGACTCCAGGGCCATTACCAGTTCCAGCATCGAAGCCGGAACCTCATGGTAATAATAAGTGTAGTCAAAACTGGTAGCAGCATTTAGCTGACCGCCAACCGAAGAAATCAAATCATCAATCTCACCTTCAGGAAGATTTTCTGTTCCCAGAAACATCAGATGTTCTAGGAAATGAGAAATCCCGGTCTGATTATTTTGCTCATCGATTGAACCTACATTATAATAAATAGAATATCTGATTAAAGGAATCGAATGATCCGGAAACACCATAAACTGCATTCCATTATCCAGTTCAAACTGCTGGTAAGCTGGCTCCTGCAGCACAATATCCTCTGCTGCAGTCTGCAGAGAATAAAACAGTATTAGTGATAAAAAACACATGAAAATCAAAAATAATTTGCTTTTTTTAGTAATTCCTATCTTTTTCAAAACTCCCTGCCTCCTTATTTAAATATTTTAATGCCACATTTTGATCTTCAGGATAATTAAGATTAAAAAAAAGCTTTTTAAGATTAAATTGTCTTTTTAATACTTCTTCCTTAATTACTTTTTTCCTGCTCTCTGGATAAAAAGATTTAAGTCTAAGATTATTGTTTAGAATTTCTTTTTTGATCACAGGGAGCAGAGAACGCTGATAAAGAGCAGCCAGTGGTTCCAGATAACCATTAAACTGAGGTACAATAATCTCAGCTTCTGGGTTTAAAGTTCGCTCTCTTTTAATAAAATCAAAGTAATTTTTATTTAAAAAGGGCATATCACAGCCGCAGACAAAATTATAACTGCTGTCAGAAAAATAAAGACCGGTATAGATGCCGGCCAGTGGTCCACAGTTCTGATAGATATCATCTCTAATTTCGGCTTCTTTGAGAAAAGAATAATCCTTTTTAGAGCCCACTACAATTACCCTGTCAAAATTGCTATTTAAATTATGGTAGATATATTCAATTAATCTCATGCCGGCAAAAGGAATTAGAGCCTTATCACTGCCGAAACGGCTGCTTGCTCCTCCTGCCAGCAGTACTGCATTCATTTGAGTCATTAAATCTTCCTCTACGGAGTTATTATAATTATCTGGATAAAAATTTGTTGGATAAATTTTACTGCTGTCTATCTAATCTTCAAGTACATGTTCAAGTCCCTGACCAAAAAGACACATTACATGATCATCATCAAGTGAATAATAGACTGAGCGCCCCTCTTTGCGGTATTTAACCAGCTTATTATTTCTTAAAACTCTAAGCTGGTGTGAGATAGCAGACGCACTCATCTCAAGCAGCTCGGAAAGATCACAAACACAGAGTTCCCTTTCTTTTAAGGCATAGAGAATTTTAATCCGGGTTGGATCTCCCATAGTCTTAAATAGCTCTGCCAGATCATAAACTACCTCATCTGCCAGCTCCTTTTCCTTCATTACCTCTACTACCTGGTTATCTGGATTAAAAACCTCACAAATATCACAGATCGCCTTTTCCTTTAGTTCAGCTACCATTTTATTCACTCCATTTCTTAAATCTCTTCTGTCTTCAAAATTCTCATCACATTAAAGACTGCCATTAAAGCAACTCCAACATCTGCAAATACTGCTGCCCACATTGATGCCAGACCAAAAATACTTAAGATCATAACAGCAGCTTTAATTGAAAGAGCCATAATAATATTCTGCCAGACCAGTTTTTTAGTTTTAGCAGCAATTTTTAAAGCTGAAACAATTTTAGCAGGCTCATCAGTCATCAGCACCACATCTGCAGCTTCAATCGCAGCATCTGAACCAAGACCGCCCATCGCAATCCCTAAATCTGAGCGGGCAAGTACAGGTGCATCATTAATACCATCTCCGACAAAAGCCAGTTTTTTGGAACTCTGCAGCAGCTCTTCTACTTTTTCTACCTTCTGGTCAGGTAAAAGCTCAGCATAGTAATTATCAAGCCCCAGGCTTGCTGAAATATCTGCTGCAGCTAACTGGTTGTCACCTGTCAGCATTGCTAAATTCTTAATTCCCAGCTTTTTGAGACCGGAAACTGCAAATTCTGAGTCCGGCTTCAGCTGATCAGATATAATAATTGAAGCCAAAAATTGACCATTTTGAGCTAAATAAACTGCTGTACCACTACTTTCTGCTTTTTTGAACTCTATATTATTTTTCTGCATAAGTCTTTCGTTTCCTGCTAAAATAAGATTATTATTCAGCTCCGCTTTAATCCCGGCTCCCGAAATTTCCTGATAGTCAGCTGCCGCTGAATGTTTTTTGAAATCAGAAGCTGCCTCAACAATTGACTTTGCAATTGGATGATTAGAAAACTGCTCCACTTCAGCAGCCAATTTTAATATTTGATCCCGGCTGTGCTGACTGTAAATATTTACTTCTGTAACTTTAAAATCGCCTTCTGTTAGAGTACCAGTTTTATCAAAAACAATAGTATCCAGTTCATTTAAAGCTTCCAGATAGTTGCCGCCTTTGACCAGGATTCCATTTTTGGAAGCCAGCCCAATCCCCCCAAAAAAACCAAGGGGAATCGATACAACCAGAGCACAGGGACAGGAAACTACCAGAAAAATTAAAGCTCTGTAAAACCACTGGCTGAAGGCTGCACCTGTAAAAAGTGGAGGTAAAACAGCAACTAAAGCAGCTGTCAGCACCACAAAAGGTGTATAATAGCGGGCAAATTTGCTGATAAACTGTTCTGTTGGAGCTTTTTTGGAACTTGCATTCTCCACCAGCTCCAGGATCTTTTTAACAGTGGAATCCTTGTATTCCTTAGTGACTTTAACTGTAATCAGTTTATTTAGATTTATCATCCCACTTAAAACCTGATCACCCTCAGCAGCATCTTTGGGCAGTGACTCTCCTGTTAGCGCTGAGGTTTCGAGGGCTGTTTCTCCACTGACAATTTCCCCATCAACCGGTATTTTCTCACCGGGTTTAACGGCAATTAAATTACCAACACTTAAGCTTTCTGGTTCCACTTTAATAATCTCGTCATCTTTGATTAAATTGGCGTATTCAGGCTGAATATCCATCAAATCTTTTATTGAGCGCCGGGAATTGTTGACTGCTCTTTCCTGAAATAACTCACCCACCATATAAAACAGCATTACAGCTACAGCTTCCGGATATTCTCTGATTCCAAAAGCTCCAATAGTAGCAATTACCATTAAAAAGTTTTCATCGAAAATCTGACCCTGACCGATATTTAAAACTGCCGACTTTAAGACAGGGTAGCCGATTAAAAAATATGCTGTTATGTAAGCAGGTAAAGCCAGACTATTAAAAATAGTCCCCGCAAAAAGATTTAAATGAGCAAAACTTAAAGCAGCAATGAAAAAGATACTGCCGATAAAAATATTTTTCTTCTGCCAGAGATATTCCTTTAGAGAGCTGCCAGAATTGACTTGATCTCTGTCTTCCCCTTTATTTTTAACTTTAACCCCGGGTTCAATTCGATCTGAAATCTGCTGCAGCTCTTCTCTAATTTTTTCCAGCCTTGATTCTTCTGCTGCAACTTTAAGGGTAGAGGTAGCAAAATTAAGCTCCACATCCTCCATACCCTCCAGATTTTTAATCTGATCCTCAATTTTTAAGGCACAATTGGAACAGTTTAAACCTTCCAGTTCAAATTCTTTTTCACTTTTTTTATTCTTATCTGCTGTCTGCTGCATTATTTCCACCTCATCTTATTTATGATATATGAACAATTATTCAAGTATTTCATATATTAATTATAAGTTATCTGGATTTTAATGTCAAGAGTACGCTTATCCAGTTAATACTCAGATATAATCCCTCTAAATAAAGAAAACTCCTCACTAAATTAATAATGAGGAGTTTGAAATTCAATTATTTTAATTTTATTTGTTGATATAGTTTAAAGGGTTTTCCGGTCGGCCGTTAACCTGAACTTCAAAGTGAAGGTGAGGTCCTGTAGAATTTCCGGTATTACCGGAGCGAGAAATGACTTCTCCCTTACCAACTGATTCACCGACACTGACCAGAAGTTTAGAGTTATGTGCATAAAGTGTTCTTAAACCTCTTTGATGCTCAATGATTACTACATAACCGTAGCCTGTGGCCCAGCCGCTGTAGACAACCCTACCTGAGCTGACTGCTCTAATTGGGCTGCCCATTGGCGCTGCAAAATCAAGACCTTCGTGAATTCTTCCCCAGCGGGGTCCATAATAAGAGGTGATCCGGGTATTAATTGGATACATAAATTTCTGATCCAGGCGATCCTGATAACTAAATTCTGGTTTAGCACCTCTTAATACCAGTTTTTGGTCTATTTTAAGCTTTGAAGAATCTTCAAGATTATTATCTTCCATAACTGTTTCAACTTTAAGATTAAATTTGCGGGCAATACTGGCCACACTTTCTCCTGGTGAAACTCTATAAATAATACCTTTAACAGGTAAAATTTTAAATTCCTGTCCTGGCTTGATGCTGTTCATATTGCTGATATTATTGGCTCCAATTAAGGAATCAATATTTAAACCATGCTGATGAGCTATATCCCAGAGAGTTTCTCCACTTCTAACTTTATGTACTTTAACCTGATCGATTAATTCTGGTTCATATCTTTTTTCAAAGGCTGTCTGCTGCTCTGGATTGTTTTCTGCTCTCTGTTCCGTAAAAATTTTCTTATCTTCTCGCTCAGCTTCTATATTCTGCTCTCTATTTTCTTTGGTCTGATCTATATCTAGTGAATTGGACTTCCGCTCTGAATCCGGACTTGATGTCCGATCAGACTCTAAATCAAGCTTATTTTCAGGCTGCAGGCTCTGTTCTGGAACTGAAGCATTAAGTTTCTGCTCACTGTTACTTAAAACTCGCATCTGCTGCCCATTGGTCCTCTGTCCAGTTTTGCTCAGCTGTCTGTCTGCAATTCCGGCTCGTCCACCTACATTCATTGAATTACTGTAGGCAGAAAAAGTAAGCAAAATAAATATGATAAAAAAACCTGTTAAGCGCTCTCTTCTTCTCAATTTTTTCTCCACCTTTTGGTCTTTTATTAAAAATTTCTCTTATTGAGTAAAATTGTTATCTACTTTACTATTATAACAGAAACAGCGGACTATTTAAAGACTTTAATGCTAAAAATGAAATTAAATATTTACTTCAGCTAATATTATCCAGAAATACATCTGTAAGCCAGGGAGAAAACTGTTTACCTCGATTAATTTTTATTCTTTTAAGGGCCTCTTTTCTGCTGAGAGCCTTTCGATAGGCACGGTTGGATGTCATAGCATCCCAGGCATCTGCTATAGAAACAATCTGGGAAATTAGGGGGATTTCAGTTCCTGTCAGCTGATCAGGATATCCACTTCCATCCCACTTTTCATGGTGGTGAAGTACATATTTTGCTATATCCTTTAATTCTGCTGAATCTTTTAAAGCTCTGTAGGCCCATTCGGGATGTTTTTTGATTCTAAAAAATTCCTCTTTGGTTAAAGGTCCATTTTTAGTTAAAATTGAAACCGGAATCAATGTTTTACCTATATCATGCAGCATACCGCTCCAGTAAGCTTTCTCAATTTCACTTTTAGTCAAACCGGCAGCCCGAGCAAGATCTTTACTCAATTTAGCAACCTGCTGGTTGTGTCCTTCTGTGTACTGATCATGAATAGCAAGCAGATTGCTTAAAGATAGAATAACCTCCCGCTTAAATTTTTGCTGCAGTTTTTGATAACTCTTAGCTGTTAAATATGATGAAGCTATTTTTTCTAAGATAGACGCAATTTTAACTGACTCCCTGCTGAAGCTCTTATAAGTCTCCCCAGAAATATATAAGATTACCGCTCCTAAAAATTGCTGATCAAGCTTTAAATTTATAATTATTTTTTTATTTACCGGCTGTGATTTAAATAAAATATCTCTGCTTCGGCTGACAGGCTCCTGCTTCTTAAAATTATCCAGGTCAAAATTTAACAGCTCTTCCCGATAAATCTTTTCTAAAAAATAGGCAGAATCCTGATGGTTGATTACAATTCTGCCGTAATCAGCCTCGGGGATTAAGTTAAATCCTTTATTTAAAATTAAATTTAAAAAGTCGATTTCTGTGTCTGTCTTATTTGTCTTTTCAATTAAATCAACTATCGTCTCAAGATTAGAATTAAGTTCAGCCAGCTTAAGAAAATAATTAATTAAATCTGAATCTTCAAGTTTTTCTCTTTCATTTAAAAGAAACTGCTGCTCATACATAAATACTCCTTTCGCTCTCAACCACTAATTAAGTTTATTTCTTCTTCATTATAACATATTTTTACAAATATATGTAATTATTTTCAATTAAAATTTAATAAAGGATTTTTTCCATTTAAATAGAAATTATATTTTAAGGCATCAGATCTTGAATAAGAAAGGATGATAAAATGTATGACCTGGTATTATATTATTACCCAACCTGTCCTTACTGCAGAAAAGTAACCAAATTTATTGACAGAAATGATTTAGATCAGATTGAACTTAAAAATATTAATCAGGATCAAAAAGCAGAATCTGAACTAATAAAAGTCGGAGGAAAAAGGCAGGTTCCCTGTTTATTTATTGATGATGAACCCTTATATGAGTCTGATGATATTATCAGCTGGTTGAAAAGTAATCTGGTTGAAGATTAAAGCCTTGCTGATATTCAACTAAAACCGCTCTTTCGGGAGCGGTTTTATATTTTATTTATATTTGAATTTATAAATATTATGTGAGCTGGCGCATAGAAAACAGATTAAATCGCAGTTATAATATACAGGTACTTAAATTTAGTTATAATAACACAACAGGGGGAAATTGTTTTTATGCTATTTAAAAACGAAATTATATGATTTATTATTTTACAGCAGCACTAACAGCTATTTTATTTATTATTGATCGTGAAAAAACAATCAGGGGTTTAAAGATTGGGCTGAAAAAAATACGCAAAAATTCGCCAGTTTTTTTGAATATGATAATTCTGGTTGCTTTTTCTTTGTATTTTGTTTCTGATGAGCTGATTTTGAAGTTTCTAGGAGATGGCAGTGGTGCAGTTGGAGTAGCACTGGCAGGAGGTCTTGGTTCGCTTGCTTTTATGCCTGGTTTTGTTGCCTTTCCACTGGCAGGAATACTGCTGGAAAAAGGGGTTAGTTATACTGTTATTGCAGCCTTTACAACAACCCTGATGATGGTGGGACTTGTTACCTATCCGGTAGAAAAAGACTTTTTCGGCCTTAAGATTACCGTTATCAGAAACTTAATCTCTCTGGTGATGGCGATTATAGTCTCAATTGCAATTGGTCTTTTTTACGGGGAGCTGTTTATCTAATGACAAAACACTTAAAGGATTACTGGTTATTTATTATTTTTGTAATTTTTACAGCGGCTGGATTTATATTGGATTTAAATACTGCCCAGGGAGTTTTCGATAATTTTTATTCATTCTTTTTAACAATGATCAAATTTGTCCCTGCAGTTTTTCTTTTGATTGGATTATTTGAGGTCTGGGTTGATAAAGAAACAATTGAAAAACATCTGGGAGAAGAATCCGGTTTTCTTGCCTACCTGTGGGCAATTATTCTGGCCAGCACAACTGTTGGGGGCTTATATGTCGCCTTTCCAGTTGCAGCAGCTCTGTATAAAAAAGGAGCAAGCCCGCGCATAATCTTTAGTTATATCGGCACAGCTGCAATCTGCAGGATTCCAATGACTCTTTTTGAAGCAAGTTATGTTGGAGTTTCTTTTACAGCAATCCGCTGGGCAATTTCTATTCCGCTGGTTATTATCAGCAGTATTTTGATGGAAAAAATACTGGCAGCAAAGGATTTAGAAAAAATATCTGAAAATACTTAGTCCACTTAAAAAAGTTGCTTTTAAATTAAACTGAATAATTTTAGACTTAAAAGGGGAGCTCAGCAGATGCCGGCTCCCCTTTTTAATTATTCAATTACTTTTCTAAGACTTCAACATGGCCGTCATTATAGCCCACAACAACTATTTCTGCCATTTCAGCAAAAATTCCATTTTCAACTACTCCCGGCAGTTTATTTAATTCAACCGCTATTTTGACGGGATCTTCAATTTTTCCAAAATTACAGTCTAAAATATAATTGTCGTTATCAGTTACAAAAATTTCGCCGTCTTCTTTTCTGATTTCGGAGCTGCAGCTGAATTTCTCAATCATCCGCTGTGTATACTGCCAGCTGAAAGGAGTCACCTCTACCGGCAGGGGGAAAGCACCGAGATTTTCTACCATTTTTGATTCATCAACAACAATTATTAATTTATCGGTTGCTGAGGCAACAATTTTTTCTCTAAGCAGTGCCCCTCCACCACCTTTGATCAGGTTAAAATCCGGATCAACCTCATCAGCACCATCAATGGTCAAATCCAGTGCTTCAACATTTGCCAGTTCGACCAGTTCAATACCTTCTGCTGCTGCCAGTTCTGCAGTTTCTTTAGAAGTGGGTACAGCTTTTACCTTTAATCCATTTCTGACCATTTCCCCCACCTTTTTAATTGCATAATAAGCGGTGGAGCCGGTGCCGAGGCCAATTACCATTCCATCTTCAATATATTCTGCTGCTTTTTCTCCTGTAAGTTTTTTTGCTTTCATCTCTTATCTCTCCTCTTATTTATTTGATTATAATTATGCTTAATCAATATCCAGTAAACAATTTAACAGAAATCTTAGCTCAATTGAATTAAACTTAAGTTAGATTTTGTTTAGAATAGTTATTTCACTTAAAATCTTATCAAAATAAAGTTTTAGATTCAATAATTAAATTTTTCTTCTCACAGAGATTTTTGAGGAAAATTAATCCATTTGCTAAACAGGCTTAAAATATGTTATGATTAATATATCGAAATTTGTTGAAAAGGCTTTAAAATTACCGGGAGGTATTAACACTGGATACTAGAACACACAAGATGCTGGCTTATAAAATCCACGATCATTTTGCTAAAAATGATATCTGGCTTTCCACAACGGCGCTGGCCTGGGGAAGTATGAAGCCTGATTTTATTAAAGGAGATATAAGCCACTTTAAAGATGAAACTATGGAAATATTTTATCAGCAATTTGAAGAATTAAAGGATATGAATCCGGATCAGAATCCCTATAAATTTGCAGTTAAACTGGGAGAATTGTTTCACTATATTGCAGATTATTTCTGCAGAGCCCATAATGACCCTGAGCTTGACCCGGGAACACTCTGGGAGAAAACAGTCCATATTTTTCACGAATGGAAATTAAATCAGCACGCTCAGAATCTGCACCCTGATTTTTTTAAACGAGAATTAGAAGAGAAATTTGTCTATAGAAATGATCTGGAGACTTTTATTGAAAAAGAACATGCAGAGTTTTTAGAGAGAGAATACAGTTTTGAAGATGATTTAGCATCAGCTTTTAGAGTCTCTATTCTGATGACCAATAAGCTGATTTACGAAATGCAGTTAGAGGAGAATTACGCTTTTGCTCATGTTTTCAATCTAAGACATCGTCTGCTCTATCAAAATGCATAAATTAAATAAGAACTCAAAAAGAGGAGCTCTCAGTCTGAGACTGGCTCCTCTTTTTTGTATTTACTGATTTTTAATGTTTTAAATCTTCATCTTCTTCTACCTTTTCAGCCTCGACATCGATAAAATCATCCTCATAATCAGCATATTTATCATTTTTCTGCTGCTTATTTCTCTGCTGCTTAAACTGGCTCCCGTAATGAACTTCAACTTTATTTTCCTTAACATATTTTAGGAAATATTTTTTGACTAAAGCTGCTATTAGATCCCGAGAACCCGGTAATATCAGTAGAAAACCTGTGATATCAGTCAAAAATCCCGGTGTTAAAAGCGTTACTCCACCGATTAGAATCAAAAAAGCACTAATTAAATCATCTGTCGGCATCTTGCCCTGATTAAGGGTGGTACGAATATTACTGACTACCTGATAACCCTGTCTTCTGGCAATGCTAATCCCGGCAGCTCCTGTAAAAACAATAACCATTACAGTAGTGAAAACTCCAATGAATTGACTGATCTCCAGTAAAAAATAAAGTTCAATCAGTGGTACTAAAATAAAAATCATTAACAATTTAAAAAACATAATTACCTTCCTCAATTAAATTACATAATTTATTTTCATTAACTTTCCTGATAATTAACATGACCTAAAAGCTCAATCTCATTGATCAATAGTCTGAATCTGCAGCCTAAATACTTTGCTGCCTCCTTACACAGTTCCATTCGGTATAAATAAATTTCGAAATAGTCCATTACCTGACTGATCGAAGAATCATAATCGATACTTAAGGTGATTGTTTCTTCTTCCGCATCTACAGAAATCTTGGAATCTCTGATAGCCAGATTTACCCGATCATGGATAAAAGTAGAATCCTTTTTATTAACCCTGGTTCTGTGAGCATCACTCTTATCAGCCAGAATCAGGGCAGCAGTAATAGGACTTACAGCCTGACCAATCTCTACATCATGATTGGCAATTGCTGTTGTTATTTTTGTTATATCTTCTAAAGGAACATCCAGCCGGCGCAGTTCAGTATAGACTATATTGGCACCTGATATTCCATGGTGTTTGCGATTAAACATGTTGCCCACATCATGCAGATAACCGGCAATAGCTCCCAGTTCAACTGTTTTTTTATCAAAACCTAAGTCTTTTAGAATTCTTTTGGTGGTATCAGAGACAAAATTAACATGACGAAAACCGTGTTCTGTATATCCTTTTTCTGACAGATAATGATTTGCTTCTTTGATCATATGCTGAAAATCAGGATTGGCTTTTATCTCTTTTAAAGTTAACATTCTATTACCTCCCTTATTTATTTTTTCAGTATATTATTAATTTTATAGGTATTAATATACATTATCTAATATTCAGGGAGGCTTTGCAAGTTAAAGAGATTACAATTTGATTAAAAATTATCCCCATCCAGCATATTACCGATCTGTCCCAGTACAGAACCCTCTCCCTTTTGTTTGCCCGAAACTCGAGGTGCGCTTTTAATAATTCGATCTGCAAGTCTGGAAAATGGCAGACTCTGCAGATAAACTGTACCTGTCCCCTGCAGGGTGGCTAAAAATAAACCTTCCCCACCAAAGAGCATGGACTTTAATTCACCTGCTCGCTCAATGCTGTAATCAATACCAGACGTAAAACCGACCAGACAACCAGTATCTACTTTAAGTTTTTCGTTTTTTAGTTCTTTTTTGACCACTGTTCCCCCGGCATGAACAAAGGCTCTGCCGTCACCACTTAACTTCTGTAGAATAAAACCTTCGCCGCCAAATAGTCCACTACCAAAACGCTTACTAAATGTTATATCTACCTTTGTTCCCAGAGCAGCACATAAAAAAGCATCTTTCTGACAGGTAAACTGATTCTGCGGCATTTCTGCCAGGTCAAGGGCAATGATTTTACCGGGATAAGGAGCGGCAAAGGCTATTTTCTTTTTGCCGTAATCCTTATTGGTAAAATGAGTCATAAATATTGATTCACCGGTAATAGCTCGCTTGCCGGCTCCAAATATTTTTCCTAAAATCGACTTATCTACCTCAGTTCCATCTCCCATCTTGGCCTCAAAAGAAATCCCATTATCCATCCAGTTCATTGCTCCTGCTTCAGCAATCACTGTTTCTTCAGGATCCAGTTCAACTTCCACAACCTGCATATCATCACCTATAATTTCGTAATCAATCTCATGGCTCAGCATTAAATCTCCTCTTTTCTTTTATTGGACTAGATCAGAAATTTCAGCCGGGGTTATTAAACGATCATCGTAGGATATTATTAATTCTTCTTCGGTAAATTCAATTTCGTCAACGATTCCTGTATAAGCTTTAACCCGATCAATTAAAACCTCAGCCTCACATTTCATCTCCTGCAGACTAATTCTATATTCAACAGTATATTTCCTGCTGTGTTCTGATTTTTCTTTTAATATCTTTTCCAATTCTTCCTCACTCAACTGCTGGCTGGCACAGTTATCATCTGCATTATGTGAACCACAGCCGCAGTTTCCACATTTATCAGACATGATTAACCTCCTTTACGATTTTATAAATTTATAAAAATAGAGTAATTTAATTTTTTATTTGAAAATAATCTTTAAAGAGATTCTTAACCTCTGCTATAATAATATATGAGTTTTTAGAGGATTTCAATCAATTTTATCGAAATAAAGAGTAAGTAATGGAATATAATATCCCGGGAGTGAAATTTATGGACTTAAATGGTCTGGCACCAATTAGAAAACTCGATATAGGAATGCTCAGACAGGCTTTAAACACAGATAATATCAGCACTGATGAGAGCCAGGCTAAAAGTGAGAGTGCTGAACTGCTGCCTGAAATTTTTCGTCTGCTGGCTTCTCTCGAAGATGATACCCAAAAAATGCTTTTAGACAGCTGGGCTAAACTGGAGATGCCCCTCAGCGAAAAAACTGTCGGCAGCCTGCTTCAGTACCTTGATCAGAATCCGGCCACAACAGCAGAAGATAAAATGGCTGTGATCAAAGCCTTTGCCTTTTTGGAAAGTAATGGGCTTCCCCTTTCGGAAAAGCTAATCAGTGGTCTGCGCTCAGTTTTTAATAGTAATGGAAATCTCAGTTCGATGCTCGAGCAGTTTATGGGTTCAGATAATACATTATCTCAGGAGCAGCTGAATAATCTGCTTAGTGATCTGGACTTAGCCGATCTAAAAAGTTCTCTGCTCAACTTTGATAATTTAAACCAGCAGATTCAGGCTGAGGCCAACCAGGAAGCTTTATCTAATGCTGATCTTGGCTCCTTAAATTCCCTCAGCGGTAATCTGGAATCTACAGCTGATATTCCAGCAGAGCTGACTGAAAATCAGAACCTTAACCCTCAGATTTTGAATAATTTTAATCAGCTGGACCAGGAAATTAAAAATTTGATTTTAAATAATTTTAAGAGCCTCGGCCAGAATTTTGATCAGGATACGCTTAAAATTCTAAATAATTTTCTGGCTGATAATAACATTGAAGGAAGTGCCGAAAAGCTCGCACTTTTAAAAGCTTTTTCCTTCCTCGAAAATAATCAGCTGCCCCTCACAGAAAGCATAATCAGAGAAACAGCAGCTCATTTTGAAGGAAACATTAATCAGTTTGCTGAAAATTTAACTGATAAAAGTCAAATCTTAACCAATTTGAATAATCAAGATTTTCCCCTGCTCAGTGAAACGGAAACAGCTGTCAATCTAAGCTCTTCCAGCTCAGAAATTGCAGAAAGCCTAGCTGCTCAGAGTAAAATTTCAAACCAGATTCTCTCTCTATTTAATAAAACCGGCGGGGAAAATGAAGAAAAAATAGCAGACAATATTCTGGGCCAGAAATTGATCAATCTGCAGCAGCAGAATCAAAATTCACCCCTGATGCTCGCCCTAGAAATTCCTGTGCAGCTGCCGAATAATAAATTATCCTCTCTGCTTTTAAAGGTGGAAAAGGAAGAAAGTGATGGTGCTGGCAGTCAGAATTCTAATAAAGGCTATAATATCTCTTTTATCTTAGAATTCGAAAATATAGGACCAATTCAGACAAAAGTTAATGTCGATCAGAAAAATATTAAGACTACTTTTTTTACTGAAAGTGCTCAGACTGCAAATTTAATTGAATCAAATTTTGGCAGACTACAGTCGGCTCTAAAGCAGGAAGGATTTAAGATTAACAGTGTTCGAATCAAGAATTTTAGTAATCTAGCTGAAGAAAAAAATCAGTTTTTTAATAAATTGATTTTAAATGAGTTAAACGAACTTGACGAGGAAGGTCAGTACAGACATATAGATATTAAGATCTAACTTAATCGCTGCAAAATAAGTTTTTAAATTATAATTCATAACTTTTGGAATGAGGTAATAAAGATGACAGCAGATAAAAAAAACTCTGAAACTAAAAAAACAGTTGCTTTAAAATATAATCAAAATACTGATCGAGCTCCAAAAATTATTGCCAGTGGTAAGGGAAGTATAGCGGAGATGATAATAAAAAAAGCCAGACAGGAAAACATCCCAATTAGAGAAGATAAGGATGTTGTCCAGGTTCTGGCTGAACTAAATATCGGAGATGAAATTCCCGAAGAATTATATACTGTTATCGCAGAAATACTTTCTTTCTTTTATGATCTGGAAGATCTGCAGTCTTAAATTTAAGTAGATTCGGCATAGATGTGGCTCTGATCAAAATCCTTTTCTTCTAAGAGCTGTCTGGCTGCAGCCTCCATTGGCCCCGGTCCACACATATATATTTTATAGTCATCAAGCTCATATTTATCCATCACATCAGTGACAAATCCCTTTTCTCCATTCCAGTTGTCATCAAAGGCAACGACCGGAACAAAATCAAATTTATCAGATTCTGCATCCATTTCCTCAAAAAAGTCTCGGTAGAGGAACTGATCTTCCTCGTTAACCCCATAAATTAACTTTGCATTTTTTATGTGATTATCATTGTGGACTATATCTTCAACGATTGGTATAAAGGGTGTAATTCCAATTCCTCCCCCAACAAGCATTACATCTTCTGCATCTTTGTCAACTACTAATTCGTGCCCCATTGGTCCCTTAAGTTCAATTACCTGTCCCTCTTCAAAATCTGAGAAGATAATGCTGGTTCCATAACCATCTGTAATTCTCATTACTGTTACCTTAATCAAACTGCCATCATCCTCTATTCCAGCGATTGAATAAGCTCTATACATCTGATGTTTATCAGAGACTTTTACCAGTATAAACTGGCCTGCTTCTACATCGATGTGGGGTGGCTCCATTAGTCTGAAAGAAAATTCTTTGATATTTCCAGAAAGCTCTCTTATTTCTTCGATTTTTGCCCTGATATTATCCTTGTGATAATAATCAAGTTCTCCTTCTTCCCAGATATTAAATTCATCAGCTGAGTTATTTTTTATCTCTAAAATTCCTGCCGGACAGTTTTCCACACAGGTATTACAGCGAATACATTTCTCGTTATCCAGCTGACCATCTTCATTCCACTCTAAATATGGATCAAGCTGCATCGGACAGACTCGAGCACACATTCCACATTCATGACAGAGATCAGTAGACTCTATAGTTACTTTAGCATCAGTCTCATTGTTAATGCCAAGGTTTTTTCCAGCTTTATAACTCATATGCTGGATGCTGCCCATTGGACAAAATTGACACCAGGTTCTGGGAGAATAAAAAAAAGAGGTTATCCCACCTAAAACTGTTACCATTAAATAACTGGCTACAAAAATAAAGCCCAATTTGTCAAGAAATGGGGCCTGACCATAAATGTTTATGACACTGACCAATTTTCTTCCAATTTGGAAGGAAAAAAATAAGAAAAAAGAAATTCTTAAAAATTTTGATTTAAAAAAATGTGGGATCTCTCTATTTTTACTAAACTGCAGCAGTACTGAGTCAAATAAACTTCCATGGGGACAGATATTTCCACACCAGTAGCGGCCTTTAAAAAACGATGTCAAAGAAAGCCCCGCAATTACCGGCAGTACAAAAAGTCCAAACTTTGGAAACCAGAGCCCTCCGATTGCAACGGTTAAAGTAAAAATCCAGGCATATTTTCTCAGCAGGGTAAACGTTCGATTTGTTTCAATATAATATATTGATTCTATATTTTCCATTGATAATCCTCCTAGTTATAATATTTATATATCTGGATAATACAATATTATATTTATAAACAAATGTCAATAACCAGGGGAATAGTTCTATTAGTTAAAATTTTTAGAATTATAATCTAATATCCGACGGGATTACCGCCGGATTTAAAATTGCAAAATATATGTCATTATTTAAGCGCAATATCGGCCTGATACCATTTAATAAATTCCTCTAAAAATTCCTCAGGCAGTAATTCTAAATAAATAATTAATTCATCTTCTGCAGTTTCTGCATCAAATTCTATGATTAATTTGCGGCCTGCCAGCTCGAATAATTGCTCATCAATATCTTCAAGCTTTTGAAAATGAGGAATCTCAACATCCTCCCCCCTTAAAGAGCGGAAAATTATTCTTTCAATATCTCTTCTATTGACAACTATTGTTTTTAAATGATCATCACCTTTAAGCACAATTGTTCTATTGGTTAAAATAATCTCTTTGTTCCAGACTTTATAAGTGCTGATTATTATTGGCAGAGCATCAAAAGCAAATAATAAAACTCCTGATAAATAAACCAAATAAATTAAAATTCGCTGATAAAAACCAATCCCGGGATAAAAAAACTGCAGCAAAATACCTGCCAGAAAAATCCCTACTGGAGTATAAAGCTTTTCTAAAAATTTATATTTATTATACTGATAGATTTCCTCCATAATTTATGCCCCCATCCATAATAATTTTAACTGCTAAATTGATAACTAAAGATTTACTATTATATATATTATTCTCCAATTAAAAAAATTATCCTGCCCAAAATGAGAAAAGCTCCCGCAGGAGCTTTAAATACTAATTAATTGAAAAACCAACATCAAATTCTCCCAGATCCGTATTAAATTTAACCATTAATACTTTATCTGCTTCAGAACTAATATTGATATTTTTACCTGTTACAATCTGTGGAGGAGCAATATCACAGCTTAAATCCTGCTCAGCTAAGCCGGTTGTTGCCTTACCGCTGATAATATTTCCTAATTCCCCCATGGCTGAGGTTACAAATTTATCAAGTTCCTCCATTTCCATTCCTGACATCGCTTCGACTACCTTTAAAGCCATTTCTTTGGAAAAACTGTATACTATAGATCCTTTTATATCTCCTGTCATGCCAATAATTACATTTGCCTCCTTATCAGTTACCAGATCTTCCTGAATTGAAACTTCTCCCTTTTCCGGCTTTACTGAAAGCATGGTTTGAAAAACTGAATCGGTTGCTGCAATTATTGGATTTAAGTATTTTACATCCATTACTTTAGTTCCTCCTCTTTCTCTTTTACAGAGTTTATATGTTCCCCAATATCCTGATCAGTTGAAGCAACATGGTTGATCAGCCAGGTTAAAAGCCGGCCGCTGAATTCCAGCAGAAAATCATCATCATATTCATCTGCACTATATTTTTCCTGAAATTCTGCAACTTCTGCTTTGAAATCTTCATGAATTTGATGATGCTCCTCAAAATCAGGGTAATTAAATCTTTTCTGCAGAGCCTCTTCAGCATCAAAGTGAGTCACTACATATTCGCCCATAAAATTCAAAGTTCTTTCTACCTCTTTTTTCTTCTCTGAATTTTCTTGATCACTTCTTACAGTCTGAATAAAATCTCCCAGGCGCTTAAAAAGTTCCTGATGCTGTTCATCTACCAGTTCTACTCCAATTTTATATTCTTCTCTCCAGATCATTTTTTCACTCCTCTGTCAAATATGTAAAAATTAAAGACTGCTTATATTTTATTACAGATCATCAGCTTTTTCAAATATCACACTTTGATCATTGTAAATGAATTAAATTCAGATTATAATAAAAGTAGAGGAAAATTAAATTAAAACTGCCGGGAGGTAAAAAATATGCTTAAAAAAATCACTATTTTCAGTATTTTAATAATGATAATTTTTAGTTCAATTTCTGCAGCTGCAGTTGAGCTGGATGACTTTGATAAGAAGCTTTTGGTTAGGATTTTTAAAGATGTTGACAGTGAAGATGTAGAATATATGGCTCGTCTGGGGCTGGATAGTAAGGATATCAGTTTAATTCTTTATTATTACAGCAACTCAGATAAAAAACTTGATCAGGGTGATCTGGAGAGACTGGTCAGAAATCGCGAAAGAATTAATGAATTTCACTATTATTATGGAATGCCATCGATCATCTTTGATGATGAGCTGGTCAGATTTAGACATCCTTACCGCGAAAGACACTTCCCACCACTTGATACTAAAAAATATGATAAAAAATATGAGTTCAACGGCGGAACTGAAATAATCAAGGTACGCGGCAATAATTATGATTATAAATATAATAATCAGCGGACTGGAGTCGAAGAAAAAATAGAAATTAAAAATCAAAAATATGAATATTATTACCGGGACCGCAATATGATAGAAAAACTTGAAGTCCACCATGCAAATCAAAAGTACAGTTACTATTACAAAAATTTAAATACTGGTCGAACTATCAAAAAAGAAGGCAGGGGCCGCCGGGTAACTAAAGATATTGTTTATGAAGAATTAAGAGAAAGATATAATGATTTAGAAGAAGACGATGATTGGGACGATGATGGCGGTGACTGGGATAATGATGACTGGGCTGATGAGGATCCAGATGATGATAATGGAGTAGATATTCAGTTCGATATTAAGATTGATCTGAGTGATCTTTTTAATTAAGATTTGTTTTAAATTAAACAGCCAAACTTTAAAAAGGCCGGTTTTAGCCGGCCTTTTTCATTTGCTTAACTTTATTAAAATTTAGTGACACCAACCGGGTCCAAAGCCAGAAACACTTCTATTGTAAGCTCCACCACTGCGGAATCCACCAGATCTAGCTCCAAAATTACTTCTGCCCATCATACCATAATGATAGTCTTCATCAAATCTTGAGTAGCCGCTTCTGCCAAAACCTCTTTGAGATCCCGGTCCAAAATCATTATTAAAACGATTTTGATAACGCTCTTCATAGTTTTGACGGTTTTCTGCAATTAAAGCCAGCTGTTCTTCAGTTAAAACTGCTTCCATTTTTTCCTGATTGCTGAGTCTTTTTTCATCCATCTGCACTAAAACTTCTTCGATCTTATCTTCAATTTCACCAATCTCAGCATTAGATGCACCGCGGAATTCTTGATCTCTAAGTTCACGGTTTAAATCTCTAAGCTGATCTCTTAAATCCTCAGTTTGAGTATAAAATTCATTTCTTAAATCTGCAATTTCATTAATCTGCTCTTCACTTAACTCAACTCTGTTATAACCAATTCCAAACTCTCCTGCATCTTCATTGTAGCGGGGCTGGTTGGCTGCCGGTCCCATCTTAGACTGGGGACCCTGAGCAAAAACTGCACCTGTAAAAACTGAGACTACAAAAGCCAGCACCATTAAACTAATTAATAATTTCTTCATATTAATTCACTCCTCATAAATTTTTGTTTTGTCATTAATGAACTTTAATTTTCATTAATGCTTTTCTTAACTTCTGACTTAATTATAGGAGCAAATTATGAAGGAATTATGAATTTGAAAAAATAATTTAAAATTTATCTGAAATAATTAATCACAATATAGCTTAAATAAGAAGTTATTCCACCAAGAAATGTTCCCCAGATTAAATCGATAATTGTAATTGTCAGGGGCCAGTCCTTAATTGTAGCGAGATTTGTCAGATCATAAGTAGAATAAGTTATCAGTCCAAAAAACATACCGGCAAATAAGGCATACTGCCAGCTGGAAATTGCCAGGGCTTGATTAAGAACAAAGAAAACCAGACCGGCCGTAAAAAGCAGATAGAAAATAAAAGCAGCAGTCATATTAAAGTTTTCTTTCATCAAAAATCCCAGCTGATTGCGGTAAAGATTTCTGGCCACTGCTCCCAGCCAGATAAAATCAATCACCAAAAAAATTATAAATGTGATGAGATAATTTTTTAAAAATACCATTGCTTACAGCTCCTCTTTATTTATATTTTCTAACTGTCTAACTCTAAGTCCGGTCATTACATCTGAGCGGGTGATAATTCCTTTAAGTTCCTCACCCTCCATTACCAGCAGTCGGCCAATGTCTTTCTGGAAAAGAAGTTTAAATGCCTCATAAAGCTCATCATTTTCCCCAACACAGTGCAGTTCTTTGTTCATTATTGTCTGGACCGGAGTGTTGCGGTATTCTTCCTGATTTATCTTCTGTGCATCTTCCATGGTTACAATACCAACTACTTTATCGTCCCTCAGCACAGGGAAACCAGAATGTTTATCATTAAACATTTTTTCTATTAAGCGGTGGACACTCATATTAACCGGTACTGTTTTAACCTCCTTAGTCATTAAATCCTTTACCTTTAAGTTTGAAAGAGCACTCTTAATATTGCTGAATTGGTGTTCCTGAGCGGCACCTATATAGATGAAAAAGGCAATAAAGACTAAGAGAAAGTTTCCGCTCATAAAACCTAAAATACCAAACATTAGAGCAAAACCCTTACCAAATTTGGAAGCAATCTCTGTTGCCCGCCTAAAAGAAGTGCGCTGGGCAATAAAAGCTCTGAGAATTCGGCCTCCATCTGAGGGAAAGGCAGGCAGCAAATTAAAGATTGCAAGAAAAATATTTAGCTGACCTGTATATAAAATTATCAGCCTGAAATCTTCCAGGATAAAGTTAGGTGCAAGACTAGCGGCAAAGACAAAAATCAAACCCAAAGCCAGACTGGTCAGCGGTCCGCTGGCTGCAATTTTCATTTCATCTTTAGGATCTTTGGATATTTCTTCGATATTTGCCAGACCGCCAAAGAGCATTAGAGTAATATCTGTAGTTTCCACATCCTTTGTTCTGGCTACAAGTGAATGTGCCAGCTCATGAATCAGGATACTAATAAAAAGCATAACCGCCATAATAAACCCGAGTAGATAGGGATTTAAAAGCAGCTGCCTTCTTGCTATATCAGTATTTTCTGTTAGATAAACGATATTATTACCAAAAGCCCAGGCGAAAAAAGGAAGAATAATTAAAAGGCTGACATGTATTTTAACGGGAATTCCAAATAAATGTCCAATCGTAAAGGAACTTTTCATACTTATCACCCCTGATCAAATTTTTAAGATTTTCGGCTAAATAAGCCCTTGATTGATAAGGCTTAATAGCACCTTTCAAAATTTTTCACCCCAACCTGAAACCAATATTTCCCTTTATC
>NZ_QAXS01000001.1 GCF_003053565.1 Halanaerobium saccharolyticum | reverse complement strand
AAAGGATAAGGTAGTGACTGAATATTCTGTAGATAGTATATGTTCTCAATAACTTAAATTTGACAATGCTTAAATATTTTTATGCAATGCTAGTGATAAAATATATATCTTTTTGGTGTACTATTCAGTATAGAGCTAAAGATGATAACTGTAAATAGATTGCCGACTTTCTATCCTTGTATACAGGGATTATATTTTTAAATTAAGCAGAGAAGTCTAAAAAACCTGCAGGAAATCACTCCTGCAGGTTTTTTATTTCACTATTATTTTTTTAATCCACTCACTCAACCAAAACCAGATACTTAACCGTCTTTTTCGCCTCACCACCACTTCTGGCAAGTTCAAAAGTTAAAAGCTGATAACCGGCTTCCAGACCGCGGAAAGTCCAGCTTTTTATTCCTCCCTGCCCGACAAGCTGGCGGGAACTTTCGGCTTCAGATTCTTCACTTTCTGAATCATCAGCTTCTGAATCGGGAGTCAGTGGTTCATATTCCTCTTTCAAAAGCTGCAGATTTTCAGCAGCTGATTCATTCAGATGCCAGCGGTAGCCGGTGCTTGGATTCTCATATAACTTGATCTCTATGACCTCTTCTACACTTAATTCTCTCAGACTCACAGCAGAGCTAATTCCACTCAGTAAAATTAGAATTACTGTCAGGAGTATAAGTTTAAAAGCCAGATTTTTAAATAAGTTCTTCAATAATAGTCACCTCTGCCCTCTATTTGATCGAAATTTCTTCGACCCTGCTCTGGTAGCCGTCATCATAACCAACCACCGTATTTGCATGGTCTAAATAGGGATCACTGTAATTGCTGACTGTCCAGATTCCACTATCAGTGTATTGAGTACTGTCAATGGCAGCTGAAAGCAAATAGCCCTGATCCAGAAGATCTTTGACCGCCTCAATATCTGTATAGTTATTAATCTGCAGATAATAGATCGGATAGTCAACCCGGTGAGCGGCAGCAGTTCTCCAGGCTGCTTCACTTCCCCAGCTTAGATATTCACTGTCATCAGCAGGCATCTCCGCCCAGCTGGCTGTCCCAAGGTTAGCAAGCATCATCAAATTATCAGTATAATAACTGCCTCCATCCTGACCATCATTAACCAGCTGATAAATAAAGTCCGGACTCATCAACCGGCTTTGATCTACACCACTTACAGAAGCAGCACTTAGATCCCAGCCCTGGTCCCGGGCCTGATAAAAGCCCAGCATATAATAAACTGTACTCCAGGAAGCACAGGAGCCCTCAGTCCCCTGATTACCTACCGGAGGAAAGTGCTGAGAAGCAGAGTGGTCAAGATTAGCTTCCCCGGCAACCTTGATTTCATCATCCGCCAGAGTCGTGCTGTCTAGAGTTTTAACTATTCCGCTTTCCAGAGCATCTTTCATCTCTGCAGCAGAAAGCTCCTTTAAACCTCTGCCAAAATCAGCATCCGAACTGCTGCTGTTACTCTGAGACCTGATATTTTTCTTCCTTCGGCTCCTCCAGTCGGCTTCAGTATAATCTCTGACATATCTATCCAGCCCGGAACTGCTTACGGCCTGAGCCGAAACACTGCTTTCAACCGTCACATTCATCTTGAAGCTTTTAGAACTGCCGGCTCCAATTTTTTCTGAACTCAGATTGGCGCTGTAGGTATTATCAGGATCCCCGGGATAATCTGAATACTCTTCTATCTCCCAGTTATTTAAAAAGATATCACTTGTGCCTGAATTATTAATTGTGAAAGTTATTTCGCCACTTATCGGCAGCAGACTTGAAATATCAAGAACAAGATTACTGTCGGGAAAAGCAGAATCTCCAGCCTTATAATTTGCCTCTATATAATTCATGCTGCCATCATAGTCATAGGGAGCATCAGTTGGATAAAGCTTTTTCTCCCCTTCAGCAGTCTCAAAACTTATTTCTACATCCTCTCTGGAAGCTGCCTCGATTTCAAATACAGCCAGCGCTTCCGGCTGATACTGATCCCGGGGAGCAATTAAATACAAATCAAGATTATTGGCAATAGCCGCCTCATAACTGATATAGTGGGAGCCATCATTAAAAGCACCCCAGCCTTCACCCCAGGAATTAATCAGCTTGAAGACTCCATTTTCATCTGTTTCGCCAGTGTCATTCTCATCTTCTGCTTCAAAAACGGCAGTTACTTCCTTAGGACTTGTATTATCTATGTATTCAGGGTTATTGGTGCCGCTTAAATCACCTTCCCAGTGGGAAAAATCATGGCCTTCAGCTGCCGCAGCGATTAATTTAGTGGTAGTCTGATCCTGCTCGGCTTTGGTCACCTCACCTGAACCTTCAGTACTGACGATTACATTACTGCTGCTGCCGGTGTCAGTTATGCCTGCATCACCTGCAATATCGCCTCCATTTGAACAGCCGGTCACTACACTTAACAATAATACAAATAAAACAATTAGTTTGAACGTTTTCTTCATTTACTAGTATATACCTCCGTAGTTGATTTGATAGTATGAATCTAAATATTGTATTTTTTGATACATATATAAAAAAGCTGTAGAGATATCTCTCTACAGCCATAAATTTCTTTGCTACCTATTCTCTTTTTCAAAAACCGTAATGATGCTCTGCCAGGCGGCCCTGATATGGTCTTCAGCACATCGGCGGGCTCGGTCGGCATCTCCGCTGGCAATTGCTTCGGCCAGCTCCTTATGCTCGGCTAAAAACTCCTTCATCCTGCCCTGGCGGGAAAAACTGCTGCGCCTAAAGCGGGTTGCCTGCTCAAAAAGTGTATCTAAAAACTTCTCCAGCCACTTATTATTGGAGGCTTCCTTAATTATTCGGTGAAAGGCGACATCGACCCGGATACAGCCCCGCTGGTCATTATGCTCAATACAGTCCTCCAGCTCCCGGGTATATTCCTTTAACAGCTCTTTCTGCTTTTCGTCAATATTCTGGGCGGCCAGATAGGCAGCCAGCCCCTCCAGCTCGGTTCTGAGCTGAAAAATATCGTCGATTTCCTTTTTGGTCTCAATCCCGGCCACAAAAACACCCTGCTGGGGAATAATATTAATCAGTTCCTCCTGCTCGAGCATCCTAAAAGCCTCTCTGACCGGAGTTCTGCTGACACTTAGCTCATCGGCAATCTCCATCTCAGTAATCTTTTCTCCGATCATCAGCTCTCCCTTTAAAATGGCCTCTCTGAGCACCTTGTAGACCTGTTTTCTTAAGGGTTCATAACTGTAAGAATCAATTGCACTTAAATTAAATTTACTCATTCTCTAACACTTCCTTCTTAATTATAGCTCTGAAGGCTCGATCCCCACACTCTCCAGGAACCGCTCAAAGCCCTTATATCCTATTGAATTATTCTTATAAACACCGGCATCCTCAAGCACCCGGCTGAATTTATTAGCAACCTCGACTTCAACAACCTGCTCGGCTTCTTCTTCACTTAAATTGATTCCGTATTCCTTTTTCAGCTCCGCGATCCAGTCTAAATGTTTTTCCAGACCTTCCTTTGCTTTCAGCTCTTCCAGCTCCAGATCACCACTTAGATAACTTGAAATCCAGTTCAGCTCTGTTTTCAGACGGCCGGGCAGAATAGCTCTTCCCATAACCTCAATCAGGCCGATATTTT
Source organism: Halanaerobium saccharolyticum (assembly GCF_003053565.1). Classification (GTDB taxonomy): domain Bacteria; phylum Bacillota; class Halanaerobiia; order Halanaerobiales; family Halanaerobiaceae; genus Halanaerobium; species Halanaerobium saccharolyticum_B. Next base: position 250,259 of record NZ_QAXS01000001.1, on the reverse strand, counting down.
CCTTTTTAATATGGTGTAAATCTGCATGGGGATGAAAAATCCCAGCCGGATATTCTTCACTCTTCCGATTATTTCTGAGCACCAGATCCAGCTCATAGACTCCATCCTTTTTACGGGCAATAGGAGTAATTGTGTTGTGGGCCTTCTGTTTGCCGTCAACCTGAGAAAAAGCCAGAATATCAAGATCCGGGTCAGAATACTGACGCCAGTTTTCTAAAATTTTGGCAGCCAGATTGATAATATCTTCTCTCACTTCAGCTTTGAGTCTAATCACTGACATCGGCCACTTAACCCGGCTAATTTCAACCTCGGGAAAGGTGGGATGCTGATAAAATTCTTCCGCCTCTGCCTCTTCCATCGGGAAGATATGGCGGCCTCCCTGGTAGTGGTCATGGTTTAATATTGAGCCACCAACCAGCGGCAGGTCAGCATTGGAGCCGATAAAATAGTGGGGCAGCTGGTCAATAAAGTCCAGCAGCACGGCAAAAGTATTTTTATCGATCTGCATGGGAATATGTTCTTTATGGAAAACTATACAGTGTTCATTGTAGTAAACATAGGGTGAATACTGTAAAAACCAGTCTTCATTCTGCAGTTTTAAAGGCACAACCCGGTGGTTCTGACGGGCCGGATGACTAAAAGTTCCCGGGTAGCCAACATTCTCCAGGCAGAGATAGCACTTCGGATAATTGCTCTGCGGCTCTTCCTTGGCCCTTGCAATCTCATCCGGGTCCTTTTCCGGTTTTGATAAATTAATAGTAATCTCAATCTGACCGTATTCACTCTCGGCCTTCCAGTTTAAATCCCTGGCAATTCTGGCCTGACGAATATAATTACTGGCCTTAGCAAAATGATAATACTCATTGGTCGCCCTTCTGATCCCTTCTCTTTCGGCGGTCTCATAAAAACGGCGGCCAATCTCAGACTGGCGGGGTGTCATTGCTCCCATGATTCTGGTATCCAGAAGATCTCTTTCTGTAACCCGATCCTCAATCAGTCCCTTTTCAACAGCAAAATCCAGTAGGGGATCCAGTAAAACCTGCGGCTCAGCCGGAACTTCAAAATCATCTTCAGTTAAAGCCGGCTCCGGGCTCTCCTTAATCCCGAGAATATCTCTGATCTGATTGCGGGCTGCCACTCGATCCCAGTCGCCCAGCAGATCATTAACCTCTCCATATACCAGTAACTTTTCTATTAGCTGATTAACTTTTCCTATCTCCACAATTCAACCTCCTGTCAGTAATGACTGTAAAAAATCAAATTCCTTTAGTTATCAAAATTATTTTAAAGCAGCTTAAAATTCTTATTGTTATTATTGTATTTGATTTCAGCCAAAAAATCCAGTTATCTGAAGAATTTTATGTGAAAACCTTACTAAAGTTTAACAACTTTCTCTTCTGCAGCCGATCTGCGCATGGCATCCATAACCTCAAGATTGGCATATGTTTCCTCTTCCACCTTCAGCGGCACCTCTTCCTCATAGAGCAGAGCTCTGGCAAAGGCTTCCACTTCCAGCCGGTACTGGGCTCCGGTCTCAACCGGTATTCTCTCTACCTCACCATTTTTGTCCAGCAGAAAATAATTATCCTCCAGCCAGGAGAAAAAGCCGGGAATTCGAATTATCCCTTCAGTTCCAACAACTTCGAGGTCCTGCTCGTTGTAGGAATTAAGGCTGTAATAGAGGCTGGCAAAGGCTCCACCTTCAAAATAGAGGGTAGCACTACCGCTTAAGTCAACTCCCTCAGCTGTTTCTTTTTGAAAGAAGTTGGCAACTTTGGTCGGCATACCTCCCATTAAATAGCGAGAAATATTGACTGTATAACAGCCGATATCATTTAAGGCTCCTCCATCCAGCTCCGGACTGAGGCGGATATCACCGGTGCGGTCACTGATATCAAAGGCAAAATTACTTTTGATCTCCTTAATCTCACCAATAACACCATCATCAACCATTTCCTTAAGCTTAATCACAAAGGGCTGAAAGCGGTACATAAAGGCTTCCATCAGCTTAACTCCATTTTTCTCAGCTGCTGCAAACATCTCTTCTGCCTCTTTTTTGCTTTTACCGGAAAGTGGTTTTTCGCATAAAATATCTTTGCCTGCTTCTGCTGCCTTAATGGTCCATTCCTTATGCAGGCCGTTGGGCAGTGGAATATAGACTGCTTCTATCTCCTCATCTGCCAGCAGCTTATCGTAATCATCATAATAAACTGCAGCCCCAAATTCTTCCGCAAAATCAGCCGCTTTTTCCTTACTCCGGCTGGCAACAGCATGTAATTCTGAATTATCTGCTTCCAGGATTCCCGGAATAACCGCCTTGCGAGCAATATTGGCACAACCTAAAATTCCCCATTTAATCTTTTTCATTATTAAATCACTCCTTAGATTACTGATTTTCGATTTGCTGGTCAATTAGAACCTGTAAAAAATATCTTCAAATTATAGTTTAAAAAACTCTTAGAGCTGAAGAGTTGCTTTATAATTAATTCTTGAAAAATCATTCAATTCCTTTACAGCGAACTGATTTCAGCCAGAAATTCTTCTCTCTCTTCAAATTTTGCAAGCTTTCAGGCTTAATCAAAGCTGCTTTGCTGGCTGATAAGATAAAACTCAGCCCCTAAAGACTGAGTATATCTTTATCTATATTCTAATTTCAGTCAGAAATTATCCTTTAACTGAGCCGGCCAGCATACCTTTAATAAAGTAACGGCCAAAAATTATATAGACTAAAAGAGTTGGCAGAGCTGTGATAATTGCTCCACTCATCTGTACATTCCACTCAACAACCTGACTTCCGGCCAGATTGGTCAGGGCCACCGTAATCGGCTGACTCTGAGTGTCAGTTAAAGAGACGGCAAAGAGAAATTCATTCCAGATATTTGTAAACTGCCAGATAAAGACAACCACAAAGGATGGAATGGAAATTGGAAAAAAGATGTGGCGGTAAATACTGAAAATATTAGCTCCATCAACTTTAGCTGCCTCGGTCAAAGCATCAGGTACATCCTGATAATAATTTCTGAACATTAAAGTAGTGATCGGCAGTCCATAAACAACATGGACCAGAATCAGACCCGGAATTGAGCCGTAAAGCCCGATTGTCTGCATAAACTGCACCAGCGGGAAAAGCACACTCTGATAGGGAATAAACATTCCAAATAAAATTAAAGCAAATAGTGTATCAGAGCCTTTAAACTTCCAGTGGGATAAAACATAGCCATTCATTGAGCCCATAATCGCTGAAAGCAGAGTCGCCGGGATTACCAGATAAAAACTGTTTAATACATTGGGAGCCAGTTTGACAAAGGCCTCTCTAAAGCCTTCAAATGAAAGGGAAGAAGGCAGCTGCCACATCGTATTAATCGATACTTCCGAAAAACTCTTTAAACTGGTAGATAAAAGTACATACATCGGGATCAGAAAAAACACAGCAAAGGCAATTAAAATAGCATATCTAAGTACTTTTTCGCGAGTTGTCATTTTATCATCCATTGCTTACTCCTCCTTAAAGCTGTTGACCAGGTATGGAATAATCAGCAGTCCTACCATCATTAAGAGCACAATCGCAATTGCTGAACCTGTTGAATAACGATTGGATCTAAAGGTGGCCTCAAACATATAGACTGCAGGGATATCAGTTACATTGTTTGGTCCACTACCTGTCATTGCATAGATTAGAGCAAAGGCTTTTAGTGAAACATGAGCCAGTACTATAATCGCCGAAAGAGTAATTGGCTTTTGAATTGGAAATAGTATTTTAGTAAAAACCTGCCATTTGCTGGCTCCATCAATCCGAGCTGCTTCGATCAGCTGCTGGTCAATTCCGCGCAGACCGGCAAGCCACATGGCCATTGTATAACCGGAGTACTGCCAGACAGCAGCAATAATAACTGCTACCAGGGCAACATTAAAGCCCATAAAACTTGAAGTGCTGGTAAACCAGCCCCACTGCAGTGCATCCAGCCCCAGCTGTTCAAAAAGGAGGTTAATCCCGCGGGGGTCATTAGGCAGACGGCCGGGAGCAAAAATCCAGCGCCAGACTGTACCGGTTACAACAAAGGAAATTGCCATTGGAAAAAGGTACAGATTCTGAAAAAAATAGCCGCCCTTCGGCTTATTATTTAAAATTAAAGAGAGTAAAATTCCAATTGCCAGACAGCCCAGAATAAAAAAGAGAGTAAAATAAAGTGTGTTCCAGAGATCTGTTTGAAACCTTGATTCCTGAAGCAGTCCAATGTAGTTTTTTAGACCAACATAGTCCTTCGCCTTCCGCATAAAACTGCCAAATGTATCCCAGTCAAGCATTGAAATCTGAACACTGCGGCTGATAAAGCCATAAACAAATACTGCCAGAGTAATTATTGACGGTGATAAAATTGCAAGTGAAGTAAGCGATTCTTTATGTTTTCTTTTCATAGCTATCACTCCATAAATAAATCTTCCCCTCCTGTGTACTCTCAGGAGGGGAGATATTTACATTCTCTACCGAATTATTTACTGGATTAAATTACAATCTTAATTTGAGTAATCTAATTTTAAACTTTACTTAACATATTCTTCATGATTCTGCTGGAATTTTTCAAATGCCTGATCTACATCACCGGTTGAAATAAATTCATTAATTGTATCATTCATGGCTGTGATAAATCCTTCTGGAGCTGCAGAACCGTGAACGATAGAAGGTGTCAGGGTATCATTTGCAAAATCTTCCATGGTATCTCTTAGATAAGCATCATATTTGCTCTCATCTGCATCCAGACGGGCAGGAATTGAACCTTTAATTGGGTTAAATGTGTCCTGACCTTCTTTAGAGGCAATTGTTTTTAACCATTTCTTAGCGTTTTCAGGATTTGGAGCACCTTTTGGCAGACCAAAGGTATCAGTTACAACTACAAAGGAACCTTCAGTACCTGGAACCGGCATCCAGCCGAATTCTTCACCTGGAGTCCAGCCTAAGGTTTTAAGATAACCTTCTGCCCAGTCACCCATAATATTAAATCCAGCTTCACCTTCGTGCACTAACTGAGTGGCATCCTGCCAGGTAAGAGCAGAGTGGTCATCATTAACATATTCCATAATATCATTAAAGTGAACAAGTGCTTCTCTAACAGCAGGATCATCAGCTGCTGTGCTGCCATCCCAGAGGCCATTATAGCCGTCAGGACCTAAGGTAGCTACCAGTAAAGTTTCAAAAATCTGACCGGCAGGCCACTTATTGGTATCACCAAGAGCAAGTGGAACTACACCAGCTTCGTCCAGTTTAGCCAGAGCTTCTTTAAAGCTTGCTAAATCTGTTGGAGGTTCAACATCATTTTCTGCAAGTACTTCTTTGTTATAGAACATAGCATTTGAGCGGTGAACATTAACAGGGATAGAATAATATTCGCCTTCATAAGAAGACATTTCTAAAATCTGCTGATTAAATTTATCTTTAACTCCCCACTCTTCCAGCAGGCCAGTAATTGGCTCCATCAATCCAGTCTCAACATAGGTGTCAACTAGTTCTGCTCCACCGTGAACCTGGAATGAGTCCGGAGGATTTCCCCCAACCATTCTGGTTTTAAGTACAGCCTTAGCATTGGAGCCAGCACCACCGGCAACTGTCGCATTAATTACTTCAACATCAGGATATTCTTCGTTGAAAAGTTCAATTAAAGCATTCAGACCTTCTTCTTCTCCACCACCGGTCCACCAGCTAAAGATTTCTACTTCTTCATCCTGAGCCATAGCTGAAAAACTGAAGACAAAAAGCAAAGCCACCATCACCAATACACTCAACAAAGCACTTTTTTTCAATAACATTTTTTGTCCTCCTTATTTTTTTATTCAGACTTTAACAAATGTTTAAATAAGATCTCAATTTACAATTGCCTGCTACCACCTCCACTGAGCGAATTTTCTGATTTTTAAGGCTTAACTAAATCGAATTCGAATTAAAGCAAAAAAACTCAACTCCAATTATTATTATATCATATCCTGGTTAAATTAAAAGATTATTTCGAAAATTGTTTACTGAAAAATAATCAGACTGAAAATTAAGCTTCCTATCTTCAGCCTGATGCTTTAATTTAGCTGCTTAAAGAATAGATATCCTATTTATTTCTTTTAAAGCGGTCCTTTAAAAACATCTTTTCACTTTTACTTTTCCGCTCTTCCGCCGGGTCATCACTCTGATTAAAGTCACTGATCATCTTTGTCCGACAGCTCTTACAGAATAATCCGGACTTAATTTCAGTTCCACAGCGCTTACATTTGAGGCTGTAATCTACAACCAGCCCCTCAGAGGCAAGCCTCTCTTCCCGCATGAACTTGATAATCAGCTCTTCTTCGACTCCTGTCTCCACAGAAACTTTTTTGACAGTTGAATTGGGATTTTCCCAGAGATATTCCTTAACCAGCTGAAACTTCTCCTCTTCACTCTGGCGGCAGTCGGGACAGACCTTCTGGCCGCTGGAAGAAAATAATTTGCCGCATTCCCTACAATTTATGAGATCCATTTACCTCACTCCCTATTAGATATTTTCTAAAAACTTAAAATAAAGCATTATTTTTAAATTTCTGTTATTTATATTATAACACAGAGTCATTTAAGGCTCCAGAGTTTTTCAGACATTTTTTGACAAATTCAGCAGACTCCGATAATTTAGCCCGGGATTATCAGATATTTTAAAGAGGTTTTTGAAGGCAGACAAAGAATATATTATTTAGAGACAGAGACTAAAAGGAGGTTAAAATAATGCTTAAAGTTTTGATCTGTGATGATTCTGCTTTTATGCGGAAAATATTTTCAGATACTATTGAAAAAGACGCAGAGTTAAAAGTCGCAGCAACCGCTTATAACGGCCAGGATGCCCTCCGTAAATTGAAAAAAATAGATGTGGATCTTTTGATGCTTGATGTTGAAATGCCGAAGCTGAATGGGCTGGAAACCTTAGAAATTGTTAAAGATAAATATCCGGAGATCCCGGTGATTATGGTCAGTGCCCTTGATAACCGCGAAACAGTATTTAGAGCCCTGGAGCTGGGAGCCTTTGATTTTATTCCCAAACCTTCGGGTTCAATTTCTTTAAATATTGACTCGATCAAAGAAGAACTGCTGCGCAAGTTAAAGGCAGCTGCTGATTCAAATGGGAGGCTTAAAAATAGAAAGCACCGAAAAAAGTCTATTCAAAAAAGCAGCGACTTTCCAATTGTGGCTGTCGGCTCATCTTCCGGCGGACCCCGGGCTTTAAATAAGCTTTTTGCTGATATTGGTGAAAACTCTCCTGCCGCCTTTGTGATTGTTCAGCATATGCCGGCCGGTTTTACAGAGACCCTGGCTGAGAGGCTAAACAATATCTCCGGGCTCAAAATTAAAGAAGCAGCTGAAGGTGACCAGCTGCAGCCGGTCCACGGACTTTTAGCCCCGGGAGATTACCATTTAGAAATTGACGAGCAGGGCCGGGTGCGGCTAAACCAGAAAGAAAGACTGCACGGTGTTCGCCCCTGTGTTGATTATATGATGAAGAGTCTTGCCGATCACTTCAGCGGAGAGAGGCTCTTAGGGGTTATTCTAACCGGAATGGGTCATGATGGGGCCGAAGGAATGTCGGCAATTGTAAATAATGGTGGATATGGTATAATAGAGTCTAAAGAGACTGCACTGGTTTATGGTATGCCTTCAGCTGCAGCAAAGGCTGATGCCTACCATGAAATCAAAAGAATAGATGAAATTGGCAGCAGAATCACAGAAATTGTGGAGGGATAAATATTAATGGGGATCAATTTTACAGAATTTAAGGACCAGGCAAAGAGAATTTTAAATATTGATCTGGACGGCTACAAACTGGATCGAGTAGAAAGAAGAACCAAGAGTCTGATGCGCAGGTATCAGATTGAAGATTTTGACCAGTGTCTTGATTTGATTAAAAATGACAGTGAATTTAAAGATGCTTATTTAAACCACTTTACGATCAACACCTCGGAATTTTTCCGCAACCCGGAGAATTTTGAGTTTTTAGAGGCAGAAGTTTTTCCGAAATTATTTGAAGAAAAGAACAGGGTTAATATCTGGAGTGCCCCCTGCTCTAACGGTTCAGAGCCCTATACACTGGCCATTATTTTAAAGGAAATGGGAATCAGTCCGACTAAATTTAAAATCTATGCTACAGATTTAGACCATACAATTTTAGATAAGGCACGCAGAGCAGAATATAAAGAGAACTCCCTGAAAAATGTCTCAGATAAGATTTTAGACAAATATTTTAAAGAAAGCAGTGACGGCAAAACTTATGTCCTAAGCTCTGAAATCAAGCGGCTGGTTAATTTTGAGCAGACAGATTTAATCAACGCCCGCTTTAAAAATGACTGGGATTTAATTTTAAGCCGCAACTTTTTTATCTACCTGACTAAGGATATGAAAGACCAGCTGATCAATAAATTTACCTCAGTTTTAAATCCGGGAGGTTACTTTTTCCTCGGCAATACGGAATATATTTTCTCACCCGAGAAATACGGACTGGATAAGATCTTTCAGTCTTTTTATAAATATGAAGGATAAATTAGAACTAAAATATGCTCTAAGCTTAGATACTCACTTTACAGCAGCTGGATTTATTATACCTTAAAAAAGCAAAGCCAGCCCCTACATTTTGGGGACTGGCTTTTTTAAATTCCTCGGAGGGAGAAATTTTATTGACTTTTATTTTAAAACTAATTAACCTCTGCCTCTACCTTCTTCATGGCCTCAATAATCATCTCTTCAGTTACTTTAATCGGCATCTTAAGCATTACTGTATCGTTAACCGATTTGGCAGCTGTTTTATTGAGGTTTTCTTCGCTGAAGGGAAGTCCCAGACCTTTAAAGGAAGGAAATAAACCCAGCTGATTAAAGAAGTCAATTACATCATCTATATAGTCCTGTGGCTTTGCTTCCAGATAAAGCTGAACGATAATTCCATATCCAACTTTTAAACCGTGTAAAAGCTCATGTGATTCGGGAATTGCGGTCATACCATTGTGAATACCGTGAGCTGCTGCTCCCCGGGAAGTATTCTGGCCCAGGCTCTGAATAATTGTAGTCAGATAGATATTTAAATCAATAACTTCTTTTAGTTCCGGACCGAGCTCATTGTTTTCACACTGCTCAACGGCAGTAATCGCTTCCTCCCGCATTTTGTTGTATAAGATTTCAGCCAGATTCATGGCGACAACTGTTTCCAGACTCGGGTTTTCGATTCCACTTTCTACAGCTTTGCCCTCATACCACTTGGCAAGGGAGTCTAAAATACCGGATTTTAGATACTTAGCCGGTGCTTCGGCAATAATCTCAGGGTCAACCATTACCAGGCGCGGATTTTGAGTCATAAAATAATCACGCTCAAACTGGCCGTCTTCTGTGTAAACTACAGCAAAGGCTGAACCAGCGGCACAGGTAGCTGCAATTGTCGGCACTGCTGCCACCGGCAGGCGCAGATCTTCGGCAGCTGCCTTGGCAGTATCGATTGCCTTTCCTCCCCCGACACCAATAATCAGATCGGCATTCATCTTCTCTGCTTTTTCCTTAATAAGATCTATATTTGACTGAGAAACTTCACCCTTAAAAACATTTTTCTCCCAGTAAATTCCAGATTCATCTAAAGACTCAGTTAGTTCTTTTTCAGCTGCTTTAAGTGCTCGCACACCACCACTGATTAAAACTCTTGCTCCCCATTCACTGACATAGGCTCCGGCCTTTTTTAAAATACCCTTTTCGTTGATATACTGAGCCGGTGCAGCCTGCAGATAAGCAGTCTGGGGGTCTAAATGAACTTTTTTAGCCATCTTTTTCACCTCTTTTGTATTCTTTCAGCTTCAAGCAAAATATTTATTCCAGACCGATATAAGCTCCTTTAGCAGCCGGTTCAGCATGGCGGACATATAAGCCTAAAGTACCTCGGTTAAATTTAGGCTCAGGCCGCTGCCACTTTTCTCTTCTGGCAGCCAGAATTTCATCTATTTCTGCCTCAGTTTTTTCTTCGCCGGCAATGCCAATTAGATTTAACTTCCGCTCCGGAATATTAATTTCTAAAAGATCTCCGTCTTCAACCAGTGCGATCGGACCACCATCAACCGCCTCCGGGGACACATGTCCAATTGCCGGTCCGCGGGTGGCACCGGAGTAGCGGCCATCTGTAATTAAAGCTGTCGAAGTATTTAAAACTTCATCTGAAGCTATGGCCTCACTGGTGTAGAACATTTCTGGCATTCCCGTACCTTTGGGGCCTTCATAACGAATGATTACTGCATCACCGGAGACAATCTCGCCTGATAAAACAGCTTCTAAAGCTTCTTCTTCTGTATCAAAGGCTTTTACCCGACCAACAAATTCGTGCATTTCTGGCTCTACTGCTGAATGTTTAACAACTGCACCCATCGGGGCCAGATTACCTTTTAGAATTGCCACCGATCCTTCCTGATTTAAGGGGGCAGCCGCAGGATAAATCACATCATCCGGCAGGTTGGCAGGTGCTTCACTTTCCATATATTCTAAGTAACTAAATTTCTCCAGCTCTGCAAGATTCTCAGCCAGAGTCTTTCCGGTAACTGTCAGCTGATCCAGGTGCAGATAATCTTTAAGTTCCTTCATTACTGCTGGCAGTCCACCTGCATACCAGAAATAATGGGTCGGATACTGGCCACTTGTTTTAACATTGGCGATAAAGGGTACCCGGCGGTGAATTTCATCAAATTCATCCAGCTCAATTTCGATCCCGAACTCATGAGCGATAGCCGGCAGGTGGAGCAGAGCGTTGGTCGAGCCGCCGATAGCTGCATGGATCATAATCGCGTTTTCGAATGACTTGCGGGTAATAATATCTGAGGGTTTTAATCCTTTTTTAACCAGCTCGATTAAATAATGGCCTGACTCTTTTGTCATCGCCTCTAAAGCCGGGCTGGTAGAAGGAACTAAAGCTGCCCCGGGAAGTGCAAGCCCCAGAGCTTCTGCCATCAGCTGCATTGTGGAAGCTGTGCCCATAAACTGACAGGCTCCACAGCTCGGACAGGCAGAATACTGATACTGTTTAAACTCTTCTTCTGTAATCTCACCCCGCTGCAGTTCGGCAGAATAGGTACCGATCATTTCCAGAGTTAAGCCGTCAGGCCCCGGAGCCATCGAGCCACCCGGAATATGCACAGCCGGTAAATCAAGGCGCATGATTGACATCAGATGAGCAGGCACCGATTTATCACAGCTGGAAAATAAGGCAATTCCATCATAGGGTGCTGCCATCGCCTGAATCTCAACCATATTGGCAATCATTTCTCTGGAAACAAGGGAATAATTCATCCCATCATGGCCCTGAGCTATACCATCACAGATATCTGAAGTTGTCATTCTACTTCCCATTACCTCATTTAATTTTAATTCTTCTTTTAAGATATTTACATATTTATCAAGATGAAAACTTCCTGGGTGGCCATTACCATATGTATTGGCAATTACAATCTGCATTTTATCTAAGTCTTCTGCCTTCCAGTCCATTCCCATCCGCAGAGCATCAATTTCTGGACCCTGTTTTCTAATTTCCTGACTTCTTAGCAATCAAACCAACTCCTTTTAAATATTTCAGCATAAATGAATTTTTAGCGCATTAAATTAGGAATAAACATTACCAGCTGGGGAAAAGCAATTAGTAATCCAAGTACTGCCAGCAGCGTAAATAAGAAGGGCAGGATTGATTTAACCAGGTCCTCCAGCGTGATATTAGCAACTCCGGTGGCAACATATAAAACTGTTCCTACTGGTGGGGTAATCAGTCCAATTCCTAAGTTGATTGACATAATAACTCCAAAATAGACCGGATCAATACCAACCTGTTCCATTACCGGCAGTAAAATTGGGGCTAAAATTAACATTGCAGGAGTTAAGTCCATTACAAAACCAACTAAAAATAGTAAAACATTTGTGATTAATAAAATTCCAAGTGTTGAGTCAGTCAGGTTTGTCAGCATTGTTGCCAGATTAAAAGGAACTCGAGCAACAGTTAAAAGCCAGGCAGTAACCATGGCCATTCCACATAAGAAAAGAACAATTGCTGTTGTTTTAGCAGTCGCCAGTAAAATATCAGGCAGATCTTTAACTGTAACCTCTTTGTAAACAACTAAAGCCAGTATAAGTGCCACAAAAGCTGCTACAGCACCAGCTTCAGTTGCTGTAAATACTCCACCTAAAATTCCACCCACTACTAAAAAGGGAATAGTTAAAGCAAGAGCCGCTTCCTTAAAAGTATCCCAGAGTCTTTTTAAAGTAAACTCTGCAACCTGTTCTGAATCTACAATATGACCATAATCGTGTTTTTTGGTTGTAAAGTAAGTTGTGGCCATTAAAGACAGACCAACAATTATTCCAGGAATAATTCCGGCCATAAATAACTGAGCAATGGAGGTATTTGTTATTATTCCATAGAGAATAAAAGGAATACTCGGTGGAATAATAATTCCAATTACAGCAGAAGAAGCTGTGATTGCTGCTGAATAATCTGCCGGGTAATCCTGCTCGATCATCGGAGGAATTAAAAGCCCACCAATGGCTGCTGTATCAGCAATTGCAGAACCCGAGATTCCACCAAAAAACATACTGGCCAGGATATTTACATGACCCAGACCACCTGTGATATGACCAACAATTGCATCAGCAAAGTTTACCAGCCTCTTAGCAATACCACCGTGATTCATTATCTCTCCCACAAACATAAAAAATGGTATAGCTAAAAGTGGAAAACTGTTCATTCCAGAAATCATCTTAGCCGGTAAAACCATAAACTGTAAATCCATCGCATTCATGATCGCGATATTTGATAATCCCAGGGCAAAAACAACTGGAATTCCAGTCAGCACAAATAAAAATAAAGTTCCTAAAAATAACCAGAGCATTATTGGGCACCCCCGCTTTCGTCAACCATTCCGAATTTTTCTTTTTTACCTTCTCTAAATAAATTTATATGTTTTTTTATTTTAAATAAGTTAATGACCATCATCAAAAGTCCACTGACTGGAACTATAGAATAAACAAGAGTCATTGGAATATATAAGGCCGGTGAAACATTGGTTGCTGAAGTAGCAACAATATAACCATAATATGTTATAATAGCTAAAACTGACATAATAAAAATATCGGAAATAATACTTACCAAATTCTGTGCTTTTGCCGATGGAATTTTGGCAATCACAAAATTTAAACCTACATGATCATCGGTACCATAGGCCAGTACAGCACCCAAAAATGAAATCCAGATAAAAATAAATCGAGCCAGTTCATCTGCCCAGCCCAGAGAATTATTTAAAACAAAACGGCTGAAAACATTGGAGCCTACTATTATAAACATTGCAATAGTTAAAGCAATAAGAATAAATTTATAGGTACCAAAAAATATCTTAAAAAATTTACTATCCTTCATATCTTCTTCCCCCCAAAGGTTATATTAAATAAGAGGGGAAAAATCCCCTCTTATTTATATATTCTGTTAAATTTCAGTCCTCTTAATTACTGCTGAGCCTGAAATTCTTCAACCTGCTGCTGTACAGATTCTACTAAATCTGCACCAATTTCTTCTTTAAACTGATTATATACAGGCTGAACTGCTTCCTGGAATTCTGCTTTCTGCTCAGGAGTTAGAATAGTTACTTCCATAACATCTTTTAACTCTTCTAAGTATTCAGCATTCATAGCTCTATTAGTTCTTCTGTTGTGGTGCTTTGCTTCTACAGCTGCAACTTTAACTGTCTGCTGTAAATCTGTAGGAAGCTTGTCATAGAACTGCTTGGAAATCATTAAAACAAATGGAGAATATACGTGACCTGTGTTTGTTGTATAGTCCTGAACTTCATAGAAGTTCTGCAGGTAAATTGTACCCCATGGGTTTTCCTGACCGTCTACAACACCCTGCTGCATAGCGGAGAATAACTCACCAAATGCCATAGGTGTAGGGTTAGCTCCCATTTCTTCCCAGGCAGCTAAGTGCATAGGATTTTCCATAGTTCTAATTTTTAGACCTTCAACATCTTCTGGACTTTCAACAGCTGTTACACTATTTGTTAACTGACGGTATCCATTTTCCCAGTAAGCTAAGCCGACAATACCTTCATCTTCTAACTGCTTTAACAGATCCTGACCAACTGGTCCGTCAAGAACATAATCTGCCGCTTCGTGAGTTGGGAATAAGAAAGGCAGGTCAAATACTTTAAAACCGTTTACAAAAGGAGCAATTGGAGCAGTAGATGGACAGGTCATCTGCTGAGTACCCATCTGCAGTGCTTCCATCATTTCTCTATCGTCACCAAGCTGACTGGAGTGATAAAGATTAACTTCTATTGCACCATCACTTCTTTCTTCAACTAACTTTTTAAAATATTCCAGTGACTTATACTGAGCTGACTTGTCATTAAGACCGATACCAGCATTAATTGTGTACTCCTGGGCAAATGAACCCGCAGTAAAGGTTAAGACTAATAAAAGAGCAAGTGATAAACTAAACATTAATTTTTTTCTCAAGATAATTTCCCCCTAAATAGTTTGTTGTTATTTTTTAATGATTTTAAATTCTAATTGATTCCAAAATGCTAATTGTTTTAAACTGTGATCCTCATTATTCAAAATTTAACTCCCTTATTTTAGCACCACCTCCATCATTTTATTTTTATAAGGGCTTATAAGATTATAAACTTGCTCCTGTTTTACTTATTTATCTTGATATATCCACAACCCTGTTGCAGGATTATTGATATAAAAGATCTCTTCTCCATTAACCTGATTAAAACCATTTTCTAACTCATCTATTTTATACTTAGCAATAGTTTGCTGGTAATCTAAATAATTAAAATTGATATTTTCTATTTCTTCCCGGCTTAGTTTGGGCGAAGCCAGGGAAATCGTAAATCTTCCTTCCGAAGAACCGTGGATCAAATGGGCGGCCGCAGAAAGGTTTTCCTGTAAGTCTTCATTTTTATGCAGATAATCCAGGGTTATTTCTGTACCGCGGTAGCCATACTTGCGGAGCAGCCTGTCAATCTCCTGGTCCTCACCAAATTTGTGAATCCCGGGAGCAATAATGATCAGCTCTCCTCCATCGGCAACTGCCATTCTGGTTCGATAAATTGCTTTGCCACCAATCCAGGTGCTTTTAAATTTATCTTCTTTTAAGTAAACCACTACTTTTTGCAGCGGTTTTTCAACTTTGATTATGTTTTCCTGCTGGCTTAAAGCTACTGCTTTTTCGAAACTGTCTCTGCTGCTGCCTGTAAATATTCCCTTAATTTCAGTTAAGCCAGTTTTCTGGTCACTGATCGGAGAATTAACAGTCATCAGGTAAAGGAGCGGCAGCTGGTCCAGAAATTGACGCTGGCAGTAATCATATAACTTTCTAACAGGTGAATGATCCTTACCCATTATTTTTTCCATTCCTGCCAGTGCTCCCAAAAAGTGTGATTTATTGATAATCTGATTACCGCCACAGCCGACCACTATATTTTTAGTGTAGTTTGCCATCCCCACTACTTCATGCGGAATAACCTGGCCGATGGAAATTATCAGATCAAATTTGTCGTCAAATAAGTGTTTATTTATTTCTAAAGGGATTGCCTCAGTTAATTCTCCCTCGGAAAATTCTTTCATCTTGGCTGCTGGAATTTCACCAACTTTAACTGTTTCAGTTCTCCAGTTGTGGGCCAGAAAGGCAGCGGCTGGAATCTCGCCAAACATTGCCTTTAAAGATTCGCGATCCATTGGGTCGTGAGTTCCAGAGGCAGGTAAAACTTTTATCTCTGCTGTCTGATCAGCCAGTTTGAAATAAAGGGTCTCGGTTAGAGGTCCCAGGGCTGAAGACTTGCGGCTGTAATCAGGTGGAATCAAAAGCAGCCTTTCTACTCCGGCAGCTTTTATCTCTGCAGCCAGTTTATTTAAATAGTCTTCAATTTGCTCCCGCTCCAGGTATTTACCCGAGCTGACAATTTCTGATTTGATGTTATTCATCTTTTTCTCTCCTAATTATGATTTAGAGAAATAATAAGCTCATTTAGCTTTTACCATTCAGCGACTGTGCCGTCCTGATTCCGCCAGACTGGATTCTTCCAGTTATGTGAGTCTCTGGCTCTTTCTCGAACCAGATCTTCGTTAATTTCGATTCCAAGTCCTGGTTGGTATGGGATTTCGGCATAGCCAGCTTTATATTTAAAAACTTCTTTATTTTTAAGATAATCGAGCAGGTCATTACCCTGATTGTAGTGGATTCCCAGACTCTGCTCCTGAATAAATACATTTGGACAAACAGCATCAATCTGTAAACTTGCAGCCAGGTTAATTGGTCCCAGCGGAGAATGAGGTGCAACTGCAGTATCATAGGCTTCTGCCATAGCAGCAATTTTTCTAACCTCGGAAATTCCTCCAGCATGTGACAAGTCGGGCTGAATGATATCAACTTTATTTAATTCAAAAACTTTTTTGTAATCCCAGCGGCTGAATAACCTCTCACCCAGGGCAATTGGAATGCCAAAAGTATCCATTGTGGCCAGGGCTTCAATATTTTCCGAAAGCACCGGCTCTTCGATAAACATCAGCCGAAATGGCTCCAGCTCCTTAAAAAGAATGCGCGCCATTCCCTTATGAACCCGGCCGTGAAAATCAACTGCTATCCCAAAATCGGGGCCTAGCTGATCTCTAATCGCTGCCACCCGGGCAACTGCCTGATCCACTTTTTTATAACTATCTATGTAATGTAATTCCTCAGTTCCATTCATTTTAACTGCTGTAAAACCGGCATCCTTTTTTTCCTGTGCCGCCTGAGCAACATTATCCGGTCGATCTCCACCGATCCAGGAGTAAACTCTTACCTTATCTCTGACCTTACCTCCCAGAAGTTCATAGACCGGCTGCTCCAGAAACTTACCCTTGATATCCCAGAGTGCCTGGTCAATACCGGCAATAGCACTCATTAAAACCGGGCCACCTCTGTAAAATGCACCTCGGTATAATGTCTGCCAGATATCTTCAATTTCTAAAGGGTTTCTGCCGATAAGATAATCTTCCATTTCTTTGACTGCCGCCCTAACTGTATCAGCCTTTCCTTCTACAACTGGCTCTCCCCAGCCTGAAATTCCCTGGTCAGTTGAGATTTTAAGAAAAAGCCAGCGGGGTGGAAGTTTAAATAATTCCAGTTTAGTTATTTTCACGGTAATCAGCTCCTGCCTGAATTTAAGATAAATTCTAGCTGCTTAAAACTTTGTGCTAGTAATTTTAGATTCTATTTTTAAACTTATTAGTAATTTTTACTGATATTGCATATCTACTATTTGATATGTGATATATCAGAGATGGACAAAAAATTTCCTTAATCATTTCCAATTAAGACTCGTTTTTTTCTTATTCATAATTATTTTTAGTAGTTGATAATTTTCTTTCTATTTTTAATATTACAATATTTAACCGCAGATTGCAAATGAATTTTGCAGCTTTTTTATTAATTTCTATTTTTAAGCTCTATTTTTAATTGATGCATCTTTTGCAATTTTAACCCTGTCCAGATGGCGGTACAATATCTCTTCAGCCTTAGCTTTATCTCCCTTTAAAATACTGTCGATTATATCTATGTGCTCCTGGCGTGAAGTTTCAGATCTCTTATAATTTAAGTAGCTAAAAAGCATTGTGTAGTGGTTAATCATCTTTAGATAACTGTCAATCAAATAATTGTTATGGGAAGCAAGGACTATCTCTTTGTGCAGTTTGCTGTCATAACTGGTAAAATATTTTTTGTGACCATTTTCAAATTTATCTTTGAGGTCAGAGATTACTTCCCGATCTATTTCTGCAAAATAATTATCAAGACAGTAAATCTCGTGCATCTTTCTTACTTCCAGAATATCATTGACCTCTGCTTCGGAAAAATTTTTGACAAAAAATCCAACCCGGGGCCTGTTTTCCACCAGATCTTCATTTGCCAGTCGACGCAGAGCATCCCTTACCGGCATCAGAGAAATCCCGTGTTCTTCTGCAATCTCCCTGGTGTTTAGCTGCTCACCAAGGTCTACATCTCTATTTAGTATTTTTTCTTTTAACATTGAATAAACCTGATCGGTCAGGCTTTTTTTATTAATTGCCATTATAACACTTCCTAAAATTTCTGTGATATATCAGATACTCTATATTACATATTCAACACTGAAGTTAATTCTCCTGCAAGAAAATGAAATTATTTTTTTAATTTAAGTATTTTTTCTATAAATTAGTTAATAAGCTCTCATGTTTTCCCGTAGATAATCATAGATCTTCCGCGCTGTCTTACCACTGATCCCATCAACCTCTTTCAACTGCCAGATCTTAGCCTCCCTAATTTTAGCCAGTGAGCCAAAGTGCTGCAGCAGTGCATTTCTGCGGGTTTCTCCCACACCTGGAATTTCATCGAGCATAGAATGGGTCAGGCGGCGGGACCTTAATTTACGGTGATAACTGACGGCAAAGCGGTGGGCCTCATCTCTCACCCGCTGCAAAAGCTGCAGGGTTGGAGTGTGGTGGGGCAGGGTAATCGGGTCACTTTCACCGGGCTTAAAAATTTCTTCTTCCCTTTTTGCCAGTCCAATTATCGGCAGATCCTCAATTCCTAAGAGCTCTAAAATTTCATAGGCGGCATTGAGCTGACCTTTACCACCATCAATCAAAATTAAATCCGGCAGTTCTCTATCTTCGCGCAGCAGTCTGGCATAGCGGCGCTCAACAACTTCCTTCATACTGGAAAAATCATCAGGTCCCTCAACTGTTTTAATCTTAAAGCGGCGGTAATCCTGTTTGGAGGGTCTGCCGTTTTTAAAGACCACCATTGATGCTACAGAATCTGTTCCCTGAATATTTGAAATATCAAATCCTTCAATATGATAGGGCTCATTTTCCATTCCCAGAATTTCTCCTAGTTTCTCGACAGCTCCAGAAGTGCGCTGTTTTTCATATTTACTGCGGATATCTTCCTTTTTCAGATTCTGCTCGGCATTGCGCTCGGCCATCTCCAGCATCTTCTTTTTGTCACCCTTCTGTGGATACTGAATACTCACCTTTTTCCCCTTGACATCTGCCAGACGCTCAGCAAGTAATTCCTGATAGTTAATTTCGGTGTTCAATAAGAGCTCATCCGGGATCCCGGCAGCCTGCTCATAGTACTGCTGTAAAAATGAGGCCATGGTTTCTGCCGCAGTTTCTTCCTCTGTTCCCTGCAGAATAAAATATTCCTGGCCGATCAGGCGGCCGTTGCGGACTAAAAGCAGCTGGGCACAGGCATTGTCTTTCTCTCCCTGAACTAAAGCCACCACATCCTGATCGATATTTTTATCGGTCATTACTTTCTGGCTTTCACTCAACTTGGCAAAGGCCTCCAGCGCATCCCGAAAGCGGGCTGCCTTTTCAAAATTTCTTTCAGCTGCCGCTTCCTTCATCTTTTCTTCTACCTGCTGTTTGAGTTCTTCCTGTCTGCCGGATAAAAAGAGGCAGACCTGGTCAATCAGCTCATGATAATCTTCCTTGCTGACTGCACCAATACAGGGCCCGAGGCACTTATCAATGTGATAATTCAGACAGGGGCGGTCTTCAGGATCATCAGCTTTTAGCTCTTTTTTGCAGCTTCTGAGCTTAAAAATATCCTTGATTACATCCAGAGTTTTATAAATTGCATCTACATCAGCAAAGGGTCCAAAATATTTGGCGCCATCATTTTTGACAATCCTGGTTTTAAAAACCCGCGGAAAGTCGACATTCTTGGTGACTTTAATATAGGGATAAGTTTTATCATCCTTGAGGCGGATGTTGAATTTGGGCTGATGTTTTTTAATCAGATTGGCCTCTAAAATAAAGGCCTCCACTTCTGTATCGGTAAGAATATAATCAAAATCATCTATATATTTGACCAGCATCCTGGTCTTATAGGTCTGGTCATTTTTGCGAAAGTAAGAACGGACCCGGCTGCGGAGCGACTTTGCTTTACCCACATAAATGATCATACCCGTTTCATCTTTCATTAAATAAACTCCAGGCTGACGGGGAAGCTCCTTGAGCTGGGCTTCAATATGTTCCTTTCTGTTTTCATTATCTGTCATTTTTTATCACCTTAATTTGTGAATTATTTCTTCTGTACCCGGTCCGAAAAGTCCATTTTGAACCGGGTTCAAATTATTCAGCAGCTTTTATTTTAACATTTTTTCCAGAAAAAGCAATTCCTAAATGAATTACATTTTTTATACCTCTTTTTTCTAATTCCTGCTGATATTTTCTTTCTTCGATTTGTTTTAAAGCAGCTTTAACAGCTTTATCTAAGTTTTCATTATCAGCCACTTTTTTAAATTCAATTATTATTCCCAGTTTATCTTTTTTATTCGGAATAACCATAATATCATAACGTCCATAACCACTTTCTCTATTTGAATTAATCTCATAATTATCATTTAAATTTAATAATAATCCTAAAACAAAGGCATGATAAACTTTTTCTGCTTCATTTCCTGCTGGATCAAAGCTGCTCATACTGCTTAAAACAAAATCTTTGAAAATTAAACTGAATTCTTCAATATTTCCGGTTATTAAAGCGGTTAGCATTTCACTCAATTTATTACTACTTATACTTTCTTCCAACCAATCATAAATTATCTCCTCATAAATATACTTTATCTCCTGATTGGGAATCTCGAGTTCACAATAAAGTCTGCCCTGTTCCCGCTGCCTGGTGTTTGCTTTTAAATAGCCACTGTATAAAAGAAAGCTCCAGAGAGAACTACTTTTAGTTCTAACATCTGCAAAAACAATATTTTCATCTATTCGGGTTTTAAAAGATTTATTTTTTAACAGGTCTTCAAATTGACCCTTAACCTCAGCCTCTGCGTTAATTATTAGATCTTTAATCAATTCATTACCACTGGTATTTACCCAGTAAGGTTTTAATTCGCCCTGACTGGCAATACAGTTTATAATAGACCAGGGATTATAAACAAGTTGGTCACCAAAATAATAACCATTATACCATCTTTTTACTTCCTGAAGTCTATATTCTAAATCATAATAACTAAAAATCTCTTCTACTTCCTTCTCCAGAAGTCCAAAAAATTGATCATACTTACTTTCTAACAGACCACTGACCAGTAAATTATTTAAACCAGAAAATATACTTTCTTTTGCAACTCTTAAAATACCGGTCAAAATACCTTTTTCAAGATTAGGATTACCTTTTAGCCCCCGGATTAAAAAACTGCGCATAAAATCAAGCATTTGATCATAGTATTCATTTAAATAGGAAGCCTGAACTGCTTCATCATATTCATCTATTAATATAATAACATTTTGCTGATGGAATTCTTTTAGATAACGCGAAAGATTCTCTAAAGCAAACTCATAAGCAGTTTGATCAGCCTTTAAAGCCATTATATCCTGATATTCTTCCTTTTCATACTCTAAAAGTTTATCGCTTTTTAAAAGGTAGCTATGGCGCTGAAATTCTACAGCAATGGAACGTTTAAGTCTCTGCAGAGCAAGCTCCCAATTATTAGCTCTAGAACCTTTAAAATCTAAATTGATTACTGGGAACTTACCCATTTTCTCCAGACAGTTAAATTCATTTTCAGCTATTTTTAAACCACTAAATAAATTTGAGTTATCATTTTCACTATTTTCAAAGAAATAGCGCAGCATAGAAAGATTTAAACTTTTCCCAAATCGCCGGGGCCTTGGTAAAAGAAGAACCTCTGCATCTTCATCGATTATTTCTTTAATCAATAGACTTTTATCAACATAATAATAGTTTTCTTCTCGTAATTTTTTAAAATCATTAATTCCAATAGCCAATTTTTTTTGCATGCAGTTTGTCCTCCTCATTTGAAACAGCTAAAATAATTTACATCTGATTTGTGAATTATTTCTTCTGAACCCGGTCCGAAATGTTCGTTTTGGACCGGGTTCAACCTAAACTTTCAATAAATTTTTCCACCAGTTCCGGGTCAAACTGACTGCCGGCACAGCTTTGAAGTTCAGTTAAGGCCTCTGCTTCAGTCATCGCTCCTTTATAAGGACGACCACTGTTCATTACATCATAGGAATCAACTATTGTCAGCACCCTGGAGAGCAGCGGGATATCTCTGCCGCTGAGCCCTTCGGGATAACCTGTACCGTCCCAGCGCTCATGGTGGTGTAATATCTCTGAGGAGATATGAGCAAAATCTTCAATATTCGAAGTTATTCTAAAACCTGTTTCGGTATGTTTTTTGATTATTTCCCACTCTTCAGCATTTAATTTATCAGTTTTATTTAAAACTTCTTCTGGAACTGCTATCTTACCAATATCATGCATCTGAGTTAAGAGGTAGAGTCGGTCCTGTTCTAAATTAGAGAGGCCGAGCACTTTAGCAAAATTTTCGGCCAGGCTGCTCATCCGGTGCACATGCTCTTCAGTTTCCGAGCTTTTCTCCTTTAGCGATGTCAGAAAGGCTGAAAGCACACTGCTGCGGGCACTTTTGCGGCTGGCAATTTTATTTTTATACATTCTGTCTTCTGCCCGGCTTAAAACAACCATCAGCTCATCTTCGGGATCATTTTTAACCGCTGTCCCCAGTGAAATTGAAACCTGCAGTTCTCCCTCTTCCTTCTCCAGGGAACTGTTGATTCGTTTAATTATTTTTTCACTCTCAACTGCAGCTGTCTGTGGTAAAAGGACCACAAACTCATCTCCACCCCAGCGGGCAATGATATCCTCATCCCGACAGGATTCTTTAAAAATTTCTGCTGCTTCTTTGATCAGCTGATCTCCACTCTGGTGGCCGTAAGTATCGTTAATCAGTTTTAAATTATTTAAATCCCCCATGATTATGCTGATCGGCAGCTGGCGGGCGGTGTCCACTCTTTTTATTTCTTCTTCTAAAAAAGCACGGTTATATAAACCGGTAAGTTTGTCGTGAAAACCGAGATAGCGAATCTTCTCTTCGCTCTGACGGCGCTCTGTTATGTCGCGGCAGAAACCATCGATCTCAAAACTGCCGTCATCATTTTTTTCACTGACCCGAGCATTCATCTCCAGCCACAAAATATTTTGATATCTGTCATAAGCCTGGTAGACAAAATTGCTGACTATCCCCTCGGATTTTAGCTGATTTAAAAACTGGTCCCGGCGTTCAGAATTAACATAAAGAGTGTTTTTAAGATCATTATAATAAGTTATGGTTTCTGAAATTGAATCAAAACCTAAAAGCTGAGCCATATGGGGATTGATCATTTTAACCTGGCCGGTAGAAGTAGTTTTAAAAATTCCTACCGGAGAATTTTCAAATAATCTGCGGTAGTTTTCTTCACTTTCTTTGAGGCGCTTTTCTGACTCCAGCCTCATTTTTTCATTGATAATCTTTTCTATCCCCAGTGAAATATCGCCGGTCAGCTCATCGAGCAGTTTAACCTCTGTTTCATCAAAGTGATCTGCCTCGGCTGAGCAGAAAGAAAATACTCCCCAGGGCTCTTCCCTAACTTCCAGCAGGAAAAAAGCTCTGGAGCCGCAGTGTTCGGAAATTGACAGGTCAAGACCAGAGATTTCCTGACAGCTATTCTGAATCAATTTGTTCTGCTCACTTATTAACAATTTATCTTTAAAATTAAAAGCTAAATCTTCCAGTTTTAGACTGTAATCCTCATCAACCTCAATAAAGGGACAGTTGTTCTCTGTAGAAGTTAAAATCTGTAATTCATCCCGAGCCGGCCCAATTTTTCCAATCCAGATATTTTTATATCTACCATAATCAGAAGTGATCTGAGCTGCTTCTTCTAACAGATCATTTAGAGATCTTTCCCGGACAATCAGCTGATTTACCATACTTAATGTGCGGTAAATTTCATTTAACTTCTGCAGCTCTTTTTCTGCTTTTTTACGGCGGGTGATATCGACAGCGGTGCTGATTACCAGCTTGCGGCCTTTTTCATCCTGGCTTAGAGGAGCAGTTTTGAAATCCCAGATTCGCTTTTCTCCCTCGCTGGTCCAGACTTCAAATTCACCGCCAGTACTTTTATCAACTACAAAGGATTTATTAATTTCCTTTTTAATTTTCTCCTGCTTATTGGGATATGCTTTATCGACCCATTTTGAAATTGTATTTATTTCTTCCCTTTGATAACCTGTGATTTCAATCCAGGTATTATTGACAATTACCACTTCACCATCTTCCGCGTGAACCATAATTGAAATCGGGGCTTCATTTAAAGCGCTGGAAAACATTTTTTCCCGCTGCTTAATTTTTTCGCGCATCTGATAACTTTTGCTGACATCTCTAAAAACCATTACGGTGCCATCAATTGTGCCGTCTCCCCTTTTGATAGGGGCTGCACTATCTGCTATGTGGTATTCTTTTCCATCTCTGGCGATCAATTTTGTGTGATTGGCCAGGCCGACAATTTTGCCGTTTTTTAAAACCTTTTCTACTGGATTCTTTACTTCTTTTCCGGTTTGGGAATTAAAAATATTAAAAATTTCAGTTATTTCTCTGCCTTCTGCTTCAGCGGTCGTCCAGCCGGTTAAATTTTCAGCAACTGCATTTAACCTTCTAACTCTGCCTTCTCTGTCAGTTACCAGCAGGCCATCACCGATAGAATTCAGTGTAATTGATAAAAACTGGCGCTGTTCGTTGATCTCTTTTTCCTGTTCTAAATTTCTTAAAACACTATTAATTTTACTGTTGATTGAGTTTAAAAGTTCAAATTCTTCCTTTAAAAATACCGTGCCACTGTACTCTTCTGGATGTTCAGATAGATAGGCAACTTCGATCTTACCAACCGGCTGATCATTAATCACTATCTCCTGCTGCTGCATCCAGTCACTTTCTCTAAAATTGTCAGTCTGATATATTTTTCCTCGATAGCTGATTCTGGCCGCACAGTCTTCTGGATACTGATAGGAAGCCGGTATTTCTTCTACAATTTTGTTGAGCAGTTGGTCTCGGTCTAAATTATATTTTTCTGCGGCCTCTGAAATCCTGTACAGGCCGGCAAGTTCCTTAACCCGCTCCTTCAGGTTAAAATTTAGCTCTCTGTTTCTGGAGGTGCTTTTTACAATATATGCTGCAGCAATAATAATCACCAGCACTTCCACAAAATATTCGGAAAGGTTAATCTGCAGATTATAGAGGTCCTGAACAGCAAGCACAGAAACTACAAATACTGCTGAAAAAATCGCTCCCTTTTTAGCAAAATTAAGGCTGCTGTAGATTACAAATAAAATAAGCAGGGGCTCAATCAATTCCATTTTCACATTGAAGGCGATTATAGTTAATAAGACTGCCACTATCACAGCAGCAGTTTTGCTCTGCATCAATTCTCTAATCCTTTTCTTCTTCAAGCGCTGCACCTCCCTTTCGGTACCGGTTTGGTACCGGGTAATAAATTGATTATATCATTTATTTGAACCAGGTACAAAAGTGCACATTTGTACCTGGTTATAATTATTTATTTCACAATTCGCATTCATTTTTAATTTCCTGATCTAATTTTTTATTAATTTCCTTTGATTCAATAAATTTTTTGTAAAGCGCTCTATCATTTGAAAAAGAAGCAAGAATCAAACTATCATTAATTAAATCACTCTCTTTCAATCCTAAATAAATCTGATAGCTGCTTCTCCTATAATCTTCGGCCTTACTAACGATTGAAGCTTCTACTGGATTCAAGTGAATATATCGATTGACTCCTAAATTATAAAAGTCATCTTTTATTAATTTTGAAAAATATCTCCCCTGAAAAACATGACCAATCAGATCATGCTTATAATTGAAATACCTTGCATAAAGAAGATTGATGTAATGCATTAATTTTCCAATCTTAACCTCTCCAGTTTTAAGCTGAAGGTGAATGTGATTAGTCATTAGACAATATGAAAGCAACTCAAATTCATATTTAGCTTTAGCTTTTCTCAAAATATCCAAATAAAAATCAAAATCCAATTGATCTCTAAACAGATGTCCCTGGCGATTACCTCTGCTGACAATATGATAGACTGCTCCCGGGTACCATGGTCGTTTTTCTCTTGACATTTTATCACCTTCCATTTAATGGATTTATTGTATAATATTATATCACATTAACCCATTAAATGGAATAGTGTTTGTGAAATATTTATCCTGTACCAGGTTCAAAACGGACGTTTTGGACCTGGTACCAATGAATACCTACAGCACTTCTTTTAAGAACTTGCCGGTATATGAATTTTTGTTTTGAGCCACTTCTTCTGGAGTACCGGTGGCAACTACTTCACCACCCTTTTCTCCTCCTTCAGGACCAAGATCGATTAAATAATCGGCTGATTTAATTACATCCAGATTATGCTCGATTACAATTACTGTGTTGCCATCTTCGCGCAGGCGGTGCAGTACCTCAAGCAGCTTTTTAATATCCGCAAAGTGGAGGCCTGTTGTTGGCTCATCCAGCAAATAGAGAGTTTCACCCGTACTTCTCTTACCCAGCTCTTTGGCAATTTTAATCCGCTGAGCTTCACCACCAGAAAAAGTAGTTGCCGGCTGACCGAGGCGAATATAGCCAAGTCCAACATCATAGAGGGTCTGCAGACGGCGGCGAATTGGCTCAATATTTTCAAAAAACTCAACTGCCTCTTCGACTGTCATATCAAGCACATCTGCTATTGTCTTCCCCTTATATTTAATCTCTAAAGTTTCACGGTTGTAGCGCTTACCATTACAGACATCACAGGGCACATAAACATCAGGCAGAAAGTGCATTTCGATCTCTTCGATTCCCTGACCCTTACAGGCTTCACAGCGGCCACCTTTAACATTAAAACTGAAGCGGCCGATTTCGTAGCCGCGCTGTTTTGCTTCCGAAGTGCTGGCAAAAACATCACGGATATAATTAAAGACCTTAGTGTAGGTTACCGCATTGGAGCGGGGCGTTCTACCGATTGGAGACTGATCAATATTTATTACTTTATCAATCTGATCCATTCCAATAACCTCATCGTGCTCACCTGGATGCAGAGTTGAATCATGAAGTTCTCGCATCATTTTTCTTTTGAGGGTGTTATTAATCAGTGTGCTCTTTCCTGAACCGGAAACTCCGGTCACACAGGTAAAGGTGCCCAGAGGAAAGTCCACATCTATACTTTTTAGATTGTGCTGTCTGGCTCCTTTGATGCTGAGCCAGCTTTCTCCTGCCTTGTATCTATCTTCAGGTACATGAATTTTCTTTTTCCCGGAAAGATACTGACCGGTAAGTGAGCGCTCCTCAGCAATTACATCTTCCAGACTGCCTTCGGCAACAATCTCACCACCATGTTTGCCGGCTCCAGGGCCCATATCGATAATATAGTCTGCCGAGCGAATTGTATCCTCATCATGCTCAACAACTATCACGGTATTCCCCAGATCTCTGATGTGCTCTAAAGTACTGATCAGGCGATTATTATCGCGCTGATGGAGGCCGATACTCGGCTCATCAAGAATATATAAAACTCCCATCAGACCGGAGCCAATCTGGGTTGCCAGTCTGATTCGCTGAGCTTCTCCTCCAGAAAGAGTTCCGGCAGAGCGGTCCAGGCTCAAATAATCGAGACCAACATCGAGCAGAAAGCGGAGCCTTTCTCTAATCTCCTTTAAAATTTCCTTACCAATTTTTGCTCTTCTGTCATCCAGTTCAACCCCCTGCAGAAAATCGTGGGCCTCCTTGATGGTAAATGAGCTGAATTTGGCGATCGAAATTCCGCCAACAGTCACTGCCAGCACCTCTGGTTTTAGACGCTGACCTTCACAGACATGACAGGGAATTTCGTTCATATATCTTTCCATCTTTCTGTGGGTTGAAGCACTGTCTGACTTATTCATTCTTTCCTTGAGATAACCGGTAATTCCCTTAAAGCGGGTTGTGTGGTCCCTGGTTCTGCCGTAGCGGTTTGTATAAGGAAAGGTTATCTTTTTGTCATCACCATAAACCAGTTTATCAATCATCTGATCATCTAAATCCTTAATCTTTGTTTCCAGGCTGAAATCGTACTCCTCAGCCATTGCCTCCAGCAGGGCTGGATAATAGCGGCTGGATGAGCTGGCCCAGGGGATAATTCCCCCATCAGCAATTGATTTATCCCGGTCTAAAATTAAGTCCGGGTCAAATTCTTTTTTAACTCCCAGGCCATCACAGTTGTCACAGGCTCCATAGGGAGAGTTAAATGAAAACATGCGGGGAGACATCTCTTCCAGGCTGATATTATGCTCGGGACAGGCAAATTTTTCACTGTAGGTTGTAAGTTCCCCCTCAATTTCGTCGATCATTACCAGGCCATCAGCATAATCAAGGGCTGTTTCGACTGAATCAGCCAGGCGCTCCCTGATTCCATCCTTAATTACCAGTCGGTCAACTATAATCTCAATATCATGTTTAAAGTTTTTATCCAGTTTTTCTGCATCTTCAAGCAGGATTGTTTCACCGTCGACTCTGGCTCTAACAAATCCATCCCGCTGAGCCTGGAGAAAAGTACGCTCATGTTCACCTTTGCGGCCGCGAACAATTGGCGCCAGCACCTGAATCTTGGTCCTCTCCGGCAGCTCCAGCACCTGATCAACTATCTCATCAACTGTCTGTGATTTGATTTCCTTGCCGCAGATTGGACAGTGAGGGATCCCAACTCTGGCATAGAGCAGACGCAGATAATCATGGATTTCTGTTACTGTACCTACGGTTGAGCGGGGGTTGCGGCTGGTTGTTTTCTGGTCGATAGAAATCGCCGGGGAAAGTCCTTCTATATATTCCACCTTTGGTTTTTCCATCTGACCTAAAAACTGCCGGGCATAGGCAGAAAGCGATTCCACATAGCGCCGCTGACCTTCTGCATAAATAGTGTCAAAAGCCAGTGAAGACTTGCCTGAACCACTGAGGCCGGTAATAACCACCAGCTTATCCCGCGGTATATCCAAATCTACTTTTTTAAGGTTGTGCTCTTCTGCACCCTTAACTATCAAACGATCTAATCCCATTTATAATTACACCTCTTTTATATATTCGTACCAGGTTCAAAACGCATGTTTTGGACCTGGTTATAATTATACTTTTCACAAAACCTATTTCTTTTCCAATTTTGCTTCCAACTCTTCAATTTCGTCTCTGATCTGGGCAGCTATTTCAAATTCCAGGTTATCTGCTGCCTCTTCCATTTCATCCTCTAAATCTATAATTAAATGTTGAATTTCTTTGCGGCTCATCTGATCATAATTCTGGCTGTTGTCATCCGGATCCCCATTATTCTGACTCTTATCATAATAGCGGCTCTTATCCTCAGAAACTACCATATCCACCGGCCGCACTACTTCGCGAACAGGTTTGATAATTGTCTCCGGAGTAATATCATTATCCTTATTATGCTGAATCTGGATTTCACGCCTTCTTTCAGTTTCATTGATCGCATTCCGCATCGAATCAGTTATCTTGTCAGCATACATAATTACCTTACCACCAACATTACGGGCGGCCCGACCGATAGTCTGAACCAGGGCACGTTCTGAACGCAGAAATCCTTCTTTATCGGCATCTAAAATCGCCACCCGGGAAACTTCAGGCAGGTCAAGTCCCTCCCGCAGAAGGTTAATTCCTACCAGGACGTCAAACTCTCCCAGGCGGAGATCGCGGATAATCTCTGAGCGCTCAATCGTGTCAATATCAGAATGCAGATAGCGGACTCTAATTCCAGCTTCTGCCAGATATTCAGTCAGGTCCTCGGACATCTTTTTAGTCAGAGTTGTGACCAGAACTCTCTCGCCATCTCCAACAACCTGACGGATCTCTTCCAGCAGGTCATCAATCTGGCTTTTTGTTGGCCGAACATCAATTTCCGGATCAACCAGCCCCGTCGGACGAATAATCTGCTCGACTATCTGCTGACTGTTTTTTTCCTCATAGGGTCCCGGAGTAGCTGAAACATAAACCGCCTGAGGTACAACTTCTTCAAACTCTTCAAAATTCAGCGGTCTGTTGTCCAGGGCTGAAGGTAGGCGGAATCCATATTCCACCAGTTTTTCCTTCCGGGAGCGGTCACCGGCAAACATTCCTCCAATCTGAGGCACTGTCATGTGTGATTCATCAATAATCACCATAAAATCATCAGGAAAGTAATCCAAAAGAGCCATTGGTCTGGAGCCCTGTTCGCGTCCTGCCAGGTGCCGGGCATAGTTCTCAATTCCGGAACAAAAACCCATCTGCTCCAGCATTTCTAAGTCATAGCGGGTCCGCTGTTCCAGGCGCTGGGCCTCAACCAGCCGGTTTTCTGCCCGCAGCTCCTTTAAACGCTCCTCAAGCTCAGCTGAAATTGTCTTGATTGCTCTTTTAACCTTATCTTCTGGCGTAACAAAGTGGCTGGCCGGATAAATTGTCATTTCATTTATCTCAGCTTCAACCTCACCGGTCACTGTATTAATCCTGGTTATGCGGTCAATCTCATCCCCAAAAAGCTCAACCCGGATTGCTATATCACGGTAAGCCGGGAAAATATCAATAACATCTCCTTTAACCCGAAAGTGACCGCGGGAAGTATCCATATCATTGCGGCTGTACTGCATAAAGGTCAGGCTTCTGGTGATCTCCTTGCGGTCCATAATCTTTCCTACTTTTAAATCAAGCGAGAGGTTTAAATAATCATCCGGAGAACCAAGACCATAGATACAGGAAACACTGGCCACAATCAGCACATCACGCCGCTCAAAAAGTGAAGTTGTAGCTGAAAGTCTGAGCTTTTCAATTTCGTCATTAACAGAAGCATCTTTTTCTATATAGGTATCAGTCTGGGGCACATAGGCTTCAGGCTGATAATAATCATAATAACTTACAAAATATTCAACTGCATTGTCAGGAAAAAACTCCTTAAACTCACTGGTCAGCTGAGCTGCCAGGGTTTTATTATGGGCAATAACCAGAGTTGGCTTATTTACCTCTTCCACCAGTTTAGCCATGGTAAATGTTTTCCCGGTACCCGTTGCACCAAGCAGAGTCTGGTGGCGGTAGCCCTTTCTTATTCCTTCAGCCAGTTTTTCTATTGCCTCAGGCTGATCACCTTTGGGCTCAAAAGGGGCCTTTAATTTAAACTGTCCTTCTTTCACAAAAATCCCCCCAATACTATAATCTACATTCTGCAGAACCGTCTACTTTATCAGTGAAAAAATTTCTTTCAATCAATAGCTTCAATTTATTATTATACACCTTTAAATTTAAATTTTCAGTAAAATTAATGACAAATATTAAAATAAGTGAATGTATGTTTAGTCCTGTTCTTCTATTATAGCAATAATCATTACTGATTTAAAGTCTTATTTTCGGAAACTTTGTGAATAAAATATTTTTAACCAGGTCCAAAAATATTGCAATAAAAAAAAGCCCATTTAAGGGCTCTTTTTATCGCTGCCAGTATTTAATTTCATTGTAGTGATCATATAGTTTTTCTTCGTAGTCCCGGTGGACAAGCCGATCTGATTTTTCTTCCTTATATTCCGGGGCATTTTTGATTTCTTCTTTAGTTTTGCTGACATATAGTTTTTCTTTATTCCAGCTGATATTCTGCAGCCACTCCGGAGCTATCAGCACATCTTTACCCGGCAGAATATTTCTGGTATCAATCAGCAGATAACGAATCGCCCAGTTTTCTTCATCAACAAAAAGGTCTTCTAAGTGGCCAAATTCTTTATCTTCAGCCTGAATGTGATAGCCGCGAATCTCGTTAAAACTCCGCAGATTAGATTCTACTTCATCTTCTTCCGCCTGTTTTTCCTCATCAGTTAATTTCTCAAAATCGAACAACTTCTCTCTGATTATACTTCCGGCCTGAATTGCAGGACCATCAGCAGGATGAGGGCTAGCCCAGTAAATTGGCCAGTCATAGTGTTTAACAACTTTTTCTTCCATCACTTTAGAAACCGGCTTATTCTTTTCGATGCTTGGTCCTGCCTCTAAATCTTCGGCTGTCAGGTCAACTATGATTTCCTGATTTTGATAATTGATTTCCTCAAATGACTCAGTAGAAATTAAAGTTTTCTCGTGCTGAAGCCAGCTGCCTGTTTCAATAACAAGATATCTCATTACAAAATAATGTTGATCAAAGTAAAAGTCTTTAGCTTTTCCCAGATCTTCACTGCGTCCGTGAACTGTAAATCCTTTGAGATTTTTGAGCTTTCTTAACATAACTTGCTCACCTCTCTTAGATTTTCGCCTCTAAACGGAACCTTAATCTATTAAAGTTTATCTTCTTTCTACTTTAATTATAATAAAAAACTGCGGCTGATTCAAACTATAGAAATTAAGTTTAGATTAAAATAATTAGATTATAATACTTTGAAATATTAATAACTGGAATTAATAAAAATAGCCTCTTAATTTTAATTATATTTGATCTTTGGAAAAATTATCTCTAATTTCAAGAGCCATCTCAAGCTCGTCGGTCATAATCATATCAACTTCTTTTGCCAGCAGCTCGCTGACTGCATCCGGAAAGTTGACAGTATAAACATTTAGCTGCATCCCCATAAAATGAGCTTTATCTACTACCCCAGGGTCAGCAGTTAAAAAATGAAGGTGTAAGGCGTCAAAGCCTCTTTTGAAAGCATAGTCAGCAGCATTGATCATTTTGGACATTAAAAGACAGCCAGTTTTAATTTCCGGCTGCAGCTTTTTTATTTTCTGCAGGCTGTAGTGATTAAAAGAAGAAATTATTACTTTTTCTCTCAGCTCAAACCGGTCAACCAGCTTTAAAACCTTCTCTTCCAGCTCAGGATAGGGCAGATAATTTTTCAGCTCGATATTAATTACCTCTAAATCTTTAACAACTTCCAGCACCTCAGCCAGAGTTGGAATTTTCTCTTCTTTAAATTCTGAGCTTAAATACTCACCTGCATTCAGCTGCCTCAGCTCCGAAAGTTTGTGATCTTTGACCAGACCGCTGCCGTTCATTGTTCTATCGATCAGTTCATCGTGAATAACTACAACTTCTCCATCTGCTGTCAGCTGTACATCAAATTCCACTCCGTCAGCACCAAGTTCAACAGCCTTCTTAAAAGAGGCCAGAGTATTTTCTGGATATCCGGCTGCTCCTCCCCGGTGACCAATAATTTTTGTCTTCATCACTATCACTTCCTCTATCTAGCTTAGTAAATTCTATTACTATAATATAACTTTTTGGAAAGGGCTGCAAATTTTAGATTTAAAGAGCTGCTGATTAAATTAAGCTTTTTAGTTGCTCTTTTTTGGCCTTGGCTCTATTCTTTAAGCCCCTGAGTTGCAATCCCCTTAACAAAGAATTTCTGGGCCAGCAGGAAAACAACCAGAGTTGGAATTACAACCATTATTGTCCCGGCCATAATCAAACCCCAGTCCCGCTCGGAGGCACTGGTAAATAACATTTTAACTCCCTGCTGAGCAACTTTCATTTCATCAGAGTTTAAAATAATCAGCGGCCAGAGGTAGGCATTCCACATCACTAAAAAGTTAACAGTTGCCAGTCCGGCCAGAGTTGGGCCAGAAAGCGGTATTAAAATCTGAAACAAAAATCTAAAGGGTCCACAGCCGTCAAGCTGAGCAGATTCCATTAAGGATTTAGGAATTGTAAGAAAATGCTGCCTCATCAAAAAGGTTGTTGTAGCACTGGCCAAAAACGGTAAAACCAGTCCTGAATAAGTATTGGCCAGGCCGAGATTGCTGACAAATTCAAATAAAGGCACCACCCGCACCTGCATCGGCAGCATCAGGGTAAATAAGATTGCAAAAAATAGTGTTTTTTTGTATTTGAATTCAAAATGCGAAAAAGCATAACCACTTAAAACACCCAGGGCCAGCTTCCCAATCATCACAATCCCGGAAGCCAGCAGGCTGTTTAAAAGCAGCCTGTCCATGTTGACCAGATTCCAGGCATTGATATAGTTGCCAAAGTAAAATCTATTGGGAATCAGCGAAGGTGGATAGGAAAATATCTGATTTCTGGGCTGAAAACTAACACTGATCGCCAGTAAAATCGGCATCAAAACCACAAAACTAATTGCCATTAAAAGTAGGTGCGTAAAAATTTTATTTATTAAATCTTTCCTTGATTTGCGCATCTTAAAGCCACTCCTTTATATTATTTCTCCAATTTAGAGTCTGTCAATGACTCAAAAAATATTTTACTGATAATGAACTCCTCTACTTCCATATTTAAAGTGGAAAAAGGTCACAATTAAAACTAAAATAAGTAAAATAACTGATTGAGCGGCTGCCAGTCCCGGGCGGAAGTTAACAAACATATCCCGATACAGCTTATAAATCACGATATTGGTAGCATCTGCCGGGCCACCCTGAGTCATAATATCTACTATTCCAAAAGACTGGAAAATGGTAAAAATTATGTTCATTATAATTAAATAAAAGGTGGTTGGAGAAAGCAAAGGAACTGTAATCTTTCTAAAAATTTGAAATGCATTGGCACCATCAATCCTTGCTGACTCATAAACACTGTCCGGAATCGACTGCAGACCGGCCAGAAAAAAGATGATATTAAAGCCCATATTTTTCCAGATGGTTGCAATGATAATCGCTATAAAAGCAAAAAAACCGTTGGTCAGCCAGGGTACCTGAACATTAAACAGTAAATCTAAAAAATAATTGATATGGCCTGCAACCGGATTTAAAAGAAAAACCCAGAGAGAACCGGCGACTGTCGGAGAAATAGCATAAGGTATAAAAAATATAGTCCGATAAATTTTAATCCCCTTCAGCTTCTGATTTACTAAGACAGATAAAACTAGGGAAACTGCCAGCCCACCAAAAATTGTGATCAAAACAAAAACAGCTGATCTGACTAAACTTGCTCTGTAGACTGGATCTGTAAATAAATTTATATAATTATCAAAGCCCGAGTAGATTCTCCTTGAGCCAAATGGAGCTGTGCGGTATAAACTCAAAATTACAGATTGAATTGTCGGCCAGTATAAAAAGAGTGTTAAAATAATCATTGAGGGTAAAATTAGCAAATATGGTACTGAAAAATGTGAGTCATAATCCTGTTCTTTCAATTCTTTCTACCTCCCCTGGAATATATAATAGGTTGAATATTTATGATTGACAATGGAAAAATCCCCCTCCCCAGTAAATGAGGAAGGGGGAAGTAGTCACTTTTGCGCTGTTAAATTGCTAAAAGCGCCTTATTCAAAAAGTGAATTGTACTGTTCTAATGATCTGTCAACTCTGGAAGCTGCTTCGTCCATTGCTTCCTGAGGAGTCATATCTCCCTGCAGAGTCTTTTCTACTGCTTCTTCTACAATCTGTCTAACTTCAGGGAAGGTACCAATTAGTGCACCCTGAGTTGAAGGAGCTCTCTTACTTAGTAATAACTGAAGGAAAGCAGTTAGATGATTTGGATTTTGGGCAAAGAACTGTCCATTCATTTCATGCTCTACAGCTGCTTTAGTTACTGGGAAATAACCGGTATTTTCAAACCAGTATACCTGCTGCTCCATTTCGGAAAGGAAGCTTAAGAATTCCCAGGCTGCTTTCAGCTCTTCTTCAGGATGGTCTCTGACTGCCCAGAGGCTTGCTCCACCGATAATAACTCCACCACGGTCTACGCCTTCAGGACGAGGGAGGAAAGCTGTTCCCAACTCATAACCATCATTTTCAGCGTTATTAGTAAAGTTAGTAACCTGTGCAGTTGATTCAATCATCATGGCAGCTCTACCTGACAGGAAGGCCTGCTTGGCTCCATCCCAGCCGCGGCCAGGATTTAACATAATACCTTCATCAACCATTTCCTGCCATAATTCAATAAATCTCACAACTGGCTCCTGATCCAGATAAGACTCGGTAGCTCTTCCTTCACCGCGTCCATTATTATTGTTAACAAGTAAGGCATCCTGATTGGCTGTCATCTGCTCAACAAACCAGCCGACTATACCTAAGGTAAATCCATAACGCTCAACATCTCCGTCTTCATTACGGATTGTAAGTTTGCGAGCATATTCTTTTAATTCCTCAAAAGTCTGAGGTGGCTGGTTTGGATCCAGACCTGCTTCTTCAAAAGCATCCTTATTATAGTATAAAATAGGTGTTGAAGAGTTAAATGGCATAGAATTCAGCTGACCATTGACATTATAGTAATTAGAAACAGGAATTAAAAATTTACCCCAATCAAAACTATCATCCTGAGCAACTTCTCTTCCCAATTCTTCTACAGGGATAATAATACCACTATCAAGCATAACCTGAGTCCCAATCTCATAAATCTGAACTATATGAGGTGCCGATCCACTCTGGACTGCTGCCTGAGTTTTGGTTAAAGTATCATTATAACTACCTGTATTCTGAGCCTCAACCTGAATATCGTCATGACTTTCATTAAATCTGTCAACAATAGTGTTTACGATCTCACCATTATAGCCACCCATCGCGTGCCAGAACTCAATAGTTACAGGCTCCTGAGCTGCTGCAGAAAAAGTCAGGATAAATGCAAGAACAACCACCATTAACACACTAAATTTTCTCATTTAATAATTCACTCCTCCTAATAGTTGTTTTGGCAAAATTTTTTTACCTTATCCCCCCTTTATTATCTATTTTATAATTGTTTATTTGTAAAATCCCATCCGACACAAAAAATTACAAATATTGATTCCGTTGCAAATATAATTATATAGATTTTTTAATTATTTGTCAATTCATAATAATGATTATATTTAATTTTCTAAATATTTTTTTACAGCTCTTTGCTGACCACTTCTCTAACTTAATCTAAGTCACTGCTCTTTTCAATAATTTACTCGGCTTTATTAATTTAACTCTTAAATTAATTCGATAAAAGTCTTGCATTAATATCTTAAAATGCTTATACTAATATAGATGCAAAATTGAATTAAACTGACCAATTTCAAATAAAAAGAGAAAATGAAAACGAGGGGATTAAAATTTTATTTAAATCATACTACTTTATTTATTTTATTTACGTTGCTGCGACAACCTATATCAATATTCATTTTGAATCAATCGGAATCAGCGCCTCTCAGATTGGTTTAATGACAGCTGTGGCTAAAGCATTGGCGATTACCGCTCTACCTGTCTGGGGCATGATGTCTGATTATTTTGAAGCCAATAAAAAAATTCTTATCTTTACTATTCTGGGCACACTGACCTTTTCACTCAGTTTTTTATTAACCAAAAGTTTTTTTATAATCTTTATTCTCTACAGCTTTTTTATGATTTTCAGCAGTTCAGTGGTTCCACTTTCCGATTCACTGCTGCTTAACCATCTGGATGAAAAAGCGGAACAGTACGGTCAATTTAGAGTCTGGGGTTCGATTGGCTATATGGCAGGAATTATTCCTTTTGGCTGGATAATTGAACAGACTCAGTCGGAAGCTACTTTTATCCTTGCCGCCAGCGGGCTCTTTTTGTCGCTATTTTTTGCCTACAAATTACCTAAAAGTAAACGGACAATTAAGGTTGCCAGTCTGGGCAGTTTTAAGCTGCTCTTTAAAAATAAAGATCTGCTCTACTTTTTAGTTTTTACCTTTTTAATTCAGGCTCCTCTAACTGCCAATTTTGTTTATTTTCCAATTTACTTTAAATCAATTGGGGGAGGAGAAAGTTTACTTGGCATCGGAATGTTTATTGCTGCCGGTAGTGAACTGGTTATCTTTCAGAAGGCTGATATTTTCTTAAAAAAATTCAAATTGAAAAAAGTCCTGCTGCTCTCTGCTGTAGCTTTTGGAATCCGCTGGTTTTTAATATCTATCTGGACATCACCGGTACTGCTTTTATTAACTCAGCTCTTTCACGGCTTAACCTATGCTCTCTTCCATGTTACTGCAGTCAGCTATATTTCGAAATTGGTGGGAGAAAAATTTCGCTCTACCGGTCAGAATCTCTATGCCTCAATCATCAGTATCAGCACAGTTGCCAGCAGTCTGCTGGGAGGTATGATTTATGATGGAACTGGCGGGGCAGCAATGTATGCTCTGGGCAGTGCAATCTCCTTAATTGCAGGTTTCAGCTATTTTTATCTGCTGCACAAAATCGAATACGGTCAAAAAAATTAGATTTTAAACCCTGTTTTCTAAAAATTAAGCAGGGTTTTTTTAACTAACAGCGAAATATAAAATTAGCTGCTTTTATTTTGCTTATATTTAAAAAATTCATAATATTATTAATTCGGGAGGTAATCAGATTGAACAGCAAGTTTGCTAAAAAATATCGTTATTTAGCTTATCTTTTAATTGCACCATCAATTATTATTGTTACTACCTTTTTGATTTACCCTTCACTCCAATCACTTTACTTAAGCTTTTTCCGCTCTACCCCCTTTGGCAACAGGCAGATCTATGTAGGGATAGAAAATTTCCAGCGGCTCTTAACTTCTCCTGCTTACTGGAACAGTTTAACCCGCTCTCTGGTTTTTACAGCGATTACAGTTTTTATTTCGATTTCATCTGCCTTAATTCTGGCTGTTGTTACCAACAAAAAAATAAGAGGTGCTAAAATTTATAAAAGTTTACTGATCTGGCCTTTTGCTTTTTCCTTTGCTTTTGCCGGTATTATCTGGGGAGTTTTAATGCACCCCAATGTAGGAATTATGTCTCATTATATTCAACTGATAACCAGATTTGAATTTAACTGGATCAATAGTGGAACAGCAGCTTTTATCTTAATTATTATTGCTTCCAGCTGGAGAATGCTCGGCTATAATTTTATCTTTTTTATTGCCGCCCTCCAGAATGTCTCACCTGAACTCTTAGAAGCAGCTGACATTGACGGAGCGAGCCCCTTTACAAAATTCTGGCGGATTACCTTTCCCCTGATTTCACCAATAACTTTTTTTCTGCTGATCATGAATACCCTGCAGGTTTTCTTTTTAACCTTTGGCGTAGTAGATGTTTTAACCCAGGGCGGACCGGCTCGAGCCACAGATATAGTTACCTATAAATTATTTAGAGATGCCTTTTTAAGTATGAGAACCGGTTATGCATCTGCTCAGTCAATTATTCTCTTTGTTTTTGTTGCAGTGATAACTATTATTCAGTTCAAATATGCAGGCGAAAAAGTATTCTATCAGTAGAGGAGGCAGTTCAAAATGAAGCGCAAGAAATCAACTACAATATTTATTCACCTATTTTTAATAATTTCAGTTTTTTTAGTTTCATTCCCAATAATTTATGCCTTTATGGTCAGTACTTTAAATGTCAATGAGGTATATTCTTCCCCCCCAAAATTACAGCTGGGAGATAATATGATCAATAACTACCGTGAAGCCTGGCAGCGCTCTAATATGGGAAAACTTCTTTTTAACAGTTCCTTTATTTCAATCGTTACCGCGGTGGGAAAAATTATTCTTTCTATCTCGGCAGCCTTTGCCTTTGTCTATTTCGGGGAATTCCCCGGCAAAAATATACTTTTTATTTTAATTTTAATTACCCACATGCTGCCCCTGCCGATTAGAATTGTGCCGACCTATCAGTTAATGGATAATTTAGGCTGGCTTGATACCTATTATGCGCTGACCATTCCTTTTTTCGCCAGTGCTACCGGAGTTCTTCTGTTTAAGCAGTTCTATATGACAGTACCGGAATCACTGCTGGAGGCAAGCTTAATCGACGGCATTACTCCACTCAGATTTCTCTGGTCAATTTTGATTCCACTTTCTAAAAGTAATATTGTTGCTCTTTTTACTATAGAATTTATCTGGGTCTGGAACCAGTACCTCTGGCCTTTAGTTACAACCAACAGTGCCCGGGTGCGGGTGGTTCAAATTGGGCTGAAGATGCTGATTCCCTCTGACGCTCAGCCGGAATGGAATGTGATTATGGCAGCTCTAATTATCGGTGTTATTCCACCACTACTAGTTTATTTGACCCTGCAAAAAAGCCTGGTTGAAGGTTTTGCCATGCAGCAGGATAAATAATATAAGAAAAATGAAAGAAATTTATCGAGGAGGGATAAACTGAAATACTTTTAAAAATTAAGATAAATTGGGGGTGAGATTTTAAGTATTCAATTTGGGGAAGTTGAATTGTGATCTCAAATTAGTGGTCTATTGATTCATGTTTCATCAAAAAAAGGAGGTGTAATCTTCATTTATTAAATTAAATGAAGAGAATTTATGTTAAAAAAATCTATTATTATTTTAACCTTAGTTACACTCTTTGCTTTTAGTGCAGCAATGGTTTCCGCTCAGACAATTGAACTCGAGTTCTGGCATGCCATGAGTGGCGGTCGTACTGCAGCAGTAGAAAAAATTGTTGATGGTTTTAACGCAGAACATGATGATATTAATGTAACAGCACAGTTTACCGGAAGTTATGCAGAAACTCTAACTCAGGGTATTTCTGCAGTTCGCTCCGGCAATCCACCCCACATTATTCAGGTCTATGAAGTAGGAACTCAGACCATGCTGGATAGTGAAGCTATTGTCCCTGTTTATGAAATTGCAGAAGGCAAAATCGACTTCGGCAGTGTTATTCAGCCTATTTTAAATTACTACAGTGTTGATGGCAAACTATATTCAATGCCTTTTAACTCTTCAACTGCAATGCTTTATTATAATAAAGATGCTTTTGCAGCAGCAGGAATTGAAACAGTTCCAGAAACCTGGGCTGATATCGAAGAAATGGGTCTGCAGATCATCGATAGTGGAGCAGCCAACCACGGTCTTTCCTTTGGCTGGCCAGCCTGGATTTTAGAGCAGATGCATGCTTATCACAACAAACCTTATGCAAATAATGATAATGGTCGCAGCGGCAGAGCAAGTGAAGTTTATCTTGACCGTGACTTCGCTAAAATGGTACTTGGAACCTGGACAGATTTAGTAGAAAAAGATGTTGTAGCTTATGGTGGCCGTGAATATTCTGCCAACCAGGACTTCTTAGCTGGTGAAGTTGCCATGTTAATCCAGTCCACATCTTCTCTAAGTTCCATTATGGAATCAGCTGATTTTGAAGTTGGTACTACCTTCCTGCCTCGTTTTGAAGGCCAGGGTATTGGTAACTCAGTTATTGGTGGAGCTTCCCTCTGGGTTATGCAGGGCCACAGCGACGAAGAATATGAAGCAGTTGTAGAATTCTTTAAGTATCTAAGTAAAACTGATGTTACAATTCAGTGGCACAAAGACACAGGTTATTTCCCATCTACAAATGCAGCAGTTAAAACTCTGATGGATGACCGCTGGTTCAGTGACAATCCTAACTACTTAACTGCCTTCCTCCAGGTATTAAGTGGAGTTCAGTCACCTGCAGCCAATGGTGTGCTTTTAGGTAACTTTGTTGAAATCAGAGATATCGTTGATACAGCTGTAGAAGAAAGCCTTTACCGGTGAAGCTACAGCAGAAGAAGCTCTTAATAAAGCTGACGAGCAGGCTGATAATGTACTTCAGGATTATACAGAGCTCTTTAATGACTAAACTGGCTAAAATATAATCTGATTTTAATGCCCGGCTGCAGTCTCTCTGCAGTCGGGTTTTAATTTAAGACTTGAATTTAGTTGAAAGTACTGATAAATTAATAGATAGAGTTTATATATTATCTTCCAGCAGATTGAAGATAAATATCTTATTAACTAAAGTAACTAAAATTTAGATTTTGAAAGGGGCAGCAGATGAGTGATTTAAGTCAGCTTAAATTTTTTATACTGGATATGGATGGAACAATTTATCTGGAAAACGATCTACTGGAGGGAAGTCTCGACTTTCTGAGAGAACTTAAGGCAGTAGATAAGGATTACATATTCTTAACCAATAATTCTTCTAAAAATCGGGCCGATTATCAGCAGAAACTGCAGCGGATGGGGATTGAAGCTGCAGCTGAAAAAATAATTAATTCCGGTGAAATTACAGCTTCCTACCTGGCTGAAGCAGGCGAAAAAAAGGGCAAGCAAATTTATCTTTTAGGGACTGATTCTCTCAAAGAAGAGATGGAGCGCTTTGGACATCAGGTTGTCAATAACATAGAAAATATCAGAGAAAAGCCGGAAAATGTTGATTATGTAGTTTTGGGTTTTGATAAGACCCTAAACTACAAAAAACTCTGGGATGCCCACGAGTTAATTCTCTCCGGAGTTGACTATGTGGCCACCCATCCTGATCTGGTCTGTCCTTTAAGTGGAGGCAAAACCCAGCCGGATACCGGGGCAATGATCGAGCTGCTGGCAGCTTCAACCGGCAAAAGACCCTTAATTGTGGGTAAACCTTCCAAACTAACTGTTGATTATATTTTGAATAGGTTTAAACTGAAAAAATCTGAGCTGGCCATGGTCGGTGACCGCTTATATACAGATATGCGGATGGCTGATGATGCTGGAATTACCGGCATTCTTGTTTTGAGTGGAGAAACAAAAGCAGCAGATCTAAAAGAACTCAGCAGTAAGCAGAAGTATTTTGATTATGTATTTGAAGATGTAGGAGAGTTGAAAAATAAATTATAGCTCTGATGAAAATTAAAGCTAACTACAGAAAAAAGCCAGCAAATTAATGCTGGCTTTTTCTGCTCAAACTAGTTTATATATTTTTATCGACTAGATAGCCGCTCTAACTTTACTCTCCGGCAGCTTTCTGATCCTGAAAATCGCGAACAAAAATCATATTTTCCATTTCTTCTATTGCCCGCTGCAGCTGATTGTCAGCCTCATCTTCCTCAGTTTCCTCGTCTTCCGCAGCAGCCTGAATAGCTTCAACGTCAAGCTCTACCTTGATCTCAGGTTCAATTCCCTTTTCGTGAATATAATTTCCGTCAGGAGTATAATAACGAGCAGTTGTCAAACTAACTGCTGAGCCATCTTTAAGTGGTACTACTGACTGCACAACTCCCTTACCAAATGTGGTAGATCCGATCAGCTTACCGCGGTCATAGTCCTTGACAGCTCCAGCAACAATTTCCGAGGCGCTGGCAGATCCTTTATTAATTAGAATTATTAAAGGAATCTCAGTATCAGCCTCAATCTCCTGATTAACTTTCAGAACTCTTTCAGTTTCGTCCTTCTGTCTGACAGAAACAACAACACCTTCATCTAAAAATACTGAAGAAACATTAACAGCCTCATCCAGTAGACCGCCCGGGTTGTTTCTCAGGTCAAGAATAATTCCCTGAGCATCTTCTGCTTTTAAATCGGCAACTGCTGATTCTACTTTTGGGCCCACATCTTCAATAAACTGAGCCAGACTGATATAGCCAATTTCCTCAGTTTTCATTTCCGTTTCAACATAGGGTACTTCTATATCTTCCCGGGTAATTTCAACTTCAAATGGTTCTTCATCTCCCCGGTCAATGGTCAGAGTAACATCTGTACCTTCTTCCCCGCGCATTAGATCCACTGCTTTCATCTGTGATATCTCTGCAGTTTCCTGACCATCAATTGCGCTAATAATATCACCAGATCTCAGCCCGGCTCTTTCTCCGGGGGTGTTTTTAATTGGAGAAACGATTGTCAGCTTATTATCTCTCATCGTAATTACAATTCCAATACCGCCATAATGGCCCTCATATTCCTGCTGCATCTCTTCGTATTCTGAAGGAGACATGAAATAGGAATAGCGGTCCACTTTATTTAACATGCCATCAATGGCACCTTCGATCAGGGTTTCAAATTCTACATCCTCAACATAATAATTCTGCAGTAGAAACATTACATCCTGAAAGGCATCAGCCTTGGTGTAATTTTCTTCCTGCTGCTGCGGCTCCTGGGGAAGCTGTTCTTCAACGGCGCCGTCCTGAGCCGAAACTGCAAAAGTAAATAATAGTAAAAATGACAGTGTAAATAACCAAACTTTATTCTTAAATTTCTCTCTAATTCTCTGCATTAAATTAGCCACCTGCTTTCTTAAATTAATAAACACAAACCATCAAAACCTGATAAAATAAAATTGTTAATGGGCTATTTCTGTAAACCCTTCGCCCAACACCTCGTGAACATTGCTGATAATTACAAATGCTTCTTTATCTATAGCTGCCACTTCTTTTTTCAGTTCGGAAACTTCAGACCGAGAAATTATACAGAGCAGCACCTGTTTGGGGTCACCAGTATAGCCACCTCTGGCATCAAATTCTGTTATGCCGCGGTTGAGGTCATTGACCACCATCTGATTGATCTCTTCAGCTTTATCAGAGATAATCAGCACCCCTTTTTTGAAGTTCAAACCTTCCTGAACAACATCAATTGTCTGAGAGGTAATAAAAATAGTAACTGCAGCATAGAGTGCAACTTCCAGATTGAAAAAGATTCCCGCCAGAGCTACTACAACTCCATCAGCTATTAAAAGACCTTCTCCAACTGTAATTCCGGTAAAATAATTGATCAGGGAAGCAATCAAATCAGTCCCTCCGGTAGTACCACGGGATCTAAAAACTATCCCCAGTCCGATACCACCAATTACTCCTCCGTAAATTGAAGCGAGCAGCAGATCATCAGTCAGGGCAGTCATATGGGGCTGCAGTAAATCAGTAAAAACTGAAAGTGAGACTATACCATAAATGGTTCTAATCCCAAAAGTCATCCCCATGATCTTAACTCCTGCCAGAAAAAGCGGAATATTGATCACCAGCATCGTAATACCAATTGGAAAAGATGTTATGTAGTAAATAACTGTCGCCAGACCGCTGACACCACCTGCTGCAATTCTATTTGGTACCAGAAAGACCGTTAAAGCAAGTGCGATTAAAAAAGATCCGGCTGTAATTCCAAGATAATCGATAAAAATTCTTTTTTTCAAACTATCTCCCCCTTATAAACTTATCTCCTTGTGAAAATTTAGTTTTCGTTATAATTAGCCTTAAATATCCAGCCTTAGAACAGCACTCTGGCTGTATTTACTCAAATATTTATTTGCTGCCAAAAAATTTAGCTTTTATAACCAGATAAATAAACTTCGGCAGCGCCAGCATTCTACCAAAG
The DNA here is from genome assembly GCF_003053565.1 of Halanaerobium saccharolyticum. Taxonomy (GTDB): domain Bacteria; phylum Bacillota; class Halanaerobiia; order Halanaerobiales; family Halanaerobiaceae; genus Halanaerobium; species Halanaerobium saccharolyticum_B. The sequence continues at coordinate 205,380 of NZ_QAXS01000001.1, read as the reverse complement.
CGAGATGGCTCCTGCAGCAGCCTGTAAAACCACTCTAAAGCAGCCTTCTGCATCCAGAGCGGAGCCCGCTCGACCTCACCTGCCAGCACATCAAAACTGCCGCCGACTGTAATGGCAGCTCCTACATTTAACTTCTTTAAATTGTTATCCAAAAACTTCTCCTGCAGGGGAACTCCCATTCCTACCAGGAGCAGATCAATATTCTTTTGATTGATTTCTGCAATCACCTGCTGCTGATTTTCGCGGTCTAAATAGCCGTGGTGATAACCAGAAATTGTTAGTTCAGGATAATCACTTTTTAAATTTGCCACCGCCCTGTCGACAACTCCCGGTTTCCCGCCCAGGAAATAAAAATTTATATCCTCTGCAGCCAGTTCCTTAAATAATAAACTTATCAGATCAAAGCCGGCCACTCGCTCTTCCAACGGCTCTCCCATAATTTTTGAAGCAATTACAACTCCGATTCCATCAGCAGTTGCCAGATCAGCTGAATTTAAAATCCTGGCCAGCTCCCGATCTTCAGCCGCCAGGGCCAGCATCTCCGAATTGGGGGTCACCACTAAAGAAGGCTGACTGTGATCAGTGCTCAGCTCTCTTACCCTCTCTACTGCCTGCTTCATGTTGAGCCGATCGATATTAACCTCAAGTATTTTTATCAGCTTTCGCAAGTGTCAACCTCCTCCAGCACCAGTTCTGCAAAATCTTCCGCTTCAGATTTTTTGAGCTTCAAAAACCCCTTAATCTTTTTGCGCAGGCTGTATCTTGCTGCGAAAATATTTTCCAGCTCTGCTGCAGCCTGATCTGCCTCTAGATCTTCAAGCTTAATTAGAGGTAGATAGTCAAGTTCTGACATCAGCCCCTCAATTTTTGGATCATAACTTAAAGCCAGCAGCGGAATTTGATTTAAAAGGGCAAAAATTAAACTGTGGAGTCGAACTCCAACAAATAAGTCCAGCTGTGAAAAAGCTTTGAGGGCTTCTCCAGGCACCGGCGGCAGATCACAGATTTCCGCCTCAGCCGTTAACTTCTTTTTCAGCTGCAGTGAGATCTCCTCATCTGAACCCTGGTGCATCGGAAAAATAATAAACTTAATCTTCTTTCCCTCAGCAAACTGATTTAAGGCTGCAGCCAGCTCCGAAATATAATCAACTGACCAGGGGCGAACTGAAATCCCGACTTCTATTTTCCCTTTAATCTGCTGTTTCAAATTATTCAGCGGATCATAAAGAGCAAATACAGGGTCAACAGTCAGCTCGATTTCCTTTTTGACCCCAATCTCCTGCAGCAGATTTTGCGATCCCTGATCTCTAACTCCCAGCAGCTCAAATCTATTCAGACTGAAAGCTGTTAAAAGCTGGCTCCATTTTTTATTAAGTGGGCCGGCTCCCTGGGCATAATAAACGGTCTTTGTTCCCTGCAGCCTGGCCAGCCAGGCCAGCCCCAGATAATAGGGAACCGAAAAGCTCCCCGTCACATCCTGCAGCAGGCTGCCGCCTCCACTGATAAAAAGGTCGGCCTCTGCCAGAGAGGCAAGAATCTGAATCACGGATGTTCTGCTGACCGCATTCAGATTATAGCGCTCGGCTGTCTGCTCAGGCTCAGCTGAAAGAACAGTTATTTTTAGATCCTTACTTTTTTCCTTTAAAAGTGAGCTTATTCCGGCCAGCACTGCCTCATCCCCGAGGTTGTTGAAACCGTAATAACCCGAAATTACAATATTTTTCATTATTTAACCTCAGTCAGATAATATTTTTGATAAAGCCGATTAAGCAGCCGATAAGCGAAAATAATAACTGCAGCAGCTGCAAAACTCAACCAGTAAGCGTGAAAAGTCCTGAGCAGAGAAATCTGGACCGGTGTATGCAGATGGGAAAAGGTGTTAACTGTAGTTATTACTCCCACTGAAGCCAGCATCAGCAGTGGGTAAAAATATAGCTCTTTCCGCTTGCGGGCACTCAGATAGAGTGAAAAAATGAATAAAGGGTGTCCGATTAAAAACTCTTTAAAACGCGGCCGCACATAAAGAACCTTTTCCAGCAGACTGCGGACAGTCAGTTCCCAGGCCGGTACCGGCAGCAGCGGGAAGTTCCCGGTTCTCCCGATATAAATAACTGCAATTAAGGCCAGTCCGCCAGCCAGAATAATATGTTTTACTTTTATTACTTTTTCCAGCAGTTCCGGTATCTGTTGGCGCAGATCCTTTGAACCGGGCTGAAAAAGATAATAGAGTGAAATTATAATCAGCGGCATTAAGAAGGCAACTTTGACCCCTCTGAAGTCACTGATTTTAAATATAAACTCACTGCTGTTTAAAACCGAGCTTACAAATATTCCACCAACCAGCGCCGTCAGAACAGCGGCAGTAAAATTAAAGAAGACAAAGGCCAGACTCAAACCACCCTCCAGCTTCTCTCCTCCCCTGTTCTTATCAAGCAGAAAAGCGATCACTGCCAGTGAAGGAAAAATAACTGCTGAACCGAGGGCTGTTATCTGCCTCAATAAAATTTCTCTGCCTGAATATAAAAACAGAAAACCAGCCGCTGCTGCAGCCAGCAGAAAAAGATTCATCAGTTTTTCGTATTTAAACGCTGTAAAATAATTTAAGAGCAGAATTCCAGCTGCGGTTACTCCAAGCAGAATAAGCAGCAGATGCCAGCCCGAGTTGCTGAAATAAGGAACTGTTTCTGCCCGGCCCGGAAGATAGCCTTCTGCTTCCAGACTGGAAGTTAAGGATGCAAGCAGTCCCAGGTTTCTTTCTTTAAGCTGGCTGCCTTTAAGATAGGGTTTATGATAAATAATCTTTACATTTCTCTCTCTAACTGAAAGCAGATAGCGGCTGATAATCTTTTGATCATCTGCCTGCTCAACTTCATCCTGCTGCATGCTGTGAGTCCGCAGCAGCTGATAATCATTTAATTTAGCCAGTTTTTCTGACCCATCCTGAGCGGCAATAAATGCTTCAATATTACCGAAAATCAGATTCTGATCCTGCATTAATTGAGCAGTCTCTTCAATCTTATCCGGATAACCTGTAACCTCTTCTCCATCAAAAATCAAAAAATCAGGGTTTAAAATCTCAAGATTTTTTTCTAAAGCAGAAAGGGCATTTAATTTATTATTGCTTCTGAAGGCGATTTTTAGATCATTTTCTTTAGCTGCTTCAATCAGGCTGGCATTATAGCCCAGACTAACATCTTCCAGCTTTTCGTGCCAGCTGTGAAAATAAAGAAGGTCGTAAGCATCTCTCTTAATAATACTGGCCGAATAGTCTGCCTCTAATTTCGGCTCCAGATTATTGATCTGCTCCCGCAAAGAAGTACTGACAACAGCAAAGAGGGCTGAATTTTCTAGCTCTGAAATCTGAATTTGATTAGCTTCAAGTTCTGTTATTAACTCTTCTTCTCCGAGAATAATATCCAGAGACTCAATTCGTTTTAAAGCACCTTTTTCCAGAAAGTCCTCCAGGGTCTGCTGATAAACAGCCAGCCCAGTAATTCCACTTTCCTTTAACTGCTGCAGATCTATTTCCGGCTCCAGAGATTTTAATTCTGTATAGGCTTCCCCATCCATGATGACTTCCACACCTGGATTTTGATCTACTTTTTCAATTCTTGCAGTCAGAGACCAGGCAGCTGCAATAAAAGTTATTAAAATAAGTCCAATCAGTATTTTCTTCAACAAAATTCACCTTTTCCTCTATATAATTAGCCAATAATTTCTTACTGCTTCCAGTGGGCTGCCAGCAGTCTGCTGCCAGAAATATTCTCAAAAATCCTGGCAGAGCGAAAACTACCTGGCACTCTGATATTTCAAGTAAGCTTCTATAAATTCGTCAAGATAGCCGTCCATAACTTTATCAACATTACCTTCTTCAAAATCAGTCCGGTGGTCCTTGATCATATTATAGGGATGAAAAACATAAGATCTAATCTGGCTGCCCCAGGCAATCTCCTTGTGTTCTCCACTCAGCTCATCAATTTTTTCTGCCTGAGCCTCTTCCTTCAGCTCCAGCAGCTTGGCGGTTAAAATCTTCATTGCTGTTGCCTTATTTTTGTGCTGGGATCTTTCATTCTGACACTGGACAACCACCCCGGTCGGCTGGTGGGTAATTCGGACAGCAGAATCAGTTTTATTAACATGCTGTCCCCCGGCACCACTGGCGCGATAGGTATCTATTTTTAGATCATTTTCGTCAATATCAACTTCGATGTCATCATCAAGCTCAGGCATTACATCAACCGAAGCAAAGGAAGTATGGCGGCGGCCGGAAGAGTCAAAAGGAGAAATCCTGACCAGACGGTGAACTCCCCGCTCACCTTTTAAATAACCAAAGGCATAATCTCCCTCAATCATTAAGGTTACACTCTTAATTCCTGCCTCATCTCCGGGATTGAAGTCCAGAGTTTCAAGCTGATAGCCATTTGCTTCCGCCCAGCGGCTGTACATTCTGAGCAGCATCTGAGCCCAGTCCTGAGATTCAGTTCCTCCGGCTCCTGGATGAATAGATAAAATTGCATTATTGCCATCATAGGGTTCATTTAGACGCAGTTTTAGCTCAAGTTTTTCCAGTTCTTTTTCCAGTTCAGTCAGAGTCACTTTAAGCTCGGACTCCAGACTCTGGTCCTCTTCGGCAGCCAGTTCCAGATAGACTTCAGCTTCTTCGAATTTTTCTTCCAGACTGCTGATTACCTTTAGCCGCTTTTTGATTCGGTCCAGCTGCTGGGATTTTTTGCGCGCATTTTCCTTATCATCCCAGAAACCGCCGGCTCCCATTTCAGCTTCTATCTCCTTTTTATTCTGAAGCAGTTTTTCCCGGTCAAAGTAAATCACTCAGTTCCTGAAATCGCTGTTTTAATTCCGTATATTTATCCTTAAAATTATTATTCACTTAAATCATCTCCCACAACATTTTTTATATTTTTTACCACTGCCACAGGGACAGGGATCATTACGTCCCGGCTCTTCTTCCTTAACCACTGTAGCCTGACCGACACTGCCGTCACCAGCATTTGATTTATCACTACCCTTTGACTGACCTTCCAGTGCAGCCTGAGGTGAGGAATAATTCAGCTGACGCTGATTAATTTCCTGTTTTGGTACACTTTCTCTTTCTTCAACCTCAACTTTAAAGGCTGTTTCTACAATATCTTCTCTAATGGAAGAGGTCAGCTCATTAAACATATCAAATGATTCGAATTTATATTCTGTCAGTGGGTCTTTTTGACCGACAGCTCGCAGGCCAATTCCCTGCCGCAGCTCATCCATATTATCCAGGTGAGTCATCCATTTGCGGTCTATTACTCTTAAAGCCAGGAATTTAACTATTCTATTAAAGCGCTCAGAATCAATTTTTTCGCGCTTGCTCTGATAGGATCCCAGAGAACTTAAAGTAATTTTCTCTTTAATTTCAGTCCGCTCTTTACCCTCTAAATCAGAAGCCTCAACATCTTTGGCCAGCCCAATACCGTGCAGGTATTCGAGCATTCCTGCCAGATCCCATTCGTCAGGATGTAAGTCTTCGGAAATAAACATCTCCATTACATCTTCTAAGAGCTGCTCCAGCATTCCGGCAATCTTTTCTTCCAGCTGATCAGTTGTCAGCAGAGTTTTGCGCTGTTCATAAATAACCTCACGCTGCTTATTTAAGATATCATCATACTGCAGAATTGCTTTTCGGATATCAAAGTTGCGGCTTTCAACCTTTTGCTGGGCCCGCTCAATAGAGCTGGAAATCATCTTGTGCTCTACAGGCTGATCTTCATCCACTCCGAGCTTATCTAAAATACCGTTAATTTTATCTGAACCAAAGAGTCTTAAAAGGTCATCTTCTAACGATACATAAAACTGAGAAGATCCCGGATCTCCCTGACGACCGGCACGACCGCGGAGCTGATTATCAATCCGACGGCTTTCGTGACGCTCGGTACCTAAAACATGGAGACCCCCGAGTTCTACAACTCCCTCACCTAAAACAATATCTGTACCACGACCGGCCATATTGGTGGCAATGGTCACACTGTTTTTCTGACCTGCATCTTTGATTATATCGGCTTCACGCTCATGATTTTTAGCGTTTAAAACCTCGTGTGGTACCTTTTCGCGCTTCAGTTCTCTACTTAACATTTCCGAATTTTCTATATCAGCTGTACCAACAAGTACCGGCTGACCTTTTTGATATAAACTTTTTATTTCTGCGATTACATTCTTGTATTTAGCCTCTTTATTGGTAAATACCAGATCAGGCATATCATCTCTAATCATCGGCTCATTGGTTGGCACAACGACAACCGCCATATCATAAATTTTAATGAATTCCTCTTCTTCAGTTTCAGCTGTACCTGTCATTCCGGACAGTTTATCATACATTCTAAAGAAATTCTGGAGGGTGATTTTAGCAAAGGTCTGGCTTCCCTTCTGGACCTCAACACCCTCTTTAGCCTCAATCGCCTGGTGTAAGCCCTCACTGTAGCGGCGTCCTTCCATCACCCGGCCGGTAAACTCATCTACAATTTTTACCGCTCCATCTTTAACAATATAATCTCTATCCTTTTTCATTAAGGTATGGGCCTTTAAGGCCTGATTCAGCTGGTGGTTGAGCTTGAAATTTTCTTCTGAATAAAGGTTGTCCACATTTAATTTTTTCTCTGCTTTTTCAACCCCGGCTTCAGTCAGAGTTACCAGCTTGTTTTTCTCATCAATCTCATAGTCTTCCTCCCGTTTGAGGGCAGGGATTACGCGATTAAACTTGCGGTAATCTGAACTTTTTTCCTGAACAGGACCGGAAATAATCAGTGGAGTCCGGGCCTCATCAATTAAAATACTGTCGACCTCATCTAAAATTGCATAGTGATGTTCCCGCTGGACTAAATCCTCTTCTTTATAGGCCATGTTGTCCCTGAGATAATCAAAACCAAATTCATTATTGGTACCATAGGTAATATCACAGTTATAGGCTTCTCTTCGCTCAACAGGAGTCATTCCACTTAAAATTACTCCAACTGACATTCCTAAAAAGCGATAAATCTGGCCCATCCACTCACTATCTCTTTCGGCCAGATAGTCATTAACAGTTACCACATGGACTCCCTTACCACTTAAAGCATTGAGGTAAACAGGCAGAGTTGCCGCCAGAGTCTTACCTTCACCGGTTTTCATCTCTGCAATCTTGCCCTGATGGAGCACTATACCTCCTATCAGCTGAACATCATAGTGGCGGAAACCAGCATCGGTTGATCTCTGTGCTGCTTCTCTAACAACAGCAAAAGCCTCGGGTAAAAGGTCATCAAGGCTTTCTCCGTTCTGATGTCTATTTTTAAATTCTTCAGTCTTGTCCTTTAATTCCTGATCACTTAGTGCCTGCATTTCAGGCTCTAAGGAATTAATTTCTTCTACAATTGGTTCCAGCTTTTCCAGTTCTTTTTCATTTGGATCTTTAAATAAGTTCTTGAGGAACTCAAGCATTTATCTTCCTCCCTAAATTTAGCGACTAAATAAATAGTAATCGCACTTTTTAATGTCATAATTTCATTTTTGCAGTCTTCTTTGTCCTGCTAACTCAATCAAAATAATTATATCATCTTAAATACTAAAACTCAATTAAAGGCAGATTAGATTATTTATTTGTGCTTTTGCTCACTATAACCAGGTCCAAAACAGACTTTTTGGACCTGGTTATAGTGATTAATTTCTCATTTACAGCAGCAAAAAAGGGACACCCGCCAGGAGCATCCCTCTTTATTTAAAGTTATTTATTTTTATTTACTCTTATTCGATCCTTATCTTAACCAAATGTCGGCTCAATCAGACCGTAATTTCCATCCTTACGCTTGTAAACCACATTTGTTTCTTCTGTATCAGCATTGTGGAAAACAAAGAAGTCGTGATCCAGGAGGTCCATCTGCATACAGGCCTCTTCTACATTCATCGGCTTCATTGGGAAGCGCTTGGTTCTGACCACCTGAGGTTCAAATACATCAGTATCGATATTTTCCTCATCATTACCGAGCTGATGATTTAAAACCTGTTCTTTGCGCTTTTCCTTGTATTCTTCTTTGTATTCCTGTTTTTTCTCAATGTATCTATCGTGAATCTTAGTTTTATATTTTCTAACCTGACGCTCAAGTTTATCCATTACACCATCGATAGAAGCATACATATCACCGGAAGCTTCCTCACCTCTGAGGATTAAACCCTTAACAAAGGCTGTAACTTCGACAATATGTCTTTCTTTTTCAACTTCCATGGAGATCTGAACTTCCATCGGTTCTCCATTGAAATACTTCTCCAGCTTCTCTACCTTCTCCTCTGCGTGCTTCTTTAGAGCCGGGGTAACATCAATGTTTTTACCATAGGTCATAATTTTCATGAAGCTCACTCCTCTCATACAGCTATTATTATTATATTTTACTTTTCTCTGTATATTATATTATTCTACAAAGTGAAATTAATTCCTGCTTAAAAAATTAATTATTAAAAATCTTAATATAATTTTAATCTGCTCAACCGCTCTCCTGCTTCTTAAAGCCATTCTTCCCGGAAATTTTTAGTCTAACTTGACAGGTACTGAAGCAGCTGTCAGCACATAGACATTTTGGGCTCCCATTTCTTTAAGCACAAAGTGAGAAATCTCCGAAGAAGTTGTACCGGTTGTAATGATGTCATCAATGATTAAAATGTTTTTATCTTTAAAAATAGATGGATCAACCTTTTCTTTCAGCTCAAAGGCTCCTTCCAGCTCAAGTTTTCTGGCTTTTTTGGTTAAGGTATAGAGCGGCAGCGAATTTTTAACTCGATAAAGCACATCTTTGTACTCGACCTTTACTTTTTTAGAAAGCTCTTTGGCCAGCCTTGCCGCCTGATTATAACCGCGGTAGGTTTTGCGGTCCCCGTGCATTGGTACTGGAATTAAATAGTCGATCTCCCTGTCTTTAAAATATTCATCATAATAAAGAAATAACATTTGTGAAAATGGCTCAGCCAGATCCGGGCGGTGGCCGTATTTATATTCCAAAAGCACTTCCCGTGCATAACCCGAATAGGTGAAAACACTGCGGGCAAAATTATAGGGCGGCCTTTCATTTTTGCATTCCGGACAGGGCTGTCCCTCGATCAGTGTTGCCGGGACAACCTCCCTTCCACATACCGGACAGGCCTCGGTGATAAAAGAAAACCGTACCAGACAGCGGTCACAGATCCCCTCAATTTCTGAGTGATCATATCTCCGTCCACAGGCCAGGCAGACCGGCTTTTCGGGATAAACTAAATCTTTTAAAACATCCAGTACTCTCAATTTTAATTAACAACTCCTTTTAAGTTGTAGTGCTCCCGCAGATCATCTATCTTTTTTCTGGCCCTCTGCAGTGCATTATCAACTGTTTTGACATTAATATCGAGGTCATCAGATATTTCCTGATAGGACTTACTGTCTAAATAGAGCATGAATACATTCCATTCGAGATCTGTTAGTTCTTCTGAAAGCTCATCTATAATAGTTGTTAGAGTTTCCTGACAGATAAATTTTTTCTCCAGGTTTTCCCCTTCATCAGGTAAAATTTCATTAAAAGTTCTTCCTGTTTCATTTCCATAGTCCAGACTTTTATCCAGTGAAGCAGAGGTATTTAAAGGCATGTGTTTCTGTCTGTTTGCTTTTTTGATGGCAGATACCAGCTGTCTGTGTACACAGAGCTGAGAAAAGCCTCTAAAAGAAGCACCTTTATCTTCCTTAAAATCCCGAATTGCCTTATACAGGCCAACCCGCCCCTCCTGAATCACATCATCACGGTCCAGACCTTTGATAAAAAAGAATCTGGCCTTAGCATAGACAATATCCATATTTTGATCTATTAGATATTCTATTGCAAAATCGTTTCCAGCCTGGGCCATCTCTATGATCTCTTCTTCTTCCTTCTCTTTAAACAAGAATATCCCTCCCATCCTGGTCTCAGTTTCCCTCAAAAACTCATCAAATCCTGAAATGAAATTCCCAGTTCCAGCATCGTCACTCCTAATAGTAAGAGGGTCAGCAGAATAAGAATTTGCAGTTGACTATTTTTCATCTTTACTCTGCCTTATCTTTTTGATTAAATTTGTTGTTGACTTTCCTTTGACTTCAGTAATCAGAACTATTTTGCCGCCATAGCTGTAGACTGTTTCCGCCTCAGGAAGATCTTCAATTCTGTAATCGCCACCCTTAACATAAATCTGTGGTTTGATCTCTTCCAGCAATTTTTTAGCATCGGCTTCTGAAAAAAGTATTAAATAATCAACCATTTCCAGTGCAGCCAGCATTTCCAGTCTTTCAGCTTCCGGCACAAAGGGGCGTTTTTTGCCTTTAAGTTTTTTAACTGAGCTGTCACTATTTACTGCCAGCACCAGCTTATCCCCCAGAGAAGCAGCCTTTTTTAAATAACGAATATGACCAACATGCAGGATATCAAAACAGCCATTGGTAAAAACTATTAATTCTCCCGCCTCTTTTCTGGCCTTAATTTCTTTTTTTAAAGCATCCAGTTCCATTATCTTAGCTGTCATTTTTATTCACTTCCCTGATTAATTCTGAGGCTGTAACTGAAGCAACACCACTTTTACGAACAACAATCCCGGCAGCATAATTGGCAATTCTAATTGCAATCTCTACCGGTGCCTCTGCTGCCAGTGCCAGGATCAGAGTTCCGACTACCGTATCTCCAGCACCTGTTACATCAAAAACTTCGGAAAAATTAGCAGCAGTAATATGGTCTATTTTATCTCCGGGCGCAAAAAGGGTCATCCCATCTCCACCCTGAGTTATCAGCAAATATTTTAATTCAAGTTCTTTTCTCATTTTAAGACCGGCTTTTTCTACTTCGGCCTGAGTCTTTAAATCCTCCCCGTAAATAGCAGAGGCCTCTTCCAGATTGGGAGTTGCAATTACAGCTCCCTTAAACTGGTCCAGCTGGTAGCGGCTGTCCACAGCCGAATTTTTTCCGGCAGCATCAGCGGCTTCCACAAATTGAGCTGTACTGTTCTGATTAAAGATTCCATTTCCATAATCAGAAAATAAAACTGCATCACTGGCAGCTATATTTTCCTTAAGGTAAGAAGTTAACTTCTGCTGGAGCTCGGGACTGATGTCAAAACTTTTAACCTTATCAACCCGGACCACCTGCTGGCGGACAATCTGTTCTCCCCCGGCCAGGATTCTTGTTTTCTCAGCCGTTGGACGGCTCTGGTCTTTAAAAACACCTGCCGTCAAAATCTGACGCTGTGCTAGCTCTTGCTTCAGAGCTTCTGCAGCCAGATCGTCTCCAACAACTCCCAGCAGATCAACTTCTGCTCCCAGACTGGCAATGTTGGCAGCCGCATTGGCCCCACCACCGGGAAGGACTTTTTCCTGCTGGTGTTTTAAAATCAAAACAGGTGCCTCCCGGGAAAGACGCTCCGGGTCAGCAATAATAAATCTATCTGCGATTAAATCTCCCAGCACCATAATTCTTTTTTCTTTAAATTTTTCTATATATTTAATTAATTCTTCCGAACTGTAATTGTCCATGACTGCCCCCTACATCTTAAAGTTGAGTCCAAAATTAATAACTCTATTGCTGAGATCCCAGTACTGATTACCGATACTCAGCTCAAAATCACTGCGGGGACCAATATTATATCTGGCTCCACCTCGATAATAACTGTGGTCTGTTAAATCATCATCAACAAAATAGTAGGTCTGCCAGAAAAAATTCAAATCTGAGTTTAAAGTAGTAGCTGAAATACCAACACCTTTACCAAAACTCTCGTTATCAACCTGATCTGTAATCATCAGGTGCAGATCCATTCTAAACTCCTGCTGAGCGATCATATTTAGACCAACATCTGCTCCAATATGAAAACCATCACCATCAAAAGCCAGGTTGAGCTTTCCCTGATGGCCGCCGTTGAGGCTGAACTTTGGTTCTAACTGCAGAGTATCTATCTCCATTGAATCACCTGAAATCAGATAATTTACCGACTGCAGCTCGGCTGCTGTAGCGGCAGCTGAAAAAATGCTCATCAGCATAACTGCTGTAATCATTAGGATCATTATTTTTTTAGTCATTCTATCTCTCCTCTACTGTATTTATATTATATATTAGATAAAGCAAGATTTAAAATCAGCTTATTCATCTTCCTGATCAATTATTACTCCATTAGAAATTAAGCGGTCAGCACTGGGGCTGTTCATCGTAAAACCTCTAATTACCATCCTGGCTGAAGCGCCGCCATCAAGGTTCATTGCCTCAACCGCACCCAGTTCCTTTAAGATTTGAGCTGTTTCTTCCAGACTCATCCCAATACTTAGTTTCTCCTGTCTGCCGTCAATAGTCAGCATCAGCAGGTGGTTGTCTGAAGTTAAGCCGAGAGCAGTTCTTGGAGCCCTGCCGTTTAAAATGTCAGGCTGAAATTTTTCTTCCTCACCTGTAATCTTAATTTCTCCATCTGCTAAAAGCCGCGGGCCTCCGCCAACAGCATAGAGTATATCTTTTTCCTTCAGCTCAGGTGAAAATTTATTTTTAAACTCTGCCCTTTTGTCTTTAAGTTCCGGAATCATATTGATCAGTTCATTTTTCTCAGCGCCAACCCGCAGCACATAACCATCTGGTGGAATCGGAGTCTTGATTCCCGCCTCAGTCTCGGTACCCAGAATCTCACCTGAGCGGACTACTATATCATAATAACCCTCTGCTAAAGCCGGCATCTCGCCGCCATAATAACTATTATAGACTACAGCCTCCTGAGCTCCGGCCGATCTATTAACTCCATTTACTTTAAAGCTTTCAGCAAGCTCAGCAACTTCAAATTCTCCTTCCCAGTCTACCTGAGAAAAAGAAAGACCTTTATCCTGATCAATCAGCAGTGCGGTCCGCTGATAAAGCGGCTCACTGACCAGCACTCCATCCAGATAGAGCAGGCCGAGTGGTCTGCCGCTGTAGTGAAAATAGCCGCCGTTAACTCCTGCCAGAGCAGAATGACTGCGGATAATATCACCCAGATCTTCTCTTCCCGGTACAACCCCCTGGGCCAGCACCGGTTTTAAGTTCAACTCTTCAACCGAAAGATCATAATCAACAACTGTAATTACGCGCGGACCAGACCAGCTCATCTGTCTGATTTCTTTAAAATGTAAACCTCTATTAATTCTGGCAGTAAATTTGAGCTCACTATCTATCAGCTCATTCAGCTCTGCCATTTCTGCCCGATCATAATAATAATTTATAATTTCCTGATAATCATAATCAGCCTGGGCCAGGGGAACAATTCCTGCCCGGGGTCTGCTGAGATTTTTTAGAGAAAAATCACTGTTATAATAAAATTCATTATTTCTAACCAGCACCTGTCCACTGGTTGCTGCCGCAGCCTCTTTAAATACAGGACTCAGGCGGCCAAAGTTTAGATTGCTTAAGTTTTCCAGCCTTGCCCCCTGGGTCTCCAGCTGGTAAAGCAGTGAAGTTCTGTAGAGCACAGCCTGAGCCTTAAGTGCTTCCTCAGGCGCCCCGGCATTAAAGGTGCTCTGCAGCAGGTAGGCTGTCAGCTCCTCCAGCTCTGTTTTGTAGCTGAATAAAACTGAACTGCCAAGCGGTCCAAATTGAAACTCTCCCTGCATTTTTTTATCCTGGGCTTCAAATTCTCCCCTGATTTTAAAGACATGAGCCTCTCTAATTTTCTCACCTTCAGCACTGTAAAAATTAAGTCCTTCTCCAATTTCCTGATTAGCTGACTGAGCTGCTGGCTGATTTTCAGCAGCTGTTCCTTCCGATTCAGACAGCTGGTTCTGAAGCTCAATCTCCCTCACCCAGCCGTTAAAACCTGCTTCCTGCAGCTGCTGCTGAAATTTCTCAGCCCCAGCGCGCTCTGAAAAAGCACCGGCAAGGACCTTAAATAATTCCTCTTCCTCTTTGACGATAATCTGTTCTTCAAAATCTATTTTTACCTGGTTTTTAAACTCATGGGCATTTTCCACTGAAGAGCTGGCCATTATCTGAACTCCCCAGCCGCTTTTCAGCTCAGTTTGCTTAAGCTCAACCTCTCCCTGAGTTATGTAATATTCTTTTCCCGCTTCCAGTCTGAAATCCTCAGCTCCAGCAGCCGTCAAAACTGCATCCCCTTCAGCCTGCAGTCTGATCTCAGCTGTTGGCGAAAAAATGGGGACTGTTATCTGCTGTTTGGACTGAATAAAATCAACAAGTCCGGACTGATAATATTCTGCCGAAACCGGTACCACTGCCAGAGTCAGAAAAACCAGCACAAAAGCAATAATTTTTAAAGTAAATGATTTCAGTTTAATCACAATTTTCATCTCCATTTATAATAATCCGTTTAATTATAATAATCGTCCTTTCAATCTTTTTACCCTACTTATATATATTTAATCTCAAAGCCTCAAATCCTGCTTAAAATTTGATTAAATTTCGGTATTTTTCCTCTAATTGAGCTTTATGTTATAATAAAGGCACAGAAACTGATAAATATTACTGAATAAGATAAATTAAGCGAAATCAAAATGCTCTTTCAAACTCTTTTTAAGAGCTTAAAACAACAATTTAACAACCAGGAAAGGAAATAATTATGAAAAACTCTAACTTAAATATTACTGTTATCGATGGTTATCTTGACGAGCCCTCCTGTCTCGGGGTTCCACCCTATGTTTCTCCCCATGTCCGCTATCTCTGGGGAGCACTGCTGGAAGCAGGAGTCAGTGAAGATAAGCTCAGCTATCTGACAATTGACAGCCTGAGAGAAAATAAAGAAAAAGAACTCAAAAAAATGGAAGCAGAAGATATTGTGATCATGATTGCCGGGACCACAGTCCCCGGACATTATCTGGGCGGTCAGCCAGCCACCGCAGCAGAGATCAAAGAAATTGGCGAAAAAGTTTTTTACCCGACCAAAGTTTTAGGTGGTCCAATAACTTTAATTGAAAAGATGAAAGATAAATTTGAAAATGACTTTGATATCTTAGCTTCAGAAATTGCTGCAGTCGATATTTTTAAAAGGCTCGAGCAGATAGAAATTGAGCCCGCTGAAACTGAAAAATATATCAATAAATTTGCCTTAAGCGGCAGCCGCCTGCTGAAAAGACATCCCAATTATCCAAAAATCATTGCCGAGCTGGAAACTTTTCGGGGCTGCCCCCGCCTCAGCCACTGCGCTTTCTGCAGTGAGCGTTTAAAGAAAATAAGCTACAGCCGCAGTCCTGAAAGTATTGCAGCTGAGGTTAAGGCCCTGGCTGCAGAGGGAATCCACCACTACCGTCTCGGCAGTCAGACTGATCTCCTCTTATATGGTGCCGAGCTTAAAGACAGGAGCTTTATTTTAAAACCAGCTCAAATCAGAGAGCTCTACCGGGGAATCCGCGGTGCTGATCCTAAACTTAAGGTACTGCATATGGATAATATGAATCCGGCAGAGATTGCCCGGCACCCAAAAAAAGCAGCTGAAATCATTGAAATCATCAGCAAATACAACACCGCCGGTGATACAGCAGCATTCGGCCTTGAGTCTGCTGATCCGGAAGTTTTAAAGAAAAATAATATTGACAGCAGCAGTGAAGATAACTATTTTGCCATTAAATTAATGAACGAAATCGGCGGCAGAAGAGAAAATGGAATCCCCAAACTGCTGCCAGGTCTCAACTTTCTCCACGGCCTGATCGGTGAAAGCAGAAAAACTCTGGACTATAACTATCAATTTCTAAAAAGACTGCTGGCCGATGATTTAATGCTCAGAAGAATCAATATCAGACAGGTTGTCCGTCTGGGCAGCTACCCTGAGGTCAAATACTCCCAGGGTGAATTTAAAAAATATAAGGAAAAAATTAACCGAGAAATTAACCAGCAGATGCTGAAAAAAGTATTCCCGGCCGGAGTTATTTTAACTGACCTCTACTCAGAAAAGAAAAAGGGCAGCCTCAATTACTGTCGGCAGCTGGGAACCTATCCGATTCTAACTGCGGTCATCGATCAAAAAGACGACTTCTTTGAACAGGCAAAAGTCGTTGACCACGGTTACCGCTCAATTACTGCCCTCAAGTGGCCAAAAAAATTCAGCGACTACAGTAAAAAAGAGCTGGAGGCCATCCCGGGAATAGGCAGTAAAAGAGCTTCCCGACTGATTCTGGAAAAACCAGCAACGAGAAAAGAACTGGCTGCTCTGCTGGGACCAGACTTTGATCAGAAAACTCTTTCTCAGTTTTTTAAGTTCTAAACCTGACTAAAAATCTGCTGTCAGCTCCTTTAAATACTCTTTAAATTCAGGGCCCAGGTCTTCTCTGGCCAGGGCCAGCTCAACTGTGGTCTTTAAAAAACCCATCTTGTTGCCGACATCATAGCGTCTGCCTTCAAAATCATAACCATAAACAACCCGCTTATCAAGCAGGGTTTTTAAGGCATCAGTCAGCTGAATTTCTCCACCCTTACCTGGAGCAGTATTTTCTAAAATATTAAAAATATCCGGTGTAATAATATAACGGCCTAAAATAGCCAGGTTGGAAGGTGCTTCCTCAACTGAAGGTTTTTCGATCATATCATCAACCTTATAAACAGCTCCATCTTTACGGCTGTAATCGACTATTCCATATTTGCTGACATCCTTTTCGGCCACTGTCTTACAGCCAAGAACAGCAGTTTCCTTTTCCTCGTAAACCTCCATCATCTGCTGAATAACAGGTTTTTCAGAGTGAATTATGTCATCACCCAGTAAAACAGCAAAGGGATCATCACCAACAAAGGTTTTGGCACATAAAATCGCATGCCCGAGCCCTTTCTGCTCCTTCTGCCTAACAGAATGAATGGTGATCATTTCCGAAATATCCTCTACCATATTTAAAAGTTCAGTTTTACCCTGCTTTTTTAAGGCTGCTTCCAGAGCCTGGGACTTATCAAAGTGATCTTCAATACTCTGCTTGTCTTTAGAAGTTATAATTAAAATATCTTCAATCCCTGCTGCAACAGCCTCCTCAACTATATACTGAATAGATGGTTTATCTACAATGGGCAGCATCTCCTTCGGCTGAGCCTTGGTTGCCGGTAATAACCTGGTTCCCCAGCCGGCTGCCGGAATTACTGCTTTTTTAATCTTCATTTTACCACTCCCCAATAATTTTTAGCTTGCGTTAAATGCTTTGCTTAAACAATATTTCTATCATTAATATTATAACATTAAATAATATAAATGTTAAAAACTGTAGGAAAACTGGAGTCCATAGCGCTGATCCTGAATTTCAAAATCATGAGCCACAAATAAATCAACTTCTATCGGCTTTAAACCCAGCAGATAGAGGCGGGAATTAAAGGCCGGTCCAACTGCCAGTCCTTCCTCTGTCCAGTCATGATCACTGTAGAAATCAACAAAAAGATAGCCACCAATATCAGTCAGCTGCAGAAAACTTAATAGTTCCATCGGCAGCTGCAGATTATAGTTATAATTAAAGTTTAAAGAAGCCTGCAGATGGGTATTGCTGTCCAGCTTCTGTCCCCTGTAAATCAGTGGAGACTCTACATACTCACTGCTGTTATAGATAACTTCGGTACCGATGCTCCAGGCCTCAGTAAAGTCATAATTAATCAGGTTTGAGCTCAGAACATCAAAGTCTCCTTGACTCTGGTTTAAAAAGAGGTCATTTTCGGACTGCCACTGAAAACTTCTGCCGAGATAACGGAAGTCATTGCCAAAAAGCAAATATTCATGACCCTGCCGCCTGCCGTAGCCGGCTGACAGGTTAAAGCGCCTGCCGAAATATTTAAGCTCAGCCTCATAGTCATTTTTGGTGGCTGAATCATAATCGTTTCTATATTTTAAGTAGAAATCAAAGCCGTCAGTTAATTTCTTGACCCGCAGGGCTGCCGAATAGGCATCCTCCCAGCTTTCTGCCCCCAGCACAGACAAGCGCAGACTGTTGTAGTAGATCTCAGCCCCAACCTGAAAATCATCCAGTGGACTGCGAATTAAATCCTGACTGAAGGGTGAAAAATCTCTCCCATAATAAATCAAAGGACTTATTCCTCTCTCTTCGACAACCAGTCGGTCAAATTCCAGGTCACGCAGAATATTATCGAGATCATAGGTCTCTCTGGCTGCAGGCTGGCGCAGCGGTATTCCTGCTTTTTTCAGCTCTTCTTTTAAGCGGGGCATTCTTTTTATTGTCTGCTGATAACCAATATCCACCAGCCTGCTGGCATAATTAAAATCCATAAAGGTATAATTTTCCACATCAGCCGTGATTACAAAATCAGCATAGCGGTCCAAAATCTGACCTGAATACTGATTCTGAATAATTTCTATAAAACGGGTTGCTGATTGAAAGGCTCCTCCAGAATCATACTGCCCTTCATTCTGAGGTGTGTCAGTAGCTATGATGAAATCTGCTCCCAGCAGTGAAGCTGATTTTGCAGGAGATGACTCCAGCACCCCGGCATCCATAAAATAGTGATCTTCTTGAGTATGGATCGGAAAATACCCGGGAATTGAATAGGAAGCCTGCAGGACTTCGGAAATTCTGCCCTCTGTGGCCAGGTATTTTTTGCCTGCTGCCAGATCAAAACTGAGCTGAGCTGTTGGGATCAAAAATTCTTCCAGCCTTTTTTGGGGACCAACTGCTTCCATAAAAGTATTTACCTTTTTACTGTTCAGCAGAGCTCCTCTGCCAAAATTAAAAAGACGGGTAAAGGGAGTATCAGTTACAATTTCTTCAATCTGCTCCAGCGAAAGGCCGCTTCCATAAAGAGTTGCAATAATTGAGCCCATACTGGTACCTGTCATTAAATCAATAGGTATATTATTTTCTACCAGGGCTTTGATGATTCCGAGATTAGCAATTGCTCGAGCCCCACCACCTGAAAGGGCAAGCCCCACAGCTGGTTCTTTTCTGGCATCAATTTTGTCTTTAAACTGCTGATAATTTTCCACCAGGTAACTTTCTCCGTCAAACTCCACCTCTGTCAGCTGATTTTCCTCTGTCAGCTGATCTTCGCCGGCTGCAGAGTCTGGCTCCGCTTCAGCCAGAAGAAGGCCGGAAAAAGCAGTGGTGAAAATAATAACTAAAATAAGAATAAAAAAAGATTTTTTCATGCTAACACCTCTATTCTTAAAAAGCCGAATAATACAGTAAAGGGAGGCAGAGCCTCCCTTTTTATTTTTTATCTGCCTCTATTTTTTTATAAGCGTCTCTTAATCTACCAGTTTATTCTACCGATGACTTTAGAAGCTGTCCATTATCTCCTCAACTTCAGCCATTAGCTTTTCCTTAAAATCTGCCAGTTCCTTTTCTGCTGCTGCCTGATCTTTTTCGCGAACAGCAAAATAGAATTTAAGTTTGGGCTCGGTTCCGGAAGGTCTGATAGTCAGTTTAGCATCCCCCTCCAGCAGATACTGGAGTACATTTGATTTAGGAAGCTTAATTTCTTCTTCCCGGTCCTCATCGAGATAACGGCTTGTAGAAAGTTTATAATCCTTAACCACTTTTACTCTGCGGCCGGCAATTTTTTTCGGACTTTCTTCTCTGAGGCTGGCTATTGTTTTAGTAATCACTTCCTGGCCTTCTTTACCTTCCAGGCGAATTGATTCTAAATCTTCCAGATAATAACCATATTCTTCTCTCAGCTCTGCCAGACGGTCCAGCAGATTTACTCCTTCTTCCTTATACTTAAGAGCCATAATTGCTGCCAGACCGGCTGCAACTGCTGCATCTTTATCACGAGCATGTTTTCCAATTAAATAACCAAGGCTTTCTTCAAAACCAAGAATAAATTCTTTTTCCCCTGATGCTTCAAACTCTGTAATCTTTTCCCCAATAAACTTGAATCCTGTCAGCACATCAAGCACTTCTACTCCGTAATCAGCAGCAATACCTAACACCATATCTGTCGAAACAATTGATTTAATAATTGCACCATTATCCGGAAGAGTACCTGCAGCTTTAGCTTCTCTTAAAAGAAAGTCGGCAAATAAAACTCCAGTTTCATTACCATTTAAAAACTGATAGCTGCCGTCCTCAGCTCTGACCACGGGTGCCATTCGGTCACAGTCAGGATCAGTTGCCAGAATTAGCTCAGCATCTTTTTTCTCAGCTAGCTTCAAGGCCATATCAAAAGCTTCTCTATCTTCAGGATTTGGACTTTCTACAGTAGAAAAGTCAGAATCCCCATCTGCCTGTTCTTCGACAACATGCAGATTAGAAAATCCTAAATTACTGAGAAGTTTTGGAACTACAGTACTTCCTGTTCCATGTAAAGGAGTATAAACTACTGATAAATCACTGCCCTTCTCTGCTGCTAGATCTGTATCGGGTAAAATATCCATTAAAGTTTTTTGATAACTATCATCAATTTCGGCTCCAATATAATTTAATAAGCCCTGATTGACTGCCTCCATCTCATCTATAGTTTTGACAATAGAAAAGTCATCTATCTCTTCAATCTCGGCGATAATATCTCTTGCCTGCTCAGGCACTACCTGTCCCCCATCTTCCCAGTAGACCTTATAACCATTATATTCTGATGGATTATGGCTGGCCGTTACTACTATACCGCCAATTGCATTTAACTCTCTAACTGCATAAGAAAGTTCCGGAGTCGCTCTCATTCCGGTAAATAAATATGTTTTGATTCCATTGGCAGCGAGCACAAGTGCTGCTTCCAGTGAAAACTCTGGTGAATTATGTCGAGAGTCATAGGCAATTACAACACCTTTTTCCTGACCATCATCACTGTAGTTAATTATATAATTGGCCAGTCCCTGAGTGGCTTTCCGGATCACATATTTGTTAATTCTGTTGGTTCCGGCCCCCATTTTCCCTCTCATGCCACCTGTACCAAATTCAATATTTTTATAAAAACGATCTTCAATTTCTGCTTCATCATCCTGAATGGCTTCCAGTTCTTCTTTAGTTTCCGCATCAAAATAATCACTTAAAAGCCAATCGCGATATCTGGACATATAACTCAAAATTGATCAACTCCTTTGTTGATAAACGATCTAAAATTATTTGTTCTACTCATTGAAAATATTATATCACAAATAATTTTTATTATAAAGTTTTTAAAGAATTAAGAAAAATTAGAGTTTATATTTAAAATGCAAAGAAAGCTTGCGGCCGCTTTTATCAGTCCTCCCAGACTTTTGATTATTTAACTGCTGATCAAACTGCAGTCTCGTGTCTAGATCCAGATTCTCGCTAAAATTCCAGCCCCATTTTAGAGAAAGTCGGTTCAGCCGGTAATCATTTTCAGGACTGAGCTCATATTCTGTCCACTGCTTCTGTACTAAAATTTCGTAATCATGTTTTTCACTGAAATCAAACTGCAGGGTGTACTGCAGTCGGGCCAGCTGATAGTCTTTGGTCTCTGATTCCAGATAATCTTTATCCCGAAGCAGCAGCTTAAATCTATTACGCAGTCTTTCAGTTAAATAAAAGGTGTAATTACCCTCCAACTCTAAATTTAAATTATCATAGGTCTGGCTGTGTTCATAAATCCGCTGCTGCCGCTGTCCCTTTAGATAATAATATTCTCCGGGGGCAAGCTGCTGTTTATAGCGCAGCCACTGCTTATCATACTGGTAATAATCAACTGTATCTTCCTCATCCTCTTCCAGAATACCGGGGTCAGTATAGAGCTTATCTCCACTTTCAAAACTACCGCTAATTTCCGGCTGATAGTTTCTGGCTGCTGCCGGGACAGTAAAAAGACCGCAAAAAATTGAAAAGATCAGTATTAAGTTAAGCAGTAGAGCAAAAATAGTTATTGTGTTCTTTTTCACAAAAATCACCCTTTTTCTTTACCTTTCACGATAAAAAGAAAAATTCCTGCATCTTTGTGAAAAAATATTCAAAACCTCATCCATTGGCTGGACAGGGTTCCTAATCAATATTTTAATTTAAAGGGAGAGGCCAAAATTAATGCTCTGATCGATAAATTCATAACCAACAAAGAAATCAAAACAGTCTTCTTTTTTCCTGAGGCGGAGATTAATTTCCTCCCATTCTTCTGTATCCAGATCATAACTGCCGTCACTTTCGATGGCCCAGGCTGAATCCGGGTAATCACCTTTAAGATCGAGGGAAAGTGAAGGCTTAAGCAGCCGCTCCTCTTCCTCTCTGTCATCCGGCAGCGGAGACTCCCCATAAACTGAATCTTCTTTGTAAAAGAGCCCGGCCTGCAGCAGGAATTTTGTATTTAATTGCTTGCGGTAGCGGAGGCCAGTATTTAAAACTGAAAAATGATATTTCTGATCATAACCACTCTGATAGTGGTCCAGCCGATAATTGTGGCTTAAATGATAGGAAAAACCGCCCGGCAGCTGCCAGCTGTTATTATAATCTAAATTAAGCCTCTGTTTATTTAACTCCACTCCCCCATTTTCTACCCTGCCGGTGCCAAACGCAGCTTTAAAAGAGTAAAAGGAAGGAAATGAGAGGTCAAGGTAGGGATAATAATTATAGTCTTCTCCATCTACATATTTAAGATTCCAGTTTACAGCTGTCTCACTGTGGCTGATACTGTACTTTTCTTTGATCAGCTCCTTGCTGTCATATTCCCGCCTCAGAGAAGCGTTAATTCCGTTCTGAAAGCGGTAGGAGGCTGTATGAACAGTTTCTACAACTTCTTCCAGCTCTGGATCATATTCTTTGAAAAGCCCAAGCTTTAAGCCGCTATCAAAGCTGTAACCTGCATCAAGAAAATATCTGTTGACCGGCTCTTCTGGCAGCAGATCTCTGATCAATCCAGTCTCCAGTCTTAAGTTTCCAGGTTGATAAAGCAGAGAACTTTCAAATTCCTTCTCCTCAGTTTCTAATTCTTCCTCTTCTAAGTCATATTCATAAAGATAATAATAGCGGTTTTTAAAACTTAAATTATCTGTAAAGCGGTGCAGATTAAGATATTCTCGACGCTCATCCCGCTCCTCACCGGAGCCAGCCCGCCAGTAATAAATCTTACCACTGTTCTGCTCGCCGATCTGGTAGGGGTAGGAAAATTCCACTGTAGCTCCTCTTTCAGTGTCATAACCAAGCTCAGGCAGCGGAAAGGTATTGCTCAATTCTTCTCCTGCCTCACCTTCTGGATCATAGGTCACAGAGTAATAAGGAAGATAAAAAACAGGTATATTTGCTATGTAGGGTACTATATGATGAATGGTGATTGTATTATCAGGATTAATCCGGACTTCCTGAGCCTTAAAGTGGTAGTGAGCTTCAGGCCGGCTGCAGGGGGTGAATTCCGCCGACTGCATAACTCCTTCAATTGGCGAAGCTGAAAGAATATCAAGTCGGGAGCCGGAAAAATAAATCTCTCCCAGGCTGCCGTCAGCCCCATAAAGGCTCCCTTTTTCTGTTTGATAATTATACTCCAGGCTCTCTCCCCGGAGATCGTCCTTATCTGATTCGATCACAACTTTATTAAAGGCTTTCAGCTCTTTGTTTTTAGTATCCAGCTCAAATTTATCAGCCCGGACAGTAAAATTAGCTGATTTAAAAACTGGTGAGCCCTCGAAAATCACCAGACCCGACTCCTCAATAAAGGTTATTTCCTCACCCTGGACCACATAATCTGCCGCAGCAGCTGGCAGAGATAATAAAAAAAGCAGGGCCAAAACAAGCAAAAAACAGCTTTTATATTCAGTTAGTTGAAAAAAGTAATCATTTTTTTTCAGCAAAATAGAAACTCCTTTGCAAATCTCCACTCTTATTTTCATTTTCATAAAAAGATATGAAAAAACCCGCCAGGCGGCAGGTTAGATCTACTCTAAAACTATACCTCTAATTTCTTTTTCTTCAATCAGCTGAATATATAATTCAGATCCGGCAGGAATTCTTTCATCCTCACCTTCAACAAAATAACCGACAACCACTCCTGGCAGCCCAAGCAGAGCTGTTCCCAGCACACTGGCTCCAATGGCCAGCTTCTGTGATTCATTTTCTTCCCGGGCCTCTGCTTCGATTGCGACTTCCAGGGAACTGCCGTCAATTGCAGTCAATTTGGGGAAGCCAATTTTAATATCGCCATCCTGGCCCATTTTTCCAGCTTCTTTAATCTCGGTAACCTCAAGCTCACCGGTGGTTCCAGCAGGAATAATTAAAACATCTTCGATCTTTAAATCTTCCTTAACCTGATAGGCTACTTTTTCGCCCCTGCTGGCGGTTTTAGAATTAATTTCTTCCAGCAGCTCGATTCGAATCAGCTGGTCATCACTGCTTTTTACCAGCTGGACCGGCATCTCTTTACCGCTGATTGTCAGCTGATGCAGTTCTTTGATTCGTTCCTGAAGTGCACCTTCGTTAACTTCTCCACTTACCATCTTTTCTAAATTGCTGATTCTCTCCAGCAGACTGGCTCTGCCAATTTCGCCACTGACAGCCCATTCGACTGTGTTGAAGAGAAAAAGCAGAGAAGGTGATTTTTCTGTTGTTTCAAAAAGATCAGCAATTATTTTTTCGGTTCTTTCTACAATCGATCCCGGCTGTCTTTTTTGATATAAACTCTGTTCAACATCACTTACCCGCTCTAAAATCGGCTTATCAGGTACTGAACCATATAAAAGTTTTTCCGCCTCAGCCAGACCATCGAGGGGAATAATCCCTGCAGCCTGAAGCTGAGAATAGGGCATCAGTGGTGTTATGATAACTGAAAATACTATAAGCAGTACTGTAATCTTTTTTATATATAATGACAAGTTTACTGCACCATCCTTAAAAATTTATTTCGAAAGAAGCACTAATATTTCTTTCACTTTCTTCTTCATTTTCATCATCTTCTATTAATTCATAACCAAGGTTTAAACCATAATTTTCATCAAAGGTTACTCCCAGCCCTAAATCCCAGGCAGTCTGTGACCTCAAAGTTGACTCCAGGTCTTCTGGATTGAGCAGCTTATAGGAAGCACTAAAGGTAGCCAGATTATTAAAATCAAGCTCCACCCCAGTTATTCGCTGAGTCAGCTCATCATTCAAATCAATCTGATAGCTGGCTCTAATAGTTCCCATCGGATCATTATACTCCAGCCCAAAGACTGTTGAATCAGCATTCAAATCAGAATTATTGTTAAAACTATCCAGATTATTATTTTCTATAAAGTCAGCAGAAACTGTAAAGCGATCACTGGTCTGATAAGCCAGCCCAAGGCTGCGCCTGCTTTCCTGCTCTTCTCGATAGACTCTATTGGAGCCCTCTGGAGTTAAAAGTATATTATCAGTATTTATGGCTGTGTTTTGACCTGATTCTAAATCCGAAGCTGTTGGATTTACAGCCTGCAATTCCCACCATTCATGATTAGCCAGACTATAACCGGCTCGAATTAAGGCGCGGGAATTAATTGCATATTCAAGTTTAAGCTGAGTTTCACTGATAATCTCATCGTCAATAATCTGCTGATTATAATCTGTATTTAAATTAAGATCAGATAAAAGCTGTAAACCGGGATTTTGCTGGCTTCCATTTCCAGTCAGGTTAAAGCTGCTGTTATCTATTTCAATATCATCGATATCAGTTGAACTCTCATACTGGGAAGCAATACCCAGCAGTTCCTCTCTGGCAGATTCGGAAAAAGATTTCTCCTGAGACAGGTCCAGACTTTCTAGATCTTCTGTTTCAGAATCAGTATTGGTAGTATCTGCATCCTGAGCGTAAATATTAAAACTAAAGATTAATAAAATAATGGCAGTAAATATTAATATTTTCTTCATCTTTCCCTGCCTCCTTTCTTTTTTTATTACACAGTTTAATTATAACAGATCCAGGCCGAATAATCCAGATAAGAAAAACTTTAATTTTCCAGTTTCTTATATTTGTCTATTTGGATATAGTGTTATATAATTTAATTAAGAAAATAAATGAGAGGTGATTAGATGACAGCAGACATTGGCTTGATTGCAGCACTTTCGGCAGGGCTTTTATCATTCTTTTCTCCCTGTATATTACCACTGATCCCAACCTATCTTTCCTATCTGGTTGGTGATTATGCTAAAGCAAAAGAAAAGAACAAAAATATCTCAATAGTTATTTCTTCACTCAGCTTTATTGCCGGTTTTACGATTATTTTTATTCTGCTCGGTTTATCAGCCACTTTTTTAGGCAAATTTTTAATTAGAAATCAGAATCTCCTGACTAATATTGGTGGAATTATTATTATAATTTTTGGACTTCATCTAACCGGGATCTTTGAGATAAGTTATTTTTACCGGGAAAAGAAATTTGAGCTACCTGACTATCTGCAGGGTAACCTGAGAGCCTTTGTAATGGGCTTAGTTTTAGCTTTAGGCTGGACACCATGTATAGGACCCATCTTAAGTTCAATTTTGATTGCAGCCAGCACCAGGGCTGATATTATGGGAGGCGGGGCATTACTTTTATTTTACTCAATTGGTCTATCAGTTCCCTTCTTCCTCTCAGCAATTTTTATGGATTATCTGCTGCCGAAGTTAAGAGCTTTTAATAAATATTTACCGGTAGTAAATAAGGTGACAGGAATACTCTTAATTATCTTTGGAATTTTAATGGTCAGCGGTTATCTGGAAGTTTTAAATAGAATGCTGCTTTAAAACTTTATATAATATAAAAAATCATGATTCCCATTATAAATGCAGGGAATCATGATTTTTTTATTTATTTAATTTAATTAGAAACTATAAGTTAGTCCACCAGCAACTTCCATTCCATTACTGTACTGAGTTGGAATTTCCTCATCCTCATCATCTAATTCCATATAGAAATAGTTTAGATCTAAATTAAAATCTAAACTCTCGTTAAAGCTGCGCTCATAACCAACACCAGCTCTGTAGCCTGTTCCATCTAGATCATCTTCTGTATCTTCAAGACCTCTCTGCTGAGCAATAGTCCCTTCATGAGTTGTTTCCTTTGTACCATTATAGAAACCAATCCCTGCTCCCACAGTCCAGTTCTGATTTAAATGGTAATCAACTCCACCGGTAAAACCGTTTAACTGAACAGCTATTGATCCATTAGTATCATTGCCATCTTCTACACTGTAGCTGATCTCACCAGGAATATATTCATAGCCAGCCTTAATAGTATAATTATCATTAATTCTATTTTCAGCCCCTAATTTCCAGGCAGGTACTTTGTCAATATTCTCCATTGTTTCATAATCAAAATTATATCCTTCAGCATACTCTTTAACTCCAGCATTTAAAGTATCTATCTGCTGGTTCCAGGCATCAAGTTCAACTCCAACAACTGAAAAATCTCCTGTCATTTCCCAATCTGCTGCTGAAGCAGCTCCAGCTGTAACTATAAGAAAAAGTGCTGTTATGATTAATACTGCAATTTTATTTTTCATATCAAATTTCTCTCCTTTTAATAAATAGTATTTTTTTCCTGCAAACATAGAAAACCCGAGGGATAAATCCCCCGGGTTGTTTAGATTCTATATTATATTTAAACTATATTTAGAAGCTTACTGATAATGCTGTTTTTACGCCATTACCTTCGCCTTCAACAGCGTCAGCATCTTCACCTGTAATGTAGTTAACTTCAGTATTCCAACTGATATTTTCAGTTAGAGTTTTATCTGCTGTAGCTTTAACAAAACTATAATTCATACCTTCATCTACATTTTTATAAGTGTAAGCAGCACCTAATACAAGAGAATCATCCCATGCATAGTCTGCACCAACACCAAATACTGTAGTATCAGCAATATGATCAGCAGTTTCATAACTAACATTTGCAGTTAAATCAGTTTTTGCATCTAAAGCAAAAGCAGTATCTGCTTCAACTAAGATTTTTTCCTGATCTGCAGTATATTCATCATTCATAGTATATTCTACATTAGCATTATTAGTAAAGTCACCATAAGTATTGGTGATTCCACCACTTGCTACCATTTTATTTTCAGCAGCATCATTATCTGTAAATGTGAATCCACCATGAAGTGTATTATCTTCATTTAATACATAATCAGCATTTACACCAGCCTGAACTACTTGTGTACCATCACCAAATTCATCATCTAAGTCGCCCATATATGGTACAAAGTCTTCATTAGCATAGTTAACAAATGGCTTTAGTGTCAATGCTTCTACAGCTGTTACTTCACCATCAGCAGTTACATAAATACCTTCAGTTTCATTATCATAAACTACCTCAGCACCCATGACAACTTCTTCTGTTAGAGCAAAGTCAGTAACCTCACCAGCAATCATAGTATGCAGTGCACCATTATTTCTAGCATGATATACTTTACCAGTTACATCAGCAATGTCAAATTCTCTACCAGCTGTAATACCATACATTGTGTCAGCATCTAAAGAAGTAACAATTGTTTTTACATGATAACCCTGATAATTAGCTGTCATTTCCATACCTTCAACATCTTCTTCATTTACAAAATATGTTTCTACAGCATATTCATTCAGGTCACCTAACTTAACGTTTACACCGTTATAAGCAACTTCTAATAAAGCTGAATCTAATGCAAAGCTATTGTCATCTGTAGTACTGAAATCTTCAAATCCATTAAATAATGTTACTAAATCTAAGTTGTAATCAGCATTAGCAACACTACCGGAAAGACTAATTCCTGCTTCCTGATAGAAGTCTTGTTCAGATATTTCGTCACCAGGAATTAAATCTACACCAGAACCTGTATAATTACCAGCCTCAGCAACTGTATCTACTGTTGCAGCCCATTCGATGTTATCTTCTGGGATGTCAAGACCGTCTACCTTAGCTTCTAAATCTGCAACGTCTTTACCTAAAGCATCTACGTCTGCACCTAATACTTTAAGCTCAGCGCGTAATTCGAATGTTAAAGCATCAACGATATCTGCTACTTCTTCAGCTTGAGCATCGCTTAAGCTATCAGAAGTGTTCTTTTCCATTAAGGACTTAACGATAGCAGTTACGTCTTCAGCCTGACCTGTAGTTAGACCTTCGCCCATAGCGTCAACTTCGTCAGCTAGAGCTTCTTGCTCAGCAACAATGTTGTCTAATGCGCGGCTAACCATAACAGCCATTTCGTAACGAGTCATGTTTTGGTCACCTTTGTATTCGCCATCAGGATAACCTTCGACGATACCAGCAGCAACCAGTTTGTTAATTGCATCATATGCCCAGTGATCACTTGGTACGTCAGAGAATGACTGACCAAATGCAGGCATAGCTAATGCTACGACTAACAGTAAAGCAATTGTAATTGTAAGTTTTTTCATTATTAAAATCCCCCTTGATTGTTATCTTTCTTTTTCTTTCGATATATAAGTTCTAATAACTTATGCAATCATAGAGGACATCCGAGCGAGTTACCTAGTTTCCTCTTCATCTGTCCAAAAGATCTTTGATAAGTATCTTAGAACCCTTATAACTCTACCACTCCGCAGCTTCGGGGGCACCTCCTTTCCGCCGCATTTTAGCGTCGAGTTTATAAGCTTGATTAAACTTTTGTATTGCAAATTAAATTATAACAGCTTTAGAGCTGAAAAGTCAAATTTAATTTACTTCTTTATCCTCAAACATCATTGTAATGGTATTATTTGTTTTTGTCAAGCTTTTTTAGATATTTTTCACCAATTATTAGAGCTGCATAGTCATCCAGTGGTTTTTTGACCTTCCAGCTGACTATTTTTCGCAGCAGCTTTTCGTAGTTGGACATCGGTTTTTCCTTTAAATATCGGGCCTGAGCCTCTTCGGTTGTAAATTCTTCTGCAACCAGGCTGATTTTGAGCTCAGGAAAAGTGTTCTCAACCATTTTTTTAACCTCTTCAGCCCCGGTTCCATCTCCGATGACAATTTCTCTTACCTGATAGTGATTGAAAATCTCCTCTAAATGATCTATTAGCTCATCTTTTTTAATAATTGTCTTTTCTTTTTCTGCACTTTTAAAAGAAAGAACTGCTGCCCCGACTTTATCCCGGCCGGGATCAAGAGCAAGTAAATCACTCATTATTATCTTCCTCCCCGCTCCCAGCTTCCTGGGCAGTTAGTTCTTCCAGTTCAAATTTTAGATTGTCACTTAATCTATCTTCACGCCAGATATCTGTATCTGCATAGATGCTGACCTTAACTCTACCGCTGGCTGAGCGAACTTTGTTGACCAGATCATAAAACTGGCTGAAGTTAATACTTCCCACCTGACCGGAATTATCAGGTAAGAGTCCCTGGTTAATTGCCTTTTCGTTAATATCCTGCAGTAGTGCTTCTAATTCGGTCTCAATTTCATCACTGCTCTGTTCAGCACTTATTTCGCGACTGCTGATTAACTGTCCCTGCTCAAAGACTTTAAAGTCTTCATAGAGCTGGAAATTGGCATAGAGCCAGTCATTTTTAGGCACATTAACTCTGGCTACCAGCGAAACAATGACCCTACTGCCGGGCTCCATATTATAGATTATCCGGGCAGCATTTAAAATATCCTCTGTCTGCAGCCGAAGGGCCATCCCTGTTTCCTCATTAACTTCGATCTCTTTTTCGCGGGCCACCTGGTTGGCTGCCTGCAGGTATCTATTTAAAGCAGAAATTGTCTCCTGCTCACTGCGGCCACCTTCCAGAGTATCAGAATAAACTATATCTCCTTTTTGATAGACCATATCTTCACCCATGTAATAAATCACACCGGCCTGCAGCTGATTAGCTACTTCGCGCAGCTCATCATAGTCAGCTTCTAGTTCAGCAATCTGGTTTTCCAGTTCACTTACCTGGGATTCCAGTTCTTCCCTTTGAGCACTTAAGTCATCAACCCGGCCCTGCAGCTGATCTCTATTTTGAGTTAGTTCTTCCAGTTCACTTTCTACCTCTGCTATTTCCTGATCGCGTTTGGCGATCTCCTCTTCCCGGGCCTCAATTTCAGCCTCTTTTTCTGTAATTTCTTCTTCTCGAGCTTCGATTTCCTGCTGCAGACTGGAAAGTTCCTGGTCCCTGGCTTCAAGTTCCTGATCCCTCTCTGCCAGCTCCTGGTCTCGATTTTCCAGCTCTTCGTTTAAATATTCGAGCCTGGTCAGCACATCATTAATATTAAATAATGCCTGCCTCAGCTCAGAATAAACTGCCAGCAGAATTGTTACAGAAAGGACGGCGATTAAAATTCCAGTTACAATGGTAATAATAATCGAAGAATAACGGGGGCGGAGACCAAATAATGAGACCCGCTTTTTACCCATTTTCATTCCGATTCGATCACCGATATAGGCTATTAAACCACTTAAAATTACTACTGCTCCAATGATAACAAATGCGTTAATGATCTCCACCTCCTTAATTACTGTCTGGCTGTCTTAATCAAGAGTCCAATTCCAACCACAAAAATAACTATATTCTGCAGCCAGGCTCCAAGCCAGGGCTGAATTGTGCCCTGGCTGCCGAGAGCATCTCCGACTGTCATTAAAATATAATAGATAAAAATAATAATAATACTGATTCCAAATCCGGTTGCCGAACCGGCTGAGCGCTGAGGTTTAATCCCCAGAGGTGCTGCCAGCAGGGCAAAAATAAAGCTGGCCAGCGGAATAGAAAAACGGTGGTGCAGGGCAACCCGCTCTTTGTAGGCTGCTCTTCCCTGTTCTTCTTTGAGGGCAATATGCTCATTTAACTCCCTGATATTCATCTCATCTACACCCTTACCCAGCTTTCCAGCCTGAGTCGGAGAATGAATCTCCTCCCGGGAGCGGTAGGTGCTGAACTCAAGCGCCGGCTGTCGGTTATCCCGGTTCAGAAAGTAAACCGTACCATTATAGAAATGCCAGCCATCACTAAGCCATTCGGCTCTCTCAGCCTCCAGTACACTGTCCGGGCTGCCGTCCTCAAAACTTTGAACAACCACATCTTCCATCATTCCACTCTCACCATTAAAACTGTGAGCATAAAGCATATAATCAGGCCGACGGGTACTGCTGTCCATCGGGGTTAAAAAGAGGTCATACTGAGTTTCCGGCCGCTGTTCACCGTGACGGGCCTGATACATAATCTGTTCTGCCTGATAATTGGCATTCGGAACCAGAAATTCAGTGATAGCAATTGTGACTCCACTGGTAACAAGCCCCATAATCAAAGCCGGCAAAACTAGAGAAAGAATGCTGACTCCTCCGGCCCTCATGGCCGTAATTTCGCTGTCACCTGAAAGGCGGTTATAGGCCATAATTGTTCCCAAAAGAGAGGCCATGGGAAAAGTTAGAACAATAATCTCAGGCAGCATTAAAAAGAAAAGCCTGATTAGAGTTAAAACATCAACTCCCCACTGTGTATAAAATTCTGTCAGCTCAAAAATCAAATCGGTCCCGATAAAAATACCGGTAAAAGCTGCTACACCAAAGAAAAAAGGCGCAATCAATTCTTTATAAATATATTTGTTAATTGTTTTCAAAAAAGATGCACCTCACTAAATTTTAAATTTATCGCCCAGATAAAATTTGCGTGCCTGTTCATTATCTGCTATCTCTTCGGAAGTTCCAGAGAGCAGAATTTTACCCTCATGCATAATATAGGCTCGGTCTGTAATCGAAAGCGTCTCCCGCACACTGTGGTCGGTAATTAAGACTCCCAGCCCCCGCTTTTTAAGGTAGCGGATAATCTCCTGAATATCATTAACTGCAATCGGGTCAACTCCGGCAAAAGGTTCATCTAAGAGAATAAAGGCCGGATCAGCAGCCAGGGCTCTGGCGATTTCCACCCGGCGCCGCTCACCACCGGAGAGCTGAAAACCCTTGCGGTTTCTCAATCCTTCAATGTGAAACTCCTGCAGCAGTTCTTTAATATTTGCTTCAATCTCCGGACTGCTTAAATCTCTGTACTCTAAAATAGCCTTCAGGTTTTCC
Source organism: Halanaerobium saccharolyticum (assembly GCF_003053565.1). Taxonomy (GTDB): domain Bacteria; phylum Bacillota; class Halanaerobiia; order Halanaerobiales; family Halanaerobiaceae; genus Halanaerobium; species Halanaerobium saccharolyticum_B. The sequence continues at coordinate 172,616 of NZ_QAXS01000001.1, read as the reverse complement.
CCCACTGTCATTTTGCGGAAAATTGAGGCCTCCTGAGGTAGATAACCGATTCCCAGTCTGGCTCTCTTGTAAACAGGGAGGTTTGAAATATTATGCTCATCAAAAAATATCTGGCCTCCATCAGGATTGATTAAACCTAAGATCATATAGAAAGTAGTGGTTTTGCCGGCTCCATTGGGGCCTAAAAGACCAACAATCTGGCCGCGGTCAACTTTTAAATCAACTTCGTTAACAACTCTTTCCTTATTATATTCTTTAATTAAGCCCTGAGCTTTAATTGTCATCTAATTATTCCTCCACTGTCTCACTATTAGTATCTGCAGCAGCTTCCTCTTCACTAAAGCGGAGAGTTGCCCTTCCGCGCAGCTTAACTTCTTCAGTCTGCTGATTAACCTCTGCTGACTGGGAGCTAAAGGACTCTCCATTTCGCTCACCCTGAACATTTCCTTCCAGAGTTATTATTTCACTATTAAGATTATAAGTTATCTGATCAGCTTCTGCCCAAAAATTATTATATTCCAGGTAGGCATTCCCCTTAACCTCTATTCTATCTTCGGCCCGGTAAATATCGATCTGATCTGCCTGCAGCATAGAATTTTCGCCTCTGACTTCAGCCTCTTTGATCAGCTGAAAAACCTGAGTCTCAAGGTTTCCGGTCAGCTCAACAGCCTCTGCTTCAAATTCCTGGTAAAAAAGTTTTACATTATTTCTAAATTCAATTTCTCCGTTATAGCGGCGGTAAATACCCTCATCTTCAGCTGTAATTCTGAGCTCATCATAGATCAGCTCCACATTACCGGTGGCTTTAAATACCTGACCGGCTTCAGTCTGTTCCAGGTCAAGATTATCTCCGTTCAATTCCCTGACTGCAGCTGCATTAGCTGTCAGCGCCAGGATAAATATTAATAAAAAAAATAAAATTTTTTTCTGCATCTTTAATGACTCCTCATTCAAATATAATGGTTTTTGAAAGTCTTTTTAGTCCTCCGACAGCTCACCAAAATCTACTGCAGCCTGCCCATTATCACCCTTGAGTTTTAGGTTCCTTAAGTCAAGATCTGAATTAAAGCTTGCTGCTCGGGAATTGAATTCGCTGCCCGTAATTTTAACCGAGCCTCTTCCTTCGAGATAATTGCGGTTTAAATAATAGTCGAGCTCTTCTGCTTCAATCTGATAGCGGTCACTCTCAATTAGGACATTACCTCTGATCTCAAGGTATTGATCATTGCTGTAATAGACTGCAAAATCACCTTTTAAGGTGTATAAGAGCTGATCACTGTTTAAAGAATAGACATCTGCCTTAAGTGGCCTCAATTCCATCCGCTGATCCTCTTTGAAATTTTTAAGCAGCTCACTCTCCAACTGCAGCTCTTGCTGCTGGTTGTTAAAAATACTGAAATTTACATCCTCCAGCTCCTCTTCCGGCAGCTCTTCATTTTCCACTGGCGGCTCAGGTGGAGCAATAGGATTTTCTTCCAGGGTAAAATATAGTGAAAAAATAATTATAATAAAAATAAAGAGCGCTAAAAAAATGCTTTTTCTATCCACTATTTTTTAGCCCTCCTTCTCTAAGCAGTAAGTCTGCTGTTTTTTCCACTGCACCTCCACCACCAAGTTTGTGGCGCACGGTCTGCAGCTTCTCTTTTATTTTATTCAATTCTTTTTTATCATTCAGCCAGTTCAGGGCAGTTTCTGTAATTTTTTCTGCTTCAAAATCCTGCTGCAGCAGCTCGGGTACAACCTCTTCGCCGGCAATGATATTGGGCAGGCCGACAAATTCGACCTTAAAAACATACTTTGCCAGCAGGTAGGTAGTCAGAGCCGCCTGATAACAGATAATCTGCGGTGTATCCAGAATCGCCGCCTCCAGAGTTGTGGTTCCCGAAGCAGAAATTATAAATTCGGAAATCTGCATCAGCTGGTAATTCTTCTTTTGAATAATCTTTAAATCAAGCTCAACCTTTTCGGTAAATGATTTTAAATACTCGAGCTCAATTCCTTCTGCAGCTGCCAGCAGAAATTCAATCTCCGGTTTTTCTGCCTTTATTCTGCAGGCTGCCCGGAGCATCTCCGGCAGCAGTGACTGGATTTCTCCCCGGCGGCTGCCCGGAAAAAGTGAAATCACCTGTTTCTGCTGATCTAAATTTAAATCTTTTTTAATTTCTGCTGCTGTTTTTTCAACTTCGACAATATCTACCAGCGGGTGACCGACAAAAGTAACTTCTGCTCCAGCCTCTCGGTAGACATCTCTTTCCATTGGAAAAACTGCTGCAATGTGAGTTCCATAGGAAGCCATTTTATCAGCCCGGCGCTTATTGTAAACCCAGGCTGAAGGCGGAAAATAATTGACCGCTTTAATTCCTTCCTGACTGCAGGCTTTGGCCAGCTTCATATTAAAGGCTGAATAATCAACCAGAAAAACCAGGTCCGGCTTTCGCTCCCGCAGGAGTTTTTTCATCTCTTTGAGATGTTTAAAATGCTCTTTCAAATTTTTTAAAGCTTCTATATAACCAATAGTACTGATTTTGGTGGGGTCGATTAAAATCTCCGCTCCTATTTCCTGGAGAGCACTCGAGCCCATGCCAAAAATTTGGATACTATCATTTTTTTCTTTTACTTTTTTTAGGACGGCAGCGGCGTGCATATCACCAGATACTTCGCCTGCTGAAACCATTATTTTTGCCAAGGTAGAATTAACTCCTCTTTATTATATTCCGCAGCAGCAATTACAATTCCTTCTGCAGCTGCCCGGCGGCAGAATTCTTCTTTGTTTAAAATAAATGTTTTATCTGCCTCAATTATTAAAGCTCCTGCTTCTGCCTCAATTAAATTCTCTAAAGTTTTTAAACCAACAGTGGGCAGGTCAAAACGAATATCCTGATTTTTTTTGCTGCATTTAGCCATTACAACTCCCGGGCCTCCAAATTTAGCTGCCCGCTTAATTGCTTCATCTGTTCCTTCGATTGCTTCCAGGGCCATAACCGCCCCATCTTTAACTAAAGCAGTCTGACCGATATCAAAACGGCCGAGGTTATAGGCTGTCTCAAAGGCAAAAATCAAATCTCTTTTTAGTTCAGAATCGACTTCACCAGCCAGAATTCCCGGCTCTGCCAGCTGATCTTCTAAAAGATAGGTCTGGGGCAGGATTTTAACACCAGAATTTATAAATTCCAGGGCCAGAGCCATTAGAATTGTGTCATCATTTAAGTCCGGCAGCTGTTGAAGCAGCTGCTTTAGTTTCTGGTCCGGATTGAAGTCATTAAAAAGATTTGCCTTCTGGATCTTACCGAGCCAGATAGCCTCTTCGATTTCTTCTTCTTTTAGAAGCTGCAGGATTTCTCCCAGCTGAGTTAAATTAACCGTATATTCTGCACAGTCTAAATCAGAGAATTCAGCTGTGATCTCTTCGGCAATTTTAATTACAATAAAGTCCTCAGCCTGAGCTGCAGCCTTTTCAGCCCAGAGGCGGGGCAGCTGACCCCAGCCTGCGATTAGAGCTTTTTTAGTCATTGCTGCCACCTACCGGCAGATTCCGCGGCTGGCATTGCGCAGAAAACGCAGAAAGTGCTCGATTTCCTCACTAGCATCGAGTTCCTGGTCCATCTTTTCTATCGCCTCGTCAATATTCAGCTTGGAGCGGTAGAGAGTTTTGTAGGCTCTTTTTATTTCTCTGCGCATTTCGGGGCTGACCCCATTGCGCCTTAAACCAATAACATTGATCCCGTTGACTCCTGCTGGATGACCATCGACTAAAATATAGGGAGGTACATCCTTAACTACCTTAGAATGGGCACCAACCATACTCATCTTACCAATGCGGACAAACTGATGGACTCCAACCATACCCGCAATTACGGCATAATCTTCGATTGCTACATGGCCTGCTAGGTTTGTCGCGTTGGACATTACAATATGGCTGCCCAGCTGACAGTCATGTGCTACATGACAGTAGGCCATTAATAAATTATCATTTCCAATTCTTGTCTCCCCTCCGCCATCGGCGGTCCCCCGGTGAATAGTTACATTTTCTCTGATGGTGTTATTGTCTCCAATAAAAAGATAACTCTTTTCTCCATCAAATTTTAAATCCTGGGGCTCAAAACCTATAGAAGCCCCGTGGAATATTTCATTATTTTTACCAATCTGAGTCCAGCCCTTAACTACCACATGAGGTCCAATTACTGTTCCCTCACCGATTTCAACATTTTCACCGATGATGGCATAGGGCCCTATTTCAACATTTTTCCCAATTTTAGCTCCTGGAGCAACAATTGCTGTTTCATGGATATTGCTCATGTGGAGCACCTTTCCTTTTTTTTCAGCTGCCAAGACTATCATTCCCCTTCCAGAATTCTCTATCTATTTCTCCTCAAAAGTAAACATCATTTCCGCTTCTGCAGCAAGATTATCGCCCACATAAGCTTCTCCCCGTACTTTAGAAACTCTTTTGCGCAGTCTTACAATTTCAACCTTAATTCTTAACTGGTCACCCGGTTTAACAGGTGTCCTAAACTTAGCTTTATCAATACTGGTAAAAATAGGAAGCTTGTCTTCCATATCTTCAAAACTGTAGTAAATTAAAATTCCTGCTACCTGGGCCATCGCCTCAACTATCAGAACACCCGGCATAATTGGGTGATCAGGGTAGTGACCTAAGAAAAACTCCTCGTTGATTGTTACATTTTTAATCCCAACAATTGATTCCTTTTTATGGACTTCTTCAATTCTATCTACTAATAATAAAGGATAACGGTGGGGTAAAATTGACCTGATTACACCAATATCAATAATTTCATTTATCTCACTCAAATTAATTTTCCTCCTCAAGCATTTTTTCTCTAATCTTTTCTGCCAGTCTGACATGAAGTCGGTGACCGGATTTGACTGCTATTATATGCCCCATAATTCTACCATTTAAAAACATATCTCCAATAACATCTAAAATTTTATGTCTGACAAACTCGTTCTCAAATCTGAGCGGATTAACTGTTTTTTCCTCTTCTATTAAAACCGCATTGTCCAGACTGCCTCCCAGTGCCAGCCCCTGAGCATGGAGCTTTTCCACCTCGGCTGCAAAACCAAAAGTTCTGGCCCTGGCAATCTCTTCTGCAAAATCTATTTTTTCAGCATCAAATTCGAAATAACTGCTTCCAATTACAGGATGCTGATAATCGAGAGTATAAGATATTTTAAAACCATCATAGGGCAGGATAGTAATATATGAATCATCCTGACGGGCATAAACTGGAGATTCGACTTTATAAATTTGCCGCTGCTCCTGCTGTTCCTGCAGCCCGACATTCATTATTTTTTGATAATAAGGATAGGCACTTCCATCTATGACCGGAATCTCTGGTCCAGAAACCTCAATCTCTAGATTGTCAATTCCACTGCCCCAGACTGCAGCCATCAAATGTTCTATAGTACTAATTTTAGCCTCTTTAACTTCTCTACTGCCGATGGTTGTATTTCTAACCAGATTAACTACTGACTCCGGAACTGCCTTCAGCTTCAACTGCTGTTTCAAATCAGAGCGAAAGAAAACTATTCCGGTTCCTGCAGCTGCCGGTTTTAGTTTGATTTCTGCATCCTTACCTGAATGGAGGGCAATTCCTTCAATTATAATCTCTTCATTTAATGTCTTCTGCTTGCCATTTTCTATATACAAGGTTGTCATCCTTTCATTAAAAGCCTTTCAATAGTTTATTATATATTTATTGACTTTATAATTCAAGGATTATTTATTTTCCAGCTCCGCCAGTCTCTTTTCTAATTTCTTTATTTTATCAATATATTTCGGCAGGCGCCTCAGATAGGCCTGTTCCTTAAGAGCTTCCCGGTGAATCTGGGCAGGAGCTCCAGAAATAAAATCTCCCTCATTTGTCGGTGAGGTAACCATTGCTCTGGCAGCTGCGGTTGTATTATCTGCCAGCTTGATGTGGCCGACAACACCAGCCTGTCCCCCCAGAGTTACCCGGCGGCCCAGTTTGGTACTTCCGGCGACTGCAGAATGCGCTACCAGCAGTGACTCTTCTCCGATTTCAACATTATGACCAATCTGAATCAGGTTATCAAGTTTGCTTCCCTGCCTGATAACTGTTGGTCCGCTGGCGCCTCTGTCAATTGTGACATTGGCCCCAATCTCGACCTCAGATTCGATAATTACATTACCCTGCTGAGGAATTTTGTGGTGGCCGTTTTCGTCTGTAGCAAAACCGAAGCCGTCAGAACCAATTACAGCACCGGATTGAATGATAACCTCATCCTGAATTATCGTTTCTCTTTCAATAATAACCCCTGGATGCAGCAAACAATTTGCGCCAATTTTTACATCCGGTCCTATAATCACTCCTGGTGCCAGGACTGTATTTTTACCAATCTCCACATTTTCAGCAATTACAACCCCGGGATGAATAGAAATATTTTCTGCCAGTTTAACTGTATCAGCAAGCACAGACTTATCAGAAATTTCTCCACTCTCATAGGGTCGCGGTGTTAGAAGATCAGCGATCTGAGCATAAACTCTCCTAGGATTATCAGTCAGCAGAAAGGTTTTTTTCTCTTTTAAATTTGAGTCCAGCTCTTTACATATCTGCTGGCTGCTGACAATTACTGCCGCCTCTGATTTTAAAGCCAGTTCTAAATATTCTTTTTGGTCAGCAAAGGTGACCGAGCCGCCTCCACTTTCTTCTATACCGCGTGCATTAGTTATTTTTAAATCATTATCCCCTTTGATTTCGGAATCTGTAATTTCTGCTAGTTCTTCGACTTTATAACTTTTTGCTGGTGTCAATTTGATCTTATCCCCCTTAAACAAAAATAATTATTTATATTTATTATCTATTTTATCAGCAATTTCCTGGCTGACATTTTTTCCTCCCTGATAAACTGCCTGATCAATTATAATACTGCTGTAACTATTTTCTGCAGCCAGATTTTCTGCTTCTCGGCGCAAAATTTCCATTATTTCTGCTTCTACTGTCTGAAGAGAATCATCTTCCCCTGATTCAGCTCTACTCTCTTTTCTGAGCTCCTGTAAGTGTCTGCTGGCAGTAAGCACCTCATCTAAATTAACAACTGCCGTTTCCTCTTTCTTTTCTAAAAAAAGAGGCAGCATTAAGGTCAGCACAATTATAAATACTGCAGTAGCCTTGCGATAATGATGCATCTAAATAAACCTCCTGAATTAATAGTAGAGTTTTTTGCTCTTTTCGATTAAATCGTCTAATTCTGTAGATTTTTCTGCTCTTGCTGAAGCTAAATCACCTTTTATTTCTTCCCTGGCTGCTGCCAGCTCAGCTTCAATTTCCTGCCTCTGCTCAGAAATCAGCTGCTGGTGCTCGCTGCGGATCTGATCTCTGTAAGCTGAATACTGCTGGTTGAATTCCATAATCAAAGCACTGGTTTGCGTCGAAATATCTTCATTTAACTGAGAATTTTTTTCGGCCATCAAAGTCTGCTGTTCTGAGCGGACTTTTTCCAACTCATTTCGATATTTTTCTTTTTCGCTTTCAGTCCGGGCAACAAATTCAATTTTCAGCTCGAGATTAATCATTCTCAAATAATTAGCCCGAATTTCTTGCTGATTAAAGTCGGAATATTTATTTCTAACTTCCTGCCGCAGCTGCTGAAGTTTTTGTGAAAGCTCAGCCTCCAGCTCCTGCCTTCTTTCCTGCAGCAGATTTTCCTCCCGCTGATTTAAAGTTCTCTGTTCAGCCTCTAAAGCAAGCATCTTTTCTTCCCTTAAACCGTTCATTTTTTCCAAATGATTGGCACTGATCACTGCCAGCATCCTGCTTTTACTCTGCTTCATCAGCTCAAAACTTCGCTCTCTTAGGGACTCTTCAAAATCCAGTTTTTCCTGGAGTCGGGATTCCTCTGCTGCAGTTGTTCTAGAAGCAGAAATCTGGCTCAGCTCTGAAAAAAATAATTCCTGCCGCTCAAGCTTGTAAACCGGATAGTCCTCCCGCTCTTGAGGGGTAAAAACATAAATAAGGAGAAAAGCAAAAATTAGAGCCAATAAAATAGCAGTCAAAAATTTTATTGAGATAAAATGATAGTCATATTTATCCATTTTGCCTTTCTCCTTTCTATTTAAGTATTAATTTGCTTTAAGCTGAAAAATCAATTACTTACCACTCTTCATTTATTTTCTTAAGTACATCATCAGTTAGATTATAACCCCCGGCCAGGACCTGCTCTGACTCCAGCACAAATTTGACCTTTTTCTCCTCAGCAGTAATTTTAATTAATTCCTCAACTTCTGCAGTGACGGAGTTCAAAAGCTCAGCTTCCAGGTTCTGCAGCTGTTTTTGATATTTTGCCAGCAGTTCTTTCTGTTCAGTACCGGAAAGGTCTTCAGCCTTATTTTCCAGCTGCTGCTGATATTCGGCAGCTTTTTGGTTTAAAGTTTCTTCGGCCGCTGTTCGAGCCGGGTGTTCCTCAAAGACCCGCTGCAGATTTACATAGGCAACTTTATCAACGGCCTGATCTTCTGTCAGTATTCCAAGCAGAAGTACTGCAGCCAGAATGGCCGCCAGTAAGAGTACAACTGCCAGTTGAAACTTGCGCTCACTCAAATTCATTTCCTAATTCCTCCAGGTAGAATCTATTATCTTTTATCGAGATTGATTGTTATACGTATATATTTAGTAGTTATCCTGCTTCAAGTATTTTAAAATGTATTTCCGATACTGAAGTGCAGCTGACCATCCTGGTCCTCATCCCAGCCGTAGTCCAAACGAAGCTGGCCGACAGGAGTATTCATTCTAACTCCAAGTCCATAACCGTAGTTTAAATCATTTAGTGAAATACTGTCTCTTTCTTCCCAGACATTACCGGCATCTGTAAAGAGTACCCCGGTAAAACTCTCATTAAAGGGAATTCTGTATTCTAAGTTGAATAAGAGAAGATTGTTGTTTGCCCGATCTTCAAAGTCAAAATCACTCCGCTCATAACCGCGCAGGCTGTCTGAACCTCCAAGATCATATTCCTCTCCTTCAAGCGGTGTTCTGGGTTCACTCAGACCGAGCTTCATCCGGACTGCCCAGGCATGATTTTTAAAGCCGGAAAAGTAGCGGCGGCTGTCCCAGTTGAATTTAGTAAAGTCCATTTCTCCTCCGATGAAATCTCCTGCATGCTCAATTTCAAATCTATTAATTGAGCCAGAGGTGGGATGGAATCTATTATTAGAACTATCTCTGCTGAAACCAAGAGTTAGTGAGCGAAGGCTGTTATCATAAATCACTCCACTGTCATCACTCCAGAATTCTTTTGTATCCTGAACTCTGTATCTCAGTGAAGTTCTCCAGTCTCTGGGCAGTGGATGACCAAAAGTTAAACTTCCACCCCTGCTCTCTCTGGTATAATCAGCTCCCTCAGAATTAGTTCTTTCACTTTCGCGGTCATAAATGCTGAAATTGAATGAAAAATCACTCTGCCAGAGATATGGTTCATAAAAGTTTAAAGAATAGGTTGTTGTATCACCAAACTGCCACTTAGCACTAATATCCTGGCCGTTACCAAAAAGGTTTTTCTCACTAACATCAACAAAACCAAGCCAGCCGTCAGTAGAACTGTAACCTCCACCAAAATTGAGCCTTCCTGTCTTAGCTTCATCGAGATTAATTACCAGTTTAGCAAGATTATCCTCACTGTCTACCCGCTGCAGTTCAGGGTTGATGTTTTCGAAAAATTCGAGGCGGTGTAAATTCTGATAGCCCCGCTGAATTCTTTTTATGTTAACAATATCTCCTGCTTCTATTGGCATTTCTCTTAAGATAACATCATCTTTAGTTTTTGTATTACCACTGATCTCTACTGAATCAAGATATCCGGGGCTGATTTCAACTGTCAGCACACCTTCCTCAGAAATATTCACATTCTTATAACGGGCCAGTATGTAGCCGTCATCCTGCATCTTTTCCTGAAAAGACTTCAAATTATCATTCATCTTTTTTACATTTAAAACTGTCTCCACTTTGAGACCAAGCGCTTCCTTAATTTCTGCCTCAGAATATAAATCTTCGTTTCCTGAAATCTTAATTTCTCTTAAGACAGGGTTTTCTACAACTTCAAAAATTACATTCAGACCACCCTCAAAATTTTCAAAAACAATATTCACATCAGAAAAATAACCAAGATCAAAAACCGACTGCATATCTGAACGCAGGGCTTCCTGGTCAGTCTGATCGCCAACCTCAGTTTTGACTGCATTTAAAATTTCAAAATCACTAACATACTCATTTCCTTCAACTGTAATTTTTGTGATCTCATCAATTGGAATATTTTGAGCTGCAGTTGAACCGGCAAAAGTAACTGTTAAAGTCAAAATTAAAAATGCTGTTAATAAAACTTTTCTCATTTCTCTGCCTCCTAAAATTCAATTTCTGTTTCTATACTAATCTGATATTCCTCATCTCCAAAATAAGTACCCTTTAAAACTGTGGGTTCTGTCAATTTATATTGAAAAGATATTTCTCCCCGGCGTCCTTCTTCATCAAAGAAGGAAGCATACTCTAAATAAAGTTTATCTGTAATATTTTTCCCTAAATAAATAGCAAATTCTCTCTCCAGACCATACTGAAAAGCATCAATCTCTGCTCTATCAAGGGAGAAAATCGTAGCAACATCTGACTCCAGATCAGAAATTACTCCCCGCTGCAGAAATGAGTTGACAACCCGCATTAGCTCCTGCCAGATAATATTTTGAATCCCTATATCCTCTCCCCCGATTATAGCAGAGCCCAGGGCGCCGCGGGTAGAAAGTAGATTTAAAATCTCTTCTTCTGTTAGATCAGAATCAGAAGTTAAATTTATCCGCATATCATCTGCAGGTCCGGTTAAATTGATGTTGATTTCATTTCCACCAGCATAGGTCACCGCATTAACATTAAGAGTTGGAATATCACCCTCATCAACCGGAGTAAAGACTGCTTCTGCACTTACCAGATTGAAGCGAGAATTGTAATAAGTAAAAGTACCTTCCTCACTACGCAGGCGGCCTTCCATTGTCAGTGGATCCTCAAGCTGATTGTTAAACTGAAGATTTAAGCTCCCTGTTTCCACCAGAATTTCCATATTTTCATCCTCAACCCTGACATTTTCACCCGGTCTGATGTTCAGATTGATTTTCGGAACAAAAGCATCGGGATCAACCTCGTTTTCTGGCCATTCAAAAGGGATTCCAATCACAAAATCATAGACGAGCAGATCTCCCTTAAGTAGAGGATTAGCCAGGGGACCGGTAAAGTTAAGCTCTGCGTCAAAGTCACCTGCAAGTGAACCCTGTTCAAAATAAAGCTTCTGACCACTCAGTGATAAATCCCAGGCATTTTCCAGATCAGATAGATTTAAAGCTCCCTCAATCCTGAAATCACCTTCAGCAAAACGGCCGTTTAGATTATCAATAACCGCACTTCTATCCTGAAGATTAACTTTTAAATCCAGATCTTCAATTGGGTCTGTAAGTCCAAGCTCCAGTGTCTCAGCTTCCAGATCAAGCTCACCACTTAATGTTGGAGATTCCAGACTGCCTTCGGCTCTAAAAGAACCATTAATTCTACCGGAAGCAGAATATCCTTCTCCCAGAAAAGACACCAGAAAACCAAGCGGCAGTGACTCCAGATTTGTGCTCAGATTTAGTTCCTGATCAACCAGTGAATAACTGCCATCCAGGTTGAGGCTTCCTCCCCCACGGTAATTAATACTTTCGGAGATTGAAAACCTTCTGCTGCCCTCAACTATGACTTCTCCTCTGACCTCATCCAGCAGATTATTGTTGACACTCAGTTCCCGCAGGTTATGATCTACTCTAAGAACCGGAGAACTAACACTTCCTTCTACTGTACCACTAAAATCAACTAAACTTTTTAAATTAAGATTAAAGTCATACTGTCTGGAATTAAAATCAACTTCAATATCTGAACCCTCAAAGTCGAGAGCAAGATTATCGTTAACTGTTCCTTTTAAATTTAGACTTCCCTGAGTTGATTGCGAACTGGCGCTTAGATCCAGCTCGGCCTGATAATCTGTTCCCTGAGAATTAAAGTCTACATTTCCTACAAAAATGAGTTCAGAGACCAGAGGATAAAAATCAATAAATTTAAGTGTTAACTCTCTGGTAGGAACCTCGATCAATTCAAGCTTTAAATCACTTTTTAAATTACTATTTATATCAAATATTTGACCGGTTAAATTATAGCTGCCTGAATCAGCAGTAAAATCAAACCGCTCAATTAAAATTTTATTTTCATTAACTCTAAAGCTGAGAGAATTATCAGCAATTTCCAGATCCAGCTCGGCAAAACTCAAGTTTTGAGATTCAAGCTGAAAATCAAAGACCGGAGCTTCCAGCTCACCACTCAGCCGTCCCTCCAGAGAGAGGCTGCCCTCAATATCAGCAGCATACTGATAGTTTGTCAGATAATCTGCAGCTTCAAAACCACTGAGGCTTAAACCAATATCAAAACCTTCTTCAAAGTTAAAGCTGCCCGCTGCCTTGAGACTTAAATTCTGCTGCTCAGCAGTTAAATTTTCAACTATAAAATCACCATTAGTTCTGCTGATTTCAGCTTCCAATTTAGAAAACTCGATCTCCTGTCCATCTAACTGCAGAATGCTGCTGCCGGCTGCAAACTTCAAATCAAGATCATAATCAGCCAGACTGCCGCTAATTTCTGCCTGCAGCTGAACCTCACCATTTAAAGGAATATTTTGCGAACTAAAATCCGCTAGATCCTGAAAGTAAAGATCCTGGCTGTTGAGCTCAAGCTCAAGCTCCGCCTGATCCAGACTGGAAATTTTTCTGATCTCACCTGAAGCAGAAATTTCTGCCTGAGCAATCCCTGCCTGAAAATTATTGATTTTCAAATTATCATTTTCATAGGCTGCCGATAAGTTTAAATCCTTAAGCTGGTAACTATCGTAATTCAGCTCTGACATTTTAAGATGAATGCTGGCTGATGGACTGCTAAAAGAATTAGAAATTGACCCCTCTAAATGATCTATATCAGAATCAAGTTCCTTTAAAAGTTCTGAATTATCAGCTGTAAACTCATTAAGTAGATCAGCTTCCAGATTTTGGGCTGCATATCGAAGCTGTACTGATTCTGTATCGAAATCCAGCTCTCCCATTAAATCCAGCCGACCAAAATCAGAATTAACTTTTAAAGAATTGAGAAAAAGCTTATTATCGGTATACCAGAAAGAACTGTCCACTTCAAAATCTGAGTTTGAAGCAGCTGTTTTAAAAGCTAAATTAAAATCCCCATTTGCTGAAATAGCTTCGATTCCATTATAGATTCCAGCTGTATCAATTCTAAAGTTTAAATTTCTATCTTTTATTCTGTCTATCTGACTGAGGTAATTATTATTTTTAAGGTATTCTAGCTGACTGAGCTGAGAAAGTATCTCATCAGAAATAATAAAATCTTCTGCTTCAGCGCTCAACAGATAGTTTTTTTCGGCCAAATTATAGCTTCCTCTTAAATTAAGCCGATTTTCCTCTGCCATGATAAATTCTGCTTTTCTGACAAAAAGCTCTTTTTGATCAAGCATTAAAGAAAGCTCAGCCCGCTGCAAATCAGAATAATCACTGCTCAATTCGGAGGCTGAAACTTCTGCGGTGGCTGTTTGAATCTGATTCGACTCTGCAGCCAGCTGAAGGTCAAAATCAAAATTAGCTTCAGTTAAATAAGGACTTAAAAAATTATAATCAAAGTTAAATTCCTGAGCCGCCACTTTCAGCTCATAATCCTGAGTCTGATTCCAGTTAAAACTAAAATCAACTGGATTTTGATCCAGAAAAATTCTACTTTCAGCAATTGAAAGTTTCATTTCAGGACCTGCAAGCTTAATATTTAAGGCAGGAGCAGTTAAATTTATTTTTTCTCCCGCTTCAGCTTGAGAACTATAGCTGCTCGCAAGCTCTAAGTTTTCAAGATCAAGCTGGCCTTTATAATTCTGCAGCCTAAAGTCCTTAAATTTGAGCTCTCCTCTGGCTGAGCTGAGACCTTTTAAGCTCTGCAGATCAAGCTTAAACCCCTGATAATTAAGATCAGAAAGAGCGGCATTATCTACTATCTCTGCCAGGCTGAAATCTCTGGCATTAAAATAGAGTTCTGCCTCGGAATTATCCCGGTCAAACTGCAGGTCCAGGCTACTTAAACTAAAATTATTTATATTCTGCCCCTCAGCCAGCTGCAGTTGATTGAGCTGCAGAGCTGTAGTGATGTTTAGGCTATAAACACTGCCTGCTTCTGCGGCCAGGCCGAGCTGAAGATCAGTTAATTCCAGATCAATTTCTCCAGAGTCCAAATTCAAACTGGAATCTCTAATGTTGACCTTTAAATCTGACAAAAAATCAGGTAAATTAAGTTCAGCTATAAAATCAGCATTTTTCAGGTCAGTTCTCTGATTTTGCGAATCATCTAAATTATTACTTAAACTAAGAAGCTGCTCAAACTGATCCTGGACTTTGATTTCAGCTCCCAAAAGTTCAATGAACTCAATTTCTATTATTTCATCATCTCTGAAATTAAGACTGTAGTCTAAATTCAGAGCTTCAGCTTTAAAAGAACTACCATCACCGGCTGTAAATTCAAACTGCTTGAGTCGAATTCGATTTAGAGGCCATAAAGAGACAGAGCTGAAAGAAATTTCACCATTAAATCTTTCTTCCAGAAAAGCAATAATATCATCTTTAAAATATTGGGGGAGCCCACTCAGCAGGCTCAAAAAATAGGCTGAAATAAACAGTAAGATTAAAACCCCCAAAAGATATTTTATTTGCTTATCCATTTAAAAACCTCCATAGAAAGCTCTCAGTAAAATCTAATCTTTACTGATTTTCTCTGTTATTTACCTCTCCTGCGGATTTTTCTACTGCCGCAGAATTTCCTTCACCTGCCTCTGAACTGTCCCTGTTTGCCGGGTCCATAATTTCCAGATCAAGATTTAGACTCCCCTCCAGAACATAATCAGTGGAAAAACGTTCTTTGATCTCTTCATCCAGATTCTCTAATTCATCAGTCCCTTCCGGGCTTTTTTCTGTTGGATTAGTTTCTGCTGCATCACCTGCAGCGGCATCTTCCTCATAATCATGTCTGGGAGCCTCCTCACTGCTTTCCTGATAGATAGGCGCAGCATAAGAAGGATATAACTGTAAAATAACATCATTATTGTCAGGAGAATCCAGGTATGAATCAAGCATTGACTCAAAACTTTTGTGACCTGAAATCTCTGCTTCGTTTAAACCGCCACTACTCTGCATCTGAGCTGAAGTTTCATCCGGCCTCATAGTCTCACCGGTGTAGCCGCCATCAACAAAAAGTGTCGCAATACCTGGTTCTACATCTTCAGGCACTTTCAGTGATAGATTCTTGGTCTCAGTTCCATTCCGATAGCGGTGTAAAGTCACTTCTACATCCAGCTCATCTCCAGGATAAATCTCATCATTTAAAACTTTTGCTTCCTGAATCAAAGCCACACTGTCACTTTTATTAAAGTCCAGCTCCAGTCGAATATCGATTAAATTGATCTCTTCAAAAGGATTGGTTAAAATCAAATCTAAAAGCTGAGAAAAATCATAAAGGGCCATACTGCCGATATCATTCTGGCTGTAATACATATTGCTTGATTCTACCTGCAGCTGTGGCAGGCCTCTTCCCATAATTTTAAGTTTCGATTCAGCTGAACCCGGTCCAATCCTGTCCAGCGCGGAGTCAACCGCCTGTAAAGCTGCACTATTAGCCAGCGAAGAGAAAAAATATTCATCATTTATAATCTGCAGACTTACTTCTTTAAGCAGTCTGCCGTTTTCAGAAATGGAAATGTACAGAGGGGTAATTCTGGGATAAGTGTCTATTCTTCCGGCAACTCCAGCACCTCTGTCCTGAGTTACAGAACCTAAAAGCCTGTTATATGGTGATCCAAGTTTAAAAGGCTGCTCTGTGCTGGGAATTACTGCATTAATGTTAGCTCTACTTAAAAGATAATTAACCTCACCCCGGTTGGTAAACGGATGACCAAAAGCCAAAAACTGACCCCGGTCGACATAAGTCAAAGTCCCAATAGAAGCGACACTTATATCTCCCCTTACCAGCTGAACTGCGATTGCCTCTCCTGGTTCCGGCCTCGCGTTACTTTTATCTGCCTCTTCAATCCCGGAACCTGGAACCACATCCAGATTTAATTCAGCCAGATTTTTTTCCAGCCTCTCTAAAGCTCTCCCATTAATACCGCTGACCATAATCGGACTCTCTGACCTAATAATATTCTCCCCTGGATTAAATTCTTCCAGCTCAAACTCAAGATCACTAATATTACCACTGCTTTTTTCAACTTCATTATTATCCAGAAGTTTTAACATTCTCTCGATTGGGGTAACCAGACCATAGCGGTGGTCACTGTTATTCCAGCCGTAACCAATGGCACCAATTAGTTGGTCATCAAGATAGATAGGGCTGCCGCTCATTCCGGCAGCAATACCTCCGTATTCCTCTACCTTATCCCCCGTCAATTTAATTAAAATTAAATCTTCATCTAAACTGCGGTTATCCAATACATCAATAATTTCAATTTCAAATTTTTCTATTTCACTGCCAGAAAAAACAGTCTTTCCATAACCTGTCATTCCAGCTTTTACTTCATCTAAAGGCATTATCTCTTCTGCTGCAAGTACTGGGGTATTGATAAGAATAAGAACTATTAAAATATGAAATAAAATTTTAGCTGTCTTTTTTTTCAATTAAATCACTCTCCAGTTACTTTTACGATAACATGCCCTGCTCACCTGTGCTTAAAACATTGGATATCTTGTCCAGTTCGCTTAAAGCCTGACCTGTCCCTTCTGCCACACAAACCAGTGGATCATCAGTTACAAAAGCACCAACCTCTGTCTGACTGCTGATAAACTTATCCAGGCCTTCAAGCAGTGAGCCACCACCTGTTAGGATAATTCCCTTTTCAACTATATCAGCTGATAATTCTGGGGGAGTTTTTTCCAGAACCCTTCTGGCAGCCTGACCAATATTATCCAGCAGTTCCTTAAATGCTTTGTTGGTTTCTTCTGCTGACAACTCTATATGGCGGGGCAGACCTGACATCAGATCCCTTCCTTTGACTTCAAATTTAGCAGAATAATTAGGATCTGCACTACCAATGTTAATTTTAATCTCTTCGGCAGTAGATTCTCCAATAACTAAGTTATAATTTTCTCGAACATAGCGTACCAGAGCTTCATCAAATTTGTCACCACCGACTCTAATTGACTCACCAACTACTATTCCTCCAAGTGAAAGAACTGCTATTTCTGTTGTTCCCCCACCTATATCAATAACCATATTTCCTTCTGCTTTCTCGATTCTGAGGCCGGCTCCAATCGCAGCTGCCACCGGTTCTTCGATCAAAAATGCCTTACGGGCACCCACCTGTACTGCTGCCTCAAGAACTGCCCGACTCTCTACTCCTGTCACACCTACCGGAATACAGACCATAATTAGTGGTTTAATAAACCTGCTCTTAACTCCAACTTTTTTCAAAAAGCTTTTGAGCATCATCTCCGCTACCTCAAAATTTGCTATCACACCATCTTTTAATGGTCTGACAACATCAATATTAGCTGGAGTCCGTCCAAGCATTCTCCTTGCTTCTTCTCCAACTGCAATCACTTTATTTGATTTGGAGTCAATAGCCACAAAAGATGGTTCCTGCAGAACTATCCCTTTGTCACTTTCGTAAATAATAACAGTAGCCGTTCCTAAGTCAATCGCAATTTTCTTACTAAATTTATTCAAAAGATTCAATAGCATACTCCTTCCTTATAATAACACTGTCTGTATTGAATAAGCATTTACATAACAGTACTTTAAAACACATTCGCTCTACAATATAATTTCTCTAAAAAGACAATGATTCCTGCTGTTTTAATTGATCATTTATTCCTCCGCTTCTCCCGATCTAATTACCGCTTCCTTAGTGAATAAAGGACCAAAAATCTCAGTCAATGCTGCTGTCAGAATCACCATGTTAAAAATCATCAGCGATGCATCCGGAATCTGGGTAAACTGTTTCTGGACAGAAAAGGCAAGAGCAATGGCAACCCCTCCCTGTGGAAACAAACCGAGACCAATATATTTTTTAACTACTGGAGCCGCATCTGAAAAACGACCTGCTAAAATTGCTCCCCCGTACTTACCAATAATTCGGGAAATCAAAAAAACCAGAGCTGTAATTAAAAAAACCGTTGATCCCATCTGTGAAAATCTAATTTCAGCACCAGCAAAGATGAAAAACATTGCATACAGTGGAATTGTCAGTGTATCGAGATATTCTGAAATTTCCAGATTCTTTTCAGCAAAGTTTCTGATGGCAAATCCAAGTGCCAGGTTAGCAATCAGTGATGACAGCCCAAAAACCAGGCTGAGTGCTGAACTGAGAACTACTGAAGTCAACATTGCAACTACCTTTTTAGTTTTATCATCAACCATACTGATATAATGCTGGGTTAAATATCCAATTACCAGACCAATTAAAATAGCTGCTGAAATTTCTACAACAGGAGTCAATAAAAGCTGAAAAGACAGCGCTTCTCCCGTTCCAATAAACATCATTGCAACCGGACTAATTAGCGCAAAAAGTATTAAAGCCAGAGTATTATCCAGACCAACGACCGCCATCAGAGTTGAACTCAGAGGCCCTTCAGCATTATATTCCTTTAAAACCATAATCGTTGAGGCCGGGGCGGAAGCTGCAGCAATAGCACCTAAAAGAAGTGCCATATAAATTGGAGCTCCAACCAGATAAACTGCCAGCGCTGAAATAACAGCTCCTCCCAGAGCTTCCAGAATAGTTATTAGATAAATACTCTTTCCCAGCCGCCTGAATGTTCTCAGCGAGAGTTCACTCCCGATCGTGAAAACAATAAAAGCCAGTGCAATTTGAGTTATATAATCCAGTTTGATAATCAAGAACTCATACCAGCTGTGAAATTCACTTTCTAAAAAGGGAATTAAGTTTAAAATATCCGGACTGATTACTATACCAAATAATACATAGCCTACAACAATCGGCAGGTTATATTTTTTAGAAACAATTATCGCCAGCATTGCCAGCACCAAAAAGAAGGCTAATAAATAAATCTCCTTTGTCTGCAGATCATAGACATGAAACCACTCCTGCAAATTATGCAGCTCAAATGCTGATTCGAAACTATTTTCCATTCTTACACCTCATTATAGACTATCAATCTTAAAATAAAATTAAAAAGCGATAATACTTTTAGTGATGATTAGTATCCATTTGTGATTCACCTGCGTTTACCACAGCATATTTAGTTAATAAAGGACCAAAAACTTCCGTCATTGCTGCTGTAAGCAGTAGAGTATTAAAGATTAAAAGCCCTACTTCTGGATCCTGGGCATATTGCTGCTGGACTGAATAAGCCAGGGCAATTGCTACACCACTTTGTGGTAAAAGTCCTAAACCAATATATTTTTTAACAGCTTCCGGGGCCCCGGAGATTCTAGCTGCCAGGGTAGATCCCCCCACCTTACCGATGATACGCGCAGTTAAATAAATAAATGCTATCAGCAGAAAACTAAGGGAACCCATCTCTGAAAATCTAATTTCTGTACCTGCAATTATAAAAAACATTGCATATAATGGAATTGTCAATGTGTCTATTTCTTCTGAAATCTGTAGATTCTTTTTGGCAAAGTTACGCACAGCAAAGCCAACAGACATATTTGCTATCAGGGCTGAAAAACCAAAGAAAATAGAAACAGAAGAACTCAAAGTAATTGTAGTAACTATGGTCAGTATTTTGCGGGTTTTTTCGTTAAATTTGATCAGTAAATATTGGGCGGCATAACCAAATAACAGGCCCAAAATTATAGCACCAAAAATTTCTATCAGAGGCAGAACCAGAACTTCTGAGAAGTTAATTGCCCCTTCCCCCTTATACTGTGAATAAGCAATCGGACTAATCAAAGAAAAAATAATTAAGGCGAAGGCATCATCAAGCCCTACAACAGCCATGATTGTTGAAGTCAGTGGCCCTTCAGCATTATATTCTTTTAGAACCATAACTGTAGCCGCCGGTGCTGTTGCCGAAGCTATTGCACCAAATAAAAGGGCCATATAAAGCGGCCGACCAATCATATATACTGCTGCAGTAACTACTAAAAAAGCAGCTGCAGATTCCATAATTGCAATCGAAAAGATGCTTTTACCCAGTCTTTTTATAGTTTTTATTGACAGCTCACTACCAATTGTAAAGGCAATAAAAGCCAGGGCAATATTTGTAACATAATCTAAATTAGCCAGGACAAAGGTATACATATTCGACATTTCCTGATCTATCCTGGGAAAGATAGAAATAATATCCGGACTCAGTAAAATCCCCAAAAATACATAACCAACAACAATTGGTATTCTATATTTTTTTGCCAGTAATACTACTAAAAATGCAAATAACAGGAAAAAAGAAATTAAATACAGCTCTTTATCAGCAATATTATTAAAAACAAGCCAATTTTCAACCTCATGTGCAGAGAAATTAATTAATTCATTCATTAATCACACCTCATTTTATACTATTTTCTTATAAAATTATAAAAATTATTAAATAGCTTATTAAGTCAAATATAATACTGACTCAACTATTCTCCATCTCCCTCAGCTTCATCTAATAAATAATGCAGCAGATTGGACCTTTCAATAAAGCCTCTCAAATAACCCTCGTCATTAATTACAAATAGCAGTGACTCCTTATTATTCAGCATAATATCCGCGATCTTTTTCATATCACTGTTTTCTTTGACAGCATCACGATTGCGGGCCATATATTTTTCCACTTTTTCGTCTTTAACATATTTTAGATTCTCCACCGCTTCGTTAACTTCATAAAAAAGGTGGCTGCTGTCTAAAAAGCCAAAACTCTCAGGAATTATGTTCTTTAAAATATTGTTGCTGTAGATTGTCCCCACAAAAAGATTCTGATGATCCACCACCGGCAGTACAGACTGTTCTGATCTGTACATTAAAATTATCGCCTTGCGGATACTGTCATCAGGAGTCACTGAATTCATAGTCCGCACCATATAATCTTTTACATTACTCATTTTTTACACCTCCAGCTTATTGATTTCGAGTCTATCCAGACAGCTGTTATAGTTTTTGCGATCATCTAAATAAATTTCTTTATTTTCTGCGATCCACAAAGCAGCTGCTCCTCCACGCCGATTCGCCTCTAAAAAGTCAAATTTATCAGTTTTGAAGGCATAATCTAAATAAGCAGAATTATAGGCGTCACTTGCTCCCAGCCAGTTAATTATACAGTAACCTTTTGGTGAAAGCTGATAAACTGAGCCATCCTTATCAAAAAGAAGGCGGTCACAGTGGAAAGGTATCATAACTCTTTTGGCACCCATTTCCTGCATTTTTTTACCTGCTCTTAGATAATCTTCTTTATCATTCATTTCCATGTCCAGAATAGTTTTATGGTGCTTAAAATATGGAGTAACAATATCTGGTTCTGATTTTAGAGCCAGTTTTAGAGCTTCCCCGCTGGCCTGCAGAAATACATGTTTACCTTTCTTTTTAGCAATTTTTATCAACCGCTGATAAATATTAAAATCTACACCCTCAGGTACTGAACCGGACATTAAAATACAGCCGCTTTCAGAAATTGACCGCTTAAAGCGAATAATTAGTTCTTCTACTTCTTCCTTTTCCACTTTAAATGTATAGTCATTGTACTGAGTATAGGTAGCCGGTTCCCGACCAATTATTTTAACATTATTTCTAATTTCACTCTCAGTATAAATATAATTACTGATAATGTCATGTTTTTGAACCATTTTTTCAAAAAACAATCCCTGTTTACCACCAACAAAACCAATATTCTGCACATCACCATAACCCAGATTTTTAAAGTTAATAGCGCTGATCAGGCCCTTACCACCTGGATAAACTTTTAAATCTTCATGACTATAAATGAACTGATTTTTCATAACCTCATTTTTGTCAACAAAATATTCGCGGTCAATCGCCGGATTTAATGTTACTGTTGTAATCATTTTTTTCACCACCCTATTTTTTTGAAAAGCAAAATTAATTTTCAAAACAGAAAGCCGCTGAAATATCAGCGGCAGGTTATATTTACTCAGATACTTTATTTATTGAAGCCCCAACTCCCCGGAGCCTCTCTTCTATATTTTCATATCCTCGTTCTACATGGTAGATATCTTTGACTTCTGTTTTACCTTCAGCAGCCAGCCCGGCCAGAATAAGCGCAGCTCCTGCCCGCAGATCTGTAGCCCTTACTTCGGCACCTGTCAGTCGGCCTGGTTTGATGAGAGCACTGTGTCCATCAATTTTAATTTCCGCTCCCATTCTCTTAAGCTCATCTACATGCATAAAACGATTTTCCCAGACTGTTTCGATAATTAAACTTGTCTCATCAGCCTGAGTCAGTAAAGCCATCATCTGAGACTGCATATCTGTAGGAAAACCAGGATAAGGCAGTGTCTTAACATCCACAGCTTTTAATTTATTGCCAGCTTTGACTCTGACTCCTGCTATATCTTCTTCTACAGAAATACCCATCTCATGCATCTTAGCAATCAGTGGTTTCACATGCTCTGTCAGCACATTGCGGACAAAGACATCTCCACCGGTAATAGCAGATGCTATCATATATGTACCGGCCTCAATCCTATCCGGGATGATGCGGTGTTCAACCCCGTGCATCTCATCCACACCCTCAATTTTAATAATATCTGTACCAACACCTTTAATATTAGCTCCCATAACTGTTAAAAAGTTAGCCAGATCTACAATTTCGGGTTCCCGGGCAGCATTTTCGATCACTGTTTTTCCTTCAGCCCGGCTGGCAGCAATCATGATGTTGATTGTTGCTCCTACACTTGGATAATCCAGATAAATTTCAGCACCTTTAAGCTGATCAGCCTTAACATCTACCACCCCGTGGTCCAGATTAACCTCTGCTCCCAGAGCCCTAAAGCCCTTAAGATGGAGGTCGATCGGACGATTACCTATGTTGCAGCCTCCAGGCAGAGTAGTTCTTGCATGACCGGACCTGGCGAGCATTACACCAAGAATATAATAAGAAGCACGCAATTTTCTGGCCAGATCATGGTCAGCCTCTGTCTTGGAAACTGTGCTTGAATCAATTTCAATTCGGTTCTGATCTCTTTTAACTTTTGCACCCATATCTTCAATAATACTGCATAAATTTGTTACATCTCTAAGTTTCGGAATATCTTCTAAAACAACCTGAGAATCAGCAAGTAATGATGCAGCTATAATCGGTAAAGCCGCATTTTTTGCTCCCCCAACTTTAATCTCTCCGTTAAGTGGATTTAAACCTTCAATAATATACTTGTCCACCTCTAAAAGCCCCTTTCTAAATAAATCACGCCTTTAAAGGCCGCGTTAAAAATCATCATTTATAATTATAATGACGGTTATTTTTTCTGGCAGCCTGTACAGCCTGTACCTGTTAATTTATCAAATATGCCGGCCTTTTTATAATTAACTTCTTCCTCCGGCGCTTTTTCCATTAATTCCTTCCAGCAATCACTGCAGAGCAAAGAGCCTGCATTCTTTATAATGTTATCAGATAAACCCTTTTTTTGCAACTTTTCTTCCCGGTCAGGAATCTTGCCAAACTGCTGTTTTACTGCGTCTTTTCCAGCAACTGCCAGCGCTACATTTCCCCGGAATTCTGGAGAGTTTTTTCTGTTAAAACTGACTCCTGCCTCACGGGCCCATTCTATATAATCTGAGATAAGACTTTTATCAATATCGCCTCTAATAATCAGCTTATTTGCTTCCTTACTCTGCAGGGCCTCTTTGATTTCAGGGTATAATGCCTTTTCCTTAATCTGGCTCTCTGAGAGATAAGCAATAACCCGCTCCTCAAACTCACCTAAAAATCTATTTTTTTCGCCCTTTTTTAGCTCTGTTGGACCAAAAGCTCCTTCGCGGGCGGTCTTCTCTAATTTACTTTCACCATTGTTATTCATAGAAATACCTCCTCTTAATATTTTATCACTTTACGGAGCTGATGTACAGATATGTGCGTTTGTGTTTGTATTTGTTTGTTTATGTGCACGCACCGTGAACCTGTCGGTTTTTGTCGCAATTTCTACTTGACACCCGGCAGTAATAGTGATAAATTTAACTAAACATTGTTTAATATTATAAACAATGTTTATTTTGCTATTTTTGCAGTCAAATAAAGTACTGAGAA
Source organism: Halanaerobium saccharolyticum (assembly GCF_003053565.1). Lineage (GTDB taxonomy): Bacteria > Bacillota > Halanaerobiia > Halanaerobiales > Halanaerobiaceae > Halanaerobium > Halanaerobium saccharolyticum_B. The sequence continues at coordinate 148,339 of NZ_QAXS01000001.1, read as the reverse complement.
AGGAGTAAATTATGAATGAAAATTTAAGAGATGCCAAGAATAAACTGATCAAAGACAGTATCATCAAAGCAGCAAAAGAAATTATCGAAAATAATGGACTGGCTGCTCTTTCAATTCGAAAGCTGGCAAAAAAGGTGGGCTATTCTCCCGCTGCTATTTATCAATATTACGACAGCAAATCCGAAATTGTCAAAGCTGTAATTGAGGAAGGTTATCAAGATATTATTAAATCTATTGTGGGTGGACGCTCAAATTTCAATTCTGTCGAAGAAGAAATTCGCTTTAAATTAAAAAACTATATTAACACTGCTCTGGAAAATAAATATTACTATCAAGCTGTAATGCTTAGCGAAGAGAAAAATATTCTGCAATTTACAGCGGTTTTGAATACAGATCTCCGCCCTAATCAGTCAGCACTGCAACTTCTGATAGATTTACTTAAAAAGGGTCAAAAACAGGGTGAATTTTCAAGTGGAAAAGCTGAAAATATAGCAAAAGTCATCTGGACAGCCACCTTTGGCCTTATCAGCAGAATGATTATCGAGAGAGTTGAGGAGCAGAAGAAGCAGAATGAATTAATAGAAAGTCATTTTCAGTTGGTTTTTAGTGGGATCAGAAAAAAATAAGGGAGGAAATATGAATATTTTTAAATTTGGATTCTGGCCGAGCCTGGCAACTGCAGCTTTACTTTTGATAATTTTAGGAACTACTGCAGTTTTAATTGGAAAGTGGGAGTTTAATAAACAGATTGATTCAGAGCTTGAAAGATTAAGCGCAAATAATGCAGCAGCAGATATTAATCATCAGAAAATTAAAGAAGAAGATCTGGAAGCTCTGCCGGAGCCGGTTAATAAATGGCTTAGAAATTCTGGTATCATTGGGAAGAATAAAATTTCAACGGTTAATTTAAAGCAGAGCGGAAAGATGAAATTAGAGCCCGGTCAGGAAGAATGGTTTAAACCAGAAGCAGAACAGCTAATCACTCTCAATGAACCCGGTTTTCTCTGGCAGGTTGACCTGAATATGATGCCATTTATTAAGACTAAAGGCCGGGATCTCTTTCAAAATGGCGAGGCTTCGATGCTGATTAAAATTGCCTACCTGCTGCCGGTTGTTGATCAGAAAGCAAATGCTAAAATTAATGAATCAGCCCTGCATCGATTTTTACTGGAACTTCCCTGGTACCCAACTGCCGCCTTAAATAATTATCTCAGCTGGGAGAAAATTGATGCCACTACTGCCAGGGTTACAATGAATTATCAGGGGATTCAGGCCTCTGCAGACTTTTATTTTGATCAAGAGGGAAATCTTTTAAGTACTGAGGCAATGAGATATAAAGAAAGTGATGAAAGTGCTGAGAGGTTGAAATGTACCGGTGAATTAAAAAATTATAAAGAGTTTAATGGAATTAAAATTCCGACGGAAATTGATGTCAGCTGGTATCTGGACGGCGAAAAATTTACCTGGTTTAAGGTTGAAGTTGAGGAGATATCATTTAAATACTGATAGATGAATTTATTATGAATAAATTATAGTTTAAAAAAAGGGCCCTAATTAGGACCCTTTTAATTTTATATTAAATTTTCTGCCCTAAACCACCCGACTTTTTTCGACAAAAAGCGGGTGGTTCACGGTGCGTGCACATAAACGAACATTTTCGCTTACAAACGATCATAGCCGTGATCATGGTGTCCGGCTGCTTTTAGGCGGGCCAGAGCACGATCATAGGCAGCTTCTGCCTTAGCAAAATCTATATTATCATGATCTGTTTCCAGCTTTTCTTCTGCTCGATCACGAGCAGATTTAGCACGATCAACGTCAATTTCTTCAGGCAGCTCAGCTGTTCTAACAACCAGATTAATCTTATCAGGCTGAACTTCCATAAAACCTTCGCTGATAGCTATTTGAATTTCCTCACCATCTTTAACAACCCTGACAACTCCAATCTGCATTGCAGTCACTAAAGGTGCATGGTCAGGTAAAATACCAATCAGACCGTCAATAGCAGGTCCTTCGATCAGGTCTACCTCTTCACTGTAAACCAGTTTTTGTGGTGTTACTACTTCTAGCTGAATTTTTGGTGCAGCAGCCATTGGCTACTCACCTTCTTCCAGCTGTTTAGCTTTTTCTACTGCGTCTTCAATTGTACCTACCATATAGAAAGCTTCCTCAGGCAGATCATCATAACGCCCTTCTAAAATTCCTTTAAAGCCGCGAATTGTGTCATCCAGTTCCACATACTGACCTGGAGTTCCTGTAAACTGCTCAGCAACATTAAAGGGCTGAGATAAGAAACGCTCAATCCGGCGGGCTCTATTTACAACAATTTTATCCTCTTCAGATAATTCATCCATACCTAAAATAGCGATGATATCCTGTAAATCCTTGTATTCCTGCAGAACCTCCTGCACCTCACGGGCAACCTGATAATGCTCCTCGCCAATAATTCTTGGATCAAGAATATTAGAAGATGAGTCAAGCGGGTCAACAGCAGGATAAATTCCTTTCTCCACAATATCTCTGGAGAGTACTGTAGTCGCATCTAAGTGAGCAAATGTAGTTGCAGGAGCAGGGTCAGTCAGGTCATCTGCAGGTACATAAACAGCCTGGACAGATGTGATTGAACCTTTCTTTGTTGAAGTAATTCTCTCCTGTAAAGTACCAACATCATAAGCAAGTGTAGGCTGATAACCTACCGCAGATGGCATTCTACCTAAGAGAGCGGATACCTCAGAACCAGCCTGAATAAAGCGGAAGATATTATCAATAAATAATAATACATCCTGACCGGCTTCATCACGGAAATATTCAGCCATTGTTAGTCCTGTTAAAGCAACTCTCATTCTTGCTCCAGGTGGCTCGTTCATCTGACCAAAAACCATGGCAACTTTATCTAAAATATCAGCTTCCTGGAATTCCAGCCAGAGGTCATTACCCTCTCTGGTTCTCTCTCCTACACCAGAGAATACAGAATAACCACCGTGCTCTGTCGCAATATTGTTAATTAACTCCTGGATAAGTACTGTTTTACCTACACCAGCACCACCAAATAAACCAACCTTACCACCACGAGTATATGGTGCTAAAAGGTCAATAACTTTAATACCTGTTTCAAAAAGTTCTGTTGAAGATTCCTGCTCCTCAAATTTTGGAGCCGGACGGTGAATAGGCATTCTCTCATCTGTTCCTACTTCACCCCGATTATCAATTGTATCTCCTAAAACATTAAAAATTCTTCCGAGAACAGCTTCTCCAACAGGTGCACTGATTGGAGCTCCCTGTCCAACAGCTTCCATGCCTCTAACTAAACCATCAGTTGAGGACATAGCAACCGAGCGAACTCTATCGTCTCCTAACTGCTGCATAACCTCACAGGTTAGGTCAATTCCTTTTTCTTCATTCTCTATTTTAACCGCGTCATTAATCTTGGGTAGTTTTCCATTCGGAAATTCAATGTCAACTACCGGACCAATAACCTGAACTACTCTACCAATGTTCTGGTCACTCACGCAAATTCCTCCTTTATAAAACTTTATTTAAGTGCCTCTGCTCCACCAACAATTTCAGTAATTTCTGTAGTAATTTCAGCCTGACGGGCTCTGTTATACTTAAGCGTCAGTTTATCTATCATTTCGTTTGCATTTTCAGTAGCAGAATCCATTGCTGTCATCCGGGCACCGAACTCACTCGCCTTGGACTCCAAAAGAGCTGAATAAATAACATTAATTAAATACTGGGGTAAAATATTATCGAATACCTCAGCTGGAGAAGGTTCAAAAATGTAATCTACATAATTTTTCGCTGCTCCATCTTCTCCCGGAGTTTCAGCATCCATTTTTTCTGCATCCTCGTCAGTTTTTTCGGCTTCCTCAGCAAATTTCTCCACCGGTAAAAGCTGCATTTTCTTTACTGATTGGCTGATTGCAGAATTAAAGTGAGTATAAATCATCGATACCTTATTAACATCCTCTGCTTGAAAATGATGAATAATCTCATCAGCAATATTGTTGGCAAAACCATAACCAGGGTAATCTTCAAGCTGAATATATTCAGCCATTATATCTGTACCACGGCGGCGGAAATAGTCTCTTGCCTTACGGCCGAGAACCATTAGCGACACTTCTTCTTCCGCTTCTACAATTTCTTCAGCCAGATCAATTACCTTATGGTTATAGGATCCACAGAGACCTCTATCACCTGTTATAACAATAACTAAATGCCGGCCACCTTCTCTCTCTGCTAAAAGTGGATGGGCTGTTTCTTTAGTCCGAGTAAAAACTCCTCTTAAAACCTCCACTGTTTTATTGAAAAAAGGTCGGGCATCTTCTGCTCTATCCTGAGCATTTTTCAGCTTAGCGGCAGCAACCATTTTCATGGCCCTGGTAATTTTTTGAGTGTTTTTAACACTCCCTATCCGCCGCTGAATATCACGCATATTTTGCATTGTTATTTCACCTCAGCTTCCTCTGCTTCGGCATCAGATTCTTCAGAATCCATATCTACAATTTTATTCTCCTGAACCTGGAACATATCTTTAAATTCAGCAACAACCTCATCAAGTTTATCTCTTAAATCATCAGATAATTTACCAGATTCAACAATTTCTTCTTTGATTTCTGCATAATTACTGTCGATAAAGTTTAAGTATTCCTCTTCAAAGCGTCTTAAGTTGTCAACAGGAAGATCATCTAAGTGACCATTAGTAACAGTATAAATAATGATAACCTGTTCTGCTACCGGCATTGGCGAATACTGATTCTGTTTTAGAATTTCTACGATTCTCTCACCACGGGCCAGCTTCTGCTGAGTTGACTTATCAAGGTCAGATCCAAACTGAGAGAAAGCCTCAAGTTCACGATACTGAGATAAGTCAAGACGCAGTGTACCTGCAACATCCTTCATTGCCTTAATCTGAGCGTTACCACCAACACGAGATACAGAAATACCAACATTAACCGCTGGCCTTACACCAGAGTTGAAAAGTTCACTCTCCAGGTATATCTGACCATCAGTGATTGAAATTACGTTGGTAGGAATGTAAGCGGAAACATCTCCAGCCTGAGTTTCAATAATTGGCAGAGCAGTTAAAGAACCTCCACCTAAATCATCATTTAACTTAGCTGCACGCTCTAATAAACGTGAGTGTAAGTAGAATACATCACCAGGATAAGCTTCACGTCCAGGTGGTCTTCTTAAAAGAAGTGACATCGAACGGTAGGCTACCGCATGTTTGGAAAGATCATCATAAATAACCAGTACATCTTTATCATCTTCGTACATAAAATGTTCACCCATAGCACAGCCGGCATAAGGTGCAATATATCTGATTGGAGCGGGCTCACTTGCTGTAGCAGAAACTACGATAGTGTAATCCATTGCTCCTTCTTCTCTTAATCTTTCTGTAAGCTGAGCTACAGTTGAGTTTTTCTGACCAATAGCTACATAAATACAGATTACATCATTATCTTTCTGGTTGATAATTGTATCAATACCAATTGCTGTTTTACCAGTCTGACGGTCACCAATAATTAACTCACGCTGACCTCTACCAATTGGAGTCATTGCATCAATTGATTTTAAACCAGTCTGCAGTGGAACCTCTACCGGCTGACGCTCAACAACACCAGGTGCCTCAGATTCTACAGGACGATATGTATCACTATCAATTGAACCTTTACCGTCAAGTGGCTGTCCAAGTGGATTTACAACTCTACCTAAAAGTGCATCTCCAACTGGAACCTCAACCACACGGCCGGTTCTTTTAACATCGTCACCTTCTTCAATCAGTCTTTCATCACCGAGTAAAACAACCCCGATATTATCTTCCTCTAAGTTTAGAGCCATTCCGAAAACTTCATTGGGAAATTCCAATAATTCTCCAGACATAGCATCCTTAAGTCCGTAAACATGAGCGATACCATCACCTACATCTAATACAGTACCGACACCCACGGATTCTAATTTCTGTCCGTAATTTTCTATTTCTTTTTTAATAATCGAACTAATTTCTTCAGGTCTCAGTTTCAAATTAATTCACCCCTAACTTACTTACCGGAATCATCTTTAACTTCTGCTGTAATGAATTAAGCTCATTACGCAGACTGCCGTCAATAATATAATCTTCGACTTTAAGAATTAATCCAGCAATAATGTCTTCATCAATTTTATTTTTGATCTGAATTTTATAATCTAAAAGTGAATCCAGTTTAGATTTTAATTTTTCCAGCTGTGATTCATCTAATTCTACTGCGGAAGTAACTTCTACATGGAGAATGCTCTCTGCCTCATCAACAAGGGTGTTGAATTCCTTGATAATTGATTCCAGAAAAAATTCTCTCCGCTTATCAATTAAAATAAAAAGAAAATGTAAAATATCCTGATCAAGTTCTTCAGCAAAAATTTTATCCAGAGTTCTCTTTTTATCTTCCGGCATAATCCGCTGATGGAAAAGAAGTTCATTTAGATCCTCATTATCTTCTACCAGCTGCCAGAATTCATCCAGATTCCTTTTTAACTCCAAAAGATTATCATGATCTTTCCCCAGCTCAAAGAGTGCTCGGCTGTATTTGGAAGCTACTTCGTTTCTCATTGCAGCTCACCCAGTTTCTCTTCGTCCAGCTGGTCTATAAAGTCCATAATCATCTTCTGGTGTGTCTTTTGGTCTAACTGCTCCTGGATAAGTTTGTTTGCAGCTAAAACAGTGTAATCAGCAATGCTGTCTCTAAGTTCAGCTGCTGCTTCCTTTTTAGCCTGCTCAATCTCTTCTAATTTCTTGGCCTTTAAATTCTCGGCCCGTTCTTCTGCTTTATTTATAATATCTTTAGCCTTTTTGTTGGCTCTTGTTTCTGCATTATCTACAATTTCCTGTGCCTCACCCCGAGCATCTTTTAATTTCTGCTCATATTTTGCTTTTAATTCTTCTGCCTCTTTGCGGCGGGCTTCTGCATCATCTAAATCACCATTGATCTGAGCTGCTCTCTGATCAAGCATATCCTTAATCGGTGAATAAAGAAACTTGCGCAGTAAAAATAAAAGCACAAAAAAGTTAATTAACTGCCATAACATTGTAGTATTAATATTAACCAAGAGTACATTCACCTCCTGAAATATATTTACCCATCATAAGATGGGAGAAAATTCGTCAGCTATAGTAAGTACTATTAAGTCAGGAGATTGCTCTCCCGACTTAATTTAAACTCTACTATATTGTAAAGATTAAAACAATGGCGATAACCAGAGAATAGATACCTGTTGACTCAGCAACAGCCTGACCTAAAAGCATAGTTGTAATAATATTACCTCTAGCTTCTGGATCTCTAGCTACAGATTCTACAGCTTTACCAGCAGCATAACCCTGACCAATACCAGGACCAATACCTGCGATCATTGCAAAACCTGCTCCTAAAAGTGCTGCTGCTCTAATAACTGTGTCAATAACTTCTGGTGAAAATTCTACCATTATAATTTCCTCCTTTCGATATTAAAAAACAAATACTAATTTCCAAATCCTTATTTATACTCATCAAATTTACTTTGAAAAGTATCCCTTAATAAATCAACAACTGACCACAGTATGACTACAAATTTTATCATAAATAGTCCCACTGCTGCTGCAAGAAAGTCCAGATTGGCATTTCTCGCCGCACTAAAAAGCACTGCAAAATAGAGGGCATATTCTATAAAATAACGGTTGCGAATAAACTTCTCTGCTGAATCTTCTTCCATACTCAATGCCCTGATTATGTTATTATATTTTAATCTTAAAAGAAGAGTTGCAATTACAAGCCCAAAAATAAAACCAAATAAAATATCATATTCTCCTGCCAGCAGTGACGAAACTATCGGCAGCAGGGAAAAAAGATAGGTCATTTTTAAAATTTTCATCTGAACTTTCTGGGGATCATTAATATCTTTCATTAAAAACTCCTCTGCTGATCTTCCTATTTAGAGATTCTAAACTGAAATCACCTGGAAAATCACTGCTTCTTTTAAGAATTAAAAACTAATTTAAATTAATAGTAATTTTATGAAATGATTTTAAATTAAACTCCAAAAATCAAAAAGATCGCTATTACAAGTGAATAAATACCCGTCGAACCTGAAATTACCTGGCCTAAAAGCATTGTTGTAATAATTGATCCTCTCGCCTGCGGCTGCCTTCTCACAGCAGATGTTGCTTTTCCTGCAGCAAAGCCCATTCCTATCCCCGGGCCAACTCCAGCAATTAAAGCAGCTCCTGCAGCGATATAAGAGGCAGTTGTGATAACTGTTTCGGCTACTTCTGGTGAAAATTCAATCATGATTTGCCTCCTTTCCTCAAACTACTAAGACTTAGCAACAGAAATATAGGCAATTGCTACCATACCAAAGATTAAAGCCTGAATCATTCCGACAAAGAAATCAAACCAGGCATGTAAAGGTACTGGAATCAGTGGTGGAGCTGCCTGATAAATCAGGGTTATTATAATTCCTCCTCCAACAACATTTCCAAAAAGACGGAAAGAGTGAGAAATAGGTTTGGCCAGCTCACCAATCACATTAATCGGCAGTAAGAAAATTACTGGCTCAGCAAAGCCTTTGATATAACCCCAGACACCGTACTCTCTCATACCCTCATACTGAACTACAACAAAGACTACTAAAGCAAGCCCTAAAGTTGTATTTAAATCTCCAGTTGGACTGGTTAGTCCGGGTACAAGTCCAATCAGGTTGCTAAAACCTACATAAATAAAAATAGTAGCTATAAAAGGAAGAAACCTCCATCCCTCTCCCGGCAGCATTGGCTCAATTTGTTTGTAGATTAATTCTACAATCATCTCTGCAATATTCTGTTTGCCCTTGGGTCTAATACTTAAACTAGAAGTTAAGTATTTAGCCAGGATTAAAATGATGATTACAGAAAGCCAGCCAACAAGCAGGGTATCAGTTACTGGAAGATAGTCTTTACCAAAAAGATAAAATTGTATCTGTGGACCTGGATTCAAAATGCTTCCTCCTCTCTGCAAAAAATAAGTATCAAATTTTAGTCATTAGGATGCGAAAAATCAAACCACATCGAATAAAAGAAATAATCAAAAAAATTTTAATCATCAAATGTTGAAATCAAAAGCTTATAAACAGAATAAAAACCGGCTGCCAGACCAACAATTAAACCAGGAATCTTAAATAAAAGCTCAAAACCAAAAAAACTGTCAACTAAATAACCAGCACCAAAACCAATCCCGGCTGAAACAATGATAATCAAACCAACTTCTGTTAATAAAGAAAGAGCCCGCATAATCTGACGCCAATCTCTGTTATCCATATTTTATCTTACCTTTGTAATATTTTATTATATAAAAAGTCAAGTTGCAAGCTTAATTGTGAATGAAACAACAAAGTTTTAAAAAGAACAAATTTTTTCATATTATCTTAAGTTTGTAAACCAAAAAGCAAAAATGGGTCTAATTAGTGTCTTCCAGGGAGCAGCCCTCCTGCGGCAGTTCCACTGAAAAAATACCTAATTTTTTAGCACCATAAACAATTACTAAAATAACTGAAACAAAAATAATTAAAGCGTGATCAAATTTAATTCCATTGATAATAAAAGCAATTGTACCTAAAAAGGCGCTGATCACATAGACTGAAATAACTGCCTGCCGCTGGTTCATACCAATTGCCAGCAGTCGGTGGTGAATGTGACCGTGGTCAGCTTCGCCAATCGGGCGGTCATTAAAAATTCGACGAATAATTGCAAAAGTTGTATCCAGAATCGGTACAGCCAGAGCCAGCATCGGCACAAAGATAGTTACCGCCGCTGCACTTTTAAGAGCACCAGTAATTGAAACAGCTGCAATGATATAGCCAATAAACATTGAACCGGTATCTCCCATAAAAACCCGAGCCGGGTTAAAGTTATATTTCAGAAAGCCAAGGCAGCTTCCGGCCAGCAGAACAGCAAGCATTGGAGCTACGACCTGATTTTCCTGCAGGGCAACCGCAAATAAAGTCAAAACAGCGATGATCGAAACCCCGGCAGCCAGACCATCAAGACCATCAATTAAATTGATAGTGTTGATAATGCTGACAATCCAGAAAACCGTAAAAGGTACTGCATAAACACCAAGATAAATAAAGCCACCAAAAGGATTGGTGATAAAGTTAATTTTAACTCCATAATAAATTAAAATTAAAGCCCCAATTATCTGTCCCATAAATTTAATCGGTGCAGAAATTTCAAATTTATCATCCAGCAGACCTAAAAGCAGCATAAAACTGCCGCCCAGCATAATTCCGGTAATTGTTTGATTGGCAGGTAAAAAGAATCTAAGCGGGATCATAAAAGCAAGATAAATTGCAGTTCCACCTGCTGTAGCAATTATCTTTGTATTTATTTTTCTCTCTCCAGGCCGATCAACAAAATTAAATTTGTGGGCCAGCTTAATAATAAGCGGCGTAATGGCCAGAGATAATATTAAAGTAATTATAAAAGCAGCCAGATAAAGCAATTATCTTCCCTCCCTAATGGTACCGGGTACTTGTGAAAATATTCCATAAAAATTATTTATCTGAATATAGGAATATTTTTACAAGTACCCGGTGCCTACATTTTTTTACTTGGTACCGTAAAGTCTGTCTCCTGCGTCACCGAGACCAGGAACAATATAAGCATGATCGTTTAATTTTTCATCAAGTGCTGCTGCCCAGATATCAATATCCGGATGTGCATCCTGAATTTTCTTAACTCCTTCAGGAGCAGCAACTAAAACCATTAGTTTAATACTGCGTGGGTTTCTTTCCTTAATAAATTTAATTGCTTCCATGGCTGTATTCCCTGTTGCCAGCATTGGATCAACAACCAGCAGATCTCTTTCCTCAACATCAGTTGGCAGCTTACAGTAATATTCTACAGCTTCTAATGTTTCAGGCTCTCTATATAAACCAATATGACCAACTCGAGCAGCCGGAATCAACTTTAAAACGCCATCCAGCATTCCCAGGCCAGCTCTTAAAATCGGAACAACTCCCATTTTTTTACCGGCAATCATTTTAAACTTGCCTTTAGTAATTGGGGTTTCAATTTCTACATCTTCTAAGGGCATATCTCTTGTGACCTCATAGGCCATTAGAGTTGCCACCTCGTCAGCAAGCTCTCTAAACTCTTTCGGTCCGGTATTTTTATCCCTCATAATTGCAATCTTGTGTCTAATTAACGGATGATCCATTACATGTAATTCACTCAAAGTTATTACTCCCTTCATATATTATTATTCTACTTAAAGAGGCTCAGTCCTCCTCAATTAGCTCAAAATTCTTTAATTTTTCCAATAAAGCCCTTAAATTATCACGAATTTCATCTCTGGTATCTCGATAATTTTCTTCAGAAAGTCCAAAAGGATCCTGAATATCTCTGGAATCAGCCTCCAGCTCACTCAATTCTTTTAAAGTAAAAATCTTATCTGCAAGATCCGGATGCTTAAGTACCAGAGCCCGACTGTGCCTGCGGGTCATGGTGATAATCAAATCTTCTTCTGTTAATTCAATCTCTTCTATGTTGTGGGAACTGTGTTCGGCCAGATCAATATTAATTTCTGACATTACAGCACTGGCCTTGTCATTGGCATCAGCACCTTTAACTGCCGAAATACCGGCAGAAAGAACTTCCCAATTTTTAGCCTGCAGCTCATCATTTTCTGCAATCAAATCTTTTAAAAGATATTCGGCCATCGGACTTCGGCATGTATTTCCTGTGCAAACAAATAAAATTCTTTTAATTGTCTCCACCTCCCGGCTGAGAATATTGATCAGCAGCCGCAGCTTTGTGAATTCTATTCATAACTGCTTCTCCAATTCCTGCTTTATCCAATTCTTCAATATAAATTTCCTCTATACTCTGATCGGCATCCAGTTTTCTTAATAAATCAAAAAGTTTTTGTGCCAGTTCCTCCGGTGCTTCATGATCAAAAACTCTCAAAATTTTTATATTTTTTTCTGAAAGGTTTTTAATGCTGATTTTACTGTCCCTGGCAGTAATGATCGCAATTTTCTCAGCTTTTGCCCTTTTTAAAGCCTGGTTTAAAACTGAAATCTTATCTTCAAAATTAAAGGTATATAATTTTTTTGTGGGGGCATAGTGGCGGTATTTAGTACCAGGAGAAAGAACCTCCTGATCATCTTTAAGCTCCGCTGCTAAGATAACCTCTTCTCCTAAAAAGTTGGAAATATCTTCGCGGCTGATTCCGCCCGGCCGTAAAACCTTAAGCCTATCTCCTCTTAAATCAACAACAGTTGATTCTACACCAAAATGGCAAAAACCCCCATCCAGAATCAGCGGTATTTTAGTTTTTAAATCATTATATACATGCTCAGCTCTGGTTGGGCTGGGAAAACCGGAAGTATTAGCACTGGGAGCTGCAAGCGGCAGTTCAGCCAGTTCAATTACAGCCAGCATCAGCGGGTGAGCTGGCATTCGAACAGCAATTGTCTCCAGTCCAGCGGAAGTTGTCTCCGGAACATCCTGCTTTTTGGGGAAAATTATTGTCAGCGGTCCCGGCCAGAATTTTTCCATTAATTTTTTAGCTTTTGCTGATATTTCGCCTGCTGCCAGCTGCTTAAGCTGTGATTCGTCAGCAATATGAACAATCAGCGGGTTATCCTGGGGACGGCCCTTGGCTTTAAATATTTTTTTTACAGCCTCAGAGTTCAGAGCATCAGCTGCCAGACCATACACTGTTTCGGTCGGCAGAGCCACAATTTCACCCTTTTTTAAAAGTTCGACTGCCTCAATTACAGCCGGATCCTGTTTTAATTGTGCTCTTAGTTCAAAATCAAGAGCCAGTTTTTTGATCAGGCCAGGCTGAAATTTATTATGGTATTTGGTTTTTTTAATTTCAGTTTTATATTCCATCACATTCACCTGACTTTAGATTCCTGCAGAATAAGTTTATTATGCTTCATTTTCAGACAGTTTTTTTAATACAGCAGAAACTATCCTATCATTTTCAGAATAGTCCTTTTTGACTTCTACATCTTTCCAGCGGTCACCAAAGAGCTCGCTGACTGCTTCAGCCTGCCGATAACCAATCTCTAAAAACAAACTGCCGCCTTCTTTAAGCACCTTTTCGGCCTCTGGAATTAAACGCCTGTAGTAGTCCAGACCATCTTTTCCTGCCTTCAGGGCAGTCTCCGGTTCTTTTTTGACCTCAGGTGAAAGTTCTTCCATCTCTGCCTCAGAAATATAGGGTGGGTTGGAGACTATAATGTCAATCCCCTTAATTTCCCTTTTGATAAATTCAGCCAGCAGGTCACTTTTGAGAATGCTCATCCGCTCACTCAATTCATGTTTTTCCATATTCTCTCGGGCAACTTTTAAAGCCTGAGCAGAAAGATCAACCCCCACCACTTTCGAGTCTTCAAGATAGTGGGCAAGACTGACAGCAATAGCACCACTGCCGGTGCCTACATCAATAATCTGTGGTTTATCAAGTTCCTTATTGCGGCAGTATTCAATAACTGCTTCCACCAAATTTTCGGTGTCCGGACGAGGAATTAAAATTCCTTCTCTTACTGTAAATTCTAAAGACATAAATTCCTTTTTTTCAGTAATATAGGCAACAGGAATATGCTGGGCTCTTTTTTTGATCATCTCACGATAGCTGTTGATTTCTGTGCTTTTTAAGGGATAATCATATTTTACATAAAGATTAATTCTCTCCATATCAAGGAGATCTGCCATCAGCACCTCAGCATCCAGCCGGGAACTTTCGATTCCTCTTTCTGCCAGAAACTGATCACTGCGATTAAGAAGTTCTTTAATGTTCATTTTAGATCTTCTCCAATCTTTTGATGTTATCCTCCTCAATTAAGGGCTCAATTACCTGATCTAAATCTCCATCAAGGATTTTATCCAGCTGATGAACAGTTAGATTGATGCGGTGATCACTTACTCTCCCCTGTGGGAAGTTGTAGGTTCTGATTTTTTCACTGCGGTCACCGGTTCCTACCTGAGATTTCCTGGCTTCAGCTCTTTCCTGCTGTTTTTCCTGCTCTTTTTTCTCCTGCAGGCGGGCTCTTAAAATCCGCATTGCTTTGGCCTTGTTTTTATGCTGGGATTTTTCATCCTGACAGGAAACTGTTAGACCTGTTGGCTCATGAGTAATTCTAATGGCAGAGTCAGTTGTATTTACACTCTGACCACCAGGTCCACTGGAGCGGAAAGTATCTATTGTTAGGTCATTAGTATTAATCTCAACATCTACTTCTTCTGCCTCCGGTAAAACAGCTACGGTTGCAGTTGAAGTATGAATCCGCCCACTTGACTCAGTTGAAGGCACCCGCTGAACCCGGTGAACTCCACTTTCGTACTTTAGATATTTAAAGATATCTGTCCCTTCGATGGTAAAGATGATTTCTTTAAAGCCGCCAGAACCTGATTCGTTGGCACTCATAATTTCTACCTTCCAGCCTCTGCCTTCGGCGTAACGGGTATACATTCTGTAGAGATCAGCGGCGAAAAGTGCTGCTTCGTCTCCTCCGGCTCCAGCTCTGATTTCCACGATAACGTTCTTTTCGTCATTGGGATCATCAGGCAGCAGCATAATTGGCAGCTTTTCTTCTAATTTTTCTTTTTTGGGCTTCAGTTCTGCGATTTCTTCTTCAAAAAGAGCCTGCATTTCTGGATCATCATCAAGCTCCATCATTTCTTCTGCTTCCTGAATCCCCTCTTTTGCTTCTTTATATTCTTTATATTTGTCTACAATCTTTTTTAACTTGGCATGTTTTTTTAACAGCTTCTGATACTTATCGCTGTCATTAATTACCTCTGGATCACTGAGTTTTGAATTTAACTTTTTATAATTATCTACCAGTTTATCCAGTTTTTCCTCTAAATTTTCTAAATCAAACATTTATATTTCACCTCATATTATCTTAAAATTAAGAGCAGATTATTCCCCTTTGATAGCGTGACAGCTTCTGCAGCGGGCCTCATAAACCTCGGAGGCACCAACTAAAATAACCGGGTCATCTTTTGCCGCCGGTTCACCGTCAATTAAACGCTGGGTTCTGCTTGCGGGTTCTCCACACTGGATACAGATAGCATGCAGTTTATCAACATATTCAGCTCTGGCCATTAATTCCGGCATGGGACCAAAGGGTTCACTCCGGAAATCTCTATCCAGACCGGCCAGAATTACTCTAATTCCTTTATCAGCCAGATTTTCACAAATTTCTACTAAATCTTCATGAAAAAATTGAGCTTCATCAATTCCAACAACATCAACATTATCATCAATCCGCTCCAAAATTTCTTCTGGATGATCAACCGGAACTGCTTCTATACTGTCTCCACTGTGAGAAACAACATCTTTTTTGCTGTAGCGATTATCTAAAACTGGTTTAAAAACTTTTACCTTCTGTTTGGCAATTTTGACCCTCCGTAATCTGCGGATTAATTCTTCACTTTTCCCGCAGTACATTGGACCTGTAATGACCTCAAGCCAGCCGCTTTTTGTAATTTTATACAATTCTT
Organism: Halanaerobium saccharolyticum; assembly: GCF_003053565.1. GTDB lineage: Bacteria > Bacillota > Halanaerobiia > Halanaerobiales > Halanaerobiaceae > Halanaerobium > Halanaerobium saccharolyticum_B. Next base: position 132,831 of record NZ_QAXS01000001.1, on the reverse strand, counting down.
CCACCTCATCATTAGTTTACTGATCATAGTTTTAAATAAAAATTAAATCAAAAACTAACTCATTTAAGAGCCAGTTTATGAAAATTTTTCTAAAAAAAAAGCAGAGCAATTAAGCCCTGCAGCAGAAAAAAGGATTTCTTTACCGTCCTACTCAGAATCTTCTTCTGAGCTTTCGTCTGAAATCCCATATTTTTTATTAAATCTTTCGACACGACCACCTTTTTTGGCTTTACGCTGTTTTCCTGTATAGAATGGATGACAGCTAGAACAAACTTCTACCCTGATATCTTCTTTAGTTGACTTAGTTTTATAAACCTCGCCGCAGGCACAGGTTATTGTGGTTTCTTTTACGTCTGGGTGGATTCCTTCACGCATCTATATCACCTCTCTTGCATACATAATTGTTGTTACACCGATTATTTTATGTCTCAAAAATCGGGCTGAAGACATAAATCTTCACGCTAAGATTTATTATAACACAGGCCTTTTAGTGTTGCAAGGGAAAAAGCCTGTGTTTTTAGCAGCATACTACAATAATAATAGACAGGATTAGTTAAAGTTATTGACTTCTCCATAAATAATATGGTTGCTTTTCTCAATGACATTCATTATATTTGACTTAGTAACACTTGGGTCTTCACTATAAATATTTTTAAAATCTTCTTCTGAACCTATGTTAATCTCTACAACAGCTATTTTTATATAATTATAGCCCGAAAAACCATAAACATAATAGTTTTGATTAGAATTGGTTTCTAAAAGATCTAAAGCAAAATAAAATTCAGTTTCACTTCTACTACTTACACCACCATTGTAATTAACAAAATGATAGGATTGACTGTTATCATCTTGAACTAATGTATATGAAAAATCTGGATCAAATCTTTTATTTCCAAATCGATGCAATGTCCATTCTCCATTTTCAACCTGACCAAGATCACTTTCATTCAAAATTCCCTCAGCAATAAATTTATACTCTAGGTCTTCGTTATCCAGCCGTTCAAAGAAAACATTCTCTCCTTCATAAACATTACCCTGGTCAATGTTGGCATTTATAAAATCTATTTGCGGCTGTCCAGAATCCAGAGTTTCATATTCTTCTTTGAAGGTTAAAAATTGAGCTTCAGTTAAACCTGACATTATGATATATTCATGATCTGCAATCCCCATCAGATATTTAACTTCTGGATTGTCAGTTTCTGCTAGAAAGTAAGTATATTCGTCAGTAATACTATAATGACCACCTGTAAATGTAATTGTTTGATCAAAAGCTTCGCCATCTAAAGTTTCAAGATAAATTTCATAGTCCCATTCGGTTCCACCAGGTCTTTTCAGCTGAAAATAACCAGAAGTATTACCACTTGTTTGAGCCGCATAGACTACTTCGTTCTCAACCATCACAAAATCCATCGAAGTATCAGAACTAATATTTATATCAGCATCTAAATTCCGATAACTATCTGACTCTAATTCTATATAAGAGCTTCCACCCTCGATACTTTCTAAATTGTAAAGTCCATTCGCATCTGTATAAGTTACCTTTCCATTAATTCTAACCTCTACATTTTCAACTGGAATCCCCTGTAAATCAATAATTTCTCCGCTAAGCTGATAGGTTTCTCCATTAATATCAGAAAACATATCATCACCAAAATCTCCGCCGAAACATCCACTTAAGATGAAGATTGAAATTAATAAAATTAATGCTAATTTTATTTTTTTCATTACTCTTTTCCCCTTTATATTTAGAATTTTAGACTATAGTAGAATCTGGAGCCTACGCCATTTATTTTTGTTAAATTTATATTATCAAAAGTCAAATCAAAACCTAAGTTATTATTTTTATAAGATAATAAATGTAATTTATTGGGGACATCAAACCCAATTGAAAACAAGTTACCTTTATAATCATAAACTATACTATTTTTAAATGACCAGTAACTTTTTTTTGAGAAATCACCTAAAAAATATTCTCTGGCTGTAAGTTCAGAAACAAAAACCCAGCTCCCAATTTTTTTATTTAAATCAATTGTAAGGGCTTTAGGCAGATCCATCTCATAGTCAAACTCTTTCCACTTCCCTTTTATACTGGCATCATAATTAATAAAACCTTTTTCATCTAAATAAGCTGTATCAGAATCTATTTTGCTATACTCATAACGCATTTTCTCCCATTTAACAAATCCTAATAAATTATTGATGTATATAGTTAAGTCTAAATTGTTTTCTAGTTTAATTTCTCCACCTAAACCTAAGGATATCCCATAATTTTCACTATCTTTATGAAGAAAATAATTATTTGAATTTCCTTTAACTAGTAAAGGGGTCTCAAAAAAGGGATTACTATGTTCTGTTATGTCAAGATTCACTTTATAATTTCTATTTTCTATTGTTTTACCTTGAATATAATTAAAACCGAAAATTAGAGAATGTTTGGTTTTATTACTCTGAATTAGATCAGTTTTATATTTCAATTCTAAAATATTTAAATCAATTACTGAATTATTAATTTTTATATCTTTAAATTTATCTTTATTATTATAATTATTAATTCTATTAATTAATTCAATCGCATTGTTTGAAATATAATAAAATTGATTTTTGAGGCGATAATAACTCAATTTTATATCTTGATTTTGAATTTGAATCCCCTCTTTTATCAGATCTCTATGCTCTATATCCTTTTTTGATGAAGAAGAAACATAAGATAAATCTGAAAGAGATCCATTTTGGATTAATATTATTTCCTTAATATTTAATGTGTTATTATAAATATCTCTTTGAAAAGATAATTTATTATCAAATGCTTTAACATTCGTCGAAAAAATTATTACTATCAAAACTAAAACAAAAAGACACCCGATAAAAAATCGGGTGTCTTTAATTTTAAATCTAGAATAATGATTCAAAGTCGCCACTTTCGCTACCATCCTTATAATAATAAACCTTAACAATTCCATCTTCTTCTCTTATCTTAGCTAAAGTCTTACCTTCAGCATCTTTAATATAACTATTTTCAGGATCCAACTGTCCATTAGTATAAACATAAGAGAATTCGATGTTATTCTGATTAGTCAATAATGCTTTACCATTTTCACCCTCTGTCTCGATAAAGCCAGTGATACTTTTATCACCCTTTTTAATATTAACTTCATTATAACTGTAGTCATTAATTATCTCTTTCGTTTCTTTTTTAGGGTCGTAACTAACACTAGAATCCAAACTAACTGTTAAATTTTCGAATCCTTCATAGCCAACATTACCAACAAAATCTATATCTCCCATAAAATCAGTTTCTTCGACAGTTTTAAGTCCATTAAAACGTTCAACATTTAATGTTCCATCCCACCATGTTTGAGGAGATTCGAATAAAGTTCTCATATTAATTTCAGTTAAAACCAATTCTTCTCTCTGACTATTGTATCTTGATACTAGATTAATATAATCTGCAGCAACAGTCGTATTATTTGAAGCTAACAGAGTATCAAATTTACCTTTCGCATTTATTTCTAAATATTTGATATCAGTTGTATTATTATAAATTTCTGAACTGGTTAACTCATTGCTATTCCAAAGTTTACGGAATTGATCTTCAAATTCTCTTTCTGTATCAACGACTAGTCGACCATGAAATTTAAAAGAATCTGCCAGAGAAATCTCTCCGTCCAATACTGTATCGATATTTATCACATTATTATCACTACTAATATCATTTAGCCTGATGTCCTCTTCTAAACTTATATCTAAGTAAGCAGAATAATTTTCTCCAGTATAATCACCTTTAATAAACATCCAGTTATCCTCAGGAATAGTTAATTCAAAAGTAGTTGTTTGAGTAGTTTCATCAATTATATCAATAACTTTCTCTGGGGTTTGATTATCTGGATTAATATCTATCATACCAATAAATTTATTTGTGCTTTTATCCTTATTAATTTCATATTCAAACTTAATATCATTTAGATCTATTTTATCTATTTCAGTAGTCTCGTCAACATCATATTTACCTGGAAAATCAGTGAAAATATAAATTTCATTACCATCTGAATCAGTTATTTCCCAGTACCATCTCTCCATATTCATCATTTCAATAAAATGCTCTCTCATTTCTGAATCTGTCATTTGAGAGCCATCTTTAAGTTCAGATAATTTATAAACTTTCGGATCTGTTTGACCCGGTATGTTATAAATAAAATCAGTAGTAAATAAACCTTTAATATTCTCATTAAACTCAGCTGTAAAGCCTTCAATATTTTCACCAATGATTTCAGCATTTTCAGCCAGTATTTCATCCTGCTTTTTGAATGATTTATCAGCAAAAACTCCAGCATTTCTAACAAAAGAAATCATTTCTTTCGCTTTTACAGCATCTGATTTATTTGTCTCAATTGTATTTTCTAAATCAGCATCAATTTCTGTGAATACAGCTTTAGATTCCTCAGAAATTTGTCGTTCATTATTTTCATTTATTTCAAAAATCTTTTTGAAATCCTCTTCGTTTTCAGGCACTAAACCTTTATCTAGAACATTAGTTCTTAATTCGCCAACATCTTTAGAAGTCAACTTAACCTCTGATCCCGACTTCTTTTTTTCCTCAATCAAGAGAGTAATTATTGTGGATTCAGGATTTGCATTTGCTAACCCCTCGCTGTCTAGACCATCAACTTCAGGAACAAAAGTTGATAAATAAAGACCATCATCTCTAGTAAATGAAATTACAACATTAGATCCTTTTTCCACCTGAACGCTATAACTATTATCGGTTCCAACTTCTACAGACTCTGCAATTATTTTACCAGTATCAAAGTTTCTTGCAATACCAATAAATTCACCCTCATTAGATAAGCTATTAACCGAACTAACCTTCACAGTTCCTCCAGGTGGCTGAACAGTTCCACTTAAGGTGACCTGTTGAGTTGCTGGGCTTTGATCATCGTCTCCCGGTAAACTGCCATCACTAGAGCAGCCCGTAATTAAAAGACTCACAAATAAAACCATTGCTAAAAAATAAAAAACTTTTCTTTTTTTCATTTTGTAATTCCTCCCTGTTTTTAAAAATAAAAAAAGTCAAATTATTTAATTGACTTATTTACTTTTTCTATATAAATATTAATATTCCTTCTTTATTATTTAAATTATATAAAAAAAGACAAAGTTTGACATTTATATATAAAAAAAGACACCCAACTAATATTAGCCAGGCGTCTTACAATCAAACTATTTACTTTTTCAAAATATAGCTAATCCTTAAATACCTTATCCAGCATCTCCAGCAGTTCCTCATTGTCCTGAGTATTTTTAAGCTGTTTTAAGAAAGTATTCATCAGCTCATAATCTGTCATATCCTGAGTCTGCTGACGAAGCTTCCAGATAATCTCCAGCTCTTTTTCGCCTAAGAGCATTTCTTCTTTTCTGGTTCCGGAGCGGTTGATATCAATTGCCGGGAAGAGCCTTCTCTCTGCCAGACGACGGCTTAAGTGCAGCTCCATATTACCTGTACCCTTAAACTCCTCATAAATTACGTCATCCATCCTACTGCCGGTATCAACTAAGGAAGTAGCAATAATTGTTAAGCTGCCGCCTTCTTCAATATTCCGGGCAGCACCAAAAAATCTTTTGGGGAAATGCATAGCTGTTGGATCAAGTCCACCGGAGAGAGTTCTACCGCTGGGTGGAATGGTCACATTCGCAGCTCTGGCAAGCCGGGTAATGCTGTCAAGAAGTATAACTACATCATTTTTGTGCTCAACCAGCCGTTTGGCCTTCTCCAGCACCAGCTCAGCTACCTGAATATGCTCCTCAGGCGGCTCATCAAAAGTCGAAGCAATTACCTCTGCATCAACCGAGCGCCTCATATCTGTTACCTCTTCCGGCCGCTCATCAATTAAAAGAATCATCATCTTGCTTTCCGGATAATTATAGCGAATACTGTTGGCTACTTTTTTTAAGAGCACAGTTTTTCCAGCTTTAGGAGGAGAAACTAAAAGTCCACGCTGCCCCTTGCCGATAGGAGCAATTAGATCTATCATCCGGGAAGAAATTTCATTTTTGTGGTACTCCAGCTTATATCTCTCTTCCGGATAAAGAGGAGTTAAATCCTCAAAGTGTGAGCGCTCCCTTGCTTTTTCCGGATCCTGATAGTTTACTGCCTCAATCCTTAAAATAGCAAAATATTTTTCATTATCCTTGGGCTCCCTGACCTGACCGGAAACAACATCACCGGTCCTTAAATCAAAACGCCTGATCTGGGAAGCAGAAATATAGATATCATCACTGGATGGAATATACTTAGAAGGCCTAAGAAAGCCATAGCCTTCACTCTGGATAATCTCGAGGACACCTTCAGCAAAGATATTCCCTCCTTTTTCTGTTCCCTTCTTTAGAATAGCAAAGATTAGATCCTTTTTCCGCATCTGCGAATAACCGCTGACATCCATCTCCTTTGCTATTTCGTGTAATTCTGTTATAGTTTTTCTTTCTAACTCACTGATGTTAAGCACATCAAGTCCACCTTTCTTTATTTTCCCTGTTTTATTTAAAATTATATTGTTCGAATGAATAAATATTTATGTAAATCTTATAAAAGTAATAATCATTTAAAAAAGAAGATCTTGCTCACCAATTTAGTGGCCAATCACTGAGTCATTTAAGAATATTATTGTTGTTTGCTAATCCTGCCGCAGGAGGCGGCAATAGATTAGGTTGCCTCATTTATATTAACCGAGTAATTAATTTCAAATTTTGAATGATATTTATATTTTTGTCTGCAAACTCTAGTCGATGTAACTTAATAAATTACTTAGAAAAAGTTAATGATTAGCAGAGTTAAAACCGACCGAAGAACACGAGGTTCTGAGCTGACTGCGGCACAGGATGTGCCGATTAAGAAGGAAGTCAGTTTTAACTCTAATAAGAATTCTACTTTTTCTTGTAATTAAATTTGGAACGAGACTAGGGTTTGCAGACAAAATATTTAAGTCAATAACAAAAATTTGAAATTAAATTACGTTCAATCCTAACTGAAAAAGCAGATAAACTCCTGCAAAATAAACTACTGTGGCTGCAATCGCATCCCAGCCCATCCACATAAACGAGCGGCGTGAGCGATAAAACAAACCAATTAAAATTATTGTTGCCATCACAATACCTACCGTTGCAGTTAAAATATGTACTATGCGGGCATCTTCTAATAAAACTCCCTGCCGGTAAAAAACATCGGCAAAGAAAATAACTGTCATATTGAAAATATTGCTGCCGAAGACATTTCCGACTGCCATATTATAGGCACCGATCTTAATAGCAGAAATAGTTGCCACGAGTTCCGGCAGTGAAGTTGCCGCTGCCACCATTATTGAACCAATAAAACTTTGATCGATTCCGGTCAACATTGATATCTGATCAGCAGTAATAGTTAAACGATAGCCGCTAAAAACAATTACAACTGCACAGAGAGCAAAGCCCATCAGAGCCTTATTTAGAGTGTAATCTGGATTTGGATCCTCTTCCTTGACTGGATCATCGGGATCAAGAGGATTTTTCTTATCATAACGGTAAATCATCCGCACACTTACAAGATAAGTAAGCAGCAGAATGATACTATCTACTCCAACTCCAAAAATACTTAAATTAAAGTTCATAAAATGAGATAAAATTAGGCTGAAGACTACCAGGGCTGAAAGTAAAACACCTACCAGACCGGAAAGAATGTGGCTGTAGTTAACTCGAAGTAGTAGTGGACCTTTGCCCTGCAGCAGATCAGCAAAGGCTAAAATAACAAGGTTAAAAGTATTACTCCCAAAAGCATTACCGACTGCAATATCCGGCGCTCCAACAAGAGCCGAACTGATACTGGTTACCAGTTCCGGTAAAGAAGTTGCCATTGCAATCAAGATACCACCAATAAAAGCCTGACCCAGTCCACTTTTATCAGCAATTATATCGCCAAATCTTGATAAATAAGTTCCTGAAATTATAATAAAAACTGCCATTAAAATAAATTCTAACCAAAGCTGTGTCAAATAAACCCTCCTCATCTTTCAACACGGATACTGATAAAATACTTCAAACTCATAATTGTTATATGGAAATATTTTACAAGTACCCGGTACTAATAATAGTTTAAAATAGAAAACCGGATACTTGTGGAAAAATTTTACAAGTACCCGGTACCTATAACTTAACTTACCAAGCTTTTCCGTCACTACCTAAAATCTTGATTTTTTCTTTTACTTTTTCTGCAATTGCATCTCTTCCAGGTCCACAGTATTTACGTGGATCATATAATTCTGGCTTTTCAGCAAAGATTTCCTTAACTTTTGCAGTAAATGACTGCTGGAAATCAGTATTTACATTAACTTTATTTACACCAAGGCTTACTGCCTTTTCTAAGTCTGCAGCAGAAATACCAGAAGCTCCGTGAAGAACAACAGGCATATCAATTAAGCCCTTAATAGTCTTTAGTCTTTCAAAATCTAACTCAGGATCACCTTCGTAAACACCGTGAGCAGTACCGATTGCGATTGCAAGGGCATCTACACCAGTGGCTTCGATGAATTCTTTTGCCTGATCAGGATTGGTATACATTGCATCTTTTTCTTCAACTGTATGGTCATCTTCTGTACCACCAATTGTTCCTAATTCTGCTTCTACACTTACACCAACATTATGAGCTGCTTCTACAACTTTTTTAGTTAGGGCAATATTTTCTTCAAAAGGCTTTTTAGAAGCATCAATCATTACAGAAGAAAATCCTGCTCTAATACACTTCATAATACTCTCAAAGTCACTACCATGATCAAGGTGTAAAGCCACAGGAATATCAGTATTTGCTGTAGCAGCCTCTACCATCTTCATTACATAATCCATACCGATGTAGCGGATAGCACCTTCACTTGCCTGTAAAATAACAGGTGAGTTAAGTTCTTCTGCTCCCATCATAATTCCCTGCAGGAATTCCATGTTGTTGATGTTAAATCCACCTACTGCGTAAGTTCTCTTGTGTGCGTCCTGTAAAATATCTGCCATTGGTACTAAGTTCATAATTAATATCCTCCTTATTAAATATTAATCCAGGGTCTTTTAAAAATTATTTGGTTTTCCCTGAATAGAATGCAGCTGCACGCTGTTTAGCTGTCGCAGATTTTTTAAATCTTCTTTATCAACAGCTTCTATATTTAAACGCGAGCCGCAGTTGTTACAAATTAGTTGAATTTTATCAGAAAATAGTTCTATATTTATATCATCACTGCCGCATTCACAGCTTAGAGCTCCCTCAGCAGCAATGTCATGAATAATATCAAGCGCCTGCAGCATAATCTCAGGGTTTTTAAAATCATCAAAACCGAGTTCTGCTGCCATTAACTCCAGATCCTGCTTTTCCTTTTTTATTTCGTCATTAACCAGAGCTGGAGGTCCAAAAAATCCCGGGTTCAGACCCGTATCCCTGCAGGAAAGAGGTTGTAGATAATTTGAATGCCAGAAATCCTGGGCAGAAAATATCTCCTTATGTGCCTTATCACAGTGCAGACAGAAATAATTGATCTGCACCTGAGAATTTTCTTTTCTCAGCAGGGCAGCCTTTTCCGCTCCACAGCTGCAGCTTAACTGCTTTAGTTCTCCCACCGGCAGTTCAAAGATATTTACCTTTTCCTTTTCCAGACGACCACAGGCAGGACAGCTTAAAGCAATTGTTGTTGAAAGATTGATTAACATTATATATCCCGGCCTGTAAACTTGAGGCCAGGTCTTCACCTCCTTAACCTAATTATTCTTCATTGATTGTGAAAATCCTTTTTTGAATCTCAAAAATTAGGTTAAGGCTTAGAATACTGCTAATTATCCTCTTTAACAATTCGCTTAATTTCTTTAATCCGAACTCTGTGCTCTTCAGTTTTAAAACATTCAGCAAATGCTTCACTTTCATATTCATAACCGGCTTTAGAAGCTTCCAGATACTTCTTATTTACAGCTTTTTTGATCATTTTGACAGCCTGAGTTGAGCGCTCTGTGATTTCCAAAGCCAGTTCTCTGGCCTCAGAAAGCAGGCTGCGGGGAGTAACAACTTTATTAATCAAGCCCAGCTCATAAGCTAAAGCTGCATCAATAATATCACCTGTATATAATAATTCTTTTGCTTCTGCCTCACCGATCAGACGCGGCAGCCTCTGGGTTCCTCCAAAAGCAGGAATAATCCCCAGTTTAACTTCCGGCTGACCAAAACGGGAGCGGGTTGAAGCAAGCCGAATATCACAGGCTAAGCTGATCTCCATCCCACCACCAAGGGCATAACCATCGATTGCTGCTATGACGACCGGATCAGCTTCCTCGATTAAACTGCAGAGCTGCTGTCCTTTTTGGGAAAGCTTCTTTGCCTGCTCAAAGTTCAATTTTTCCAGATAATCAATATCTCCGCCGACCGAAAAAGCTCTGCTGCCTTCTGAAGTTAAAATTACCGCTGCTGCTTCCTCAGCTGCAAAAAGTTTTTCTAGCGTCTTTTGCAGCTGGTCTAATAGTTCTTCATTATAAGCATTTAAAACTTCCGGCCGGTTGATACTGACAGTTGCTACCGGAGAATCGAAGTCACATTTGACTAAATCCCCTGCCATGTTTTTTCCCCCTCATTACTTACTCTTCTTTGTAATCAAGTGCTGCTTTAATAAAGCTGACAAATAAAGGATGTGGTCTATTTGGACGTGATTTAAATTCCGGGTGGAACTGTACCCCTACAAACCAGGGATGGTCAGGTACTTCAACTATCTCGACCAATCTTTCATCAGGTGACAATCCACTTAAAATCATACCGGCTTCTTCAATCTTTTCCCGGTAGTGATTGTTAAACTCATAGCGGTGGCGGTGACGCTCATAGATAACCTCTTCCTGATAAGCATTACGACTGATGCTCTCTTTTTCCAATTTACAGGGATAGAGGCCTAAACGCATGGTGCCGCCCATATCTTCTACATCGTGCTGATCAGGCATTAGAGCAATTACCGGCTCTTTTTCCTCTTCGTCAAATTCACTGCTGTTTGCATCTTTCAGATTGAGCTCATTGCGGGCATACTCAATTACCGCACACTGCATTCCGAGACAGATTCCAAAATAAGGAACCTTGTTTTTGCGGGCATATTCTACTGCCTTCAGCTTACCTTCGATGCCGCGGTCTCCAAAACCACCTGGAACTAAAATCCCATCGAGATCGGCAAGTTCCTTTTCCGCCTCAGCCAGAGTTTCTAAATCCTCAGCATAAACATATTCTATCTCAACTTTACAGTTGTTGGCAATTCCTGCATGAGTAAATGATTCTGCTATACTTATGTAGGCATCAGGCAGCTCGACATATTTACCAACTATTCCAATTTTAACTTTGTGGTCCCGATCTTTAATCTTATCAACCAGGTCAATCCAGTTTTTAAGATCTGCTTTTTTAACCCGATCAGTTAATTTTAATTTGTTGATTACATTTTCAGCCATTCCCTCTTTTTCCAGCATCAGAGGAACTTCATAAATATGTTCTGCATCAACAAGCTGAATAACATCCTCTTTTTCCACGTTACCAAAAAGAGAAATTTTATCCTTAACTTCCTGAGTCAGCTCTCGCTCAGAACGGCAGACAACTATATCCGGCTGAATACCGATACTGCGCATTTCCTTAATACTGTGCTGGGTGGGCTTGGTTTTCAACTCACCGGCTGCCTTCAGATAAGGAACCAGGGTACAGTGTAAATAGAGAATATTATCCCGGCCCAGATCATTTTTCAGCTGTCTAATTGCTTCCAAAAAGGGCAGACTCTCAATATCACCAACTGTTCCTCCAATCTCTGTCAGAACCACATCAGCATTGGTTTCTCTCCCAACTCTGGTTACCCGGTCTTTAATCTCATCTGTAATATGCGGAATTACCTGGACTGTTGCTCCCAGATAATCTCCCCGGCGTTCTTTTTGAATCACCGAGCCGTAAATTTTACCGGTGGTTACATTGTTGCTCTGACTTAAATTGGTGTCAATAAAACGCTCATAATGGCCTAAATCCAGATCAGTTTCGGCACCATCATCAGTCACAAAAACCTCACCGTGCTGATAGGGGCTCATTGTACCTGGATCATAATTAATATAAGGATCGAATTTCTGAATGCTGATTTTAAGACCTCTGCTTTTAAGCAGGCGGCCCAGGGAAGCTGCAGTTATCCCTTTACCAAGAGCAGAAACCACTCCTCCGGTTACGAAAATATACTTGGTCATTTTTGCTATCTCCTCCACTTTTAATCTTGAATTTAATTTAAGTATTTATGTAAGAAGAAGATTTACCATAAATATTTTAGCAAATCTCCCTTATTTTAAAACTCTACTAGTTATTTTCCTAAACTGACAGATTTATAGCTACATCTGCTCCGGTGCACTAATTCCAAGCAGGGTTAAAACATTTTTGAGAACCTGACGGGCAGCATTTACCAGATAAAGTCTTGCCTGAGCCAGTTCCTTACTGTCAGTATTTACCCGACAGTTATTATAGAATGAATGGAAAGCAGTTGCAAGGTCATAGGCATAAGTTGTCAGGTGATGAGGCTGTCTCGATTCAGCAATCATTTTTATCTCTTCCGGTAATTTTGCCAGCATTTTCATCAGCTCAAGCTCTGCCTCATGTGTCAGTAAGTCTAAGTTTTCCGCATCTGCTTTAAGCTCAGCATTATCTAAAATACTGTGAATTCTGGCATGGGCATACTGCACATAATAAACCGGGTTATTGCTGGATTCTTCTTTGGCCAGCTCCAGGTCAAAGTCAAGGTGGCTGTCAGTGCTCCGCATCACATAGTAGTAGCGGGCTGCGTCTGTACCAACTTCCTGATTTACCTCTTTCATAGTCACAAAACTGCCTGCTCTTTTGGACATCGGCACCTTCTTACCATTACGAAGCAGAGTCACCATCTGGACCACAATTACTTCCAGAATATCTTTATCATAACCAAAAGCTTCAATTACAGCTTTCATTCGCGGAATATAGCCGTGGTGGTCAGCTCCCCAGACATTAATCAGTTTATCAAAACCTCGCTCCAGTTTATCTAAATGATAGGCCATATCTGCTGCCAGATAGGTTGGTGAGCCGTCTGATTTGATAATAACTCGATCTTTATCATCTCCAAAATCAGTTGATTTAAACCAGAGAGCATCTTCTTTTTCAAAAATATAACCCTTATCTCGCAGCAGGTCAATAGCCTGCTCAATTTTATCGGGATGAAGAGTTCGCTCACTGAACCAGTTATCAAATTCGATTCCGAATTCTTCTAAATCCTCTTCAATATCTGCCAGCATTTCCTGGTAGGCATATTCGCGGCAGATTTCAAGCTGCTGCTCCTCGTCTTTTTCCATTAGCTCTGCCCCGTGCTCATCATATAAATCCTGAGCAATTTCTTTTATATAATCACCGGCATAAACATCCTCAGGCATTTCAATATCTTCACCCAAAATTTCTCGATATCGTAAGAGAGTTGATTTACCAAGAATATCCATCTGATTTCCGGCATCATTGATATAGTATTCTTTTTCCACATCATAACCTGCAGCTTCCATGATTGAAGCAGTTACATCTCCAACTACAGCTCCCCGGCTGTGGCCTACATGTAAAGGTCCGGTCGGATTAACTGAAACAAATTCCACCTGCACCCTTTTGCCTTTACCGGCATCAATTTTACCATAATCCGCTGCTCTTTTAGTAATGATTTTAAGGTTATTCCAGAGCCAGGCATTTTTAAGCTTAAAATTAATAAAGCCCGGGCCAGCAATATTAATATCCTCTACAATATCACTTTCAAAATTTTCTACAATAATTTCGGCAATTTTGCGGGGGTTCATCCCTGCCTGTCCTGCTAAAACCATGGCCAGATTAGTAGCATAATCTCCGTGACCTTTTTCGCGCGGCACCTCAATTGAAACCTCAGGCACCTTTTCTAAATCCAAGTCTCCATCATAAATTGCTTTTTTTACACTTTCGACCAGAAAACTGATTAATTCAGCTTCCACAGCGGCCTGTAAATTTTTCTGCAAAACAAAAAACCTCCTATAAATTTTACTTTGTAATTTTATAATTTATTTTCAAATGGTGTTCAGCGTTTAACTCTCCACCCAAAAAGACCTGATAGTTAATTCTAATCAGGCCGGAATTATCACTGATTTCCATTTCCAATCTCTTAGTTTTAACAGCCATTTTAATTTCACCATAGGCCGTCTTAAAATAACCTTCCTGCTTTTTGCCGACCCTAAAATCCTGTTTCATAGCTGCAGGTTCCTGACGCAGAAGCAGCACCCGCTCCCGCTCCGGATCAATTTTAACGATTGTCTGGGAGCCATCAATACCTTCAGCATCATCAAGATAACTCAGGTATAACTTTTCATTTTTTATATAAAACTCTCCCTGATACTGGTTGTTGATCTTTTGTTTTTCAGGATCATCAGTAAGTTTCTGTAAATTTTCTAACTTGATAGAACAATTTTTACTCATACTTTATTAATTCACTCCAAAATTTTATAATTTGAAAAAACCACAGCCCAAATTTTAACTGCGGTTTTTAGATTCTATATTTTAATATTTTTACCAAATTCTACTGCTGACTGGTGGTTCTTAATTGCTTTGAAATTCTTGACAATACAGCCCTGAGATTCGAGAGCTGCCATTACCTTTTTTAAAGCCTTATTCGTTGCAAAAAAGCGAGGTTTAACATAGGCAACAGCATCTTTACCGACAGTTCTTTTGGCTTCAGAAAGAAATGAACTTAAAGATTCGTCTATTTTCCCTCTAAAAATCCCCTTAGTCGGACTGCCCGCTAAAATAAGGTCATAGGGATAAAAGGAGACTCCATTCCCCACATCATTTGTGTTTTTGATATCAACTCTAAACCCCTGTGATTCTGCCCCTTCTTTTATACCCTCTGCTATATCTTTAAGATCAGCATCAGGTGTATGTATAATTAGTAAACGCTGCACTGATAACCCTCCTTTTTTTAATCAATCTTAATTTTATCATAAAAGATTAAACTTTTACAGGGTAATCGGCAAGAAAATATAAAAAACCTCTCTTCTTATAATAAAATAAAAAGAGAGGCTTTCAAATCAAGCAAAATTTTATTATTTTAGACCCAATTTGTTTACCAGTTTATCCTTTGGCATATAACCAACAAGCTTATCTTTTACCTTGCCGTCTTCCATTACTAACATAGTTGGAATACTCATGATTCCATAGCGGGAAGCAGTAGACTGATTTTCATCAACATTTAATTTAGCAACCTTAATCTGGTCACCATATTCGTTTGCGATATCTTCTACTACAGGTGCCACCATTCTACAGGGACCACACCATTCTGCCCAAAAATCAACTAAAACTTTTTTGTCTGCGCTTAAAACTTCACTGCTGAAGTTTCCATCTGTTACTTTTACCGGTTTACTCATATTGAATTTCCTCCTGTGTTGTGTTTATTTGAACCCGGTCCAAAACGGTCGTTTTGGACCGGGTACAAGTGAATAAAAATACTAAGTCTTTATTTTAGCTTGCTGCTACTGCTAAATCCTGAATCTTTTTCAGAATTGTTTTGGCAGGTACTGCTCCAACCTGTTCGTCTGCACCAGAGTTAATAACTGTTTTTGGTACTCCGGATACATTGAAGCTGGAAGACAGTTCTTCAAATTCCATTGCCTCTACCATTTCTCCTCTGACCTTAGGGTTGAGCATTGCCATCTGATGGGCAACTCTAACCGCACGAGGACAGTATGGACAGGTAGGTGTAATAAATACCTGCAGCAGTACATCAGAATCAATAGCTTTTACTTCTTTTTTGATATCTTCAGAAAGGTCTATTCTTTCATGGTCAGACATATCTAAAATATCTTCAATTAATGAAGTAAATTCATAGCCTGAAGGAATTCCATAAAAATGAACTCCACTATCCTGACCTTCATTATTTAAGAAGATAATTGCTGGTGCTCTATCTACACCAAATTCTTCAGCTTTTTCGCTGCCTAATAAATGTTTTTCAAAATCTACTTTTTCATCTAAGGCTGTAACCTCTGATAAAATCTCTTCTGTATCTGCACAGTACTGACAGCCCTCTTCTTGAGAAAAGAAAAGTAAATTAACATCGTCTTTTAAATTTTTTGAGAACAATTCTTTAATTTTATTTTTTTCTTCCTGATCGATCTTTGCCATTATATATCACTCCCTGGGTATTATTAATTTTTAACTTTAATTATGGCCTTCGATTTACAATTTCATTTTGACTTACAACATTTATTATATACGATATAAATTTAATTAAAGTTAAGCAATTAACATTTTCCTAAATTAAATTTCAAAACACAGAAGAAGCTTCTTTCAGCCCCTCCTGTGTTTAAATAATCTATTTGAGCTTAATCTATTTTTCTAAAAATACATTATAAGCTAAATAGGAATGATAAACATCTGCCTTACTTACAACCTCATAAGGTGAGTGCATAGAAAGCACAGCCGGACCACAGTCAACTACATCCATATTGTAATTGGCCAGGAACTGAGCGATAGTTCCGCCGCCGCCTTCATCAATCTTACCAAGTTCAGCAGTCTGCCAGACCACACCTGCATTATTAAAGAGACCTCTGATTTCTCCCATAAATTCTGCACTGGCTTCTGAAGCTCCAGCCTTACCGCGGGCTCCAGTATATTTAGAGACAACAATTCCTTTACCGAGATAAGCAGAATTATGTTTGGCATAAACTTCAGCAAAATCAGGATCATAAGCAGCATTAACATCTGCTGATAAAACCTTAGAATTCTGCATTACCTTACGCACCAGCAGTTCGCTGTATTCATTGTAATAGAGGTCAACCAGATTGGCCACCTGATCCTCAAAGAAGTGGGACTGCATACCTGTTGAACCCATACTGCCAACTTCCTCACGGTCCATCAGTAAAACTACTGAAGTGTACTGAGGGTCTTTGATATCCAAAATCGCCTCTAAAGCTGTATAACTGCAGACCCGATCATCATGACCATAACCGGCAAGTAAGCCGCGGTCAAAACCGGCATCCCTGGTCTTAAAAGCAGGAACTACCTGCAGATCAGCGCTGATAAAGTCTTCTTCTTTAAAATCATATTCGGATTTTAGGTGATTTAAAACAGCTTCCTTAATTTTTTCTTTTGCATCTTCATCAGCCACAGGAATACTGCCGACAACTACATTAAGCTGCTCTCCACTAATACCCTCACTCATTGACTTTTTCATCTGCTCTTTACCGAGATGAGGCAGGACATCACTAATAAAAAAGACCGGATCATCTTCTTTTTCGCCGATGCTGATATTTATCTGAGTTCCATCATCTTTAACAACCACTCCGTGCAGAGCCAGCGGCATAGTTACCCACTGATATTTTTTAACTCCACCATAATAGTGAGTCTTAAACATTGCCATCTCACCATCTTCATAAAGTGGGTTTGGTTTTAGGTCAAGTCTTGGTGAATCAATATGGCTGCCGACTATTTTGAGACCTTCTTTTAAATCTTTTTCTCCAATCACAGCCGCCATCAGAGCCCGGGAGCGATTTTCTACATAAACCTTATCTCCCTTTTTGAGACTTTCAAACTGATTAATATTTTTAAAACCGGCTGCTTCCAGTTCAGCAATTGCTGCAGAAGCAAATTCTCTTTCGGTTTTATTTTCACTTAAAAATTTAGCATAACCTTCATTAAAGGCAAAAACTTCTTCTCTCTCTTCTTTGCCCATTTCCGCCCAGGCATTTTTGGCCTGATACGCATTTTCGTTCTTTTTTTCTTCACTCATCTATAATGCCCCCTTAATAAATTTTATTCTTATTAATTATACCAGCTGCAGAGCAAAATTGTAAGTAAATCTTTTACAATAGTCTGATTATCACTCTGCAGCCGGCAGATTATTAGCTTCAGGAAGTACAAAGGCGAATTCCGAACCTGTCTCCAAATTTTTTTGATAAACTCTGCCGCCGTGAAGCTTTATAATATCTTTGACAATAGCCAGCCCCAGTCCACTGCCCCGTTTTTTGCTCTGAAAACCTTTTTTATTGACCTTATAAAACCTTTCCCAGATATTTTTTTGTTCTTCTGGCGGCACACCCGGTCCCTGATCCCGGACTGCAAATTTTACTGCTGAATCAGTTTTAGTTAGAATAATTTTTATTTCTCCAGCAGCAGGCGAATATTTGACCGCATTATCGAGCAGATTGATAATTACCCTTTTGATTTTATCGGCATCCAGCCTGAGCGTTATCTTTTCTTGCAGCTGATAGTTAAAATCCTGCTCTATTTCATTCACACTCTTATAATCCTGCAGCATATTATAGACAAATTCTGAAAAATTGACTTCTGTACACCGCAGAATATCAGATTTAAGTTCCGAAATACTCAAAATATTGTTGACCATTGTTTCCAGCCTGTTGCTCTCTTCAATAATCATATTTAAGTATTTTTCCCTGGCCTTTTTTTGACTGACAGCACCATCATAGACAATCTCAGCCGCACCTCTGATTGAAGAAAGTGGGGTTTTTAATTCGTGAGAAACATTAGCCACAAAATCATTCTGCAGCTTCTCAAACCGCCACCTCTCTGAAATATCCTGAAAAATTACAACAATTCCCCAGAACTTACTCTCTCTAAAAATAGCTGTACTGTGCAGCAGTAGATATTTATCAGCTTCCTCTACCTTAACTTCCAGACTTCTATTTTCCCTTTTTTGAATGCTCTCATTTATAAAATCAATTACTTCCTGATTATCGATCAGCTCAGAAAGGCTCTGCTGCTTATTCAATTCAACTTGCTCCTCGGAAATAAAAAGATCTGCAAAGGACTGGTTAAGCAGAATGATTTCCTGAGCTGAATTTAAAGCCAGCACCCCTTCTTCCATTCCCGAAAGAATGTAGTTCAACTTATTTTTTTCTTCCTTTAAATTATTCATGTTTTGAGCCAGAGTTTTTGACATTTCATTGATGCTTTCTGCCAGATTTTTTAATTCTTTTGTATTCTGAGCATTACTGATTTCTATAAAGTTACCGCGGCTTATTTCTTCAGCGGTCTTACTAATATTTTTTAGAGGTTCAGAAATGCTTTTAGCCCAGAAATAGGCAAGCAGTAGTGCCGGCAGGGCTGAAAAAAGAATCAAATAAAGCATAATTTTTTGAATCTGGCCAACCGTTGAATTAATTCCCTGGACCGAAGTGAAAAACAGCAGTCCATATTTTTCTCCTTCAACTTCTATTGAAGCTGCATTTAAGAGCATCGGCCGATCAAACTGCTCTGAATCAACCCGGCTGGAAAGCATTTTATTGTCGAAAATCTGCTCAAAACCTTCAAAATCTACCCGCTCATCTATCCGGCCGGGATAACTGTAAATAATATCTCCTTCTCGGTCAGTTAACCAGATCTGCCCCCGATTTTGCCGGGCGGTTAAGCTCAAAATTTTATTGATTTCCTCATCTTCTCCGGCTGCCAGATATTGGTCTATATCGTTTTTTAACTGATTTAAATTATAAAGGACCTCATTTTCGCGGCGGTTATAAAGAAAATCTTCTAAATAATAGATAACTATTAAACCAAAAATCACTATAATGATCAGCGAGAGCACTATAAATCGAAAAAATAATTTACCAAATAAACTGTTAGTCTTTAAGTTTTTCAGCTTCAAATTTATATCCAACCCCCCAGACTGTCTCAACTGCAGCTGCAGCATCACCCAGCTTTTTCCGCAGTGATTTAATATGAGTATCTACTGTTCGCACATCACCAAAATAATCATAACCCCAGACAGCCTTCAGTAAATTTTCCCGCCTAAAAACTTTTTTTGGATTTTGAGCCAGATGCCAGAGTAGAGAAAACTCTTTGGGAGTAACTTCAATAAGTTCTTCCTGATATTTAATATAATGTTCTTCCTTATTAATTATCAGATCACCAAACTGAAGCAGTTTTGATTCTTCCTCTCCCTGCTGATATCTTCTTAAGACAGCTTTAATTCTGGCAACAACCTCCCGTGGACTAAAGGGTTTGCTGATATAATCATCTGCTCCCAGCTCAAGACCGGTAATCTTATCTGTAGATTCGTCCTTGGCACTGAGAAAAATAATCGGCAGCTCAAACTCCGGCCTGATCCGCTGACAGAATTCCCAGCCGTTTTCATCTGGCAGCATTATATCCAGAATCAAGACATCTACAGACTGGGTTTTTAAAAGCTGATATCCCTTTTCCGTATCTTCAGCTGCCGAAACACTGAAGCCCTCAAATTTAAGGTAATCTTCCAGTATTTCTCTAATATGAGGATCGTCGTCAATTATCAAAACATTTTTGCCGCTCATTCTGTCACTTCCTTAAAAGATAATTGTAAAAAATCTAATCAATGTTAAAAAAATAAAATCTGAAACAGCCTCACAACAGGCTCTGCTTATATTCCTTTTCAATTAAATTAATTATACCATAAAGAAAAAAGTCCTGCTTTTTAGGGCAGGACTCTGCTGTATATAATTTCTATATAAGGAAGGTTAAATTAAATATTTTTCTCAATTTCAGCATCTTCTCTTAATTTATCTAAATACTGATTGATTGCCTGACTCTGCTGCTGCTGTTTGAGCATCTGCTCCAGCTGCGGCTTCAGCTTCTCAAAAGAAGCATCCTGACCGCTCTGCTCAAAGGCCTCTTTATTTTCCTCATAAGCTGATTTTAATTCTTCTTCGCTAACTTCAATATCAGCCAGCACTTCCTCTTCAATTAACTTATTGATTTTAATCTGAGGGTTATTAGAAAATTCTTCTTTATAAGCCTCTTCATTTTCATAACCACGCTGTTCTAAAATTGAAAGGAACTGTTCTTCGTCCATCTGGTTCTGCTGTAAAATTGCTGATTTCTGCTGTTCATAAATCTCGTTCTTTTCTTCCTGAGTTAAAGTAATATCTGACTCTGCTGCTGCCTGTTCTAATAATACATTGTCAATCAGGCTGTCTAATTTAGCCTTCTGCAGTTCTTCCAGTACAGTCTTTCCAGCTTCAGAACTTGCCAAAAGCTGTGCCAGCTGCTGATCTACCTGACTTACCTGCTGTAAGATCTGATTAACATTTGCCTGCTGTGCCAGCTGCTGGGAAGAAATTTCTTCTCCATTTACAGTAGCTACAACCTGATTACCCTGATTTAAAGACTGGGCGGCAGGTTTTTCGCTGTTAGACTCCGTATCCTGAGCCAGAGCAGCTGTCGGAACCATCAGAACAGTTATCAATAAAAGTGAAACTAAAATCTTTTTCATTAAATATAAGCACTCCCCTTAAATTACTATTGACTTAACTATTAAAATAATTTAGTTAAGCATTTTTTTATTTATCTGATTATAAGTATAGGTTAGAAATGTGAGAAAAATGTGAGAGAAAGATTAAATTAATCTAAAATCTGCTTTTTAAAATAATTTTAAATCAAGTTAAGTTAAATATGGGCCCTCTAAGGGGCCCATAACAAATTTATCTATTCAGGAGGATTAAATCATCTTTTCAATCTCTGCTTCTTCACGTAAATTACTTAGATACTGACTTATCTTTTTATTTCGCTTCTGCTGTCTGAGCATCTTCTCCAGCTGTGGCTTTAAATCTTCAAAATCAGTATCTTTACCACTTTGAGCAAAGGCATCTTTGTTTTTCTCATAAGCCTTTTTAAGTTCTTCTTCGCTAATTTCAATCTCAGCTGCTACTTCCTCTTCAATTAACTTATTGATTTTAATTTGAGGATTACTTAGAAATTCTTTTTTATAAGCCTCTTCATTTTCAAAGCCCTGTTTTTCTAAGACAGATAAGAACTCTTCTTCATCCATCTGATTTTGTTCCAAAATTGCTGCTTTCTGCTCTTTGTAAATTTCTTCCTTTTCCTGCTGACTGAGGCTAATACCTTTTTCTTTAGCCTGCTGTTTGAGCAGTACATTATCTATAATAGAATCAAGCTTCTGCTTTTGGTATTCCTTGATAACTTCAGACCCGGCTTCAGACTGAGCTAAAATTTGAACCAGCTGCTGGTCTATCTGACTTAGCTGCTGCAGGAGCTGGTTAACATTTGCCTGCTGATTTAGTTCTGCCTGTGTAATTTCTTCTCCGTTAACTTCGGCTACTGCAGAATTACTGTTAATATTCTCTTCCAGAGAGGGATCGGCCGGCTGCTCACCATTTAATTCCATCTCCTGAGCCATAACTGTCGTCGGAACCATCAGCACTGTGATTAATAAAAGTGAAACGAGAACTTTTTTCATTTCTAAAACACTCCTTTGAAAATTAATTTTTTGAAATTTACTGTAATGATTTCTGTTTTTTTCTCATTTCTCAATTAATAGTATAGAAAAGGAATGTGTTAAAAATGTGAGAGAAAGTTTAAAATAAGATATTAATCAGATTAAAACTTTCTTAACTGCTCTAAATAACCGTCATAATTGCGTTTGATTTCTCTGATGCTGTCGCCGCCGAATTTCTCAGCTGTACTTTTTGCCAGCACTGAAGCAGTAACCGCTTCCCCAACTATACTGGCTGCTGGAACAGCACAGACATCAGAACGCTCTTTGGCAGCTGTAGTTTCCTTTTTAGAGATTATATCAGCAGAATGCAGCGCCTTGGCCAGAGTAGGAATAGGTTTCATGGCCAGACGGATAATCAGTTCTTCGCCATTGCTCATTCCACCTTCTATTCCACCTGCCTGGTTGGAACTCCGGTAAAAACCGCGGTCAAGATCATAGTATATTTCATCATGAGCCTTGGAACCCGGTAAACCTGCACCCTTAAATCCGGAGCCGATTTCTACCCCTTTGATCGCCTGGATGCCCATCAGCTGAGCTGCCAGTTTACTTTCCAGTTTTAAATCCCAGTGAACATGGCTGCCCAGTCCGACCGGCAGACCGGTAACCACGATTTCGAAAACTCCTCCCACAGAATCTCCATTGGCCCGCCAGGAATCAATTAAATTTTTCATCGCTTCTGTTTTAGCCTCGTCTCCGCAGCGGAGGGCTGTTTTGTCAAGCTCGGCAAAATATTTTTTGATTTCAGCCTCATTTTTGAAACGCTCCGGATCTCTTGCTTTTAGATCTGTCCAGGTCTCGCTTTTTAAGTTACCAATCTGGACAACATGACTGTAAATATTGACATTAAATTCATTTAAAAACTGCCTGGCCACTGCTCCGACTGCAGTTCTGGCTGCAGTTTCGCGAGCACTTGCCCGCTCCAGGACATTGCGCAGATCCCGGTGGTTGTATTTTAAAGCTCCGGGAAGGTCAGCATGGCCGGGTCTGGGATTTGTCAGGGCTTCCACATCATCTCCCCGCTCTTTATCAGGAGCCATTGCCTCAACCCAGTTCTGCCAGTCCTTATTTTCAATTGTCATACTTAAGGGGGTCCCAAGAGTTTCCTGATGCCTCAACCCGGAATTGATTATTGCCCGGTCACTCTCTATTTTCATTCGACCACCGCGTCCATAACCCTGCTGCCTTCTAAATAACTGTTCATTTATCTGCTCAACTTCTACTTTAAGGCCAGCGGGCAGACTCTTAATTATTGCTGTCAGCCGCGGCCCGTGTGATTCTCCAGCTGTTATATATTCAAACAAAATTTTTCCTCCTTTATACTCTACTTCTCAATTTATATTTGCTGCTTTAATCTAATGTGTTTGATGAAATTTAACCTACATTATTTATAGTCAATTTTCTTTTCTCTTGCTTTAAATGATTTGAGAGAAGTTGTAATTGCATTCAATTCTTCCATCAGCAGCCTAAAGTTATCAGGCTTTAGAGACTGTGGTCCATCAGAAAGTGCATTTTCCGGATGCGGGTGGACTTCAACCATAATTCCATCTGCGCCAACTGCGGCTGCCGCTCTGGCAACCGGGATTACTAACTCCCAGCGTCCGGTTCCGTGGCTCGGATCAGCAATCACAGGCAGGTGACTTAACTGCTGAACTAAAGGAATTGAACTTAAGTCCATTGTATTTCTGGTTTCTTCACCGAAAGTTCTAACTCCTCTTTCACATAAAATAACCTGATGGTTGCCCTCGTTCATCACGTACTCTGCTGACAGCAGCCACTCTTTGATGGTAGCGGACATCCCTCTTTTAAGCATTACCGGTTTATCGAGCTTCCCAATTGCCTTTAAAAGAGCATAGTTTTGCATGTTGCGGGCTCCAATCTGGATAATATCAGTATATTTGCAGACAACATCTATATGCTCAATATCCATCAATTCTGTAATTACCTTGAGCCCGGTTTCTTCTCTGGCCTTGGCTAATAACTTAAGACCTTCTTCACCCAGCCCCTGAAAAGAATAGGGAGAAGTTCTCGGCTTAAAGGCACCACCGCGAAGTATTTTAGCTCCCGCTTCCTTGACCACCCTGGCAGTCTCCAGCATCTGCTCTTCATTTTCTACCGAGCAGGGGCCGGCCATCACTGTCAGCTCATCTCCACCGACCTTAACGCCATCGCCGAGGTCAATTACTGTTTTATCCTGTTTAAAGTTCCAGCTGGTCAGCTTATAGGGGTCAGAAATCACTACTACCTTTTCCACACAGCTCATAACCTGCAGTTTCTCTTTTAGGTTAACCTTTTTTTCAGGTGCAACTCCAACAACTCCGACAATCGTAGTTTCCGCCCCGGTATCCGGATGGGCTGAGAAACCAGCTTCTTCAATTAACTCAATTACCTTCTGTTCATCATCTTTAGTTGCCCCTCTTTTTAATACCGCTATCATATTACTCATTCCCCTCTGCTAATACTTTTTTTAAGTTCCTGATAAAATATTCATTGTCAGCTCTGGTCCCGATGGTTACTCTGATCCAGCTTTCCATCCCAAATTGATGGCCCGGTCTAATAATTACTCCCCGCTGCTGCAGCTCTTTAAAGACTTCAGCGGCCGGCATCCCGGTGTCAACCATCATAAAATTGGCCTCAGTTTCTATATAATCAAGTCCCAGTTCTTCAAACTTCTGATAGAGAAATTCTTTTTCTTTGTTATTTAAATTCTGACAGATTTCCAGATGTGATTCTGACTCTAAAGCTGTCACTGCAGCCTTCTGCGCCAGGCGGTTGACATTAAAGGGGCCTCTAATTCTATTTAAATAATCAATTAGTTCTGGATCAGCCAGGGCATAACCTATCCGCATTCCGGCCAGACCGTAGGCCTTAGAAAATGTCCGCATCAGCATTAGGTTTGGATATTTTTCCAGCAGCTCAACTCCATCAAAGGGATCTTCGGCTGTGATATACTCCTGATAAGCCTGGTCGACTATTACCAGTACTTCCTCTGACACCTTTTCCAAAAAGTCTTCTATCTCTTCCCGCTCGAGCATGGTTCCGGTTGGATTATTAGGGTTACAGATAAAAACTGCCTTTGTCTGATCGCTGATTTCAGCTTCCATCGCCTGCAGATCATGTCTGTGATTTTGATCAAGTGGAACCTTGACACTGCTGCCGCCCCTGGACTTTACTGCCAGCTCATATTTGATAAAAGCTGGATCTGCCTGAATAACCTCGTCCCCTGGCTTTAAAATCAAAGTCATTAATAGGTCTAAAATTTCATCGGAGCCATTGCCCAGAAATATTTTTTCCTCTGCCAGCTGATACTTTTCCGCCAGAGCTGTCTTAAGCTCCCTGCTGTCTGAATCTGGATAGAGACAGACATTTTTAGCCTCTGACTGTATTGTATCAATCACCTGAATTGCTGGTCCCAGTGGATTTTCATTAGAAGCAAGTTTAACTATTTTTTCCAGTCCGTATTCTTCCTGTACCTCTTCTATGCTTTTGCCGGCCTGATAGCGGTTCATCTCTTTAACACCGGCTGAAATATCATCAATTATCTTTTTCATCCAATCACCTCTTTTAGTAATTCTTTAAAATTAGGAAAAGATGTAGCTATAATTTCACTGCCGTTAATTGTAATTCCTCTTTTAGAATTTAAAGCCAGTACCGCCAGCGACATTGCAATCCGGTGGTCATGATAGCTTTCAACTTCAATTCCACCCTCTACTGGCTGGGGGCCGCTGATTTCCATCCCGTCCTCATTTTCTGTAATTTCTATTCCCAGTCTTTCAAATTCTGTGACCACTGCTTTGATCCGGTCTGTTTCCTTAACTCTCAATTCTTCTGCATCTTTGATCACTGTTTTACCTTCAGCAAAAACTGCCAGCACAGAGATTATGGGGATCTCATCAATTAGGCGGGGAATTACTTCACCACTGACTTCTGTCCCTTTTAAGTCTGAGGGTTTAACCAGAATATCTGCAGTTGGTTCTCCTCCCTGATCTCTCTTATTTAAAAGTTCAATTTTACCATTCATGGCCTCAACTACTTCTAAAAAGCCACTGCGGGTCTGGTTGATGCCGACATTTTTAATTAAGAGCTCACCCTCGGCTGCCAAAAGTCCAGCTGCAATAAAAAAGGCGGCCGAAGAAATATCTCCCGGAACATTTATCTCAAATGGATTAAGTTTTCTCTCTGCTGCCTGCTTTAGAATAATCCTATCCTCTAAAATCTCCAGATCGATCCCGGCACCTTTGAGCATCCGCTCGGTGTGATCCCTGGAAACTGCCGGTTCAATGATTACCGTTTCGGCTTCAGTTTTTAAAGCTGCCAGTAAAATTGAAGACTTAAGCTGGGCACTGGCAACAGGAAGTTTGTATTCCATCGCCTCCAGTTGTTGGCCCTTAATACTCAGTGGGGCTAGTCCGTCCCGGCGGGACCATATTTTAGCTCCCATTTTGGAAAGTGGTCCAATAATCCGCTGCATCGGTCTTTTGCGCAGCGAGTGGTCTCCTGTCAGCACTGAATAAAAATCCTGAGAGGCTAAAAGTCCGGCCAGAAGCCGCATTGATGTCCCTGAATTACCACAGTCTAAAACATCATCTGCCTCTTCAAGTCCGTCAAGACCTTTGCCCTGAACGGTGTATTTACCCGCCCCTCCTTTGGTAATCTCAATTCCTAAATCGCGCATAATCCCCATTGTGCTCAGGCAGTCTTCCGCCTCTAAAAGCCCCTCTATCTTACTTTCTCCTGCTGCTATTGATGCTAAAATCAGGGAGCGGTGGGAAATCGACTTATCTCCCGGCACCCTAATTTCACCACTGATTTTATCTGCTGGATTAACTTTAAACAATATATTTCCTCCTCATTTCTCTCTTCTTTTTTGCTTCTAGCTTAGCTTGATTTTAGTTTCTGCATTAATTTTCTCCATTAATATAGTTTCAATTATAAGCTATTTTTCAGTATCACTTTTATTTTCTGCCCCAGTTTTAATCTCTGCTGCTTTTGCTAAAAAATTATAAATTTTATCCTGCTCATTGGCTTCCAGATCATGCTGCAGTTCCTGCAGTTCCTCTATGTAATTTCCAATCAATTCTGCCAGGTTTTCCCGGTTAGAGAGTATAATATCCTGCCAGAGTTCAGCTGAGCTGCCTGCAATTCTGGTCATATCCCGGTAGCCGCTTCCTGAAAGTTCAAAAAATTCACCTTTAAAATCCTGCTGCTGGCTTAAATTTACCAGTGCTGATGATAATAGATGCGGCAGGTGGCTTAAGTAGGCTGTGCAGTGGTCGTGCTCTGCTGCCGAAATAATATGGACTCTGGCTCCAATTTTTCCTATCAGTTCTTTTAGCTGCTGCAGCAGTTCTTTTTTTTGAACTAAGTTTTTCAGCTCAGCCTCATCCTGATCTAGATCTTCGGCCGAATCAATTCTTGATTTTGAAAAAGTTTCTAAAAGATCAAATAGTGAGCTATCTTTCAAGATCTTTTCTTCCTCTTCCTGCTGGCTCTGATCCAGCCAGGGTGTTAAAATAAAAGGGGCACCTTTAAAGAGCTCCGGATCATGCCAGTCAATCCCTGATTTATGTGAGCCTGCCATCGGATGACCGCCGATAAAAATTTTCGGGCTGTCCTTTAAAATTTCTTCCGCCTCCAGCATTACTTCCTTTTTAGTGCTGCCTGCATCAACCAGCAGCTGCTGACTGCTGCCTCCAGCTTTAATCTCTCTCATTACAGCCGGGATGGCTGCTACCGGAACAGCAATAAAAATCAGATCCTGATCTTCTAAGTTAGCTGCTATTTCTGTAAATCCCTGATCAATAATCCCCATCTTTTCTGCTTTGCTGATAGTCTCTGCACAGCTGTCAACTCCTGTAAGCTCCAGCTTCGATTCGGATTTTTTTAAAGCTGCTGCCAGGGAGGCCCCAATCAGGCCAATCCCGACAACAGCAATTTTTTCGAATTTAGGCATAAGCAATTTTTCTTTCTCTGGATTCAAATGTGTGCAGAGAATTATTAATTGCTTTAAGTTCATCCATCATTAAATTAAAGTTTTTAGGCTTCAATGACTGGGGACCATCAGAAAGAGCATTCTGGGGATCAGGGTGAACCTCAACCATAATTCCATCTGCACCCACAGCGACTGCTGCTCTGGCAACCGGAATTACTAACTCCCAGCGGCCGGTTCCATGACTTGGGTCTGCAATAACCGGCAGGTGACTTAACTGCTGAACTAAAGGAATTGAACTTAAATCCATTGTATTGCGAGTTTCTTCACCAAAGGTTCTAACCCCTCTTTCACATAAAATTACATTATGGTTACCGTTATTCATTACATATTCAGCCGCCAGCAGCCATTCCTTGATTGTCGCTGCCATCCCCCGCTTGAGCATTACTGGCTTATCAAGTTTTCCGATCTCCTTTAAAAGAGAATAGTTCTGCATATTGCGGGCCCCGATCTGGATAATATCAGTGTATTTGCAGACCACATCAATATGTTCAATATCCATCAGTTCAGTTACTATCTTCAGTCCAGTTTCTTCTCTGGCCTCTGCCATCAGCTTCAGGCCCTCTTCTCCCAGCCCCTGGAAAGAATATGGGGATGTCCGCGGCTTAAAGGCTCCACCACGCAGTATCTGAGCTCCTCCGGCCTTCACTATTTTGGCTGTCTCAATAATCTGTTCTCTGCTTTCCACCGAACAGGGACCGGCCATCACCGTCATCTCATCACCACCGACCTTAACTCCATCACCGAGGTCAATGACCGTTTTTTCCTGCTTAAAATTCCAGCTGGTTAATTTATAGGGATCGGAAATCAGCACAACTTTTTCTACGGCCCCCATGGTCTCTAACTTTTCCTTCAAATTTGACTTTCTTGCCGGATCACCCAGAACACCTACTACAGTTTTTTCTACTCCCTGAATTGGGTGAACCTCAAAATTTTCACCTCGAATTACCTCTATTACCTGATCCTTATCTTCCTGACTTGCATCTCTTTTTAATACTGCTATCATAATTAATTCTCCTCTCTACTAAAATGCTTTTTTGTTTATGTTCGTTTGTGATTGTTCATGTGCACGCACCGTGAACCTGTCATTTTTTGTCGAAATAAATATTTTTTCTCTAAAAATACAAAAAATCGCCCCTTAGTCAGGGCGATTGAAATCGCGGTACCACCTGTTTTAATCTCATTAAATAACAGATTATCTCTACTGGAAGCCAACACTTCCGCACCGGGTAACGACGGCTGACGGCCATTTAAGCTTACTCGTTTAACTTTCAGCTGGCAACTCAAGAGGTGTATTTCAGCCTGTGGCTTACTGGGTCCTCTTTCAAAGTTTTTGGGTGACATTATTTATTTAATGAGTATTATAGCAGGCAATTTTAGTTCTGTCAAATAAAATTTCCGCTTTTTCGCCCAAATATTCAATTTTAATTCTAACTTTCAGCTCGCTTTTGAATAACTTTTCACCAGATTTCTAGCCAATCACAGTTAATTTTTACTCGATTACTGTCTTCGGATAGGAACCCAAAAGTCTAAAATATGATGATATCTTTTTTACCTCCTCCAGGGCTGAACTCAGATGCTGATCACTGCTGCAGCCTTTTAAGTCAATATAGAAAATATATTCTCCCAGCCGCTGTCTGCTCGGGCGGGATTCAATTCTTGTCAGATCAATATTTTCTTCAGCAAATTTCCCCAGTATCCGGTGCAGAACTCCAGCTTCATTGACTTTTGGTGCGCAGATAATAGAAGTTTTAAAGTCACTTGCTGCCGCTTCTCCCAGATGGTTATTCGGACCCAAATCCTTATCCTTTTTTGCTGCCAGGACAAAGCGGGTCGCATTCGGCAAATCTCCCTGCAGATTTTCTGCCATAATTTCCAGTTCATAAATCTCAGCCAGTCTGATTGAGCCCACAGCAGCTCGGTTTCTGTCTGCAAGCGCTTTTTTTGCTGCTGCCGCAGTACTATCTGTGTAAATGATTTTTGCATCTTTAAATTCATTGGCCAGGTAATCACCTGACTGCGCAATTGCCTGAGGGTGGCTGTAAATTTCCTTAATCTCTTCTTTTTTAACCCCCGGCCGGGCCAGCAGGTACTGCTCGATTGGAAGGACTATCTCCCGGTAAAGCTTAAGTTCTGGATGCTGATATAAAAGGTCAAGACTTAAATTTACCGATCCCTCCAGTGAATTCTCAAGCGGCAGCAGTCCGAGGTCAACCCGATCTGCTGTTACCGCCTCTACAATGTCTCTAATTGAGCCACAGGCAGTTGTACTGCCACCATAACGGGCACAGTAGTTAGAGATCGCCTGCTCACTAAATGTTCCTGGTGGTCCTAAATATCCATATTCTAAATTACTCATCTACTCACTCCTTTAAATGCACAGCGCCGTGTACCACCCGAATTATGTCAGACAACTTGATTAAAATAATTATTTCGATTTATTATGACATAAACCGACAGGTTCACGGTGCTTGTCAGTTTTTGTAAAACCCTGTCAAAATGCAAAAAACCCCCGTTCTAATTAAAGAACGAGGGTTGTATACTCGTGGTACCAGTCTTTTTGGCTAAAAAGCCCACTCATTAATTACGGGAATTAGTAATAACTCCTATAATCTGTCGGGATAACGGTAGACGGCCGGTACAGGCTTACTTTTTTGTTCAGCTGACAACTCACAGGGGAACTTCATTAAAATATCTACCAACGGGCTCTCACTAACCCCGCTTCGCTGAGATAAATATTTTTAATTACTTTCCCTGATCACAGTTTTTAAATTTAATATTTTATTCTAATTCAAGTTTTTTTAATTTTACCTTATAAAAATCACTTTGTCAAGCTTATTCTCTCATTTAATTTGGTCAGTAATTTTATATTTTTCGGATTAATGAGCTTTACTGAACCAGATCTACTAACTTAAATAATATTCCTCTCTTTACATTCCCGATTTAAATAACCGATAAACTCTTCTGCTTTATCAGCTGGTGCCTGAGTAAAGAAGCTGACTCCAACAAAAACTGCTGCTGTCACAATTAAAGTCCAGACTCCTGCCCAGTGTCCCAGAGGCCTCCAGCCGCTGAACTGAAGATAAAGGGCGGTCAAAGAGCCAAAAATTATACTGCTTAGTGAGCCCGCAGCTGTAGCTTTTTTCCAGAAAAAGGCACCAAACATTGAAGGAACTACTACCAGCAGTCCAACTGAAGCCGCGACTGAGAGAGTGGCAATTAAATCAAGCTCCTGAATTGCAAAGAAAAAGCCCAAAAGAGCAATAAGCAAAATAGCAATCTTGGCAGTTCTCAGCTGTCTTAAATTCTGATCCCGATCTAAATTGTCCTCCATATTTTTGAAAATATCTCTAACTACAAGTGACGATAGGGTCAGCATAATTGAATCAATGGTCGAAATTGCTGCAGCTGTAATTCCTATCATCGCTACCAGCGCCAGGACAGTCGGCACATACTCTGATGCCAGCAGTTCCGGAGTTGCCAGGTCAGCATTGCTCAGCCCGGGAATTAAAAGTCGCGCCGAAAAGCCCCAGATAACAGAAACCATTGTATAAATAAAACCAAAGATTAAAAATCCCTTGATCATCGTCTTCATCGCCTTCAGATCACGGGGAATAAAAAGCCGCTGGCTGACCTGAGGATTAGAGATTGAAAAGAAAAACCAGGGCAGACTTAAGCCAAGAAATGTCTTGAAACTAAAGAATCCCGGCCCCGGCACACTCAGCACATCTCCTTCTAGAGCAGCCAGAGAGCCAAAAAACTCTGCAAATCCTCCCAGATGCTGATAAATTACATAAAATAAAATGATTATACTGACCACAATCATGATTAAAGACTGCAGAGAATCAGTCCAGGTTACAGACTTCATCCCGGCAATTAGAGCCCAGGCGATGGCCAGCACAACTGCAATAACTACTCCAAAAAAGAAAGGAATCTCTCCCCCAGAAAGTCCACTCAACAGATAGCCAACTCCCATCAGCTGAACAGCCAGATAGGGAATTAAAAAAACACAGGCAGAAAGAGAAGCAGCAAAGGCAATCCACTGATTCTGATAACGGTCACCAAGCATCTCATAAGGAGATACATAATTATTCTTTTTACCAATCAGCCAGAAGCGGGGACCAAAAAAGGCAACAAGGGAGAGTCCGGAAAGATAGACCAGTTCAAATCCCAGGGCACCCACCCCACCTGAATAAGTAAAACCGGCCAGACCAATCATCATAAAAGCACTGTAAGTCGTTGCGCTGTAAGATAGAGCAGCCACAAAACCACCAGTATTTCTGCCACTTAAAAAATATTCCACAATTCCTTCATTCATCTCTCTTCTGGCCATTAACGCAACAGCAGAACCAGCTATTATGTATAAAATTACCGCGATATATAAGTATGTAGTAGGCATTAATTATTCCTCCAGTAAGTTGTAATTTTAATAGTCAAAAAGATAACTGCTGCAGCAAAAAGACTCCAGAACAAAAAGGCCCCGTAAAATAAATTAATTGAAGTTAGCAGAGTATAGGGCACAGCAAAGGCTGAAATCACCAGCAGAGAAATTAATATTAAATAAATGTAACGCAGTTTTTTTAGCTTATCATTTTCCATGAATTTAAACCTCCCAATAATTACAGTATAAGTTTACAGCTGTCTTTACAGCAAAAACAAAAAATTATTATTCCAGCAAATAACCCTTTTCTCTTAATTCTGCCTTGATTTTTTCTAAAACCTGCTCATTAACCGCTTCAATTGTATGCAGATGGATCCCATCAGTCAATTTTGAAAGCAGTGCTGCCTCATTATCCTGATAATTTTTAATGAAATTATCTACATCAGCAAGGGTACTAATCATCAAATTTCCGCTCAGCTCACCGTAGATTGGGTGCTCAACCTTAACATCAATAACTCTTCCCCCATAATTAACTACAGTTGAAAGCTCATCTCTGAGTTCTTCCTGATCACCGTGGCGGCAGGCAATAGAAGCTTTAACAGTTGTCATCCCCAGATTATCTTCATAAAAGTATCCCTGAGAGGTGGCAACAATTTTTTCTCCCTGAGCTCTAAGCAGGGCGATATCCTGAACAATAACCTGGCGGCTGACCCCAAATTCTTCGGCAAGTTGAGAACCTATCAATGCCTCATTTGAAGCTTTTAACCGCTGCAAAAGTTTATGTCTTCGCTCCTGAGTTTTAATTTTTATCACCTCATTTTAATTGTCTTGCTGACTATTATATCATCTGAATTGACAGCTGTAAAGACATTATTTTTTTAGAATAAAAATAAAGATAAATTCAAGAGATTATCCTGGTAGCTGTCATTTAAATGACTAAAAAATAAACCCCCTCAATTAGGACAGATATTTTGCTGCAGCTCTGTCCAATCAAGGGGGCTTACTCTATCAAATTTATTAAATTTAGCGTTAATTTTCAGTATTTCCTTCGGGCTGACTATTTTCCTCTTCGACTCCGCGAGTATTATCTTCAGCCTCAATTAATAACCTTCCCCCACCGACATAACTTTTATTAGGGAAAACTACTCTCACCTGATAGGGAAACACTTCTCCGCTCATTGGATCCTGATATGATTTTTTCATAATTATTACCTGAAACTGAACCACATCATTTTCTATATAATAAATCTTGTCCTCACCAGCAGGACCCAGCCAGAGATCATCAACAGGTGCCTTAATCTCTAAATTACCATAATCATTAACAAATTTTATTCTCTGATCATCTTTCACTTCAACCAGCCAGCCAGGCTCATTTCCTACTGCCCGGAACTGAACCCCTTCTTCTCTTGCCTGTTCCCAGACATCAATTTCCTCAGCCTGAACTGCTGCCAAAAACATAAACATAGCTGCCAAAACACTCACCAGCACTACAATTTTTTTCAAGAGTCTCTCCCCCTCTAAGCTTTAAAAAGAATATATTTTTCTTGATCAGAATAAACAATATCTAAATCAAAATCTGAAGCAATTTTATTAAATGTTTTTTGATTATAAAAAACTATATGGGTAGGATCCCATTTATACCACCAGTCTTCGAAGTCTTCCGGACCAGGATGAAACGAAGTCATCACCGCCAGATAAGAACCTTCCTTAAGGTGAGAAGTCAAAAGCTCCATTTCTTTAACTGGATCTGAAAAATGTTCGAAAACCTCAGTTGAAGTAATTAAATCATAATTTTTATTTGAAAATACTTTTTCTGGGAAAAAATAAGGGTCATAGCGGTCAACTTTAAGTCCCTGCGACTGCAGAAGGTCAGCCAGTACCGGCCCCGGACCACAGCCAAATTCCAGACCATTATTTAGCTCATCTAAATTAATATGGGGTTTTATAACCTCAGCTATAAAATCTTTGAACATCCTGACATAACCTTCATTTTGATGGTTATTATCATGCCCCTCATAGCGCTCTTTTTCCTCACTCTGCTCAACAATTTCTGCTGGATCTATAAAAATTACCTCACACTGCTGACAGTGGTAATACTTATTCTGAATATTTAAGACTTCTAAATCACTGCTTCCACAAATCTTACACTCCAAAACTTACACTCCTCTTTCTCTTTAACTTGATTTTTACCCGCTCATAAACAACTTCTTGCATCTAACTGGCAAAACTAAACGAGTTAAATTTATATTTAATATCCTATATTCTATTATATTACATCAGCTCTGCTTTTGTAAATCAATTTGCTCTAAAAATATTTATTATCCAGAAAATTGTTAAATTGTTAAACAGGAACTATAATTACTCCTTCAAACTTGATAAGATTACTATGGATTAATAACCGCGGCTAATAGTTATTAATAAGGAGGAAATTTAAATTGGCCAGAAAACGTGGTCCAAGATTTAAAGAATCAAGAAGACTGGGTGTTAATATTTATGGACATCCCAAGGCAATGAAAAGAGCAGATGGAACATTTAATAGAGCAAATAGAAAGTTATCTAATTACGGACAACAGCTGCTGGAAAAACAGCGTCTGCGCGCATATTACGGACTGATGGAGAAGAAATTCAGCCGCTATGTAGAAGATGCTGCCAGTGAAGATGGTGTGACAGGTGATAATCTGATTAAAAAATTGGAAAAAAGACTGGATAATCTTGTTTATCGATCAGGCTTTGCCCGCTCAATTAGGCAGGCCAGACAGATGGTTGTTCACGGTCATATTTTAGTCAACGGCAGGAAAATTGATATACCTTCCTATCAACTTCAGATTGGTGATCAGATTACTTTGAGAGAAAAATATAGAAAAAATAATTTGTTTAGAGAAAATTTTCTGGACAGACACTTAAGTCCGATCAGCTATCTGGAAAGAGATTTTGACAATTTTGAGGCAAAACTGGTTTCAGAAATTGAAATAGAGGAAATCCCAATTGAAATTAATGATCAGCTGGTAATAGAATTTTATTCCAGAAAATAAATTGACAATAAATCAAGCAAAGGTGCCGAAGCCTCTCCTAAATTTGAGAGTCTTAAGGCACCTTTTTTATTAAACTTTATAAAATTTAAAAAAATTTACCTACCGAGATAGCCGCCATCAACCGGAATTACTGTTCCGTTTAGGTAATTAGAAGCTCTCGAAGCAAGAAAAATCACTATCCCCTTCATATCTTCCGGCTTTCCCCACCTGCCGGCGGGAATTCTGGACATAATAAGTTCATTTCTTTCGGGATTATTTACTAAAGCTGTATTCATATCTGTGTCCATATAACCAGGGGCAACTGCATTAACATTAATTCCTTTTGCAGCCCACTCATTAGCAAGAGCCTTCGTTAACTGAGCAACTCCACCTTTGCTGGCCGCATAAGCAGGAACGGTATAGCCGCCAAAAAAACTAAGTAAAGAAGCAATATTAATTATTTTTCCACCATCATTTTTAAGCATTTCTTTTGCTGCCAGCTGAGATAAAATAAAAACTGAATTCAAATTAACTTCAATTACATCATCCCAGTCTTTTTCTGAAAACTCTTCCGCTTTATTTCTCCGCTGAATACCAGCGTTATTGACCAGAATATCAAGCTGGCCTTCAAACTCAGCCATAACTTGCTGAAATGAATTTTTAATTTCCTCTCGCTTTGTCAAATCAAAACTGAGTCCTGAAACAGGATAACCATTTTCCTGCAGCTCAGCTGCTGTTTTTAAAACTCTGTCAGAAACTCCTGTTATAATAACCTCTGCTCCAGCCTCTAAGAGCGCTTCAGCCATCGCTCGTCCCAGCCCTCTGCTGCCGCCGGTAACTAAGGCCTTCTTCCCTGTTAAATCAAACAAATCCATTTTGATCATCCTTTATATAAAATATTTTGTTCTTTTTATCACTTGTACCGGGTCCAAAACAATTGTTTTGGACCCGGTACAAGTATATATCATCACAAATGGTAGGGCTCGTTATTATTAATTTTAAAGGCACGGTAGATCTGCTCCAGTAAAATTAAGCGAATCATCTGGTGGGTAAATGTCATATGGGAGAGCGAAAATCTGTAATCTGCCTGCTGCAGTACAAACTCACTCAAGCCGGTTGCGCCCCCGATTATAAAGGTAAAAGAGCTGTAGCCTCTTACCTGCAGATTATTTAGTGATTTAGCAAAACCGGTAGATGTCATCGGTTTCCCCTTAACATCAAGGGCAAAAGTATATGTTCTTTCGGGAATGTTTTTTACTATCCGCTCCCCTTCGAGAGCCTGCAGGGCTTCAAGATCTTTAGAGGAAGGGTTTTTCGGAACCACTTCATCTTTAAGTTCAATAATATTTAAACTGCAGTAGCGGCTTAAACGTTTTTTAAATTCTTCTATTCCCGGCTCTAAAAAAGATGATTTTAAACTGCCGACTGTAATAATATTAATATCAAGCATTAAAACAATTCCTTTTCTCTATCTTTTTTGTCAAGCCGGAAAAGAGGTGTTGTCTTATCCTGAGCAGCACAGCCCATTCGTAAGTCTTTTCCAACTTTTAATCCCGCTTCTTTCAAAGCATTGTTTACTGTAATATAGGCAACCTTTGGATTATTATTTTCTTCACTCAAATGAGCCAGCACTACTGTCGGAAAATTATCCTTAATTAAGCCGGGCAGTAAAGCTGCTGTGTCATCATTAGAGAGATGTCCTTCAATACCCTTAATTCTATTTTTTAAAAAATAAGGATATTTACCTGTCATCAGCATCTCCAGATCATGATTGGATTCCAGCACAAAAAAATCTGCACCTTTAATTTTTTTAATAATTTCCTCGTTCATTACCCCTGTATCAGTAGCCAGTACAATT
Organism: Halanaerobium saccharolyticum; assembly: GCF_003053565.1. Taxonomy (GTDB): domain Bacteria; phylum Bacillota; class Halanaerobiia; order Halanaerobiales; family Halanaerobiaceae; genus Halanaerobium; species Halanaerobium saccharolyticum_B. The sequence goes on along the minus strand of NZ_QAXS01000001.1, from coordinate 95,303 downwards.
TTTTTGCTGCCAGTCCGGCAGACATAACCCACCGGCTGAGAAGCATCATGAGAAATTGCATAAGGTGAAAAACTGAGCTCACCAATCATAAAATCTCCAGTAAAGATTCTCTTATTTTTCGGTGCAATCTTACCCAGGTCAGATTCTGCTCCAGCCCAGGTCCCATCATTAGCATAGATTGGGAGATCGTAGCGGCGGGAGAGGATTCCTACTCCTTTAATATGATCTTTATGTTCGTGAGTAATCAATAAAGCATCCAGCTCAGCTGGATCAAGATCCAGAGCAGCCATCCGTTCTTCCAGACCTTTACCGCTTAAACCGGCATCAATTAAAACAGAATATTTGCCGGCTCTAATATAGGTGGAATTACCTTTGCTGCCACTGGATAAAACCGCTGTTTCGATCCTCACTATCTATTCACCCTTTGCTTCCATTTCTTCCTGCCAGCTTAAATGATAGATTAAGGAAACAATTCCTACTGCCAGGTCTTCATTTTTAACTTCAATTTCATCAGGAACATAAAGTCTGGTAGGAGCAAAGTTCCAGATTGCCTTAATTCCAGCTTCAATCATCTGATCAGCAACTTCCTGAGCCGCATCAGTCGGAACAGCAATTACTCCCAGTTTTATATCATTTTCTTCAACTATCTTTTCCATATCCTGAGCACTCTGAACCTCACGCTCATTGATTAAATTCCCGATCTTATCCAGATCATTGTCCAGCACATGTGAAATTTCAAATCCCATCATAGCAAAACTTTTATAATTAACCAGAGCCCTTCCCAGGTTACCGGCACCAACTAAAATTGCCGGCCAAACCCGGTCAACCCCCAGAATTTTACCTACTGATTTTTTAAGTTCACTGACATTATAGCCAACTCCGCGGCGCCCAAACTCTCCGTAGTAAGAGAGGTCCTTGCGCACCTGAGTTGAAGGTATATCCAGTTTTCCTCCCAGATCCTTAGAAGAAACTACCTCAACTTCTTCAAAAGTGTCCATCTTATCGAGACATCTGTAATATAAGGGCAGCCTCTCAATTGTGGCCTTGGGTATATTCTCTCTATTTTTCACTGTGAATTCCTCCCGCTTTAATTATTATTTTACCTGACTTCCATTTGCAATATCAGAACTTACTGTTGATAAAACCATCTTACCTTCTGGATCAGAGGCAGCTAAGATCATACCCTCTGACTTAACTCCAAAAATTGTGGCTGGCTCTAAATTGGCTACAATCAAAATCTTACGGCCAATTACATCTTCAGCACTAAAATGCTTGGCAATACCTGCCACCAGTTGTCTTTCTTCCAGGCCAATATCAACTTTTAACTTGAGAAGTTTATTGCTGCCTTCAATTTTTTCTGCCTCTAAAATTTCAGCAACTCTAATATCTGCATCCATAAATTCTTCAAAAGTAATTCTATCCTTGATATCCACTAAATCCAAATCATTTTCCTCCTCATTCTTTTCAGCTTCAGCCTCTTCTTTACGGGCCTCAACCTTTTCAAAATACTCCTCTATATCTATTCTTGGGAACATTGGTTCCCCATTATAAACCTTAACACCTGTTTTTAAAGCACCCCAGTTGGCAGCCTCCCAGTCGGCATTTTTAATTTCTTCAAGCTGGCCGAGCTGTTCACCCATTTTATAAGGCGCCTCTGTCAGAAAAGGCTTTAACATTACTGCAGTAATCCTCAATGATTCCAGTAGATTGTAGAGCACAGTTTTTAATCTTTCGCGACTCTCTTCTTCTCTGGCTAAAATCCAGGGTGTTGTCTGATCAATATATTTATTAGTCCTGCGCACAAAATTCCATATTTTTTCGAGTGCTGCAGTATATTTAAGCTCTTCCATTTCAACTTCTACTTCTTTTTTTGTCTCAGCGGCCAGGTCAATCAATTCCTTATCCACTGCCTCTTTTTCTCCCGGCTCCGGAATCTCACTATCAAAATACTGCTCCACCATGGAAACAGTTCTGTTCAGAAGATTACCCAGGTCATTTGCCAGGTCAGAGTTAATCCGCTGAATCAGTGCCTCTGTAGAATATTTGCCGTCAGTACCAAAGGCAACTTCCCGCAGCAGGTAGTAGCGAATTGCATCCTTACCAAAGTCATTGATTAAAACTACGGGATCAACTACATTCCCCTTCGACTTTGACATCTTACCTGTCTCACTTAAGAGCCAGCCGTGACCAAATACCTGATCCGGTAATTCCAGATCCAGGGCCATCAAAATAATCGGCCAGATAACTGTATGGAAGCGGAGAATATCCTTGCCAACCAGATGTAAATCAGCAGGCCAGTAGCGCTCAAAGTTCTCCTGGTCTGTCTCATAACCGATGGCTGTAATATAGTTGCTTAAAGCATCAATCCAGACATAAATAACATGATCCTCATCAATAGGCACCGGAACTCCCCAGTCAAAGGTAGTTCTTGAGACACTTAAATCATCAAGTCCATTTTCAATAAAATTAATCATCTCATTGCGGCGTGATTCCGGCTCAATAAACTCCGGATGACTTTTAATATGTTCTAATAGACGATCTGCATATTTCCCCATTTTAAAGAAATAACTTTCTTCTTCTACCCATTCTACCGGGCGGTGACAGTCAGGACAGACCTTCTCGCCATTTTCCTCTTCCAGCTGTCTTTCGGTCCAGAAAGCCTCACAGGGAGTACAGTACCAGCCCTCATATTTACCTTTGTAAATATCACCCTTATCATAGAGCTTTTTGAAAATTTTCTGCACAACTTTTTCATGGCGCTCTTCTGTAGTACGGATAAAGTAATCATAATCAATATCCAGCTTATCCCAGAGATCTTTAAAAGTTGCTACGATCTGATCCACATATTCTTTGGGTTCTTTACCTGCTTCCTGAGCCTTGCGCTCAATCTTCTGCCCGTGCTCATCAGAACCGGTTAAAAACATGGTGTCATAACCCTGCATCTTCTTATAGCGGGCAATTGTGTCGGCAGCCACTGTTGTATAAGCATGGCCGATATGTAATTTATCACTTGGATAGTAGATTGGTGTTGTTACATAATAGGTATCTCTGCTCAAAATTGATCATCCTTTCCAAATTTAATCATCAATATTTTGATCTAATTATTTATAAAAATTGTGTTCAAAACTATTCAAATTTATCTTTATCAACTGAAATAACCACTGCTTCTTTATAAACATCACTCTTTGGCAGTTCCCTCAGGCTGGCAACCTTTTTAATTGCCTGCTTTTTGGTCATTCCACTCTCAATTAAAAGTTTAAGATGTTCCAGAATGCTTAAATCTTCCCAGCCTTCACTTTCCTCTTCCACTTCGCTGCGGCCGGCAACAACTACAACTATTTCCCCTTTTATTTCCTGACTCTGCAGGCGCTCTTTAAGCTCAGCCACTGTTCCATAATATTTTTCTTCGTGCATTTTGGTTATTTCGCGGGCAACAACTGCCTGGCGTGAGGCCAGCTCACTACTGAATTGACTTAAATCTTTAAGTGTATCATTAAGTCGATAGGGAGACTCATAAAAGGCTGTAGTATCTTTTGCTAAAGCCAGCTCCTCCAAAAACTGCTGACGTTTTTTGCCGAAGCGGGGAATAAAAGCTTTAAAGGAAAAAGTAGAAATGTCAAGTCCCGAAACCACCAGAGCAGCTAAAAAAGCACTCGGTCCGGGGATCGGAACAACTTCTATTCCGGCTGCTACTGCCTTTTTTACCAGAATTTCTCCTGGATCTGAAACACCGGGCATCCCGGCATCACTAACTAAAGCAATATCTTTACCCTCTATTAAAAGCTCAATCAGCTCTCTGCTTCTTTCTTTTTCGTTGTGCTCATGATAGCTGAGCATCTTCTTTTTGATTGAAAAATAGTTTAAAAGTTTCTGGCTTCTGCGGGTATCCTCACAGGCGATTAAATCAACATTTTTTAGGGTGGCCAGCAGCCGCTGACTGACATCATCTAAATTGCCGATTGGAGTCCCACATAAATAAAGCTTTGCTGCTTGCAAAAAAATTCCTCCTAGTAAAAATTAATCCTCTAATTTATTCCTGACCATAAATTTCCTTCAGCTCCCGGGTATATTCACTGCTCTGATCCTGATAAATTATTAAAACCGGTTTGACTCTGAGGCCGGGATTGGCTCCCTTTTTGGCTTTGAGCAAAAAAATATCAGCTTCGCTGTCACGGCGTGCCTGGACCAGGCGCAGCTCCTTTGCCTGACAGTTATATCTGGCCAGTGCTTCTATCACCTCGGTCAGTCTTTCCGCGCGGTGGACAAGAAAAAAGTGGCCTCCGTATTTTAAAAGCCGGGCAGCCTCAGCCACAACATCCTCAAGTTCTGCATGAATTTCATGCCGGGCAGCTGCCACAAAATCGTTTTCCTTCATTTTGCCGCCTTCAACCGGCAGATAGGGAGGATTGGAAACAACAGCCTCAAATGAGCCGGCTTCCAGTTCAGAATCCAGCTGACAGAGATCCTGATTAATAATTTTAATCTGATCCTGCAGGTGGTTATATTCTACATTTCGCCTGGCCAGCTCAGCTGCCTCAGGCTGAATTTCTACCCCGGTTACTTCTACACCCTTATTTTTATATGCTAAAAGCAGTGGGATTACACCACTGCCTGTACCAAGATCAATCACTTTATCTCCCTGGCGGAGTTTCACAAAATTTGCTAAAAGTACAGAATCAGTTCCAAATTTAAAAAAACGATCGTCCTGTATAATTTCGAGCTCATCTTTAATTAAATAATGAATCTCTTCCATCAATTATTTCTCCTTACCCTGATTTTCCAGCAGATTTAAACAAAAAAGACAGTCTCCTTTTCTTTTTTCTCCAAAACTTAAAGGACAGACATGATAACCTTCATCATAAATATGAATCAAATTACTGTATCCTTCTTTTTCGACCACAGCTTCTTCGGCCTCTTCCTGATCTTTAAAAAGAAGTGACCTTAATTCTTCGTTTTCCCGCTGCAGCTCTTCATTTTCCTGATATAATTTGTAGGTAATATCTTTAAGTTTATGAAAACGGAGGGAAAGTGCCTCGATCTGTTCCTGAAAATGGGCAAGGCTGCTCAATATTTCCTGATCCATTAAATTTCCTTCCTTTCCATTTAATCTAAGTCATATTCGTCCAGATCATCTACATCAACTTCGATATTTTCCTCTGTGCCAATATCAACTTCTACCGTATGTTTAACCAGATTACGGTCTACAACTTTTCCTTTACCCATCTCCAGCTCAATTTTTTCGCCAACATTGGGCATTAACCTTTTTAGAGTTTTATAGGTCTGGGATTCGTAGCGCAGACAGCACATCAAGCGGCCGCAGAGACCTGATATTTTGGAAGGATTTAATGATAAATCCTGTTTTTTAGCCATTTTAATCGAAATTGGTTGAAAATCCCGCAGGAAAGTAGCACAGCAGACCGGCAGTCCACAGGGTCCAAGGCCGCCAAGCATTTTGGCCTCATCCCGAACACCAATCTGACGCAGTTCAATTCTGGTTTTAAAAACAGATGCCAGATCCTTAACGAGTTCTCTAAAATCTACCCTGCCGTCAGCTGTAAAGTAAAATATAATTTTATTGTGGTCAAAAGTATATTCTACATCTATCAGCTTCATCGGCAGTCCGTGTTTATCAATTTTTTTAAGACAAATATCAAATGCTTCTTCTTCCAGTTCAAGATTGCGTTCATGTCTATCTCTATCTTTTAAAGTCGCCTTTCTGATAACATCCTTTAAAGGCGCCACTATTTCGTCATCTGAGACTTCTTTTTTACCAACAACTACTTCGGCATATTCTATACCCCGGGCAGTCTCTACTATTACATAATCTCCGGTTTTTATCTCTAAATCATCAGGATCAAAATAATAGATTTTTCCGGCTTTTTTAAAACTTACTCCAACTACCGTCTTCATTAAAATACACACCTCATTTATCTATTCTTGATCAGGCTGGCGCAGTTTGAAAAATAAGACTTCCAGACTAAGTTCTTCTCGAATGTTGCGCTCTATATATTCTTCAGTCTGAGCTATTAACTCCAAATCACTAATCAACCCCTGCAGGCTCAGCTCTGCAGCAAGCTCTTTTAATTCCTCAAAATAGTCTTTATTGATCACTGCTTCCAGATAATCCTGTTTAATCATCATTATATCGCGATACCAGTCTGATAGCAAATTAAAACAGGGAAAATCAGCTTTAAGCAGTGATGTGATTTTTTCAGTAATTTTGAAAATTTCTATTGTATTTTTGGATTTTATATCTTTCAGAAAATCATAAATCTGCTGTCTTTCTTTAAAATAGTCTTCAATTTCTATAATATCCAAAGCCCTGCCCGGACTTCCAGCAGCAGCCAGGCTGATAATTTCTGCTCTTTCTTCAGTCAAGCCTTCTGCAAGCAGCATTTTTTTGATCTCTGCTCGATCTACATTCCGCAGCTTGATCTGCTGACAGCGGGAGACAATTGTCGGCAGCAGTTTGCCGCTGTCTTCAACCAGCAGGATGATCGTAGCAAAAGAGGGTGGTTCTTCTAAGGTTTTTAAAAGTGAATTGGCCGCCTCTTTCGTCATTTTCTCGGCTGCTTCAATAATATATATCTTGTGATCACTGTCATAGGGCTTATAGGCTATTTCCTTTTTTAACTCCCTGATCTGATCAATTGAAATTGCGCTTTTACCTTCCAGCACAGAAATCACCTTATAATCGGGATGATTCTGGTGATCCATTTTACGGCAGTTAATACAGCTGCCGCAGCTGTCAGCTTCAGCTTCCTCACAAAAACTGGCCTTTGCAAATTCAAAAGCCAGTTTTGACTTGCCGCTGCCTTTTTTTGCAGAAATAAGGTAGGCATGGCTGATTCGATCCTTTTTAATTTCATCCTGCAGTATTTCTACCGCTTCCTTTTGTCCAATAACTGAGTTAAAACTCATTTAAAAACTCCTTTAAACTTCTTCTGACTGGCTAAGAATCTGCTCTATAATTAAAAAGATAAATTAGAAAAATAGTCTACAGGGACTGCAGCTTAATCTCTACATCTTGATAAACTGCTCTACATCAATAATAAAAACAGTTGCTCCCCCAATTTTAATCTCCATGGGAAAGGAGTAATATCCCTCTAATGAATTTGCCACAGGTGACATTGGTGCTACAGTTTTGTTGCGCGACTCGCAATTTTCTTTGATGATATCCAGGACTTCCTCCACATGCTCCTCATCTGAGCCAATCATAAAAGTAGTATTCCCTTCTCTTAAAAAACCACCTGTAGATGCCATTTTAGTTGCCTGAAAACCAGCTGTTGTCAGTGCTTCCAGCAGATCAGCCGCATCATGGTCATGAACTACAGCAACTACCATCTTAACTGTTTTACCTGTTTCTGCTCTTTTTTCCATTAGAATAACCTCCTGGCGATAATTTTTTTTATATCTTTCTGGACTTCTTCTTTAGTTCCGCCCGCATCTACCAGGGCAAACCTTTCAGACTCTGCCATTTCAAGATAAGCATCTCTAACCCGCTGATGAAAATCGTCAACTTCTCTTTCCAGTCTGTCACCTGCTTCATCAAGGCTTAAAGCTCTGGCTCTTTTTAAGCCTTCTTTAATATCTATATCCAGTATCAAAGTTAGATCAGGCCAGGTTGAATCGATTACCCAGTCATTAATCTGATAAACCATCTCATAATCGAGACCTCTACCTGCAGCCTGATAGGCCAAATTTGAGTCTGCAAATCTATCTGAAATAACAATTTTTCCCTGCTCTAAAGCAGGTTTGATTTTTTCCTTAACATGCTGAGCTCTATCGGCAGCATAAAGAAGAATTTCTGTTCTGTAATCCATCGAATCATACTGAGGATCTAAAAGCAGCTGCCTGATTTTTTCTCCAAGAGGAGTTCCACCCGGCTCCCTGCTGACTAAAACCTCATAACCCTTTTCCTCCAGGTAACCTGCAAGTAAGTTGATCTGGGTTGTCTTTCCTGATCCCTCAATACCTTCGAATGTAATAAAAAAACCTTCTGCCAAAACCGCCAGCCCCTCTCTAAACTTTGTTAAAATAATCTTATTTATATTATAATTATATAATAATCACCCGGCTAATGCAATCAAGCTCAAAACTCTATTTAATTTTTTTAGCCGGGAATTTTTTCTGCTTTAAAGAAAAAAACCGACCGAACATTCTTCAATAAGACAGAACGCCCGTCGGTTAGATAATTAATATATCTTTAGCTGATTTTGATTTTTATCTGACTTAATCAAGACTAAGACTTAAATTTAAACTTCCTTCTTCTTTTTCTCCTGCTGCTTTTTCTTCTGAATCTGACTCTTGATCCATGTTTTTCATCTTAACTTCTTTAGCAGGAAAAGCATTTTCCTTTTCCTCAATGTATTCTGAAGCTTCGATTGCTGCTTTTGCGCCAGATCCAGCTGCAATTACAACCTGTCTGTAGTCAGGATCCTGTACATCACCACAGGCGAAAACTCCAGGCACATTTGTGTGCTGTTTTTTGTCTGTTACAATATAACCATAGTCATCCAGCTCAATCTGACCGTTAAGACATTCGGTGCGGGGATGATGACCGATAGCAACAAACAATCCATCTACATCAAGGTCCCGCTCTTCATTTGTTTTATTATTGAAAATGCGCAGTCCTTCTAATTTCTTTTCACCTTTGATACTTTTTACCTCTGTATCCCAGAGAATTTCGATATTTTCTTTGGCTTTTACTCTGTCACCAAGGATTTTGGCTCCTCTGAATTTATCACGGCGGTGCAGAATATATACCTTCTCTGCAAATTTAGCCAGGAAAGTTGATTCCCATAAAGCTGTGTCACCACCACCTACAATTGCCACCTCTTTGTTTCTGAAAAAGGCTGCATCACAGGTTGCACAGTAAGAAACTCCATTACCACGCAGGCTGTCCTCCTTGTCAAGACCTAAAGTCTTGGGCTCAGCACCGGTTGCGATAATAATCGAATCTGCAATGTATTCTCCAGCTTCAGTTTTTACAATAAATTTATCTCCAGAAAAATCAACTTCTTCAGCACTTTCATATTCCAGCCGCACACCAAAATTTTCGGCCTGCTCTGTCATCTTCTGAGTCAGCTCAAAACCTCCAACTGGCTCTGGAAAACCAGGATAGTTTTCAAGCTCGGAAGTTGTTGTAATCTGGCCACCTGGCTCAGGACCATTTAAAACCAGTGGTGCCACACCATTTCTTGCTGCATAAATGGAAGCAGAAAGACCACCAGGTCCACCACCAATAATAATCAAGTTTTCTTCCTGTCTATTTTTTTCGCTCATTTCAATTCCCCCTGTTATTACTTTAATAGGATTATGATTTTCATCATTTTAAATTCAATTTAGTTTAAAAACTTTTTAACTTACAGATATAATCTTAATACTATTTTGAGCTTATGTCTGTAAAACTAGCAACAAAGATATGATAGTGACAGCCCGCAAAAACTAAGCTTAGACTGGTCCAAACTATTTAAGCCAGTCTAAAACAAAAACTCTCTGCCTAAAAAAGCAGAGAGCTTATAATATCTATTTAGCTGCCTCAACTACAATTTTAATCAACACTGTAATTTGGAGCTTCTTTAGTAACCTTTACATCATGAGGATGGCTTTCGCGGAGACCGGCTGCAGAAATTCTGATCATCTTAGAATCATTGATCAGTGAATCAATATCCGGGGTTCCACAGTATCCCATACCCGATTTCAAACCTCCGAGCAGCTGATAAATTGTTTCACCTAATGTACCTTTATAGGGCACTCGACCTTCAATTCCCTCAGGCACAAATTTTTCTGCTTCAGTTTCATCTTCCTGGAAGTAGCGGTCCTTACTCCCCTTCTTCATCGCACCAACTGAGCCCATGCCGCGGTAAACTTTATAACTTCTTCCTTTATAAATTTCTAACTCTCCCGGGCTTTCTTCTGTTCCGGCCAGCAGGCTTCCAATCATTACTGTATTGGCTCCGGCAGAAATTGCCTTCACAATATCTCCGGAATATTTAATGCCGCCATCTGCAATAATTGTCTTACCATATTTTTTGGCTACCTCTGCAGAATCATTAATAGCAGTAATCTGAGGAACACCAACACCAGCTACAACTCTGGTCGTACAGATCGAGCCAGGTCCGATTCCAACTTTAACCACATCTGCTCCAGCTTTAATCAGTGCTTCTGTCGCTTCAGCAGTTGCCACATTACCTGCAACTACAGGTAATTCCGGGTACTTAGCTTTGATATTTTTAACCACATTTAATACATTTTGCGAATGGCCGTGAGCTGTATCAATAACCAGGATATCAACCCCTGCTTCTACTAAAGCAGCTACCCGCTCATCTGTATCATTACCGGTTCCTACAGCTGCAGCTGCCAGCAGTCTTCCCTGCTTATCCTTGGAGGCCAGCGGATACTGTTTTGCCTTTTCTATATCTTTAATAGTAATTAAACCTCTTAAAATTCCTTCATCATCAACAATTGGTAATTTTTCAATTTTATGTTTTCTTAACTGGTCCTTGGCACCCTCTAAATCGGTTCCAACTGGAGCAGTAACCAGTTCTTCGTCTGTCATTACTTCCGAAACAGGACGTTTATAATCCTCGACAAAACGGAGATCTCTATTGGTTAAAATTCCGAGCAGTTTTTCATCTTTATCAACAATCGGCACCCCAGAAATATGATATTTAGACATCAGGGCTTCAGCCTCTTCAATCAAGGCATCCGGAGTTAAGAAAAAGGGATCAACAATGACTCCACTTTCAGAGCGCTTTACTCGATCAACTTCTGCTGCCTGATCTGCAATCGGCATATTTTTGTGAATAACACCCAGACCACCCTCTCTGGCCATTGCAATTGCCATATCACCTTCAGTAACAGTGTCCATTCCAGCAGAGATAATCGGAGTGTTGAGATAAATTTCATCAGTCAGTTTAGATCTTGTACTTACTTCTTTGGGTACTACATTTGATTCTGCCGGTACCAGCAGAACATCATCAAAAGTCAAGCCTTCTTTAATTATTTTTTCCATAACCAACCTCCTTGGATTTTTTAAAAATTAATGCTAAAAATTATGAACTGTAAGCCATTAAATTAGCCCTAATAAATATGTAATAATTTGAGATAAAAGGATAATAGTTTAGCTTTTTAGGAATCTAATATTTTAAGTATTTTAACAAAGCTTAAGGGTAATGTCAAGTAAATAAAACGTACATGCACCGTGAACCACCCGATTTATGTCGAAATATCTGCTTAAATTACTGCTGCTGATAAAGAAAAAAGCCCCTCAGAAAGGGACTTCTCTGCTGTATTTACTTTCTCTGCTACTGGCGGCGACAAAATCCGACAGGTTCACGGTGCGTGTACATAAACGCTCATAAACAAACATAAACGAAAATACTTATAACTCTCTTCTTCCCTCCAGAGCTTTAGAGAGGGTTACCTCATCTGCGTACTCTAGATCTCCACCAACAGGGATTCCGTGAGCTATCCGGGTCACCTTAACTCCCAGCGGCTTAATCAGTTTAGCAAGATACATCGCAGTCGCATCACCCTCAGCGTTAGGATCAGTCGCTACAATAATCTCTTTAACCTCATCTTTTTCCAGGCGGGGAATCAAATTTCGGATTCTTATCTCATCAGGGCCAATTCCATCCATAGGAGAGATAGCTCCGTGCAGCACATGGTAAAGTCCATTATACTCACCGGTCTTTTCCATTGCCACTACATCACGCGGGCTTTCGACAACACAGATTGAAGTTCTATCACGATCTTCAGACTGGCAGAAAGTACAGGTCTCCCCTTCAGTCAGGTGATTACAGTTAGAACAGTAATTGATTTTTTCGCGGGCCTCAATCAGCGCCTCTGAGAGGTTTTTTACCTCACTTTTCGGCTGACCGAGTATATAAAAAGAAAGACGGCGAGCAGTTTTAGGCCCGATACCGGGCAGTTTACTGAGCTCGCCGATCAATTTCCCCATAGGTTTAGGATATGGATTCATTAGGGCATCCCTGGTAGATTCATACCACCAGTCACTTTACCCATTTCGTCATTTACCATTTCCTGAATTTCGCGCATACCCTGATTGACTGCTGCCAGTACAAGGTCTTCCAGCATTTCTACATCTTCAGGATCAACTACTTCAGGATCAATCTGCAGATCAACAACTTCCTGCTTACCATTAACTACTACCTTAACAGCTCCACCACCGGCAGTTGCCTCAAGTGTCTTTTCTTCCAGTTCTTCCTGCATCTTAGCCATCTTAGCCTGCATCTTCTGTGCCTGTTTCATCATTTTTTGCATATTCATTTTAATTTCCTCCTCTATTTTCTAAAATTGATTTGTCCACTTCAATAATCTCACCAGAAAAAATTCTGGCTAAACTTTCTATATCCAAATCACCGGCCTGCTCAGCCACTTCAGCTGACTGAGAAGCAGGTTCTTCAGCTTCTAAATTTTGATCACTATTTTTTGAAGATTCCTCAGCTTTATTTGAAGGATTATCAACCTCTTCTACTGCCGGATCAATCTCTGCACCGCTGTTCTGTCCGCGGTCAGCAGCAGGTTTAGAATCTTCAACAACCTCAACTCCTTCGCTCCTATCTGGAGCAGAAGTTTCCGGCTCGTCAGCTAGTTTTTTTTTAGCACCAAGCTGAAATTCTATCTCTACAGCCTCATTTAAGACATTTCTTAAAACTCTGGCCACCAGCGCCTTGTTGGAAGATGCTCCTTTATAATGAAACTTTTTAGATTCTGGAAAAGCAATAATAACTGTTTTTCCTTCCACTGCCGCCGGTTCTCCCTCTCGCAAGAGTGCCTGAACAGAAATATCGAGCTGACGGGTTTCTTTTAAAACTCGAGCCCAATTTTCTTTAACCTGATTTAGGCTGACAGCCCCACCAGCAGCTGCTGGTTTTTGGGGACTCTCTTTTGAAGAAGCTGCGGCAGCTGATTTTTCAGCTGAAGCAGTTTTCTCTGCTGCCGGCTCTGTTTCCGACTTAGCTTTTTTCTCTTTCTCCTGCTGCGGCTTTCTACCCGCTGGCTGAGTTGGAGCGGTTTCTCTATTATTTTTTTGAATTTTATTTTTATCTTTATCTGTATTTTCTTCTTTACTGCTTCTCTTACTTTGATTGTTCTGCTCATTATTCTGACTGGTTTTTTCTTTTTCAGCAGCAGTCTTTTGTGCTTCAATTTTCTGCTTGAAATCAGAACTACTATTTCCTGCAGAATCTCCGCTGCTGGTTAAGAAATTATCCAGTTTAAATTCTAGTTCAGAAAGACGTGCCTCCAGGGAACTTCCACTGCTTCCCCTACTACTTAATTTTATAACACTTATCTCCAATTGTAAACGGGGTCTGGCACTTGAGCGCAGCTTTTGTTTTAAAGAAGCAAATTCATCAATGATTCGAGTTATCTTTTTAGTACTCAAATTTGCAGCCACAGAAGCAATTTCTTCTAAATAGCTGCGGGAATACTCTAAAATCCCGGAATCAATTCCGCATTCCTTAACTAGAAGTAGTTCACGGCAGTATTCTATCAATTCATCACTAAATCTTTCAATTCCCAGGCCAGATTCCAGCTGTTTATCTAATAATTCTAAGGCCGGCTGGCTTTGTTCGCTGCTTAGATGAAGTAAAAAGTCTTTTAAATCCGATTTATCAATTCTGCCCAGCATCCGCGAAATCTCATCAACACTGAGCTGACCATCACTAAAAGAAATGGCCTGATCCAAAAGGCTGATTGCATCTCTCATTCCACCCCGGGCACTGCGGGCTAAAATATCCAGAGCTTCTCTGTCAATCTCATAACCTTCAGCTTCCGCTATATATTTTAACCGCTTTTTTAAGTTGGTTAAAGTTAATAGGGTGAAATCAAAGCGCTGACAGCGGGACATAATAGTTGTAATAACTTCGTGAGGTTCGGTAGTTGCCAGGATAAAAACTACACTCTCCGGCGGTTCTTCTAAAGTTTTTAAGAGGGCATTAAAAGCTCCCTTGGTCAGCATGTGTACTTCGTCAATGATATACACCTTGTACTGGCCTTCACCGGGATAGAATTTAACCTTTTCTCTCAATTCTCTAATCTCATCAATACCGCGATTTGAAGCGGCATCAATTTCGATTACATCAAGTGAATTTCCTTTTTCAATCCGCTGGCAGGAATTACACTCGCCACAGGGTTCAAAGTCAGCAGACGGATTAGCACAGTTAAGCGACTTAGCAAAAACCTTCGCAGTTGAAGTTTTCCCTGTTCCGCGGGGACCGGCAAATAGGTAGGCATGAGCCACTCTATCATTTTTTAGAGCATTTTTTAAAGTTATTTTAACCTGATCCTGACCAATCAGATCATTGAAATTTTCTGGCCTGTATTTTCGATAAAGAGAGAGAAAGGACATTTTTTTCACCTCAAAAATAGTATTATATAACAAAAACACCCTATTCCGGGTGTTTTAAAATAGTGGCCGCACACCGAGCTTCGAAGATCTTCTCCCAGGCGTTACCCTGACAGTTGGCTCGAACCAGGCACCCTCGCGGCACATGGAGCGACTTGCTTACCGCTGCTTCCTCCCGGACCTGACGGGGTTCACAAGACTCCATTGCGCGAGACCCAATTGTCAACACTACTTATCAGGGCCAGACCCTGAAAGAAAAAATCCTCAGCCACGGCGTCAATCCTGCTATAGCGGTTTGCAGGTTACAGGGTACCGCTACCACCCCATCTAGTGCGGCCAAATCTTATTCAAAAATTATAAAGTTTTAATGGCGGAGAGGGAGGGATTCGAACCCTCGGTAGGTTTGAGCCTACACCCGCTTTCCAGGCGGGCCCCTTAAGCCAGACTCGGACACCTCTCCGTAAAGAAGTAGGATGTAAGAAGTCAGAAGTAGGATTAAATTCGAATACTCAAATTTAATAACACTTCTCTTCTCAGTCTCTACTTTGAAAATTTATATATAAACTATGGATGATAAAATATAATGGCGGAAGGAGAGGGATTTGAACCCCCGAGACAGCAAAACTGTCTACTCGATTTCGAGTCGAGCGGTTTCAGCCAGACTCACCCATCCTTCCGTTGTCTTAACTCACGGAAAAAATCTTTTAAAAGCTGAGCTGATTCTGCTTCCATTACTCCTGCTTCAACTTCTACCTGATGATTAAAACGGTCATCATCTAAAAGCTGATAGAGGCTCTTGACAGCTCCGGCTTTGGGATCACTGGCTCCATAAACAAGGCGTTTAATCCTAGACTGTAGAATTGCACCTGCACACATTGGGCAGGGCTCTAAAGTCACATAAAGCTGGCAATCTTCCAAGCGCCAGCTAGCCTCATTTTTGGCTGCTTCTCTTAGAGCAATCATTTCGGCATGAGAAGTTGGATCCTGAGTTTGCTCCCGGAGATTAAACCCACGGCCAACAACCTGGTCATCACAGACAACAACTGCACCGATTGGTACTTCAGCTCTTTGATAAGCTTTCCTGGCTTCTGCCAGGGCCATCTTCATATATTTTATATCATTTTCCATAGAATATCTCCTGATAAAACAAAAAATTAAAAATTTAAAATGGCGCACCTGAGAGGAGTCGAACCCCTAGCCTTCTGATCCGTAGTCAGACGCTCTATCCAGTTGAGCTACAGGCGCACGCTAAAACTTTTCTTAAGCAACAATAAATATTATAACAGTTACTCTTATTATCGTCAAGTGATTTTTGAGAAAAAATTATATTCATTGAACTAACAGCCTTTGTGAGCTGTTTTTAATGTTGATTTAAGTGTCTTGACGACAATAAAAAAGACCATTTTCAGAAAATATTTAGAGTTATTTAAATAAGATTTCCAGTATAAAAATTTGAAAAGCGTTTGACTTTTTGGGTATTAACACTTTTGACCCTGCAAACCTTCCGTAGTTTCTAGGTTATATTATAATGGAAAAATCAAGAGTTTGCAACTTCAATAAATTCCTAATCTACTGTGCTTTATTCAAACTATTTTTTATTTCTATTTGATTTTGAACAACTTCAGCAAGTTGATACTGTTTTTCCAGCTCTCTATCATAAACTAATTTTTTGTTTTCTCCCATAAAAACACTGTCCAACCTATTTTTTTGATCAAATTTATAATAAAAAACTACAAATTCACCCTCAACTTCACATTCTATCTCTGCTATTGTTTTATTGTTCTCTTGATAATACTTAATATAGCGGTAATTACCTAACTCAATATTATCTAATAAATTGTGCGGAGTTAAAATAGATGAATAAAACAAGTCGTACAATTTTTCAATATCTTTTCTCATTCTTTTCATCTCCTGGACTTAAATAATTTTTCAATACATTTTCAACATATTCCCTTATTGGCTTTACCTTTTCAAAAGCATGTTCATAATCAGCTAACTTCCAGTCTTTTCTCTTTTTATCAATTTTCATTTTTAAAGCATTATTAAAATAAGTTGCCAGCATCCCTGCATTAGAATTAATTTTTTTGATCCACGAAAATTCCCCCTCGAAAAGTTTAGAGTTCTTAATGTCATTATCCGAAGCATCTAATTTAAAATCACTAATTATTTCTGGTACTATTTCATATCTGATTAAATTATCTATTTTGTTTTTTTGATCCTTAAAATATTGATCTGGCCTTTTAATTTTAGACTTTTTACTTTGGTTTTGATCATAAATTTTTACAGCTTCCTCTTTTTTGATTTCTAATAAATTTTGTAATTCTATAATGGCCTGTTTCCTTTTAGCTTTCTCTTCTCTTTGTTTTTCTATCAATTCTGTGGTGATATAAGAATCTATAATGGTTTCCCCTTCACCCTTTTCAGTTGCTTTACCAATTGAGTAATCACGATTGGACTCACCTTCAAACCCAAGATCTATTTCTGATTTCTCCAATTCATCCAATAAACGAATTGTATTACTCTCTTGAATCTCTTTTTTATAATAATTCCATAAATCTCTTAAATATAAATGTTCATGAGAAACTATAACTCCAACATTGTCTTGAGCGCTTTGAGCTTCAGAATCTGGTATTCTTCTTAAAATTCTACCTACAAACTGAGCATAAGGCAATCTGCTTCTAAAGGGCCTAAACAATGCAGCTACAGACAAATATTTGTGATCATATCCTTCACCAAGCATTGCAACATTAACAACTACCTGTGTTCTATCATTTTCAATATTTTTATATGCCATCTGTAATTCTTCTTCTTTCAATTTACTATGAATAATTGTTGCTGTATATTCCATCTGCTCGTATAAAGCTTTAATTTGCTCAGCATGTTCAATACTACAGGCAACAGCTATGATTTTATGTGGCAAATCACTATACTTAGCTTTTTCCTCCAACTGTTCTATACTTCTATTCACCACTTTTTGTGAACATTCTTTAGAATATGCAACAGAGCGGCTTACCCAGTTTTCATCTTTTATTCCCATTTCATATATTTCCTCTACAGTATACACTTCAGAAGAATCATTATCAACAGTTAGATGCAATTCTTCTGGTATATGTACAAGATCTTCCAGACTCTTGACATAACCATTTGCCATAGCAGCACTTAATTTATACCTAAATATTTCATCACCAACTATAGGTTTACCATCACTTCTGAAAGGTGTGCCTGTTAATTTGACAACCTTTTCAGCTAAAAAATAATTAGTTGCCTCAACCCAGGTATCTGCTGTAGAATGATGAGCTTCATCTATTAAAATCATATCGAAAAAATCGGCATTAAGTCTATTTATAAGTGAAGATTCAAGTCTTTCTTGAAGTTTATGGATATTTAAAACCACTATATTAGCATTTTCAAGTATCTCATTAGGTGTTTTATCTCCCTCATATTCGATTAGAGTTGGTAACTCATCAACTTGATTAAACACTTTTCTTTTTAGCCAAAAGTTTTCAGGGTTTTTAGGATTTAAAGAGTCAACAACAGAATCTCTAATTGTGGTTCCAGGCGTAATAATTAAAACTCTACCTTCAGAAATATGGTAAGGCAAAATACCCATCAAGCCTGTTTTGCCTACACCTGTAGGAAGAACTATAATTGCATGAGAAGTTTTATTATATTTTATAAAATGATTAAATGCCTTGTAATAGGCTTCAATCTGAGGTTCCCTTAAATCCTCATTTTCTGTTAAATTAGGATCAGATGTTAAAAAGTGTTTTTCATCAAAATAGATATCAGCCATTAGCAAACCTCCTGCATTAATCTTGAATTAATGAGCATATTATATTACTTCTATGGCAAATAATTTTATCCTGCAAAATAATAGCTAGTTATCATTCAAACTCCGATAAAGATCAATAATAATCAACTCCATCAGCTGCTCCTTAAAGTCTTTATCATTAAGAATCTTACCATAGAACTCAGTATTTTCATTATACGACTCAACAACTGTGTCGGTAAACTTCTTCTTAACAGCAATCTTGAAATCTTCCAAGCTATTAGCCTGAGCTCTTTTCTTTAAGTCATCATCATTCTTTAACTTATTAGTCATTTGCTCGGTGGCAACTTTAGCTGCCTCTGAGAAGTCAGTTTGGAACTTTTCATTCAATCTCTCAATAATAACACTCAAATACTCTTTTTCTTCCTCGTGATAGCTGCCACTGCCAAGAGATGGTCCAGTAAGCTCTTCTTCACCAATTAATCCGATACTCTGCTGACCTTTATTCTCAAGCTGATAGTATTCCAATACAACTTTATCAGAAATATCTACATTACCTGGAGTCTCAATATCAATTCTTTTAAGCAGGAATCTTAAATAAATATTCATCTTGTGCAGATCAGCATCTTTAATAGGATGAACCTGCAGCACTAGATTATAGAGGTTAATAAATCGTTTCATTTTAGATCTGAATTCTAATTTATCTTCTTTCGATAAATTTCTTATTCTATCTGCACTGTGAGATAGAGCATTATCTCCAGCGGCTATTATCTCTTCTGTAGAGTCATTCTCATAATAGCATTGAGCAAAATCATAAATATCATCTTTATTGATAAGCATGGAATTCATTATCTCATCATAAAGAGTGTACATCTCATTTGGATTTATATTATCTGAATCCAGTCTTGTTACATCATAATAAGGTTCAAAAGCATTCTTGATATCATCAGCTTCATTGACAAAATCAAGGACAAATGTATCCTCTTTAATTCCCTTATATGTCCTATTTAAACGGGATAAAGTCTGGACAGCATTAACACCTCTCAACCGCTTGTCAACAAACATGGTGTGCAGTTTTGGCTGGTCAAAGCCAGTCTGATATTTATTAGCAACTAAAAGGATCTGATATTCATCTTTATCAAATTCTTTAGCTGTTTCAGATTCTGGTATGCCGTCATTCATTTTGGGTTCCGTATATTCAAAACCATCATCTTTGACTGTGCCTGAAAAAGCGACTAAACTTTTTAGGTTTTTATAGCCCTTATCTCTAATGTATTTATCGAAAGACTTCTTATATCTGACTGCATGTAGACGAGAAGAGGTAACAAGCATTGCTTTAGCTTCTCCACCAATTTTATGCATTGTCTTATCACGGAAATGTTCAATCATTATTTCAGTTTTCTGTGATATGTTGTGAGGGTGAAGGCTTACAAACCTGGCAATCTCTTTTGAAGTTCTTGACTTTTCAAACTCTGGATCATCTTTAATCTTTTTATTAACCCGATAATAAGTTTTGTAGGTCATATAGTTTTCTAAAACATCTAAAATAAAACCTTCTTCTATTGCCTGCCGCATTGAATAGACATGAAACGGCTCCCTTTTACCTACCTTATTAGTAGAACCAAAGAGTTCTAGTGTCGAAGATTTAGGTGTAGCTGTAAAACCAAAGAAGCTCAAGGAATCCAGACTCTGAACCCGCATTAATTCCTTGTTGATCTTATCCTCAACATCATCAGAATTCATTTCTGCTTGTCTATCCAATTCAGCTGCCTCTTCTAAGGATAAGGATTCTTTTAAAGCTAAGATATTTTTACCACTGGTAGAAGAGTGTGCCTCATCAATTACAATTGCAAAGTTTTTGTCTTTAGTATTTGATACCTTGTCCAGGATAAAAGGAAACTTCTGGATTGTACTGATAATAATATTGGTACCTGAATTTAATTCATCAGCTAATTGATGTGAATCTTTTTTGATGGGAGCTACTACACCCAGCTTATGATCTATCTGATAAATAGTCTCCTGCAGCTGCTGGTCTAAAGAAACTCTGTCGGTAACAACTATCACACTGCTAAAGATAGGATTATTATCTCTATCATGTAAACTGGACAATCTATGGGCTAACCACGTGATTGAATAGGTCTTACCTGAGCCTGCACTATGCTGAATCAGATACTTATGGCCAGCCTTCTTATCTTTAACATCATTCAATATTTTAGATACTACATCCAACTGATGGTAACGAGGGAATATTAACTTTTCATCTTTATGTAGATCTCCCTGCTCATCAATATCTTCTTCAACATCAATAAAGACAAATTTCTGCAGGATCTCTAAAAGCTGATCTTTCTTGAAAATATCCTCCCAGAGATAATGTGTTTTTAATTTGCCCTCAACTTCAGGGTTACCAGCTTTTTTGGATTTACCTCTGCCTTTTCCTTTATTAAAGGGGAGAAAGAAAGTATCCTTTCCATTAAGTTCAGTTGTCATATAGACTTCATCTTTATCAACAGCAAAGTTTACTATTGAACGCTGCTTAAATCTAAATAATTTTTCATTAGGTGATCTATCATTTTTATATTGGTAAATAGCATTCTTATAATCCTGCCCTGTATCTTGATTTTTTAGCTCCATTGTTATGATAGGTAAACCATTTAGAAAAAGAACAACATCAATTCTTTTCTTATCCTTATAATTTAATTCATCGATCACGGAGAAGATGTTCTGATTATACAGTTTATTTAATTTTTCATTAAAATCTGTCGGGGGCTTAAAATATGCTAAGTCCAATTTCTTGCCATAATCTTTGATACCATGTTTGATTACATCAATCATACTTCTCCTGGCTAATTCTTCATTTAATCTTTTAACTATTTTCTGTTTATACTCAGGTCCATAAATATTTTTTAGTTCCTGCATGATTTTTTCCTGAGTTGTTTCCAGAAATTCAAATAACATTTCTGTATCTAAAGCATGATATTTATCATAGTTTAAATTGCTACTCTCAACATAACCATTCTCATAAATCAGATATTCTTTAATCAACTGCTGAAAGGCGTTTTCTTTCAGTTTCGCTGGAGTTATTGTGCTCAGCAAGTTTTTCTCCCCCTTCTAATTCGTAATCTCTTAAATCTATTTTACCTGTAACAGCTTCAAAAATTAGAGACTTTTTATATTCTTTATACTTTTCTATTGATTCTTTTGTTTTATTGATAAGGTTGTTTATTTCTTGAATTTTATTATCTAGATAATTTACGATATTTGTTTTTATTTTTTTATTACTTTGAATGATAATTAATTCTTTTATTTTTTCAATTGTTAATGCTTGCAAAGTTGATCCTGCTGACATTTTTTTATATTGCTTTTTTATTAAATTTGAATCAAAACAATATTTTATAAACTTAGAATTGATATAATTATTAGATTCTAAAATAATTTGAGTAATATTTCCATCTTTATAATAAAAATCTCTACCATCACAAACCCAAACTTGCCCTATTGTTCCAATAGAAGTAATCAAAATATCTCCTTTTTCAGGAATACCATATCTATTTTTTATTTTATTAAAAAGTTCTTTAGAAATGTAATTCCTTGCTTCAGCCTTTAATCTTTTACTCAACCTAGCGACCTCTTTTGAGCGATAAAATGGAATTCCTTTATCTCTATAATCTTTTTCATGAATTCTCTTAGCTGAAGTAATAATGGAGATTCTTTTAAATGGTATTACATCACTATATTCAGGTATCTCGCCAATCCATTCAACTCCACTATCTTTCATCTCAATCTCATCAACTAATTCTCCATCCTCACTAAGATATTTATCTCCTAATTTACCTTTAGTTACAGCTTCAGTTATAACTGATTTTTTATATTTTTCAAGATTGTCTATAAGCTTTTCTTTTTTATTTATTATCTTATCTATTTCAGTTGTTTTTTGGTCGAGATATGATGCTATTTTTTGTTGTTCACTTTTGGAAGGTAAAGGACATTCAATTTCTAAATATCTTTTTGTATCTAAATTTTGAATTCCTGTTGTTTGATTAATAACTTTTAAAATTTCTCTTTTTTGATAAACAGAAACATTCACATACTTTAAATAATCAGTTTTTATATATTCTTTTCTTGGTTCTATCTTAGCCATGAAATTAGCATAAATGGCTGGTTTTTCAGATTTATATTGTGCAACAAATCCAACAGGTTGTTTATCACCACCACCAGATTTTTCAAGTAATAAATCATCTTTTTCTAATAATAGTTCTTCTCTACTTGATTTATCTAAATTCCTAATGGTGAATTCTTGATCTTCAACTATATTTTTCTCTCTATTATAATCAGCAACTCTTACACAATATATATCATCACTATTGTTTTGAGCTTCTTCTCCCCATTTTCCATTTTGAATATTCTTGGTTAAGGTTCTAAATCTTTCAACATCCCACTCATTAGGAATCGTACCTATCCATTCAACACCACTATCCTTATACTCATCATATCTCTTATATTCTCTCATCATAACCACTACCCTAAAACTTTCTGCATAATCTCATTGATTTCTGCTTCCAGCTTTTCTATATCTTCTTTAATCTCATGAGAAGGCTCTAACTCTTCAAACTCGTAAAAATATCTGGTAAAAGGAATCTCATACCCAACTCTGGTATAAGAGTAATCAACCCAGGCTTCTGGCACATGTGGCTTAACTTCATTTTCAAAATAAGCTGTAATATTATCTTTTTCTTTCTCCACAAAATCAGAATAATCCTGTTTATATTCTTCTACTTTATGACTGAAGGGAATTCTCTCATAATCACGAAGATCTGTATCTGATTCTATCTTACCTCGCTTTTTGCAGTAATCAGCATTTTCATCTCTTTTGGCAAGTCCATTTCTTACAGCTTTCATTAAGGACCGCTTTAAATCTAAATCACCTAAAATATCTTTCAGTACTTCTTTAAATTCTTTTCTGTTTTTCCAGACTTTTTTCTGATCAGTATGTTCTCTCAATCTATTTAAAATTTTCTCCTGTAATTTCTTTCCTTCTTCAAGTTTTTCAAGTTTCTTTTTATCCTTAGACTTAAACTCAGGTGCTTCAGATAATTTCTTCAGCTTTTTATATTTTTCTTCATCAAATAATTTGGAGAAAGTATTTTCAGCATAAATATTTTCAATTCTCTCTTCAGTAATTTTGAAGTTTAATTTAAGTGGTCTTTCAATTCGAACTTTAAGATAACCAAATTCCTCTTTATTAAATATTTTAGAGTATTCATTTTCCTGGAAAGCACCATAGATTTCAGTTATTCTATTTATCTGCTGCTTAGAAATTTTGTTTCTTTTGGCACCCAAAGATTTTCTCATTTTTTTATAAAAACTAGTGGCATCAACCAGCTGAATCTTATCTTTTCTAACTGGTCCTTTTTCTAAATCATCATTTTTTCTGTTGGATAAAACCCAGATATAAGTAGCGATCCCAGTGTTGTAAAATAATTCTTCTGGCAGAGCAATAATACCCTCCAATAAATCATTCTCTATTATCCAGCGTCTGATTTCACTCTCACCGCTATTGGCATCACCAGTAAAGAGAGGAGAACCATTAAAGATAATAGCCATTCTACTACCTTTTTTATCAGTCTTCATCTTAGAAAGCATGTGCTGCAGGAAGAGAAGAGATCCATCAGAAGTTCTTGGTGTACCAGCACCAAATCTACCATCAAAGCCCTGATTCTTGTGCTCTTTTTTTACTTCCTTGCTGTCTTTTCTCCAGCTGACACCGAAGGGAGGATTCATTAAACCATATCTAACCCGTAAACCTTTATGTAAATCATTGGTTAAAGAGTTTCCTAAAGCAATGTTATCAGCATTTTCTCCTTCACCTTTAATCAACATATCTGCTTTACAGATAGCATAGGACTGATCATTAATCTCCTGACCATATAAGGCAACCTCAGCATTAGGATTCATCTCGTGAATGTAGTTCTCAGCTACTGAAAGCATACCACCAGTTCCGCAAGCAAAATCTCCTATAGTAGAAATATTACCTGGATTAGTCAGCTCATCTTCTTCACCATTAAAAATAATATTGACCATTAATTCTATTACTTCTCGTGGTGTATAGTGATCACCAGCTTCAGCATTTTCAGAAAATCTTCTAATTAATTCTTCAAATATGTAACCCATTTCCTGATTGGATACTTTCTCAGGATGTAAATCTAATTTATTAAACTCTTTAACCACGAGAAAGAGCAGATTATTTGAGTTAAGTTTAGTTATCTCTTTATCAAAATCAAAGTTTTCCATAATCTCTCTAATGTTAGCACTAAAACCTCTGATATATGCTCTTAAATTTTCTGCTATATTATCTGGATCATCAAGCAGTTTTTCAAAATCATATTTACTTTTGTTGTGAAATTTAAATCCTGCTGCTGCATTCAACAGTTCAGGGATATCTACTTCCTTTGCTTTCTCTAAAACTTTGTCTTTAGTCGGTTCTAAAATGCAGTCAAAGCGTCTTAGAACTGAAAGAGGTAATATTATGTCTCCATATTTTTCTGGCTTGTATGGACCCCTTAATAAATTTGCTATATTCCAAATGAAATTTACTTTTTCTCCAAAATTGTTCATTATATTAATTGCCTCCCGTTTAAAATTAACATTTAATTTATTTCTATAACTAAATCATTTTAGATTAGTTTGCTATAATTATTCTAGCTTTAAGGACTAACAACGTATTGTCATAGATAATTAAATCACTCAAAAACTTCTATGACTACTGATTCAGGAATCCACATATAATCAATTCCCTCATCATTAATGGGAAACTCAAAATAATACCAGTTACCATCTAAGTCTGTCTTGTATTGATCACTGCCCTCTAATCCTTCCAGCCATTGTTCTTCTGCAATAACTAACTCATCTTCATCATTAACAAAATCTTTTGGAAAACCTTCTCTAATTATCTTCAATTTATATTCATCTTCTGGGAAATTAAAGCCACTTTCTCTATATGACTTTGCTGTATAATGATTTCCAACTTGATAATTTATGCTCATTTATCTCAACTCCTAGTAAAGATTATTAATAATAATAGTATGTATATTCCCATTGATAACTTTCAAAATCAACCATAACAATAAAATTAAATTATTTGTAACAAAGCCCGCAATTAAGTTCTTTAAATATAGTGCCCAGGTTTTTTACAGATCATCAAACATGAAATGGTTTCTAGTTACTTCAGTCACGAGAAAAACCTTTTATCTTGTTTTATAAAAAACCAATATAAGATACTAGACTATTACTTAGAATAAGTTTATATGCCAATAAAAAGCTTTTTTTCGGGATGAAGAAGAAACTGTCTCTTAGCATAAGATTTCTACGAAATATTATCATTCATAACTAATATACATCCAACTTATATAGTATTGAAAAATGTATCTCCTCGAATATTCCTGGGTTTTTATTGGAGGTCAGCAAAATTTTAAATCACATGTTATACTCTGTGCGGATTCACAAATCTATAGTTCTTCTAAAATTGAGTTTTCATATTTCAATTCTTTAATACTTTCTAAAATGTTAATAATAGTATCTGGTATAATGTCATGAGGTGATTGACCTGATTCGACAGCTTCTTTTAATTTTGTTGCTATAAATCTATTTTTCAAAGGCTTTCCCGTTGGTCCTAATGATTCAGTTGCTTCATCAATTAATGAGTCATAATTAAAGTAAGTTATTTCTTTTTGTATAGTTTTTTCAAGATTATCTTCTAGAACTGCATGGGTTGCTTCAATTTCTGTTTCAACTTCATCAATACTACTTTTTTCATTATCTACTAATTTTAATAACTCTAGAGTCTTTTCTTTTGTTGCACTATCATTATTATTCTTATCACCATCAAACCATAAAAAAGTTGGTATTTTAAACCCATTAAATATTCTTAAAAGACGATCCATTTGTCCCTTACCATCAGCATGAATTACAGAGACATTATTCTTATCTAAATTATAGTCTACAGTATCTGCCACAATTGGTAACAAATATTGTTCTGAAGGACCTTCAACAATAACTACTTTATTAGCAAAAAATCCTTCATTGATCATAGGATTAAATACATGAGAATATTGTTCACGTATACCTATTTCACTAGCAGAAACTCCTTTTCTTACTTTTAAATCATCTTTTAATTGTTTAATAAGAAGTTGGGTAGGATTACTAAAAGTTTTTCTTTGTTTTGTTTTTTTACGCATTATACAAATTTCATCAAAAAAACTAATATTAACAAATAAACTTGAATGAGTAGTATATATAACCTGATCTTTGCCACTTGCAATTTCTCTGATTACTGACATAAGAGTTCTTTGAGCTTGTGGATGCAAATATAATTCTGGCTCTTCAATTGCAAATAAAACACTTTTTTCAGATGCTTTTTCACCAGCCGTTTGCAAGTTCGCAAATTCAGAATATGCTCTTAAAATTGTAAAGATCATTGCTCTTTGTAGACCGTGTCCTTTTGTTTCGATGGCAGTTCTAATACCATCATTTGCATATAATTTTGCTCCACCAAATACATCATTTATTTTGGGCATATCCATTTCTATCTCAACGTCACAATCCATTATTTCATCAAGAAGTTTATTTAATTTAGTTTCAATACTTTTAATCTCTTCTATTCTTTCATCATTTTCGCCTCTATTTAATATACTTTCAATTTCTGATAATTTGGTAGATATTAATTTTTTTCTTTCTTCAGATATTTTTTCTAAAACCGAATTTATTAATTGTCCAAACGGATTAGTTTTTGCAACCTTAGTTTCATCAGTTATATCTCTAACTGCAGGTATGTATATAAATTCTGGCAATGAACCTTTTAGTACTCCAGAGTAACCTTTAGGATTACTTACCTTAACTTCTTTCCACTTAATTTCTTCATCATGATCTTTTATAAAGTCTTTTGCTGCTTCTTTCCAATCACCAACATTTGGTTTAGTCGTACCAATATAATCAATAAAATTTAACTCATTAGTTTTAAGTTCTTCTTTATTTTTCCACCATTTTGTAATAGATTTACCATTAATTTTATTCTTTTGCAACCATTCAATTTCTGGAACTTTTAATATTGCGTAGTTATTGAAAGTGTAACTTCCTTCACTTTGTTTTACTACTTCTTTTTCAATAATTAGTTTTTTATCATTCATCCATGGTTTAAATTGATCAATTTCCCAAGGCGTTAAATTAGAAAATGAAATTAATATTTTAATAGGATTTGAAGTTTTATGATCATAGAAACATTCATCATCAACATATTTTGTGGATGATTCAAAAAACAATTGTAAAGCTTTAAGAATATTAGATTTCCCACTATTATTTTGTCCAACAAGTGCCAATATACCTTGTGGATTAATTTCAATACTCTTTAAAGAACGATAATTTTTAATAATTATATTTTCTATTTTCATGATATCCTCCTCTTAGCATAGCAAATAACTCTTCTGGGATTTGCTCTCGTATCTGATTCCCTCAGGACATGGTTCGTATCCGTGATTGTTTATCATACAAGCTTTATGACAGGAGTCATGACAACAATCTCATTTTAGGCGAAGTTACAATGTTTTATATAATATTTATTAGTGTTTAACAATAATAACTGATGTATTATCTTTATTGTCTAGATCATTCTTGAACTCAACTTCATCTCTTATATTCCCTAAATCATATATTAAAAATATCAGATTATTATATTTCTTTTTATATGACTGTATATCAGCATTTATCTCATCTACCAATCTTTTGCTTTTGTTTTTGTTTTTACAAAATTTTAATTCTAATGCTAAGTTTAATCTAGAAAATATAAAGTCAGGTATCACTTCTTTAACTGAAACTTTAACTCTTCCAGTTTCTCTATCATAATCTAAACCTTTTGAAAGTCCCCTTCCAATAAGTAATTGTTCAACAGCATCCTGTATTTGATATTCATTATCTGGTTTATCAAAAATTGCTCTCCTAAGTTTGTTTTGTAAAAAGTTTTTTAAGTCCTCTATTTCATCATTTCTAATATTTAATTCATTTTCTAGCAAAGACTTTAAAATAGTAACATTTGCTAATATAGAATCAAAATAATTTTTTTGTACTATAGGAATAGTATCAGCAGAACTTTTTATATTTTCAGTATCAAAGTAGTCAAGTGAACTAACATCGGTTAATTCTTTTGCTACAAATTTAGCTAATGTATTATATTTTCTCATAAATGTTTTATAACTACCAAAGCTCCACATATTATTTTTGTCTTTTTCATAAATGAACTTTAAAGAATCTTCTAATGCTTTAGTTTGATTTAAATAATTCTTCAATTTATTTTTATTCAATACTATCATCTCCCTATCCCTATAATCTAAATCTAGCTTGCAATTTCACTTAACGTTACTGGGGTTTGAGAAATTTATGAGGCTTAGGGCGTCTGCCCTTCCCAAACGAATTTATATGGAGCGAAATCTTTAATCTCATGTTATATGGAGTTCAAATTTTCAAGTAATTACTTATAATCTCAAGCGGGCAGACAAACTGTTAATTTTTCTACAACAATTTGCCATACTGTATTGAATAATAAATAAAAAAGAGAGCTTATTTCACTTATCATTATCCTCTCCCTTACTTTTAACTCTATTAAATTTGACTTCATCCAGTTTAAAATGACTAGTAATAAAAAAACCTTAAATAAATCTACATTGATTGGATGTAGTAAATTAACAGTATTGCTACCCAACTCTGGAATTTTGTTTGCCAGCTTCAGATCATAAATATTTTTTAATTTTGACATAAATTTATGTTAAAATGATAATTAAAATTCTAAAAAAGATTTAGTTTATTTTTCTAAATTTAATATAACGTTACTAGGATTTCCGAAGCACCTGTGACCTTAGGCATGTCCGAAATCTTGCCATTATATTTCTTGCTGCTATTATTGCAAGCTTTTTGACAAAAATCATGTCCCGAGGGGTAGACTTGCTCTTAAGCCTAACGTCAATCCCATTTTATCTGAAGTACAGACAATATACACTTATTAATTAATATCATTTTTAATAAACTCATTTATATCTTTCAAATTCATCTTTAAGTCAATACCCTTTTTTAAACTATCTATATATTCATAAGAATCTACACTGTTCATAAAGACTATTCTTTTACTTTTATTAAAATAATCAATAAATTCTTTTGGAGAAACTGGTACATCTCGAAAAGTATTGTATATGTAATCCAAAAACGTATCAGATACATTACCAATTGGTATATCAAACATTTCACAAAAATCTACATAAAAGTTAGTTGTTTGATCTGATGGAACTTGAATAATATTAGTTAATATATTTATTTTTTCTAATGCTTCTTTGATATCTTCTAACTTAACTTTTTTATAAACTAATATTTGTATAATTTCTGCAATTTCTATTGGTCCAAATGTTGAAATATTTGCTTTTTTAGCTTCTTCCTGTAATAAATCATATAACTCATCTGATGTATGTTTAGAATAATAAGACATAAAAGAAGCATTGTATATATATAACGACTCACTCTTTGATGCAATATTTATACTTGAAATAACAACTGAAATTAATGAAAATCCAACCCAACTACTAGCTAAAATAATAAGTTTAGTTGTATTCCAATTAACTGTAAAAACAGTTAGCATACCTACAACCAATGATAAAGCAGCTTCACCATAATCTCTTGTTTTTAAATACACTATAATTGACACTAATATCATGATTAGTAAACTAAAAGCCATGTATAAACCAAATTTAATTATTACAGTTACTACTCCAAACGTAAGAAAAATTGCTGAAATAATTAATGCAGGAACTAAATTATAAGCAGCTTGAAAAGTAGATTTTAAACTTTTTAATGCATTTATACTACTTTGCTTCACACTATTTTGTTTCACTCTATAACCTCCAAATAAGCTTTGGATTGTCAACCCTTTTTACAACAATTTTTTATCGAACATTAAATATCTATATTCAACAGGTGTTAGGTAATCTAACGACCCGTGGATTCTGTGGTTGTTATACCAGTTAACATAGTCAAATAGCTCATATTCCAGCTCTTCAAAGCTTTTGAAGATTCTATCATAAGCGAATTCAGTCTTAACTACTTTAAAGGCTGCTTCTGCCACTGCATTGTCATAAGGACAGCCTTTATTGCTTAAAGAACGCTCAATATCGAAGCTGTCTAAAATATCATCGATAGCTTTATTTTTGAATTCATTACCTCTGTCAGTATGTAAAATATTAATCTGATCCAATGGTCTTTTAATACTTTTAAAGGCCTCAGTTACTAATTCAGCATTTTTCTTTTTACCTGCTGCATAACCTACAAACTCACGGTTAAAGAGGTCGATTATCAGGCAGATATAGTTCCACTTGCCATTTACATTAACATAGGTTAGATCACTAACAACAACATCCAGAGCTTCTTCTTTATCAAATTCTCTGTTTACAACATTGGCTATTTTATCTTCATTATAGCTGGAAGAATGAACTTTATATTGCTTTTTAGTATAGGTGGAAATCAAATCATATTTCTTCATAATTTTACTAATTCTGCGTCTGGATACCTGATAGCCTTTTTTGGCTAATTTTCTTTTGATTTTTCTGGTTCCATAGTGATTTCTGCTTTTTTTGTGAATAGAAATTATTTCACTTTCCAGTTCAATATTAACCTGTTTTTTCTTAGGGGTATAGTAAACCATACCCCTTGATATATTGAGTGCTCTGCACATGGCGCTGATACTGTATTTATCCCTGTTTGCCTTGATAACTGCTATTTTCGTCCCATTATCAGCGCCGCTTGCTTTAAAATATCATTCTCCATTTTTAGCTGCTTATTTTCTTTACGTAGCTTAATTATTTCTATTTCTTTATCAGATCTATTATCTTTAGCGCTGAATGAACCTGAGTTATTATAGTCTTTTATCCATTTATGAAGTGTGGACCTTGCCATTCCATATTCATTGAGTATTTCAGTTTGATTTTTACCATTATTGGCCAGAGCAACAACTTTTCTTTTGATTTCTTCAGGATATTTAGTAGGCATGATATTTTCCTCCATTTTAGTTTGTTATTATCTTATTATATCATGTCCGAGAAAAAACTGTTTAATTAATTATACCCTATCCACACCTCTTTTAAATGGTTATAAGCTCTTCGGTGTTCATTTTATCTTATAATCCAGAACGGGTCAAAAATGTATTAAAATATTTTTAATCTTTATCTAAAATAATTTTATATCCATTATTAATATTTTGAGTATCATTAAATTCAAATTTTTCTCTTATTCTCAATTCTACTTTTTTACTTAAATACTTAGTTTTATTTTTAACAGTATCTAAATACTTTGGTTCTTTTGTAATTATCTCATCAATTCTATCTTGATCAAGTTCTGATATAGAAAATTCAAATATATCTTTTATTGTTTCCTGACTAGAAAGAGTTTGTTTTATATTAGGTAGTTCATTTTTATTTATAATTATAGTTTTATTAATTTTTTTATGAAATCCCCCTTGGGAATAGTAATATATAGGTATTTTATAATCTTCAATTTTATAATAACCTGTTAGCATAGCTTTATTTTTATCTTGAGCTATATTAATAAATTTTTCATTTTCACTAAAAAGTCTATGAATATTATTACCACCTATTGAAATCAAAATTACATCTTCAGAAGACTTATCAATAAGCTTCTTTACTGATTTCTCAATTTGATTAAAATATTCGCTTTCATCAATATTCTTAGTCTCTATTTCTAAAGACAAAATTTTATTTATAAAATGATTATTTTCATACTGAGAAAAATTAATAGCCCAATTAGCAGGAACTGCCGTGGAATCTATATACCAGTCATCTATAAATGTTGACCTATCTACTAAGACTGGATTGAATTCAAAATATTCATCATCGAATTCGCCATATTCAAAATTAACAACATTGATTTGTTCTAACCAATTCCTAACAATTGAATTTTTATAAAATGACTCTATAAATTTTTCTTTAAATTCAGTTAATTTCTTACGGCTTTTTTCACTTCCCATAAGTATTTTTTCTATTTTCATTTCACACTTTTCTATAATAATATCTAGTTTAATTGATAATTCATTATTGGCTATAAATTTTGCTTCTTCAATATCAAATCCTATATTATTAATAAGCTCTTTTTCTTTTATTTTTTTATTTTTTAAAGCAGTTATTCTATATTTTAAATTATTTAATTCTCTGGCATTGTAATTTGATAATGAAATTTTAGTATCTTCATTTTTTTGAATTGTTTTCATAAATAATAGTATTAGATAAATTTCATAATAATGCTTACTACCATGATTACCCTCCCAAAAATTATTATAAAACAAATTGCCTCTTACGATTAAATCCAGAATCTCAGTGAAAGAATTAGGAATAAAATCATGTCCTGCATTTATATGACTCGCATCTTGGGGTTGATGATAATTCCACATATACTTAATATAATTATATTTTTTCTTAAAAATACAGTAAGCACCTATGTAACAAGTTATTTGTAATAAATTATTATATTTATATTTGTCCAAAACAAAATTAATTACTTTTTTTTCTTCTTCCCACAAATCATTTAGTTTTTCATCAGGAAGATTCTTTTCTATTATATTTTTCAATTTATCAAATTCTTTAATCCACTCATCAAGCGACTCGTTATTATAAAGCTTATTTAATTTTTTATCTAATTTTTTTGTTAACATTTGTATATTTTTATCGACATAAATTTGTTTATCATTTAATAGTAAAATGTTACTATAGCTTGCTATTGTCTTTCTATAACGATTTAAATGGATTAAATCTAAATCACTAATGAAAGAGTTAAATAATTTAAATTTTTCATTCTTTATGATAATTCTCAGGTTTGCTTTTAAATATTTATTAAATAATTCCAAGTAGTCAAAATTAAAAACACTTTCTTCAATAGTAACACTATAAATTGACTTAGTATACCATTTTGTGGCTAAAAAATATGTGGATTCATAATCTTTATTAATATTTTTTCTTAAAATATCATTAAACTTAATTAAAATATTTTTTGTTAACAAACCTGTATTTTCTTTGGTAACTAATTTTAATAAAATATCGCTTAAATTATTAATTACAAAGACAATTATGTCTTCATTTTCCTTATTTGAAGAGGCATTGTAAATTCTAAGAAATTGATTTATTGTCGTTCTAAAACTTATCATTCTTCTATGAGGAGAAATGAAATTTAAAGAATTTCTATTCTCTTCATCTTGAGAATAATATTTTTCTAAATACCACTTTTCAAACGTAATCTTCTCAAATACACTTTGATCTATTTGCACCAAATCAGTGTAATTAATTATCAAATCACTAAATTTTCTTAAATTATTTTTGATCAACTTATTCTTCTTATATTGTGTAATATGTACCAAAACATCTCCTATTCCTTCTACAGATTCTATAAAAATATCTTTTTGTTCATCATAGTTTCCTTTATAATTTATAGCTTTATTTGCATTATTAAATAATTTATTCAATATATACCTGTTGTCTTTAATATAAGATACTATCTTTTTAAAAAATATCAGCAAAAAGACTATTGAAATAATAGAAATAATGAAGTGAATAAAAATTATTAAATTCCAATTAAATGAGTTTAAATTTTCATCATATAAAAATAGAATAGCAGAAGAAGAAAATAGCAGTAAAAAGCTTATAATCTTTAAAAAAACTATTGATTTTTCACTATTAAATTTTTTGGCAATTATACTTGACTCAAATCTAGCAGAAATTCTAGCAATTATATCAATACTTAGTGGAATTGCAATAGCCACTATAGTTCCTGATAAAGCTGTAACAGTTGTTAAATATGCTAAATTAACATTTAGTTGTTTTATAAAAGAAATAAACCAATCCATCATATTAATCACTTCCATATATCAATTTTGAAACCTTAACAATAGTTGATTTTCTAATTATACATTTCCATAATCAAATTAATATTCCTTTATTATGAATAAAATTAAAAACCTATCCTAATTCATAAGCAGCCTAAATAATACTTACAAATCAAGATAGATTTCTCGTGAGTGACAGAACTTATTTATTCAAATTGATATATTCTTTATCATCATCTACCAAACTTTCAAGCGGATTATAATTTTTCATAGACTCATCATCGGAAAATTGGTGAACATACTGCTTTGTAATTTCCATACTCTGATGATCTAATAAATCCATCAATCTATAGGGATCACCACCATTTTTAATCCACAAGCTGGCAAAAGTGTGGCGGAAGGCATGAATATTGCTTCTATCTACTCCTCTTCTATTATTATATCGCACTATAGCGGACCTGAGACCTGCTCTAGACAGTTTTTCTCCGTACTCTGTAGAAAACAAATAGTCTTCAGGAGCACCTTTTCTTATGCCCATATATTCCTCTATGATCTTTTTGAATTTTCCATAAAAGCTTACTTGATAAGTATGATGGGTTTTATAATTAAAAAGAGTAATTTTCTGATTGGCCAAATCAATATCTTGATTCTGAATATTTACTGTAGTTTTTATTCTAGCACCAGCAGTAAGAAAAAAGTTAATTATAACCCAATTTCTATAAGTAGAAAATCTAGTCTTTTTAATATTGGGCTTTTCCAGCAGCTTAGAAAGTTCATTCGTGCTGTAAATTTCTTTCTTTTTTCGCTTATTATCTGGTAATAATAATATCTTAAAAGGTTCAATATTCAAATCATTTCTTTCAATCATATAATAAACAAAAACACGGATAGCTCTCAAAGCAGTATTAGCACTGGTGGTATTATAATTATATTTTCTATCCAACCAAACTAAATATTCATTTATTAGCTTTTTATTTACATCTTTATGGCTAATATTTTTATTCTTAGTTTTTGTAAAAACGATAAAATTATGAATATTATTTTCATAATAATCAATAGTCGCAGGCGATAATCTCTTAGACCTCTTCTCTTCTAAAAAATCAGCTAAAATCTCTTCTAAATCAGGCTGCTTAACATCAATTTTGATCATAGTTTGCTCCCCCTTTTAAAGAAAATAATTCCGCATAAAAAATACTATTATAAACAAAAAAAGTGAACGACTGATTGTTATAAAAAAATAACAATACAAGCCTTTCACTAGCTTATAATTATAAAGTTTTTACACGGGCTTATCCCCTTCATATCGGGGTTTTCTCAGAATTATATTCCCAAAAAGGTCTCCCGAGAGGAGTCGAACCCCTAGCCTTCTGATCCGTAGTCAGACGCTCTATCCAGTTGAGCTACGGGCGCACAGTTAAAACTTTTCTTAAGCAACAATAAATATTATAACAGTTACTCTTATTATCGTCAAGGATTTTTTGAGAAAAAATTATATTCATTGATCTGACAGCCTTTGTGAGCTATTTAAGTTAGTTAGTAAGCTGTCTTGACGACAGTAAAAAAGACCATTTATAGAAAATATCTAGTGTTATTTAAGTGAAATTTCCAGTATGAAAATTTGAAAAGCATCTGATCTTTTAGGTATTAACACTTCTGACCCTGCAAAACCTTCCGTACTTTTTAAGCTATATTATTCTGGTTGAAAAGTCAAGTTTTTGTCCTCTATTAATATGTTAATTACTTTAATCTGATATTTCGAAAACTTAAGTTATTAAATTTGCATTTATTGATAGTTATCTTACTCAGAAATTAATGATCAAATATTTCTTCTGCATATTCCGTTTTATCCTTTAATTTCACTGGCTTTTACCTTTCATTTTCTACTTATAAATAAAGCCGGCTGAAGCACATCACCTCAACCGGTTAGATTAAATTCTATCTTTTTTTGACTGGAATCCAAATTTCACTTCTAAATTCCTCTGCTTCAGTATCTTTACTTTCATTCCATAATATTTCAGGACCTTCTGCCAGCTCATATTCTGAACCAGGAAACCATTCAGAATAAATACGTCCCCAGACATTCTGAAGAGTCTCTGGAAAAGGACCAATAGCTTCGAAAACCGCCCAACTTCCAGCTGAAACCTCCAATTTTGCTAAATCATCTGGACAATTTTGGGTAGTCGCTGTTCCAATATAATGATCAAGTTCCCCTTCTTCTTCCATCCTCCCTTCTGAAAAATTGGTGGATGCACTAATAATTCCTGCTGGCTCGATATCGGAAAGCTGTTTTAATCTGTTAATTGTTTCCTGATCTAAACTCTGCCACATTGCATCAATTGCTGAATTTGCTCCTTCAAAAACTATAGGAACTCTTTTCATAATCCCAATAATATTGAACTCTTCTTTTTCTACTATTCGATAATTCATTAAATCTCCTCCTTTAATTGATAACTGGAAGGTCATTGGTGGAAAAGCTTTTAATGATTGATTTTTATCCCTGGCTGCTGTTGGTGTTAAACCATGAAAGCCCTTAAAAGCTCTTGTAAACGAATCTGGTGAGCTATATCCATATTTAAGAGCCAAATCAATTATTTTAACCTGTCTGTTACTCTGCAGCTCGAATGCTGCTAAGGTCAGCCTTCGATTTCGTATATACTGTGATAAAGTAATCCCGGCTATATAAGAAAACATCCTTTTAAAATGATATTCAGAACAGACAGCAATTTCAGCAAGCTTCTCAAAGTCAATCTCATTTGTTAAATTTTTTTCAAGATGATTTAAAGCTTCGTTCAACTTAGTCAACGAATCCATCAAAAAACCTCCCTTATCAATTTATATCAATATTATAACAGTTTGTTTTTAAAAAAACCCTACATTTTGTGCACAATTATGTAGGGAGGTGCTAAATAAAAATTTATTTAGTTTTTCAATTATTATTTTCTCAAACATTAATCTAGCCACTTATTCTCTTTTTAATTCTTCCTTTGTTCTCAAGTCAATCCGCTGATTTCAAAAGTGAAACAGCCTCTTTTTCAGGCAGTGGTCTGCTGAATAAATAGCCCTGTATATAATCACATTTCTTTTCTATTAAATAATCTCTCTGAGATTCAGTTTCCACACCTTCTGCAACCACAGTCAAACCCAGGCTGTGGCTTAAATCAATAATCGCTGCAGCAACAATATTATTTTCTGTTCCTTTAGTTATTTTGTTAATAAAGTACTTATCAATTTTTATCAGGTCAATATTTAACTCTGTTAATCTATAGAAAGAAGAATAGCCTGTACCAAAGTCATCCAGAGCAGTTGTGATGCCTGCCTCTTTTAATTTTGCCAGTTTCGAATTAATAATCTCAAAATTATTTAATAAAACAGATTCCGTAATTTCAATTTTAATATTCTCAGCTTTTATACCAGCATTATTTATTATTTCTATAACCTTATTTGTGAAATCTTCCTGTATAATATCCAGTCCTGACATATTAACTGATATTTTAACTTCTCCAAATCCAGCTTTTTCCAGATCAGCAGAAAATTTAGCTGCTTTTTTAAGAATTAGTCGACTCAGTGATATAATTAAGTGCTTTTCTTCAGCAATCTGAATAAATTCATCTGGCGCAACTCTACCATATTGACTGGACTGCATCCGGGCAAGAGCTTCAAAAGCAACTACTTTATTCTTATTCAAGTCATAGATTGGCTGATATTCGAGATATATTTTATCATTTTCCAGACGAATGCTTTCTCTTAATTCACTTTCTAGATTATCTTTTCTTTTTATCTGTTCTTTCATTTCCTGATTGAAGAAGAGATATGGACTTCCACTTTCTTTTCCATAATCAAGGGCAATATTTAATCTGTGTTAATGTATAAATTAATCTTCTAATATTAAATCAACAAATTCATCTACCATCTCAGGATCAAACTGACTTCCTGAACATTTCTTTATTTCTTTTAAAGCCTCTTTTTTTGGCAATGGCTCACTGTAAGGTCTGGCATGGGTCATCACATCATAGGCATCAGCTATCGCAATTATCCTGGAGAAAAGTGGGATCTCTTCTCCCTTCAAACCATTCGGATAACCAGTTCCATCCCATTTTTCGTGGTGGTGTAAAATATATTTAGCAATAACTGAAAATTCTTCAGTAGAGCTTGCTATTTTATAGCCTCTTTCAGCATGCTTTTTCATTGTTTCCCATTCATCTTTGTTTAACTTATCCGGCTTTTTTAAAATCCCCTCAGAAATTGTTACTTTACCTATATCATGGATCGAAGCTAATAGAGATAGATTACTCAGCTGTTCATAACTTAAATTGAGCCTCTGCCCCAATTTAACTGCTAATTCTTCCAGCCGCTGAACATGTTCTTTATTTTCATTGCTTTTGGCTTCCAGAGTAATCATTAAATTCTTTATAATATTACTTTTGCTGTCCTTATTTTTAACCAGTTTATCTTTATACATATTATCATCAGCCTGCTCAAATATCTGCTCAATCTCTTCTTCCAGCTTAGTTTTAGTCGCAAAACCGATACCTAAAGATAACTTATTTCCTTCAACTTCAACCTTAGTGCTTTCTTCTTTAATTCTTTTTATTATTTTCTCAACATCTTTTTTAGGAGTCTGAGGTAAGATTAGAGCAAACTCATCACCGCCAAATCTTGCTAAAATATCTTCGTCTCTCAAACATGACTTAAGCACAGCTGCAGCACTTTTGATCAGTTCATCTCCTGCCAAATGGCCGTAGACATCATTAATCATCTTCAGACCATTAACATCAATAACCACCAAACTTAGCGGCAGCTCATCTTGATTATCCAGCCTTTTTAACTCCTGATCAAAATATGCCCTATTATAAAGTCCTGTTAACTGATCATTATAGCTTAAAAACTCAAGTTTCTTTTCTTTCATTCTCAGATTTGTCAGATCTACCTGCATTGATAAAATACCTGCTCCTTTATCAGGCAGATTAATTTTAGTTTCTTTGAAATGAGTATAATAGTGCTCTCCATTTTTATTAATATTATCAAGGTTAAATTCTAAATCCTGACCACTTAGTATTATTTCGATATCTTTTTTTGCTTCTTCAATTCTATCAGGAACAACAAACTTATTAAAAATACTATCTCCTATTAACTCATCTTTGCTGTAACCGGTCATCTCACACAATTCTTCATTAACCTCGAGGATGTTTCCTTCTGGATCCTCAACCAGCATCCCAATCGGAGCCGAGTTGAAAATCTTTTTATACTGTTCTTCTCTTATTTGTAATGCTTCTTCATAATTTTTCCTGTCAGTTATATCTTCATGCATGATTAAAACTCCCTCAGCAAAAGGAGTAACTATCATCTTTACCCAGGATTTATTTTCCGAAGATGAATCATGATATTCTAACTCGAACTTGTCTTTTTTGTTTTTGACGACAGCTTTGATTCCTGAATTTATCTCAGCAGAATAATCTGCGGCAGAATTATTGAGACTTTTGATTAGCTCAATATAATTTAAGCCGATACTGTTATTTTTTATTACTTTATCTGTTTGTGAAATATATTCTTTCCAGTCATTGTTTATAAATATGATTTCCAAATCTTTATTTAAGATCACACTTTTATATGCTAAAGAATTTAGAAAACATGGAGTTTCGCAGAGCATTTTATCACCTTCTACATATATAATTGTTGACACAATACAATCCTTATTATATCACTCAAGTTAATTGAGGTAAATAGTTTGTGCAGTAAAATCAAAAAATTTAAGGAAAGTTTTGATAAATATAAAAACCGGCAGAGATTTTAATCCCAGCCGGTTACTAACTTGCTCCTATTTTAATGCTTCAAAAAATCTATTATTTCTTCTTTAGAATCTACAGTTACAATTTTCTCAC
This sequence comes from Halanaerobium saccharolyticum, assembly GCF_003053565.1. Classification (GTDB taxonomy): domain Bacteria; phylum Bacillota; class Halanaerobiia; order Halanaerobiales; family Halanaerobiaceae; genus Halanaerobium; species Halanaerobium saccharolyticum_B. The sequence continues at coordinate 55,368 of NZ_QAXS01000001.1, read as the reverse complement.
TTAAGTCTTCAATTTTACTTAACTCAGATTTGTTAATTAAATCAATAATTTCATTATCTGCATTACCAAATTTTGCTTTTATTTGTCTGATCATAAGCATCCTTGCTTCTTCTTGTTTTCCTTCGTCTTTTCCTTTTTTCTTCCCCTGCTCTTCTGCATATTTAAATATTCTTACCATTTTGTAATCCCTCCATATTTCTGAGATTTCCTGATCACTTAAAAGTTTATCGCATAACACAAATGTTAAAGCAACAATATTATTTTTTAGATTCTGTTCAACTTCTAGCTGCTTCTCCAGCTCAATAGTCTCTTTAACCCGTTTAACCATATCCTGGTCACTATTCATTAAAGGTAGAAATATTAATTCCAGGTAATTAATTTCTTCACCTTTCTCTATTTTTTCTCTTAATTCTTTCATCTTTTCTTTACCATCTTTATCAGACATGTTAACAACAATTGTGTTGTAGCCCAGACTCCCGGCATTAAAAGTTGCCTCAGCAGCGGGATAACCTTTAATACATAAAATTATTGTCCGTATTTTATCTCTATATCTATTATACAACTTTAGATCATAGGAAGCAAAACGAATCAAATCATCAACAGAAACCTCTATCTCTTCTTCTAAATGCAAAATTGAACCATCTTCTAATTTAAAATTTAAATCCATCCTTTCCGCACTTGTTTCAATCTCAGCAAACTCAGTCTCCAGATAAGAATCAATTCCAGGCAGCTCCACCTTTAAAAAATCGCCAATATCATTTTTAAAGAGACTAAAAGAATCTTTAAAAACGAAATCATAATTATGAGCCGTCACATCAAACTGCTGCATTAAATTTCCTCCTTTTCTAATATTTATACTATAAAAAGTATATCATAGAATAATTTGGAAATGAAGTAAAATTATTATAATACCCAAAAAAAGACCGCCCCAAAAAGGGCGGCTAGATTAATCAATATTTATTTGAGACTATAATAATTATTAAGAGCCAGATTAAAGAATCGGTGAAAGCAGTCTTGAAACTGACTCCCTGAGCTTCATTGTCCAGCCCCGGTTTTCAAAAATTTCTCTTGTTATTTCTTCCGAATTTTCTAGGTCCTCTGCAAAAATTTGATTATGGTATCTGGCCCGCTCCCGGTCATAGATAAAGGCATTTATTTCAAAATTCAGTTTAAAACTGCGGACATCCATATTGGTTGTTCCGATCGAAAGAACCCGGCTGTCAATACAGAGAGTTTTACTGTGCAGAAAGCCCTTTTTATAACGGTAGCAGCGGGCTCCAGCATCCAAAAGTTCACCGACAAAAGAGTTATTGGCGGCATAGACAAAGGGATGATCTCCCCGGTCTGGAATCATAATTTTAACCTCAACTCCAGAGCGAGCGGCAATTTTTAGAGCTTCCAGCATCGATTGATCGGGAATAAAATAAGGGGTCTGAATATAAATTGACTTTTCGGCCTCATAGATCATCTTCAAAAAGAGGGACTTGACTTCAGCCTCTTTAGAGTCAGGCCCACTGCTGACAATCTGGACAGCTACATCTCCTCTAGATTTTTTTTCAGGGAAATATTTTTGCTTCCGCATCAGGGCATTACCACTGGCAAAGCTCCAGTCTAAAAGAAAACGATATTGAAGGCTGTCAACACTTTCACCTTTTAAACGCAGGTGAGTGTCACGCCAGTCACCAAATCTGCGGCTCTCTCCCAGATATTCATCACCAATATTTATGCCTCCCAGATACCCGATCTGGCCGTCAATTACCACATTCTTGCGGTGGTTGCGGTAATTCATATCAAGGACAAAGGGAGCAAAAGGAACCGCTTTACCGCCGGCATCTTCCAGTTCGAAAATTGTATAGCGCGAAAGATTTCTGCAGCCCATTCGATCATAGAGCAGCCTGACCTCAACTCCTTCTGCCGCCTTTTTAGTTAAAAGCTGCATAAACTGATCACCAAGCTGATCATCATTAATAATATAATAATTAGCATGTACAAATTTTTCGGCATTCTTAATATCTTCAAATAAATCAGCAAACTTTTCTCGGCCGCTGGTATAAATATCGAGCTGATTGTAGCCCAGTCCTGCCGGCAGATCATTTTCAAAAGCCAGCCTAATTATACTCTGCTCCAGATGATCAAAATCCTTAATTCTTTCCTTTAGTTCTGCGGCAATAAGTTTGCCATCATATTTTTTTAACTCATCTTCTTCCTGTTTCCGCTGAAAAAGCTTCCTTTTCTTAGGGGTTAAACCTAAAAATAGATACAGAACAAAGCCCAGTACTGGAATTAAAGTTAAAATTAAGAGCCAGGCCCAGGTTGCAGTCGGATCCTTTCTTTCAAAAAAGATCAAAAGGATGATAAAAATTATATTTAAGATTATGATTCCTGTTGGTAAAAAAGATAAAAAATTCATAAGATCTCCTCAACTTTAATTCTGCTCAGCTTCTTCCATCATTTCTTCCATCTGTTCAAGGTCTCTAAGTAATTTTTTGATACTCAGCTCACTCTGACTGCTTAAATCAAGATACTCATCCTCTGTTTTAACTATTGGTGATTCCGGATGAGAGGGATTAATAAACACCACCCGTGCCAGCTGATCATTGCTCAGAACTACGCGATCACCAATCAGTGAATAAGGAATTTTTTCTATAAAAAGCATCTTCAGCCTGTGATCAAAGGAATCAAAATCCTCTTCCATTATTTTAACTGCAGTAAATGGTGAAACTGCTTTCTGGTAGGGCCGGTCAGTTGTCAGGGCATCAAAAGTATCACAGATAGCAATAATTCTCCCGAATAAAGGAATTTCTTCCTTTTTTAGACCAAGGGGATAACCACCTCCATGGTAGCGCTCGTGGTGGGTTAAAACTCCGGCCATTATACTTTTTGAAAAACGGTTACTTTTTTTGAGAAGTTTATAACCATATTCGGAATGTTTTTTGACCTCTTCATATTCCTCTGGGCTCAGAGGAGCCGGCCTGGTTATTATTTCTTTTTTAATTCTGCTTTTGCCAATATCGTGAAGCAGAGCTGAGGTGGTCAAATTACAGATTTTGTTTTCTGTTAGATTTAACCAGTTTCCAAACTTATGGGCCAGAATTCCAACATGGAGAGAATGAGAATAAGTGTACATATCAATATCACGAGTTATTTTTAGAATATCTTCTAAATCAAGATATTGAGAAATCTCCATTGCCTCTTCAGTCAGACTTCTAACTGTTCTAAAATCAACCTTTTTCATATAGTAGGCTTTTTTATAAGCTTCAGAAAAATCATCGAGACTTTTTTCATATTTTTCTTTAGCAATTACTTTTTTATCCTTTTCTGCTTCAATTACGGCAGCTGTTTTTATTTGAATTTCTTTAATTTCAGTTTCTTTTAACTGATCAATGAGCTTTCTATTTAACCGGGTGCCGGGTGGGATTAAGACACCGCCAAACTCACTCCGGACTTCCTCGTTAGTTATCATACCACTTTCTAAATCAATAATTTTAAAGGTACTGCTTTTAGCTGCAGAGATAGTAATCCCTCCTTAATTTACATATATAACTATTACTATTCATATTATAACATTTTTGGGTTTAAAACAACAGCAAAACCGACAGTTTGAACTGTCGGCATCATCTGAAGGAATTATTAAATTTGATTAGATAATTTGTATCCCAATTACTCCCAGGGCCAGCATTGCAATTGCAGCCAGCAGAGTCGAATAACTTTTAAAAACAGGTGCTGCATCAGAAATGATAATTTCTTCTTTAATGGCCGCAATCAGCACAAAAAGAATATAGCCGCCCAGAATATAGGCTGTATTTACTGTCATCATCTCTGCATAAACATAAGCTCCATTCTGAATCAACAGCTGGGTACCAAAAAGCGGTCCAATAGCCAGGATGAATTTAGGCAGCCCAAACCACTCCCCTTTCAGCTCACCCCAGTATTTGAGAACGGTAACCCCGAGCACTGTTGTAATAAAAAATATTGCCGGGTTGAGTGGATCCAGACCTGATGGTAAAAAGCTGTGTAAAAACCAGCCCAGTATATTAATTACAAAAACTGTGCTCACATACTTTAAACCTTTGACCGCTGTTTTTTTGATCGAGCCTGATTCAACCATCATAAATAATATCCCCAGGAAAAAAGCAAGACTCATATTTTCACTTAATAATGAATTCAAAAATAGACGAGATAACTCAGACAACTTTCTCACTTCCTTCCCTCAGGTTTTTTTTATCCTTACGTGAAAGCTCTACCAGCAGATAAATGATGCTGACTATTAAAAACGCTCCGGGGAAATCTTTGACAAAACCCAAAGGTGGATAACCCGCTGCTGTCAGCTGAATAGAAAAAATACTGCCTCTACCTAATAGTTCACGCAGAGCACCGACAAAAATCATCAGGATAAAGAAATCCTTCTGATAGGCGAAAAATTCATTCTCACTTCTGCTGGCTCCAATATATATCAGTGGAGTTACGCCAAGCAGCAGTAAATAGTTGTTAACATAGATTTCTAATTCCGGAAAGATATCGATAACTGCTATGTAAAAAACATAGCTTAGGGTAATACCAACTCCAATCAGTAAATACCAGTGATAATCCTCCCTTTCAGTCATAAATCTGGCAAAGAATTTTATTAAAAGCGAAATCAAAACTGCACTGATAGCTGTGATTAAAGCCTGTTTTAAATTGTTGGTAGCTCCCAGCAGTGGCAAAAGCCCCATCAGCATTACTTTTTCGAGTATTGTTAGGTTTTTATCCATTGGAACCTCCTTCTGCAGCTTCTTCATCTGTTTCTTCTGCATTTTCTTCTGAGTCGCTTTCTTCATCCCAGGTTGCTGAAGAATCTGTATCGCTTTCTGAATCTTCTTCAGCTGCAAGAATTTCCTGAGCTGTCTGCAGATCTTCTGCCTCTTCCAGGCTGCCGTATCTTTCACCTGTAAGTGCATTATCTATCGCCTTTAGAAAAGCTTCAGAAGAATTGGTTGCTCCTGAGACCAGATCTACTTCCAGACTCTGCTCGGCAAGCAGACTTTGACTCAGTTCTGCCATTGCCTCATCTCCAATACCGGGGCTTTCTTCCTGAGACACTATTCTGATCTCATTGATTTCGTTATCTTCAACCAGCACACTGACTTCTATCGGTGCTCGGTGCCCTTCAGCTGAACCTCGATACTCTCCGTCTTCTAAGTCAAGGTTAGATAAGTTGATCAGACCACCTTCACTTTCTGCTTCAGCTGCAGTTTCTTCCTCTCCCTCAGAGTCTTCTTCCTCCCAGGTTGCTGAGGAATCAGTATCACTTTCTGAATCTTCTTCAGAACCAGCATCGGTCTCAGCTGACTCCGAATCAGAGTCTAAAGCATTCCTAACCGCATTAATTGTCCCCTCTGAAGAATTAGTAGCTCCAGAAACCAAGTCAACTTCGAGGCTCTGCTCTGCAATAATTTGAGCTGCAATCTCTTCAATTGCATCATCACCAAGACCCTCAGTTTCATTTTGGGTTAAGACTTCAATTTCGGTAATTTCTCCGGCTTCAACAACAACTTCTAATTCGATCTGACCGGAGTGGCCCTGAGCTGAGCCCTGGTAAGTTCCAGCTTCAAAATCACCATCAGTACTGGATTCCGGGGAAGCCTGATCGATTGCTTTTTGTACTGCTTCCATATATGCTTCACTGGTATAAGTTGCACCGGATATAACATCTAAATCAGCAGTTTGTTCTCTTAAGAGCTGAGCTTCTAGCTCTTCGTAAGCTGGCTCAGCCAGATGCTCGGTTTCCTGCTCTTCCAGAATCTCTAGATCAACTATATCTCCATTTTCAACTGTAATCTCCAGGACAATATCTCCCTGTGCTCCTTCAGCCTGTCCCTGATAGACTCCATCCTGCAGTCCAGCTTCCTTTTCTGCAATTAAAAGCCTCAGACCAGCCTGAACTCCTCGAGAGACTGTTTGAGAAGAATAAGTAGCTCCACTGATCATATCAGTTTCTGCCATAACCTGATCAGCCTCAGCAGTTGTAAATTCTCTAAACTGAGACAGGAATTCCTGATCCTTTATTCTGGCTCCCAGGGTTGGTGATTCGCTTTCATTAATAATTTGAATTTTATCTATACTACCTGCTGGCTCCAGACTCAATAAAAGCTCTATTGGAGCTTCAAAACCATTACGAGATATGTAAACAAGGTCTTTGATAATTTCTTCCTCTGCTCGTGCTGCAAATAAAATATCATTATCGTCTCTTTCTATTATTTCAAAATTTTCTGCTGCCGGCACCGCTTCTTTTAAATGATTGTAGGTTAGACTACCGGGATAGGGGTCGTCATCATCGATTAAAGTCATGCCCACAAGTAAAATTAAAACAGCCGCCATAATTATTGCACTGAAGTGAGCAACTCTTTTCTTAACATACTCAACTTCGCCAAAATGCGGCTCCTCAAAAGCATTATCCAGAAAATAAGAAGCTCCGTTAATAATCAAAATTGCAAAGGTTATTCCCTCAGGGTAAGGGGTATAGCGGCGGATAAAAATTGTTAAAAATCCTCCTGCAAGACCATAAACTATCTTTGCCCATTTAGCAACCGGAGAAGTTACCATATCTGTTGCCATATAGATAGCAGCAAAAATTAGACCTCCGGAAAATACGGCAAAAACTGGATCCTGACCAAAAAGCATCGCTGCTCCAGCCGCACCGGCTACAAAAGAAAGCGGAATCCTCAGATCAATATAATCTTTAAGATACAAATAAGCTCCACCAATTAGCAGAGCAATAACAGAAGTTTCGCCAATACTGCCCGGAACATTTCCGATTATCAGTTCAGTATAACTAAAGGAATCACTCCCCAGCTGCAGAGCTGTGGCCGCTGAAACTCCATCAACCGGACTTACCCACTCGATCATTAAGGCAGGATAGGATAAAAGCAAAATTGCTCTGGCAACTAAAGCCGGGTTAAAGATATTGCTGCCCAGCCCACCAAATAAGTGTTTCCCAACCACAACTGTTAAGAATCCACCCAGAATTGGTATCCACCAGGGAACCACAGGTGGTAGAGTCAGGCCAAGTAAAATACCCGCCAGAAAAGCACTCCCATCTCCAAAGGTGGCTTTGCTTTTGACAAAAGGTTTTTCAAATAAAACAGCACTTAAAGCACTGGCCAGAACTAAATACAGTGCATATAAGCCAAAAAAGTATGTTCCCGCAATTAAAGCAGGAATCAGTGCTATTACTACACTCCACATGTTGGTTTCTATAGTTTCTGGGCTCTCTATATGAGGCCCACTCGACCTAAATAAATTTGCCATTTTTTAAATACCACCTCTTTTATTTTTGATTTGCTCTATGCTCTGCCTTCCCTCGTTTTAACCAGCGGACCAGCGGCCTTTTGGATGGACAGATATAAGCACAGGCACCACATTCTATACAGTCCATTAAGCCAACTTCCAGTGAACGCTCAAGCAGATCATTATTGATAAAAGCAGTTATCCTATTTGGCGCCAGGTACATAGGACAGACTTCACCACATCTACCACATCTAATACAGGGACGGGTTTCGCTATCTGCATATTCTTCAGCAGTGATTAAAACTACCCCGGAAGTTCCTTTGGTTACCGGAATTGTCCAGTCATCAATATTCATTCCTGTCATCGGTCCCCCCACAATAATCTGATAGTCTTCTTTATCTTTTGGACCACCACAAAATTCTACTACATCCTGAACTGAAGTTCCGATCGGAACCCTTAAATTAGAAGGGGTTTTTAAGGCCTCACCACTAACAGTCAGCACCCGGTCAATTACTGCTTCTTCAAAATCAACTGCTCTGGCAATTTTGACTGCAGTCTGCACATTATTAACAACCACATTAACCGCCATCGGCAGCTCCCCCTTGGGAACTTCTCGATCTAAAACAGCTTTGATCAGATGTTTTTCGGCTCCATGAGGATAACGAGTATCCAGTGCCTGTACCTCAATTCCGGGCCAGTCAGCAGCTTTCTGCTGTAATTTTTCAATTGCATCCTTTTTGTTTAACTCAATTGCAATAATCCCATTTTCAGCTCCAACTGCCTTTTTGATCAGCTCCAGACCTCTAAACAAATCTTCATATTCTTCCAGGAGCAGGCGGTGATCAACTGTCAGAAAAGGCTCACACTCGGCTCCATTGATAATTACTGTGTCAATTTCCATTTCCGGAGGTGGACTAAGTTTAACATGGGTTGGAAAACCAGCCCCTCCCATTCCAATTATCCCGGCTGCTTCTACCCGCTTTCTAATTGTCTCTACTTCAGGCAGGAGCTTTCGATCTATTTCTTCTTTTTCCAGCTCAACCTCTTCTTTATCCTTTTCAATTAAAATACACTGATAACTTCCTTCACCAGGCATTTTTCGCTCGACAATTCCTTTAACTGTTCCATTAATACTGGAATGAACTCGAGCCGAAATCTTCCCCTGCAATTCTGCTATACATTCACCCTTTTTAACTTTATCGCCAGCTTTAACAATAGGCTCCGCTGGAGCACCAATATGCTGGCTTAAGGGAATCGCTACCTCTACCGGATCCGGCATTATTTTGATCGGCTGATCACTTGTCAGCCCTTTTTTCTCAGGCAGGTGGATTCCACCAATAGGAAATTTCTTAACTTCCTTAATTGCCATCTCTGCACCTCCAAATTTTGTTTAAAAAATCAATAACTATACACCTGACTAAATAAAAAGAAAATTAAAAATAATTAGAGATAAAAAATGTGGATATTGATTTAAATATATCCACTCTAAATAGCTATTTTCTTTTTTTCGGCCGGCTCAAATTTTGAATTTTTTTCCCAATAAATAAAATAATAATTTTTGAAAACATTTTCTTGAGTTGATTATATCAGAAAAAGGCCTGATCTGAAAAGAGTTTTTGGCAAATTAATTTAACTTTAATTTATGATAATTTTCTGCAGGATCAACTTTCTTGTACTCACCGGAAGGATAAATAATCCCACTGTGAGCCTGATTTCCTGTTTTAATAACCGGCATTCTGTTTTCGACTGCTCTCAATACTGCAGCCTGCCACATTATATTTTTTAAAAGCCTGCTTTCATTAAACCAGGCTTCATTTGTCTGATTGACTATAAAATCAACTTCCTTTTCTGTTTTAACATAAGCCGGATATAATATTTCTGAACAAATTACGGTTTTCCACTTTAAGTTTCCACTTTTAAAGATAACTCTTTCGTCTCCCGCTTCTAAGGATGAGAAATAATAAGGTGTATACTTGTTTAAAAGCTCCAAAAAGGGATAGGTCTCACCAAAATAAAGCAGCAGATTTTTATCGTAACGAGCAAGTACTTCTCCCTCCTCTGAAAGCAAATAGGAACTATTGTAGCGGCTGCTGCCTGAATCTTTAGAGGCTAGAGAACCAATCTGAACTGGAGTTTCAAATTCTGCTGCCAGTCTTTCTAAAAAAAGCTGCCGGTAATGCTGATTTCGATGAAAATCAAAGGTAAGATTTGTTTCCGGAGCAATAACCAGGCTCGTCTGATTTAATTTATCAGCCGCATTTAAAGTCAGCTCAATATTCTGCTCCAGCTGCCTGGAACTCCATTTTTCCTGCTGCTTAATTTCGCTGGTGATAATCCCGATCTCTATCTTTTCTGAAATGTTGCTGCTTTCAGCCAGCTGCTTCTGCTGACTGTAATGAGAAAAACTAAAAATAAGCACTATCAAAAGTCCGAGCACCAGTATTTTTTTGAAATTTTTCTTTAAAATAATCTGAAAGAGCAGCCCATTAACCAGAATCAGGATAAAAGTTAAAAGCCAGATTCCTCCCGGATCAGCCAGCTGAATAAACGCCAAAAATTCAGCCTGAGTGTAGGCAGGGTTGGCAATTGGGAAAAAGAAGAGCAGATAATGGCGGGCCAGCTCAAAGAGAGTCCAGGAGCCGGCAAAGAAAAAAGGATTAAAACCTTCAGCTGCCAAAAGGCGCTGCTCCAGGTAAAAATAAATGAGAAAAAAGATGCCGTAGCTTAAAGCAAGCAGCAAAAAAAGCAGCACTAAAAGTAAAATAATAATTGGCAGTGGCGCCCCGGTATATAATTTAATTGAATGATACATAAAATTGCCTGAGAAAAGTAGAATCCAGAATCCGAGATTCCAGCCGCTCAAAAAAATCTTTTTATATCTCATTCCCGGCCTGTAGTGATAAAGATAATAGAGAAAGGGCAAAAAAGCAATCCAGGTCAAAAAATAGAGGTGCATATAGTAATTGGCCGCGGTCAATAATACTGCTGTTAAAATTGTTAATATCAGGCCCATCGCTTTACCTCTCTCCCTTGAAATTTTAAGTCAGTCTTTTTCTGCAAACCAAATATTAGATTAATCCAGCATCATCTTAATTTCGACATTACCCTCTGCAGTATAGCCTTCTCCCCCTTCTTTTAGGTTGAAGGTTGCTCGATCACTGCGCACCCAGTCGCGGTCTTCCTCGATCTCCACATTACCTGTCAGCTCCATCATTTCAGTTTCGCCATTATAGTTGGCTTTGTCGCCTCTAAATTTCTGGCCGTCATAATCAATCTCCACATTTTCTTCAGCAGTAAATGAATTATTGTCCCCGGTTATTTTTAGATAATCACTGTGCAGAACCATTTCATCTCCGTCAGATAAAATGTAATTAAGTACTGCTTCATTTTCAAAAATATATTCTTCAGTTTCTAAAAAAGCAGTCAGCAGTTTTGATTTAACTCTGCCGTCAGGATATTCGACTGCAATTTCTTCTTTTAAGATCATCTTCTGCTCATCTCTAAACAGCTCACCCTGGAGGGCATTAATTATGGTCTCATCTTTTCTGATTCGAACTCCACCACTCAAAAGTGTTTTTTCCTCCTGATATTCCAGGCGGGAGGCGTTGATATAGACTGCATCTTCATTTTCTGTTGACTCTTCGACTTCTGCTGACTGCTCAGTATTTTGCTCAGACTGGGCCAGCCCGGAAGCTGAGAAGCTGAAAACTAAAATTAAAATTATTATAACTGATAAGATTACTCTTTTAGCCTGCATCGAATTTCTCCTTTCTACAAATCACCGCTTTTAAGGCGGTCTTCTATCCGTGATTCAAAAATCAGATCGTCTTCTGTTTTAGTAAAGCCAACTGGATCGGCGGGGAAAAGATCGATTGAATACTGAACAGTAAATTCCTCCCGCAGATAATCATAGCTAAACTTAAGCTCCCGGCAGTGGAATCTCTTATTGAGCTGAATATTGGCCTCCCTGATCTGCTGATCATAGTCATAATCGATACTCAAATTACTCTCCAGATACCAGCCCCAGTCTCCTTCCAGCTCATAAATCAGCTGATTGTCAATTTCTTCAAGCCGGGAGGAATTGAGGTCATATTCAAGCCCCAGCCGGTGCTCCCAGCGCTCGCTCTCATAAGTACTGCTGAAAATTAGTTGATCATCAAAAAGCATATTATTCAAGTCATAACGAGTTCCAAGCTTAAGCTCCCAATTTTCGGTCGGGTTTAAGTCCAGATATGCTTCCAGCGGCAGATACTGATAATCAAGAAAGTCATAACCGCCTTCCAGGTCAAAATCTAGATAGGGAGAAATTTGATAATTAAGCTCATTTTCAAGCTCATTTTTTCTTTCCACCTCATCAAATTCAAAGGGGGTATAGCCCCACTGCTCTCGATATGTATAGTTATTGCGCAGAGTTAAGCTGCGGCCTAAATTTGTCCTCAGCCGCAGGCCGGTTTCAGAATGCTGCTGGTTGGGAATTCGGTCATATTCTCTGCCTTCAATCTGATAGGCACTGCTGCTGAATTCCTGGCTGACTCTCAGATAACTATTTAAAGGCAGGGAAAAAGAGTCACTGTATTCTGCTTCCCCGCGAATCCGGTAACCTTCTACTCCACTGGCATCTTCGTAATAACGCCCCAGCTGACCGAGGTAGGAAAAAGCCCCCGGTGGATTATAGTCGAGAGAAAGCTCCGGCAGTCGGGAAAAGTTAACCTGGTCATCTTCTGTCAGGCGGGGAGAATACTGCTCCAGTAAAAAAGTGAAATCATAATAACCGCTTCTTTTGGAGATTGAAAATTCCCCTCCCTGTCTGCTTTTTAAAGGGTCTGTAGGACTTTCCCTCTCACCATCATAATAGTTAAGCCGACTGCGCCAGCCTCCGCCTGGATTATAGCGCAGGTCAAGGTCTCTATTGATTTCCCGCTCCAGACCATCATCAGGATCCCTGATATAATCGCGGTCATAATTAACTCTGGCTGTCAGACTGTCGAAAAAGCGGTCATAAAAATAGAAATCAAGCCCGTAATCTTTTTGATCCCGGCTGTTCTGCTCAAAATAATCCTCTTCTTCATAATCAAAATTTATTCTGCTGCGCCGACTCTGTTTGTTGTAGTAAAAATCAAGTCCAGTCTCGATTTCAATTCTGTCATCATAATCCTGATAAAAATAGGACAATTCTTCCTCCCAGCTGCCGAGATCGGCCTCATGATATAATTCTGCTTCCCAGTTGAAAAGGCCGGGAAGATCAGTTTTATTCTGCTGAGTATAGTAATAAAGATAGGCTTCCTGCCGGCTGCTGTTGAGAAAGTACTGTTTAATTCCCCCTGCTGAACCTGAAATAGTGTAGTGGTCCAGATAAAAGTTACCGGGGAGGTCAAAGCGGTTGTTGTAAAAGTATTTGGTCTTGATAAACCAGCCCCGCTGCTGATGGTAGCCAAAGGAAGGGACAAAATTGCTGTTTTCTTCTTTCAATGAGATGTAAAGATAGGGCCAGTATAAAAGCGGCAGCCTGCCGTTTAGTTCTTTAAAAACTATATTATACATCTTAATATATTCTTCCGGTTTAATGACAACTCTTTCTGCATCAAAATAATAGTGGGGACTGTCAAAATCACAGCCCGAAATTGCTCCGGGTAAAAGCTCAATATTTTCGGCACTCTCCAGACTGCGCTGGCTGCCGTCGGCAAGCTCAATCTTTATATCTTCTGATTTTAAATAATACTGACCATAATTACCATCGATATTACCTCTAATTTTAATAAAGCCACTGCTCTGATCATAGTCTAAATAATCTGCATTGACTCTAAATTCTTCCGCACTTCCGGCTGTGTTCAGACTTAAAACCAGCAGGAAAACCGCCGTAGAAATCCCCAGGATTTTAAAGATCTTATTGATTATTTTTTGCCAGGAATCACGCCAGAAAAGCAGTGCAACTCCCAGAAGCAGAAATATCAGATTGGGCAGCCAGGCAGCAACCAGTGGTGGCAGAATATAATTTTTGCCAAAAGAGCGGCTGAAGGATAAAATTACATAGTATAAAAAGACAATGACGATTGTAAAAATCAAATTTAAAGTTCTGCTTTCCTTACCACTCAAGCTTAAGGGAACACTAATCAGCACAAAAAGGAGAGCTGTCAGCGGCTCGGCGAGTTTCAAATGATAGTCAACCATCAAGGAATCCACATTAATCCCGCTTTTTTTGAATAGAGCAATTCTTTTGCCGAGTTCTTCTCTGCTCATCTCTGATGAAGACTTCTGGCTGCCGTAAAGTTCTTTCATTTCATCAGTCAACTGAATCTCCATCTCCTGAAATTTACTTTCAAAAATAACTCGTCCCTGTTCATCATACTGGTGAATAATTCCTGAATTTAAAAGCCAGCGGTTTTCTTCAATTATTCCCCGCTCAGCTGTAATTACCTCCGGAAACTGGTCCTGACCCAGCTCATAAATAACAACCCGGCGCAGCTCCCCAGCCTTTTCGTCATATTCTTCAACATAAAAAAGACGCCCCTGAGGACCTTTAAAAAAGACTTCTTCTTCCGGATCGGGCATTGCATCTTTTAAAATTGTTTCGCGAATAATATTATTTGCCTGGTGATTTGCCCAGGGCACAATCTTCTCATTTAAAATCAGGGTCAGCCCACTCACAGTTATTCCGACAACCAGCAGTGGAATTATCAGCCGAAAAATGCTGACTCCTCCCATTCTAATTGCTGTAATCTCATTTTCTCTATTCAGCCGCCCAATCCCGGTCATTGTTGCAAATAATACTGCAATCGGAAAGGTTTCGACCATTACGGAAGGGATTTTATAGGCTAAAAGCTGCAGCACAAGCGGTACCGGAACTTTTTTTACTATTATTAAATCTGTCAGTTGAAAAAAGTAATTACCAATCAGGATCACAGTAACTATAAAAACCCCCAGAATAAAGGGATAGCTGACCTCCTTGATAATATATTTATCCATTAATTTGATTTTATTTTTTAACATAAATTATTACCCCATCAAAATTAAAATTTTTAGCTATTAGTAATTGTTTTCTATAAATTTTAGCTACTTCCTGCTTTTTGGGGTATAAAAAAAGAGAATTCAGCCAGATTGTGACTAAATCCTCTTTTCGAATGCGATTTTAGAGTTCAATGACGTTTAATTTTTAATTTTAATACTGACTACCCCAGACAGTTACACCTTTATCAGAAAGGGCGCTGAAGGTCATTACTTCTTTAGCTAAGCCCCTATCAAACTGACTGATAAATGCTCCATAATATTTTTCACCCTCAATAGTAATCTCGGCAAAATAATCATCGATCAGCTTCCAGCTGCCTCTTACTTCTCCACTGATGCTGCCGTCAGCATTTAGTTTTATTTCTTCTGAATAATTGATCTCCTTATAGCCGTTTTGAATATTGCGGCCGTGATTTACAAATTGATAGCTGCCGCTTATTTTCTCCCCACTGACTGCCGAAAGACTCTCACCATTATAAGCATGAGGGGTAATTACCGGCCAGCCTTTTTGATTAAAAATTGTCTGATGAACTCTGACCTGATGATATTCTCCCTGACCGGGATAGCGGCTGTGGAAGATGACAAAACTTTTGCCGCTGCTCTGGTCATAATAAGCTGAATTATGGCCCGGTGATAAATATCCCAGTTCAGATTTTTCAAAAACAAAATTACCGATTAATTTAGCACCATAGTTAACCGCATCAGCCCAGCTGCCGCTGTCATATTCTCTTAGATCTGTCCCCTGAGGATCTAAATAAGGACCATCAACATTTTTAGAGCGAGCGACTCGGATATTATAGCCGCCATCTGCTGCCAGGGTGCCAAATGACATATAGAGATAATAATAATCAGTCTCCGGATTATATAAAATATAGCCACCTTCGATTGGAGAATGGCCTCCACCTGCTAGCTTTTTGCCATAACCTGAGCCTTCTTCTAAATAGCCTGTCTCGGGATTGTAATTTTCTGGATAGCCTGTTTCTTCATCCATCTCAAGCAGGTGAAGTCCGCCAGCATAAGAACCATATAACATCCAGAGCCTGCCATTTTTGTCATAAAAAACATGAGGGTCAATTACTCCGGGATGTTTTTGATGCCTGAAGTTTTCACCGGCCTCACGGCTGTACTGACCTTCCTCATATTTTCTGATTAAAATCCTGTCAAACTCATATGGACCTTCTATATTATCAGAAACCGCGAGAGAAATATTGGACCGCTCTGACTCCCAGTTAGCTGAACTGAAATATAAATGATATTTATTCGTATCCTTTGCCCTAATTTTGATGGGACTTTTGGCCCAAGTGCTTTCTGCATCAGGCTCAGGCCAGGCAAGCGTTTCCTGCAGTTCCTCTTCCGGGTTAGGAATAATTGGATTGGAAGCATCCCAATCACCAGAAATCTGCTTCCACTCTATTAAGTCCTCTGATTTCGCTGCTGCCAGGTGGGAACCAAAGACATAAAAACTTCCATTTTCTTTAATAATCATTGGGTCATGAACTGAAACACTCTGAGGATCAAGCTCTACTTTTGTCTCAGCTTTAACTTCAATTTTTTCTGCCCCTGCAGCAAGTTCCGCTACTTCTTCTGCAGTTAAAGGTTGATCATAAATTCTCAGATCGTCAATTTTACCTTCAAAGGGATTGTCCCAGTAGTTTACACCCAGAGCAAATTTGGCCTCTATATCACTAAAAACATCAGGAAAATCAGACCCTCTAAAATGTTCTGTACCGTTGATGTAAAAGTGGACCTCACCCTGATCAACTGCGGCCGCCAGGTGAACCCACTGATCTTCCGGTATCTTAAAATTACCATCAGCATCATACCAGTTATTTCCTGACCAGAGCATTGTTCTCCCGCTGGGACCCTGGGGCACAAAACTAATCCAGGATTCAATACCTGATTCTTGATCAGACAGCCCAGCAAAAAATGTTGTTGTAAACTGATTTATAGCATCTGCCCGCAGCCAGAAGGCAATGCTGTAGGAATAATCGTCAATTAGATTTTCTGCTAAGAACAATCCTGAACTGCCATCAAAAACTGCTGCCTGACCATTTTTCCCCTGACCAAAATTAATCTTCCCACCACTATTAAAAATTCTGTCACCAGTTACCTTAAAATCAGAAAAATTACTTTCTGCATCAGTTAAATCTCCTTCAAACTGATAATGCGCTATTAAACCAGCATCAGCTGCCTGAACAGCAAGACTAAGGACTAAGAAAATAGTTAATAAAAAAATGACCAGTGAAAGCTTCTTTACTCTCATCAATTTAACCCTCCAGCTTATCTTTTAGTTTTTGTTTAATTAATTCTATATTTTTTTAGTATATACTAAAATCATATCAGGTTAATTTATCCATTGTCAAACTATTTTAACTAATTTCAGGCAAAAAAATAGGCCCAATCAAATGATCAGGCCCTTTTTAATAAATTAAGCTTTTTAATTATATTTATTTATTTTAGTATTGATTAAAACAAATTCTTAATCATCAATTTCAAATTCTTTTTCTATGGGATCAAATTGATAATTATCTGCTGTTATTTCTACTTCGACATAATATCTGCCTTCTCTAAACTGATCCAGGTCAATTTCTTCTTCAAATCTTAGAGAATCTCGGCCTTCAATTTCAATATTCTGTACTGCCTGAGAGAATATCTTGCTGTCAGCCCAGGAGTAAAGAACTCGCCCAAATCTATTTTTTACATAAATATTATATTTTTGAGCTGAATTGAAGCGCAGATTAACATCATTTCTTCCAGTATTCATAATTTCAAATCTAAGTCTTAGCCGCTCATCACGCTCAAACTCATCATCATTAAGGTAAACTCTAAAGCGAAGCTCATTTTCACTTTGATCATCTCTATCAATTCTATCCGGCATGGTTAAACCCTTCTCGACTCGAACATTGAAATTTAAAAACTCTTCCAGAAATTCTACCGGAACCAGAAAATGCTGATTAATAACTACTGGTGCATATTCAAGACTCCGATTTCTTAAATTAGTTCTGACCAATTTTTCATTGTTTTCTAGAATATAATAGTTATTGTTTTTTAGCACAATATACCGATTGCTGCTGACTCTGTCGATATCAAATAAGTCTGCATCAACCAGCTTTTCGATAGGTATATAAGTGTCTGCAGTTATTTGATCTGGTACAAGGTCAAAATCTATATTTCTATTTTCTACCTTAATCTGAGCCGATGCTGAAATCGAAAATAAAGCAGCAATAGCTATTACCAGAAATAAAATTTTAATATTTTTTCTCAATTTAAACTCCTCCTTTGATTAGTCTCTTAACTTTTCAATGCCTTCTACGCTTAGTGCAGCTGCGCTGGAACTTGAAGTTACGTAATACATGTCTATGTCCTGATTCTCATAAACCACACCTGGTTGATAATCTTCTGTTGTATCTGTAATTCCAAAATAGTCTCCACCATCAATTTCAAAGTTATTATTTATATCTCTCCAGGAAACCATATAATAGTCACCAATAATTCTATCAGATAGAGTGTAACTTCCATCACTATTCATCCTGGTTGAATTGCTTGCTATTGTAATAACATTATTATTTTTTGTTGCAGCAAAAACATAGGGTGCTGCAATTTTTTTATTTAAAAGTGCTCCATAAGCATCAAGTAAACCATAACCATATTCGTTATCTTTGCCTGTTGCACCTAAATCTACGGCTGTAGAAGTAAGTCGATCTTTTATATCTCTTGGTGCGACATCTTTTTCTAATAATAAAGCAGCTGCACCACTAACATATGCGGTTGCCATTGAAGTGCCTTCCATCTCATAATATTCATCTGTATAAAAAGTCCCATCTTCATAATATCCCCAGGTGCTCAAAATTCCCGTATCAACATCAAAATCTCCACCTGGTGCTACTAAATCTAAATTCGAACCATAATTTGAATAACTTGCCTGCTCATTATTTCTATCTACAGCTCCTACTGCAATAACTTCAGGGTAAGCAGCAGGATATAATATAGAATCAATTCCACTATTACCTGAAGCTGCTACTAAAATTTTATTCTTATTGTCAGCAAATTCAACAGCTTCGGTTAAATGAGAAGGCACTTCCTCTGAATCTAAGTCAGCGCCAAGACTCATATTTAAAATATCAGCACCATTATCTACAGCATAATATATTCCTTCTGCAACATCAAAAGTATTTCCATTTTGTGTATCATCAAGAACCTTTACTGGCATTAAGTCTATTCCCCAACTTACCCCAGCTATTCCAGTAGAGTTATTTGTAAGGGCTCCAATTATTCCTGCAACATGAGTTCCATGACTGCCGCCATTTGTTTGAGTTGTCCTGTCTCTTATATCTGTATCAGCAGTATAATCTCTAGGATCATTATTTCCGCCACTGTCACCAACCAAATTTGCTCCCCCAGATATATTTCCTTCTAAATCTTCATGATCCGGAATAATGCCTGAGTCAAGTACTGCTACAGTAACAGAATTACTGTATTTTTGTTCATCCCAGGCAGCTTCAAGATTGGAGGCTATTGAACCCCATTGGATTATACCATTATTGTCTTCGTATTGTTCGTCATTAGGAATCGCCTGCGGATAAACATAATAATTTGGCTCAGCGTATTCAATTCCCGGCTGCTGAGAAAAATATTCTATCATTTCTTCAACTGTTTTTCCTTTTGGAATCTTAAATTTAACCAGTTCACCATTGCCTCTATTCATTTTTTTAGCAATATTTAAACCTTGAACTTCTTTAACTGAATTTGAAGCACTGGTTATAGTTGAATTATCATACTTAACAATTATTTCATCCTGTACAAATTTTTCTTTATTAGGTTGGGTAAAGTTAGATGCTGATTTTACATTGCTAGATCCACTTAGTTCAGAATCCTTATATAAAGTCAAATTACTGACTTTGACCTGCCCATTAATTACTGTTGTATCAGCAACTGGATCAACTCTAATTATTCCTAAATCACCATTAACTTCAGGAAAAACTGTATCTACATAATCCTCTATTGCATCTTTTTTTCTAATTCTTAAAGTATAACTATCTTCATTTAAACCGGTAATATAAAATTCTCCATAATAATCTGTTCTATCTCTTACCTGACCATCAAGTAAAACTTCAGCATTATATACCATAGAATCTGAATCATTATAATATACTTTACCTCTTAAACTGGGACTGCTTCCACTACTACAGGCGGATAACACAAGCCCTCCCACTATTAACATTGCAATTAAAATCAAAAACTTTTTCTTCAATGATATCCCCTCTTTTCTTTTCAATAATAACAATTTTAACTAACCAGGTTTAGTAAGTACTTACTAAACTCTCTTCTTTACAGAAGGGGCAACCCTCAAACTTAAAAATATAATAAAAGCTGCAGCAATAGAAATATCATATAAACCATATCCTACTGCCAGGCCTAAACCTGCAACTCCCCAGAGGCTGGCTGCAGTTGTCAATCCTTCAACCTTATCTTCCTGTTTAATAATTGTACCTGCACCCAAAAAACCAATTCCACTTACTACCTGAGCAGCTAGACGAGCAGGATCACCTTCGACTCCACCAACTCCAGTTCCCGTTTTGGCAACTTCCACCGATAAGATCATAATAACACACGAAATTACAGCAACAATAACATTTGTTCTAATACCTGCCGCTTTATTCTGTTTTTCTCTATCATAACCAATTAATGCTGCCAGAAGAGCAGCTAATACAAGCCGAAAAACTCCTATCCAATCCAAAACCAACTGCCTCACCTCCACAATATTTCTATATATATAATATTCTTCGTAATTAATATCAATCCTTTAATATTTTCATTATAATTAGATTAATTTAAATCCAGTGTGATTTTAGTAAAATTCATTACAAATTGCCCGATTATTTGATTTAATCTTTAACCAGTGTTATATTTTAAATAAGCAAGGATTTATAATTTTGGAATGGAGGTTAAATTATGAATAAAAAAATAATTACAACTGCAGTATTAGTCATCTTGCTGGCGGTATCAATCCCGTTAATGGCTCAGGATGATGATTATATTGATTTAAACGACTACAACTTGGACTTAACAATCGAACAGAAAAATATTTTAGAGGATGAATTGAGCGCTATTGTTGATATTTCAGGTGAAATTGATCTGGGGATGATTAAAATCATTCTAGGTGAATTAGAAGAAGATAACGATGACTTTGAAGATGATTATGACTATGACGAGGACAGCGAGGAAGCTAACTTTGGTCGTGGTCTTGCGCAGAGAATTAAAGAATATAAAGCAAATAACGAAGATTGGACCGGTCAGGAATTATCAAACATGATTCATAACTATATGGATGATAATCATCCGGGCAGGGGAAAAGGACTTGATAAAAATAACCCAGGTAAAGGTAACAGCGCTAACCCTGGAAAAGGTAATAATCCCGGCAAAGGTAATTAAAATTTAATATTTATTTCAAAAACTAAACTATTAAAATCTTTAAAAATAGCGGGCTATTGATTAAATTTCAATAGCCTTTTTTCTTTGGAAAATTGTTTGAAGGCTTAAACAAATCTCATAATGAATTTATTGTATAAACTTCTTTCACCACCAAAATAATTTAGAATCTCTTCCTCTTCAACGAAATCACTTTTTTCTTCTCCTAAATAGGACCTAAAACTGCTCCAGCGGTAATCTTTGGGGTTTAAGGCCAGCTTGTCTTTAACCGGATCGAGATGGATATAGCGGTTCACAATTAGATTATAATAATTATTCTCTATAATTTTGGAAACATAACGACCCTGAAAAACATGGCCAACAGTCGAATATCTCTCATTAAAATATCTTGCGTAACGCCAGTTGATACCCCTCATGATTCTCCAAATCTCAATATCTTTTGTTCTAATTTGTAGATGAATGTGGTTCGGCATTAAACAATAAGTTAAAATCAAGAAATCATATCTTGCTTTTACTTCTCTAACTATGTCCAGATATATGAGATGATCAACAGTATCTAAAAAAATATTTTGCTTTTTATTCCCTCTGCAAATTATGTGATATTTTGCCTCCGGATACCAGACTCTTCTTTTATGACCCATGACTCTCTCCTACCTTCCATAATTTTACTTTAATACTATTATATCCTTTTATTTAATTAATTTCAATAATTTTACATAATAAAAGGGTATTATTCTTTAGGCAGAGTTTTACATAATTCGACAGGTTCACGGTGCGTGTACATAAATAAACATAAACGCACATAAACGCAAAAAGACCAGCGGCGTCCCGCTGGTCTTTTATCCTTGCTCTTTATATTTATTTTTAAGCTATTTTTTCTTTAGAATTACTCTTCATCTTCAGGAGCATAAGCTTCTTCCAGTCTCTTGTAGGACTGATAGCGCTCTTTTGCATCCTGTTCTGATCTTTCAAAGAGTTCCTCAGCAAGATCAGGGAATGTCTTCTGTAGGGAGGAGAAACGTACCTCACTAAGAATGAAGTCTCTGAAGCTTTCTGTAGGCTCTTTAGAATCCATGCTAAATGGATTCTTTCCTTGCTCTTTGAGTTCTGGGTTGAAGCGGAATAAGTGCCAGTATCCTGCCTTAACAGCATCTTTCTCCTGGCTAACACTACAGCCCATACCTTTTTTCAGACCATGTGAAATACAGGGAGCGTAAGCAATTACAATGGAAGGTCCATCATATGCTTCAGCTTCTGCGATAGCTTTAATAGCCTGGTTCATATTAGCTCCCATAGAAATCTGAGCTACATAAACATAGCCATAAGTCATAGCCATCTGGCCTAAGTCTTTCTTCTTGATCTTCTTACCTGAAGCAGCAAACTTAGCAGCTGCAGCAGTTGGAGTAGCTTTAGAAGACTGTCCACCGGTGTTGGAGTAAACCTCTGTATCAAAGATTAATACATTTACATCATCACCAGAAGCGATAACATGGTCTAATCCACCATAACCGATATCATAAGCCCAGCCGTCTCCACCGAAGATCCACTGAGATTTCTTAGTAATGAACTCTTTGCGGTCCACGATCTCAGCAATTACTTCGTTTTCACTGTACTTAGCGAGTAAAGGCATCATTTTCTTCTTGATTTCTTTAGTTTTCTCGCCGTCATTAAAGTTATCTAGCATTTCCTGCATTAGTTCTGTTAATTCAGCATCTAAATCAAGCTCAATTGCTTCTTCCATCAGGTCAGCAATCTTAGCTCTAATCTGCTGATTAGCTAAGAACATACCGTAACCATACTCGGCGTTATCCTCGAATAAGGAGTTAGCCCAGGCTGGTCCGTGTCCTTCTGGGTTAGTAGAGTAAACAGATACAGGAGCAGATCCACCCCAGATTGAAGAACAACCTGTAGCGTTAGCAATTAACATTCTATCTCCAAATAACTGAGTTACAAGCTTAGCATAAGCTGTTTCTCCACAACCGGCACAAGCACCATGGAACTCAAGTAGTGGTTCCTGGAACTGACTACCTTTAATATTAACAGGATCCATTAAATCATCTTTAATAGATATTTCGTTAATAGCATAATCCCAGTTGTCTGCATCTTTTTCTACCATTTCTGCAAATGGAGTCATTTCTAAAGCATCAACAGGACATACATCAGCACAAACACCACAACCAGTACAATCATAAGGGCTTACCTGAATCTTGTACTCTAAACCTTCTAACTGTTTACCGCGAGCATCCAGAGTTTCGAATCCTTCTGGTGCATTTGCAGCTTCTTCTTCATCCAGTAAGAATGGTCTAATTACAGCATGTGGACAGGCTAATGAACACTGGTTACACTGAATACATTTATCGCTTAACCAGTTTGGTACATTAATTGCGATTCCACGTTTTTCATATTTAGAAAGTCCTGGAGGGAAGTGTCCATCTTCACGGCCAACAAATGTACTAACAGGTAATTCATCACCTTTTTGAGCGTTAACAACCTGAACTACATTTTTAACGAATTCTGGCACGTCTTCCTCCTCTTCTTCCTTAACAACTGAACTTGCCCAATCGGCAGGTACATCAATTTTTGTTAAGGCATCCAGAGCTTTATCTACAGCTTTATTATTCATTTCAACAATCTTATCACCTTTGTGACCATAAGATTTCTGAATAGCTTCTTTTAGATATTCAATTGCTTCATCAACAGGAATAATGTCAGCTACCTCAAAGAAAGCAGTCTGCATAACCATGTTGATTCTCTGGCCTAAGCCAACTTCCTGAGCAATATCAACAGCGTTGATTGTATATAGATTAATATCGTGATCAGCGATATATTTCTTCATTTCTGCAGGAAGATTTTCGCCTAACTCATCTTCTGACCAGGTACAGTTAAGCACAAAGTTTCCGCCATCTTTTAGATCCTGTACCATCTCAAACTTATCTACATAAGATTCGTTATGACAGGCTACATAATCTGCTTCATCAATTAAGTAAGTTGACTTAATTGGCTCATCACCAAATCTTAAGTGAGATACTGTAACACCACCAGATTTTTTGGAGTCATAAGAGAAATATGCCTGAGCATACTTATCTGTGTTGTCACCAATAATCTTAATAGCGTTTTTGTTAGCACCAACAGTACCGTCAGAACCAAGACCCCAGAACTTGCAGCGAACTGTACTTTCTGGAGAAGTATTAATATGTTCAGTAAGTTCAAGATTAGTATTTGTAACATCATCGTTAATACCAATAGTGAATTGATTTTTAGGCTCATCTTTTCTAAGGTTATCAAATACAGCCTTAATTTGAGTAGGTGTAGTATCCTTAGAACTTAAACCGTAACGTCCACCAACAATAACCGGACGCTTTTCTTGATCATAGAATAATGATCTTACATCTTCATAAAGTGGTTCCCCTACTGCACCAGGTTCTTTAGTTCTATCTAATACAGCAATCTTCTCAGCAGTTTCTGGAAGAGCCTTCATGAAGTACTTTTTGGAGAATGGACGATATAATCTTACTTTGATTAGACCAACTTTTTCTCCCTGATCAACTAAGTACTTAACAGTTTCTTCGATAGTATCAGTTACAGAACCCATAGCAATAACTACATATTTAGCATCTTCTGCACCTACATAGTTAAATGGATGGTATTCTCTACCTGTTAATTCGGAAATCTCCTGCATATATTCTTCTACAATATCAGGCACTGCATCATAAAAACTATTAGCAGCTTCACGGGCCTGGAAGAAAATATCAGGGTTTTGAGCTGTTCCCATTGTTACAGGGCGCTCAGGATTTAATGCTCTGTGTCTAAATTCGCTGACCTTGCCGTAATCAACCAATTCTGCCAGATCATCATAATCTAAAACTTCTATTTTTTGATATTCATGAGATGTTCTAAAACCATCAAAGAAATGAGTAAATGGTACACTTGATTTGATGGACGCCAGGTGAGCGACACCAGCTAAGTCCATAACTTCCTGAACACTACCGGAAGCCAGCATAGCAACACCAGTCTGGCGGGTTGCCATTACATCAGAGTGATCACCAAAGATTGATAGAGCATGAGTAGCAACAGTACGAGCACTAACATGGAATACACCAGGTAATAATTCACCGGCGATTTTGTACATGTTAGGCAGCATTAATAATAATCCCTGAGAAGCTGTAAAAGTAGTTGTCAAAGCTCCTGCCACCAGAGAACCGTGTACTGCACCAGATGCTCCTCCCTCAGACTGCATTTCAGTTAACTTCACTTCCTGGTCGAAGATATTCTTACGACCGTTAGCACTCCATGAGTCAACTAATTCAGCCATTGGAGATGAAGGAGTAATAGGATAGATAGCTGCTACGTCTGTAAAAGCATAAGCTACATGAGCTGCAGCAGTATTTCCATCCATGGTCTTCATTTGTTTTGCCATTATAACTTTCCCTCCTATTAATAAGGTAAATTTTTATTATTTATTTCCTCTTTAAGTATAATACTTTACAATTCTGCTGTCAAATATTTCACATCTTTTATTGGCCTTTTTCCGGTATTCGAAATTATTAGAATTCTTTAAATAAGCGCACTATTAGGGAAGCCTTGATTTTCCTTTAGTGATGAGTCTTTTCTGCTGAAAGAATGTAAAGTGATTTGTTAAGGTATTCGTGTTCAATTTTAAGTTCATTTTCACCCAGTATTTCCGTCAGTTTTTCCGGCTGAAAAAAATTAACAGGCTCTCCGGCCAACTTTTCAAAAAAGATAATCACTCTGGTAAAAATAGTCCTCGGATCAAATTCTAAAATATATAATTTACCACCCGGTTTGAGCACCCTAAGCGCCTCATCCAGAGCCGTTTCCACATCTCGAAAATGATGTAGGGCGTCCGAAATTGTTAGATAGTCAAATGAATGATCAGCAAAGGGCAGATCAGCCCCATCGGCCAGTACATGTTGTACCTGCTGTTTGAAAACCTTTTCCCTTCCCTGCTTGAGCATTGCCTGGGAAGGATCTGCTACTGTTATTTTAAGATTACGGGGCAGATATCTTGCCAGCTCACCGGTTCCTCCACCGAGATCCAGCAGTTCGGTTTCTGGAATACTGTCTTTCGCTACTTTTTTACTTTCCAGCTGCTCTAAATTAAGATTATCCCCACTGCCTTCAGAACATCTTTTCAACTCAGCTTTTTTTATTCGATTTCCCAGCTCAACTAAAACCTTATCATGACCGGAGATTCTCATTGCCAGGTCAAAAATTGGTGCCGCCAGAGTAAATAAGTCCATTTACATCACCTCTCATTAAATTATATCACAAAAGCTAAATATTAACAGGCTGGAGCTGCTTAAAATTTTCAGCTGCAGGCAGGAATAAAAGCTAAACTGAAGAACTTAAATATATAAGAAGTTTAAAACCTCTATCAAATTTCGAGGAGGTATTTTAATGCGATATAAAATAATAATCACGACTCTTTTAATCACGCTTATTTTAATAAATCCAGCTTCAGCAGCTGAAATAGAAAATTATTATCTGCAGACCAGCTTTTTTACCCACCACTACAGTGATAAAGACTATCAGAATAACCAGCAGCAGCTTATTGGGCTGGAAAGACACTATAGCAATAGCGATCTCGATGGAATAGCTTATTTTAAAAATACCTATGAACAGCCGACTATCTATCTCTATGCCGGAACAAACTACAGCTTATTTTCGATCGGCAAAACAGAAATCACTGCCAAATTTACCTATGGCATAGTCCACGGTTATGATGATGAAGACGGAAAATACAATACCTGGATGCATGAGGTGACAACTTTTCCGGGTTTTGTTTTTAGTTTCGGCTTAAGACGTGAGCCTTTAAGGCTTGATATTATTCCCTTTGCCGATGCAGGAATTATTATTACCGGTGGGGTAGAATTTTAGCTTTTTCTGTAAATTTAAAGACCTTTTCAAAAGAAAAAACCACCCGGATTCAGCCGATTAGCATCGACATCCCGGGTGGTTAACAGTACTTCACCTTAATTATTATTAAATAAATCTCTGGTATAAACCTTTTCTTCTACATCTTCTAATTCAGCAGCCATCCTGTTAGCTACAATAATTTCAGATTCAGCTTTAAACTGATCTAAATCATTAATCACTTTTGATCTATAGAACAGGTCATCTTCTAAAGTTGGCTCATAAACAACCACTTCAATCCCCTTGGCCTTAATCCGCTTCATTACTCCCTGGACAGAGGACTGTCTAAAGTTATCTGAGTTTTTCTTCATGGTCAGCCGATAAATCCCCACTTTTTCGGGCTGCTGTTTAATAATCATCTCTGCTATATGGTCTTTTCTGGTGCGGTTGGCATCCACAATGGCCTGCATAATATTATTGGGCACATTTTCATAATTAGCTAGAAGCTGTTTGGTATCTTTGGGCAGACAGTAACCTCCATAACCAAAAGAAGGATTATTGTAGTGATCTCCAATCCTTGGATCAAGCCCAACACCCTCAATTATCTGTTTGCTGTCTAAGTCTCTAACTTCAGCGTAAGTATCGAGTTCATTAAAGAAGGCCACCCGCATTGCCAGGTAGGTATTGGCAAATAATTTGATTGCTTCTGCCTCAGTGGAATCAGTAAATAAAACTGAAATATCCTCTTTTTCTGCTCCTTCTACCAGCAGATCGGCAAATTCTTCCGCTCTCTCAGACTGCTCACCGACAATAATCCGGGAAGGATAAAGATTATCATAAAGTGCCTTACCCTCTCGCAAAAATTCCGGTGAAAAGATAATGTTTTCCGTATCAAATTTTTCCCTGAGTTCTTTTGTGTAGCCAACGGGGACTGTTGATTTAATAATCATTACCGCATCTTCATTAAAAGAAAGAACATTAGCCACAACAGCTTCTACAGTTCTGGTATTAAAATAATTCTGGTCAGGATCATAGTTGGTTGGAGTTGCGATTATTACATAATCTGCCTCACGATAAGCCTTTAAGGCATCAGTTGTTGCTCTTAAATCAAGCTCCTTATTGGCAAGATAATCTTCAAGCTCTGCATCAACTATTGGTGACTCTCTCCTGTTGATCATTTCTACCTTTTCTTCAATTACATCAACTGCAGTAACCTCGTGATTTTGAGCAAGTAAAACCGCGTTCGATAAGCCCACATATCCGGCACCTGCCACTGTGATTTTCATGTTATCATTCTCCCCTGTATGTAAATTTTATTATTGATGAATAAATTCTCAATTCTAATTTTATTATAAAAGGGGCCGAGATTCAAACAAAAAGCTCGACATTTTTTGCAGCTGAGCTCTTAATAAAGTAAATCCAGGCAGATTGCAGAAAATAAAATATTAAGTTATAATGTTAATATATATGAGCAGATCAATCAACTTAATTGCAGCGCAAAATATTACATAAACCGACAGGTTCACGGTGCGTGTACATAAACACACATAAACGCACATAAACAAACAAAAAAAAGAAAGGACCAATTATGAATTACCAAAAACAAATCGAAAGTCTAGTCAGCTATTTTAAAGCTGCTGAAAGCAAAAAAGAAGATCACAAAATTGGAATGGAGTTTGAACATCTAATTTTAAAGGAAGATTTAACTGCAGTCAGCTATTCAGAGGCTGAGGGAATTGAATCCCTGCTTGAGCAGTTAAGTCAGGGCAGCTGGGAAAAAGTTTTTGAAGGTGATAATTTAATTGGACTTCAGGATGCTGAGCGAGCAGTGACTCTGGAGCCCGGGGGCCAGCTTGAACTGAGCCTCATTCCCTTTGCAGATTTAGAACAAACTAAAAAAATCTATCATAAGTTTCTGGCAGAGCTTAAAGAAATTTTAAGCAGCAGAAAGCAAAAACTAGCCGTCCTCGGCTACCAGCCAGCAAGTTCAATTGAAGATCTTCCGCTGCTGCCTAAAAAACGCTATGACTTCATGTATAAATATTTTAAAGATCGGGGTAGATATGCCCATCACATGATGAAAGGTACAGCCTCTGTGCAGATGAATATTGATTATACTGACGAAAAAGACTACATAAAAAAATTGCGGGTTGGCTATTTTTTAAGCCCTCTAATCTATTATCTTTTTGACAATACTCCTTTTTTTGAAGGGGAAGAAGCCTCTGAGGCGAGCATTAGAGAAGAAATCTGGTCAAACTGTGACAGTGACCGCTCGGGCATCATCCCGGGAGTCTTCGCTAAAGAATTTGGCTACCGTGATTATGCTGAGTATATCTTAAATACTCCAGCAATTATTGATTTAAAAGATGATGAATTAGTCTACAGTGGGTCAAAGAAAATTAAAGAGCTGATGGAAAACGATAAAGCTGAGACTATTGACCACTATCTCTCTATGGTTTTTCCGGATGTCAGAACCAAAAAGTATATCGAAATCAGATCAGCAGATGCAGTTCCCTATCCCTATAACTTTGCCTTTGCTGCTTTATTAAAAGCTGTCTTTTACGATCAGGCAAATCTTGATTATTTTTACGAGCAGTCTCTAAAATATTCACAGCAGGAATTTCTGCAGTTTAAGGCTGAAATTACCGGTTCTAAAGAGAGCCAGCTGCGAAAGGATTTAGCTGCCGAGCTTTTTGAGCGAGCGGAAAGAACTGCCGCAGATGGTGAAGAGGATGAATTAGAATATCTTAAAGAATTAAAAGAGCTCTACCTAAATTATGGCCGCCCAAAATTTAGAACTCTAAATAATCTTAAGCAGGGTAAGAAGAAAGCCTTAAACTGGTGTATTCTAAATTAAATAATTTAACCCCGGTAAATTTAAATTAATAAATTACCGGGGTTTTAATTTCTTAGTTGATTATTTATTTTTATATTAACCTTATTATTTCTTTTTTAACTGATTTATTCTTCCTTCATAAATTCTCTAAAGAAGACTATAAATACCGCCAGCATTAAAGCCAGCACTGCTGCAATTGCAGTATTTAACTTTGTGTTTGGACTGACCGGATTTTCTGGCAGATAAGGTGCATCCAGAATCTCCAGGGGATAAAAGTTTTCAAGCTCTGATTCTCGTTCTTCAATTTCTCTTCTCAGCTCCAGCCGCGAACTCTGCAGTGAAGAATTTTCCTGGATCAAAAGAGAAGCCACTTCGCTCTCTCCACTTTCTCTGCTTGACTGAATTAATTCCTAGTTTCTTGCCAGGTCAGAATTTAAATCCTCGAGCTCAGTTTTTAAACTGGAAATGTATTCTCGGTCATTTTCCAGTTTGTTTTCAAAATATTGATTGGAAGCTTCTTCAAAATTACTAATTAATCCTGCTGCCACATCCATAGTTAACTGCGGCTCATCATTTTTTACTGTTATTGAAATAATTGATGTATTGTTAACCTGGCTGACAGTTAAGTTGTTATTAATATAAGAATTCAATCTGGCTGCTGACAGGTCAAAATCCTCTGCCTGCATCACTTTCTGCATCAGACCAGTACTGCTTAAAAGCTGGACAGCCGTATCCGGATTGCTGTAGAGCCCTTCGTAATTTGACAGCTGTATTTTGGCCTTTGTTTCGTATGTCGGTGCCATAAAATATGAACTGACTAAAAATGCAGCTATAACCGCCAGTATTACCAGCCCACCGATAAAAAATTTGTTCTTCCATAAGAGAAGTATATATTCTCTTAAGTCAATCTCATATTCATCATAATAATTAGGATGCTGCTCCCGTTCCATTAAAATACCTCCATAAAACCACAATTTAATTAAAATACCATATCTATTATATTATCACAGTTAGTCTATTTCAAGTCTAAAACTGCTTAAATTATATAAGCGAGCTGTTAATTAAAATTAATCTTAGCTATATAATCAAATTTCAGCTCAACAATTTCTGCAGCTGCCGGCCAGACAATAATTTTCTGCCCCTTAAGGTCAGATTTAATTTCGGAGCCATCTTTCCGCTTAATTAAATAGCTCTCCTCATCTGCTAAATATTCAATAGCAAGCAGATTATTATAACTGATCTTTAAAGGACTTCCAAGAGAAGTACTTACACTGATAGAATCTTCTACGGTACTGGCAAAAAAGAGGTCCCCGTTCTTTAATCTTACAGTGATTTCTTTATTCTCGTCAAAAGCACTGCTGGCAGAAAAATCGACACTCCTAATCTCGGATACTGCAAAAACTCTTTCTGAGCTATTAGCCATAAATCTAATCTCTGTCAGAAGCTGGCCGCTAAATCTATTATTTCCTGAAGCTCTCAGAACAAAAATTTCTTCTTCATTGACGAGCTCTTTATTAATTTTACTTAAATACTGCTGCTGGATATTCAATTTTCCGTAGGCTGTCTGCAGGCTCAAACTTTGATTTTGAACCTCACCCCGCAGTTTTTCTCCACTTTGCAGCTCAATTTGATCAGCAGAGACGGCTCCAGTCATTATAAATATTATTACAAATATAAATATGGAAAGTGCTGATATTTTTTTCATTTTTAAACCTCCTGACACTTACTTAAAGCTTTTTAAATTACTGCTGCTTATTCTTCGAACATATTATGCAGAATGCTGGAAACAAAGCTTACAATTACAGAGGCTATTAAAGCAGAAAAGAAACCACTGACTGCAAAACCGGGCACTAAAACTGAAGTTAAAGAAAGCATTATTGCATTAATCACCAGTAAAAATAGGCCAAAAGTTAAAATAGTAAACGGAATTGTCAGGATAGTAAAGATCGGTCTGATAAAACCATTTACAAAGCCTAAAACAACCGCTGCAAAGAAACCAGCCCAGACTCCGGTAACTGTAATTCCCGGCAGTAAATAGGCAGCTACTAACAGAGCAACCATTGTTGAAAAAACTTTCGCAAAGAAATGAGACATTTAAATTCCCCCTCTTTATATTTTTAAAATTATTATCTTTCTTATCTTATATAGATATCTTATATACATATTTCTCTGATAATTACATTATACCTTTTTTGAAAAAAATGTCAAAGTAAATGCCTGCAGCTGTTTATTTTAAAGAAAATATATTCATTTTTTGTAATATAGTTGACAGGATTACTAGACTATATTATAATATAAATCAAAGTAAAGTGCTCAACTTTAAATTAACTATATTCGACATTAAGTTTTGGGAGGTATTTATGATTTTTAATAATGTAACAGAACTAATAGGAAATACTCCTTTAGTTAGGCTAAATAATTTAGTCAGTGACGATTCTGCTGAGGTTGTTTTGAAACTTGAGAGTTTTAACCCCGGTGGAAGTGTTAAAGATAGAATAGCATTTAATATGATAGATGAGGCCGAAAAGGCTGGCAAAATTAAACCGGGTGGTGTTTTAGTAGAGCCAACAAGTGGTAATACCGGAATTGGAATTGCTATGGTTGGAGCTGCAAAAGGCTATACTGTTGTTCTGACAATGCCTGAATCAATGAG
Organism: Halanaerobium saccharolyticum; assembly: GCF_003053565.1. GTDB lineage: Bacteria > Bacillota > Halanaerobiia > Halanaerobiales > Halanaerobiaceae > Halanaerobium > Halanaerobium saccharolyticum_B. Next base: position 23,308 of record NZ_QAXS01000001.1, on the reverse strand, counting down.
TCAGGAAAGAAGGCAGATGCTCAAGGCTTATGGAGCTGAATTGGTTCTAACTCCAGCAGCTGAAGGTATGAAAGGTGCAATCTCTAAAGCAGAAGAAATTGCTGCTGAAAGAGATGGCTTTATTCCTTCTCAATTTACCAATCCTGCTAATCCTGATATCCACCGCAGAACTACTGCCAAAGAAATAATCGCTGAAACTCAGGGTAAAATTGATTATTTTGTGGCAGGTGTTGGAACCGGTGGTACGATTACTGGTACCGGCGAAAAATTGAAAGAAAGAATTAATAACCTGAAGGTAGTTGCAGTCGAGCCTGAAAACTCTGCTGTTATTTCTGGTGGTGAACCAGGCCCCCATAAAATTCAGGGGATTGGAGCCGGATTTATACCTGAAGTCTTAAATACTGAAATTATTGACCGAGTAGAAAAGGTAAAAAACGATGAAGCTTTTACAACTGCTAAAAGATTAGCGGCTGAAGAAGGTATCTTTGCCGGGATTTCAACTGGCGCTGCAGTGGCAGCTGCCCTGAAACTTGCTGATGAAGTAGGCGCAGATAAAAGAATTGTTGTTATTGCACCTGATACAGGTGAGCGCTACCTCTCAACAGGAGTTTTTGGCTAAGCTGAAGTGCAGTTACCAAATACCACCCGATTTTTGTCGAAATTTATATTTTTTTAATAAAGTTTACCCCGATAATTTGATATAGAAGAATTTCCCCTGTGAAAGGCCCGGAGGACCCCCAACCTACCGGGCTATTTTTTTGTAAAATTATAGTTTTTAGTGTATAATTTACATTAAGCTAGTTTAAAGTGTCTATTAATTCTAACTTTTATTTTAATGAAAAAGATTAATTACTTAAAATTTTTTAAAAAGAGAGTGATATCAAATGGGGAAATATATTGCTGCCCGGAAACCGGTTCTAGACAAAAATCAAGAGGTATTTGCTTATGAGATAGTTTTTAAAAATGTAATTAAGGGTAAAGAACTCACTAAAACTTCAAATCTTTTTGCAGAAGAAATTAGTGATGACATTGAATTTTTTGAGAAAAGCAACCTTGCTGATGGCAAAAGAATTTTTATTCATTTTAATGCAGAACTGCTTCAGAGCGAAGTTCCTCAGCTTTTATCAAAGGCAAAACTCGGCATCGAAGTTTCAGCTGCTCTTAATTTTGAAAATCAAATCAAAAATAACATAAAAAATTTAAGAGAAATGGGTTCACTGCTTATCTTAAATCAATCAGAAGCTGCTCCAGCAGAAAACGAACTTTATAATTATGCAGATATAATTAAAATTGATTATAAAAAGGCTTCTAAGGCCGAACATAAAAGTTTTATCGAAAAGATAAAATCTCAAAGCCCCAAAGGAGTCAAATTCTTAGCCCAAAACATCGATGAGCACCATCACTTTAAAGAGGCAAAAGAGCTCGGTTTTGATTATTTTCAGGGAATTTTCTTTACAAAAGCTGATATGATAAGTGACAGCGGTACCCCAGGGTATAAAATAAACTACCTCAATGTCTTAAAAGAATTAAATAAAGAGGATGTTGATTTTGATGAAGTTGAGAAAATAATTAAAAATGATATCTCAATGACTTTCAGCCTCTTAAAAACAATTAATTCTGCCTCTTATGGCTATAATGTCTCTTCAATCAAACAGGCCTCAGCCCTGCTGGGAGTTAAAGGCCTCAAAAAATGGAGTCTGCTTTATCTAATTAGTGGTTTAAAAGATGATAAGCCAAATATTCTTTTTGTTAATACCCTAACTCGGGCCAAATTTGCCGAATCACTTGCTGAAGAATTTAAGTCAGCTGAAAAAAGTGAAGATTTATTTACGATGGGCATTTTTTCGATGATGGATGCTTTTTTAAATAGACCGATGTCAAAGATTCTGGAAGAAACTGCTCTCACCGAAGAAATTAAGGAAGCTCTTTTGATCAGAGAAGGGGTTATGGGAGAAATCTTAAATCTTGTTATTGCCTTCGAAAGGGTTAAGTGGGATCAGGTAGCCCTAATCGAAAAAAAGAACCAGCTCGATCCTAAAAAACTCTATAATAAATATCTGGAAGCTGTAGATTTTGCTTATGAAACAATGGGAATTTTAATTAAAAATCAGAAATAATCAATTAAATTTTGAAAGACTATCTTTAAGGGGGATTTTTTTATGGCAAGTAAAGTATTTATGGCAGATATGAAAGCTTCATCTGGCAGTGAAAGTCTGGTTAAAAAACTGGGGAAATTATTTTATAAGGCGGGTTTTCACGAATTAATCGAGGAAGATGATTTTGTGGCAATCAAACAGCATTTTGGTGAGCCGGGCAATACAGCCTTTATCAGGCCGGTCTTTACCCGCGAAATTGTCCAAATTGCAAAGAAATTAAAGGGGAAACCTTTTTTAACTGATGCCAATACTCTTTATACCGGCGAGCGCTCCAATTCTGTTGACCACCTAAACGCAGCAATTGGCAATGGTTTTGGTTATGCTACTGTTCAGGCACCAATAATTATCGCCGATGGTCTCACTGGTAAAGGCTCAACTGAAGTTGAAGTTAACCTTAAACATTTTGATAAGGTCCGCATCGCCTCTGAGGTTCTCGATGCTGATGTATTGATCAGTCTGGCTCATTTTAAGGGTCATGAGCTGGCAGGTTTTGGCGGCACCTTTAAAAATATCGGAATGGGACTCGGCAGTAGAGCCGGCAAGCAGATGATGCACTCAGCCGTGCTGCCCGAAATCACTGAATCAGAATGTATTAAATGTATGCAGTGTGTAAAACACTGTCCGGAAGATTGTATTACTATTAATGAAAATGAAAGCTACATCGACCATGAAATCTGTATTGGCTGTGGAGAATGTGTTGTCACCTGCCCGACCGATGCAATTTCTGTTGAATGGGAATCTACCAGTGAAGGAATGGAAGAGCGTCAGGTAGAATTTACTTATGGAATTGTTAAGGATAGAAAAAATGTTTATATCAATTTTATCACCAATGTTTCTCCTGACTGTGACTGTGCTGGCTGGAGTGACCGCCCGATTGTCAATGATATCGGTATTTTAGCTTCTAAGGATCCGGTTGCCCTGGAGCAGGCTTCTTTAGATCTCGTCAATCAGGCTGAACCGAAGGGAATGCTTGAGGACCGCGATTTAAAGCCGGGTGAAAATAAGTTTAAGGCAGTTCATCCGAGTACTGATGGTGGAGTAAGGCAGATTGATTATGCAGCAGAAATTGGAATGGGCTCAAAAGAATACGAGCTGGTTTCTTTATAAAGCATGCAGGTGCTGCAAAAGATGCAGCCGCCGGATACAACTTGATTTAACTCTAATATCTAAGCCCAGCTCTCAGGCTGGGCTTTTTTAGCTCAATTTTATTTTTAATCAATTCTACTTTTTAAGCTACTGCATGACCTCACTTTCACCTAATTTATAATCCACTATTTCCAGCTTGTTCTTGACATCAAGTCCATACTTACAGGCTTTAAATTCAACCGCTTTATCCAGCAGGTCAGCTGCTTTAAGCTCCAGCTTCTGATAGCGAGCTTCTGCCAGTTCTATGTCGCCAAACCAGAAGCGGAGGCGGTCCCGCAGAGCATATTCAGCAGGGTTTCGGGGCCTGCCGTCATACATCTGCCGGTCAAAATAACCTTCCATTCTAAATACAGCTTTCAGGTCTTCCCCAAATTCTTTAGAAACACTGCACTGATCACACTGGCGGCAGATATAATCTCCCAATTCTTCAGCATTAGCAAATAGTTCTTCTTTTTCAGCCTCAGTCAGCGGCTCAAACTCCTCTGCCAGCTTTAAATCCATCTCCAGCATCTCCTGGTTATTCATCCCTGTTACCACAGCATCAACCGGCAGTGAAAAAACATAGCGAAAGGCATCTTCTACATTCTGCCACAGAAATCCATCAGCAAGCGGCTTCATGCAGAGTGTTCCTATCTCCTTTTCTTTAAGCAGCGGCAGCAGCTGATCCTCTAATTTAGGAAAGTTGAATTTGTCAAAATAATTGAAGTGAGTCATCATCACCTCAAATTCGCCAGTTTTTAAGGCTTTAATTAAAACATCAGGCTGGCCGTGAGCTGTAATCCCAATATGTTTAACTTTCCCCATTTCTTTTGCTTTTTTGGCAGCCTCCAGGGAGCCGCCCGGCTTTAAAATCGCCTCCAAATCTGCCTCATCACCAACTCCATGCATAAAAATTATGTCGAGGTGATCTGTCTGCAGATTTTTCAGACTGCGGTCTATTTCTGCCATTGCACCCTCAGCATCTCTGACTCCAGTTTTACTGGCCAGAACAAGCTCATCCCGCCTGTTTTTAACTATTTCCCCGATCTTCTTTTCTGACTCACCATCACCATAAGAAGCTGCTGTTTCCAGATAATTTCCACCTCGATCTAAATAAGTGGTCAATAAATCTGCCGCCCTGTCAGCTGGTATTTCTATTAGGTGAAAGCCGCCAAAACCGAGCAGACTAACTTCCATGCCAGTTTTTCCAAGTCTTCTCTTTTCCATTTTAAATTCCCCCTGATTTATAATTTTACTTTAAAAGTTTTAATCTCATATGGTTTAATTTTAAATTCAAAACTATCAACTTCAGCCTTAAGCTCTGCAATATCTTCCTCCATCAAATTACATTCAGTAACTTTTTTCAGCTCCTGGCCCAGACTGACCTTAACTTTATCCCTCTGTTTACCGTATTCGTAAAATCTAAAAACCAGCTCCTCGGAAGCTTCTGCTTTTTTGACAGTCTCTAAAATTGTACTCTCTGCTTCAACATCGATAAATGACTTCTGCTGCGGTTCTTTACCTGTTTCATTTTGAGTAATTACAGTTTTAAGCGGATAATTTAGCTCGTAGGCCTCTTTTACAGTCTCAGCTTCAAACCAGTCCCCAGCATGTGGGTAGAGGCTGTAAGTAAAACTGTGCTTACCCTGATCTGCTGCTGGGTCAGGATAAACCCCGGATTTTATCAGAGTCAAACGCATTGTCTGGTCTTTAATATCATAGCCATATTTGCAGTCATTTAAGAGGCTAACTCCATAGTTTCTTTCCGAGAGATCAGCCCATTTATGGCCAACAGTTTCGAACTTAGCATAATCCCAGCTTGTATTCCAGTGAGTATTTCGCTCCACATTCCCAAACTGAATCTCATAGGTCGCCTTTGTACTGCGCAGATCAACCGGGAAAGCCGTCTTCAGGAGAATCTGTTCTTCCTGCCAGTCCACATCAGTTTTAAAATCAAGCCGCCGCTGATTGGCATAGATAACCAGCTGCTGGGAAATAGTTGAATCTAAAAATTTCCACTTCAGCCTGGCAACAATTCTGTCGTTCATTTTTTCTATTTCCAGCTCCTCCAGCTTATCAATCGAATACTCTTTTTCCTGGTAGTAAATATCTATATCCCAGGCATTAAAGCGCATTGGCCGATCTTCAAAAGCCTGCAGCAGGTTGGCTTTTTTCCCAGCCGGAATTAACTCCCGCTGAAACTGTCGATCATAGAGAGAGATTATCTGCCCCTGCTGATTGAGCTTAATCCTGTAGTATCTATTTTCCAGCTGATTTTTTTCTGCCTCAACCTTTAATAAATTGCGGCTCCCAGCCCCAACAGTCTGCTGGCCCTGGCTCTTACTGAGCAGATACTTAATCTGGCTTTCTTTAAAATCAGCTTCTTTCTGAGCTGCCACTTCCGCTTCCAGTTTTAATCCCTCATCACTTTCACTAAGATTATAGGCTTTATAACCACTGGCCGGAATATTATCGATCATAATCTGCCGTCCTTCAAATTCAATATAACCTGAGCGCTGCCAGGGCAGAGAATTAAAAACGACCAGCTTTTTCTGCTCACCTTCAATCTGAGCTGCAATTTTTTTCAGGCCGCCCTGCAGTTCTCCTCTCAGCTCGGCAAAAAGCTCTCTAAATTCGCGGGCACTGTCCTGATAAACCTCTTTGATTGAAGATCCGGGCAAAATATCATGGAACTGATTTTTAAGCAGAATTTCCCAGTTTGACTGCAGTTTTTGAGCAGGATAGCTCAGACCTGCTGTCTGCTCTGCAAAAGATCTAAAAAGCTCTGTATCATGCAGCATAATATCAGCACGGCGGTTATTTTTCTTAATTTCAGCCTGTGAGGTATAGGTTCCCCGGTGATATTCTAAATATAATTCGCCATCCCAGACAGGCAGCTCAGGTTTTTCTTCCATTCGAGCTGCCAGTTTTTCAAAATATTCTTCTGCACTGCCGAACTCTACTTCTGGCAGCCCGGGAATCTGCTGCATTTTTTTACCGCTTTCGATCATCTCTCGAGTCGGACCACCCCCACCGTCTCCCCAGCCATAGGCAATAAGCAGCTGATCATTAATTTCTTTCTGCTGATAATTATCCCAGCTTCCCCTGACTGATTCGGGATTTAGAAGCCCGTTATAGGTATAAAAAGGCTCATCATTATTTACCTCAGGAGTTGTAATAAAATGAGTTAATACTTCTGTGCCGTCAATGCCCCGCCACTTAAAAGTATCATACTCAGGCCGGTTAAACTGACTCCAGCTGATCTTGGTGGTCATAAAATACTTCATGCCGCTTTTTTTAATAATCTGCGGCAGAGCCCAGGAATAGCCAAATACATCGGGCAGCCAGAGAATATTCCAGTCCTGATCAAATTCTTCCTTGATAAAACGCTTTCCGTGCAAAAATTGTCTGACCAGTGATTCCCCCGAAGTCAGATTGCAGTCGGCTTCAACCCACATTCCTCCGGTTACTTCCCAGCTTCCCTCTTTAATTTTTTCTTTTATCCGGGCATAAATTTCCGGATAGTCTTCTTTAATAAACTTATATAACTGGGGACTGGACTGAACAAAGGTGTAGTCCGGATATTCTTCCATCAGTTTTAGAACTGTAGAAAAAGTGCGGGCTGTCTTTTCTCTGGTGTGCAGCAGCCGCCACAGCCAGGCTACATCAAGATGAGAATGACCAACTGCTGTTATTTTTGGCAGCTCAGTTTCAGCTTTGAGTTCTCCCAGCGAGTTTTTAAGATACTGGCTGGCCTCAGCTGCAGTCGCTAAAAATTCAGCTGAGCCCGGTTTCCTAAAATCAATTAAATTAAAAGCCTGATTCAGCCTATTTAAAAGTTTCTGCCGCAGGTTATCCCCCTCATCCATAAGAGCAATAGATTCTTTAAGGGTTTTAGCCAGCTGATAAAAGTCTTCCAGAGTCGAATCTCTAAAGATTAAAGCTGCTTTTTTAAACCATCTTTTTTCTGCTTCCAGACCGCTAAAGGCTTTGACTGCTACTTTTAAACTTTCACCTTTTAAGTCTTTATCTCTTAATTTAACCAGCGAATGGTTGCGATCCAGACCCTGCAGCGGCTGACCGTTTAAATAGAGCAGCGATTCTGCTCCGGCCAAGCCGCCGGGGTGACTGCTGCCAGGAATTATTTCTAAATAAATATTGTTTTGGTCTAAATCCCAGTCTTGAGGCAGTTTGAGCTCAGTTACAAACCAGCTGCACTGCTCCCTACCTCCCCAGCTCCCCCCAACTTTAAAAGTTTCACCTCTTAACTTTGAGAATTCCGGTAGTGATTTATCCTCAATTCTTGCAGAATATTTTGTAAATTTTTCGATTAAAATTTCCTGCTGATTCAAATTAGCTGCTAAATCTTTTAAGTATCTTTCAATTTTTCCCTCTTTGAAAAACATTAGCTTCACTTCCCATTATATTTTTTTATCGAGTAGATCTCTATCAACAAAATTATTCAGAAAATAATTAAGTGAGCTGTTCTTTTTAGCTGCAGTTTTAAGCGAGAATACTTTTATTATCTCCCACATAAAATCAATCCTGGAATCATAAACCGACTCTAATAAATCATTAAAATCTTCTTTAAATAAATGATCTGTTCTTTCAAAATTCTGAACCCCGATAGCTGAGCTTGTTTCCTGGTCCAGTCCGGCAAGATACCAACTTTCAATCTCTTTGATAACCACAATAATTTTTTGAAAAATCTTTCATCATCATTCCCTTCCACCAGTATATACAGCCGCTTATGCAAGATTACACCTCCAGTAAATTTTGGATGTATAAATCATCAATTCCCATATCATTTTCCAGGAATACCCGAACTTCTTCTTTTTCTACCGGTTTGCTAATCTTAGAAAAACCTTCCTGATCACGATGAACTAAAAATAAATCATCTAAATCAATATATTTAATCAGCTCTGGATTATGGGTGGTGATTAGAATTTGTTTCTTTTTTGAAGCATCAATAAACATATCCACCAGTTTTGAAATTAAGTGAGGATGAATATTCCTTTCCGGTTCTTCTATAATTGCAATTTTTTTATCTTCAAAATAAAGGGCAATTATCAACGCTATTGTGCTGATTGTTCCATCAGAAAGAATCGAAGCTGGAATATAATCTTTTTTAGAATATTCTTCTTTAAGTTTGAAAAGCAAAGATTTATCTGCAAATTTTTCTATATCAATATTTTCAACAAAGGGAAGTATATCTTTGACAATATTAGAAAATTTCCTGGCTTTAGCTTGATCTTCGATTATATTTTTCAATACTATAGCCAGATTTTCTCCATCTTCTTCTAATTCTGCCTTACCAGTTATTGGAGTTGCTTTTTTGGATAGTAAAGGATTAATATTATAAATCGAAATCCCACCTAAAATTTCTTTAATTGAACGCTCAACAATAAAAGCAAATGGAGTTTCTAAAATCAATTCCCTATCTGAAAGCTTAATTTCTTCTAAAAATGACGGTAATATATTATCCTTTGTAACTTTAATCTGATCAGTTTTTAAGGTGTCTTTATTAATCTTGATCTCTAGACCATTATTTTCTTTCAATAAAGTTAGGACGATTTCTCCCATTTCCTTTTCTTCTTTTTTCTTTTCTGCTATTCTATTTTGCTTTTTAATTTGATAATATTTAAATTTTAAGGTTAACTGATCCTCTACCACTTTGAAATCTTCGCCATTAAAATCAATTTTGAACTGATATCTACTCTCGTAAGCCTCTCTAAAGAGAATATTATCCTCGCTTTCTTTTTCAATTTTCTGGATATTGGGGCGATCAAAAATTATCTCCATGTAAAGCGGCTGCTGATCTCCAATATTTATATTTCGCAAATATTCTACCCCACCCTGCATGGAAATTGCATTGCTCAAACCACTTTTAATTATATCCCTAATGAAATCAAATATCTGAATAAAACTCGATTTTCCGGCTGCATTGGCCCCTACTAAAACATTAAATTGATTTAAATCAATTTCAAGTTCTTTAAAGCTCTTAAAATTGGAAACTTTAATTTTTTTGATGCCCATTCTGATCCTCCTTCTGGCTGGTAGAAAGTAGAGATTTATTTTGCTTTATAATTAAATTTTAATTTCACATCTCTATTATATCACAGCAAGAAAAAAATGACAGCTCCCGGAAGGAAACTGCCACCTGTAATCATTCTATTAAATTTTTATAAAGTGAATTTTAACCGACATCTTCAAATGAATCTTTGGTTAAAATCTCTTTTTTTAGCTTTAAAAAATCTTCTTCTAATTCCAGCAGCTTATCTCTAATTGGATCCGGAAGATCGGCATGCTCCAAATCTCTTTCCGGATGGACTCTGCGGCCATCACGGCTCACAACTCGACCGGGAATACCGACAACTGTAGAATTTTCTTCCACATCTTTTAGGACAACTGAGCCGGCACCAATTTTGGCATCATCACCAATTGTAATTGAGCCGAGAACTTTGGCTCCTGCTCCAACGACAACATTATTGCCAATCGTAGGGTGACGTTTACCCCGCTCTTTACCTGTACCACCAAGAGTAACACCCTGATAAAGAGTTACATTATCTCCAATCTCTGTTGTTTCGCCGACTACGACTCCCATACCGTGATCAATAAAAAAACCACAGCCAATTTCTGCTCCGGGATGAATCTCAATCCCGGTCAAAAAGCGGGCCAGCTGGGAGATCAGCCTGGGAATAGTTCTTAACCCCTTACTGTAGAACCAGTGCGAAAAGCGATGAAAGAGCAGTGCGTGCAGACCTGAATAGGCCAAAATTACCTCCAGCAGATTATCCGCTGCCGGATCTCTATCAAAAACTGCGTTAATATCGCATTTTAATCTTTTAAACATAAATTTTACCCCCTGAATCCGACTAAAACCGACATGCACCCGGTGCATGTAAGTTTTTGAAGTTTCCTGTCGAATAATCAATTAAAATTAATTATAAGTTCCATACTCAAGTTTATTATACCGGCTTCAAGAGCTAAATGCAAGCAATATTTCGCTCGCATAATTCGACTTTAAGCGACAAGTTCCCGGTGCATGCACATTATTAAATTACTCCACAGCGGCCTCAGGCACATCGGAGATAGAAAAACCAATATCTGTTCTGTAGTGCATATCCTTAAATTCTACCTCGTTAATATAATCGTATACAGAATCAATTACACTTAAAATTCCCTCACCTACTGCTGTCATCCCGATAACTCTGCCGCCATCAGTATAATATTTACCGTCCTCCAGGCGGGTGCCGGAATGAAAAACAATTAAATCATCATGGTGTTTGAGATTTTCCAAGCCTTTAATCTCATGACCTGTTTCGTAAGTTAAAGGATAGCCGGCAGATGCCAGGATTACACAGACTGCATCACTGCCGTAAACATCAATCTCTTTTTTGTATTTTAATTCTACATCGTTTGTCATCTGCATCAGCTCCAGCAGATCCTCTGCTAAAAGCGGCATAATAACCTGGGTTTCCGGATCACCGAAGCGGGCATTATAATCTATTACTTTTGGTCCATTTTCAGTCAAAATAATCCCAACATGCATAACTCCCCGGTAGTCGATTCCTTCACTGTTTAAAGCATGAAGGGTCGGTCTTAAAATTTCCCGGCAGATCTGATCCATCATCTCCTGATCCACATAGGGTGAAGGCGAATAGGAACCCATACCACCGGTGTTTGGTCCTTCTTCTCCCTCAAAGACAGCCTTGTGCTCTCTGGTGCTGGTTACTGGCAGAATCGTCTGGCCATCTGTTAGAGCAAATATCGATACTTCCTCTCCTTCAATGAAGACCTCAACCACAATCCTGTCCCCGGCATCACCAAAGGCTTTATCCTCCATGATTCTGGAAACTGCATCCTGGGCATTCTGATAATTGGAAGCAACAATAACCCCTTTACCTCCTGCCAGACCATTGGCCTTAACTACAAGCGGATATTCTGCATTTTCAAGATAGTTGAGCGCAGAATCCGGATCAGTAAAGACCTCATATTCTCCAGTTGGAATATTATATTTATTAAGAATCTCTTTGGCAAAGGCTTTACTGCCCTCTAAGAGAGCAGCCTGCTTTTTTGGTCCAAAGATCGGCAGCTCACGCTCTACAAAATAGTCAACTATTCCTGCCACCAGTGGTTCTTCGGGGCCGACAACAGTCATCCCAATTTCATTTTCGCGGGCAAAATCTGCCAGGGCTTCAATGTCATCTACTTCTATTTCAACTCTTTCTGCGATTTCTAACATCCCATCATTACCTGGAGCTGCATAAATCTTATCAACATTTTCGCTCTGATAAAGCTTCCAGGCTAAGGCATGTTCTCTACCTCCACTTCCCACTATTAAAACTTTCATAACCGATCCTCCTCATCTTTTATTTATCTGATAATTGCCTGCTTCCGGCCCGGGCCAACACTGATAATCTTAGCCGGAATTCCGATCAGTTCTTCAATTCTTTTTATATATTTTTTAGCATTTTCAGGCAGTTTTTCAAAATCTCTGATTTCGGTAATATCTTCTTCCCAGCCGTGCCAATTTTCGTAAACCGGCTCATAGGGAATTTCACTTTCTAAATACGGTGGGAATTCTTCCACAATTTCTTCCCCGTGCTTATAGGCGGTACAGACTTTAATCTCGTCCAGACCGGTTAAAACATCTATTTTGGTCAGTGCAATCTCGGTTAAACCGTTAACTCTAACAGCATGTTTCAAAATCGGAATATCGAGCCAGCCACATCTGCGGGGACGGCCTGTAGTTACTCCAAACTCATGGCCCTTATCTCTTAAGTATTCTCCCTGCTCGTTTTCCAGTTCTGTGGGGAAAGGACCTGCTCCAACTCTGGTCAAATAAGCTTTAGTAACCCCGATAACATCATCTATTGTTGTCGGGCCCATTCCAGTACCGGTACAGACTCCCCCGGCAGTTGGATTAGAGGAAGTAACAAAGGGATAGGTACCATAATCTATGTCGAGCAGTGTACCCTGTGCTCCTTCAAAAAATATTTTCTGATTATTTTTATGAGCTTCGTTCAGCAGCAGAGAAGTATTTGTCACATATGGTCTCAGCTTTTCTATGTACGGCTGGTAGGCTTTAATGATTTCTTCTGCTTTTAATGGCTCTGCATTATAAACCTTTTCTAATAATACATTATGATAATCAAGTGCTTTTTCCAGTTTTGCCCGCAGTCTGCCTTCATCCAGCAGGTCAGCAATTCTAATTCCCCGGCGGGCGGTTTTATCAGTATAGCAGGGGCCGATTCCTTTACCGGTAGTTCCAATTTTGCTGTCACCCTTGCGCTCTTCTTCCAGGGCATCCAGCATCCTGTGGTAGGGCATAATCACATGGGCAGTCTCAGAAATATAAAGGTTGGCCAGCGAAATTCCTCGTTCTTCTAAGCCTTCCATCTCCTCAACCATAGCTTCAGGGTCAATTACTACTCCTCCGCCCAGCACAGATTTTTTATCCTCATATAAAATTCCAGACGGAATCAAGTGCAGCTCAAATTTTTCCTCACCGACTATTACTGTGTGCCCGGCATTATTTCCACCACCATAGCGGACAACTAAATCAGCAGTCTCAGCCAGCATATCGGTAATTTTACCCTTACCTTCGTCTCCCCACTGTGCACCAACAACTATCTTATTAGACATTTAATTTCTCTCCTCACATATTCTTTGATTAATTCTTCTCACTACTACTCTTTATTTTTAAACTACTATTATTGATTAGTGAAATTACTTTCCTTCAAAATTCTTAAAGACCCAAACAGAAACACTACTAAATTCTAAGTTCTTCTCTCTTAACTATAGTTTAACAAAAATCAGACCAATATGCATCCTTAAATTAATCCCGTCCGCTTAAAAATCTGATCAATGTTTTTCAAATAGGCCTGCCAGTCAAAAATCTGGTCAAGTTCTGCCTCTGATAAATGTTCTCCAATTTCTTCGTCAGCTGCAATCAATTTTCTGTAATCGGTCTTTTCTTCCCAGGCGGTCATCGCATTTCTCTGGGCCAGCTCATAGGCTTCCTCCCGGCGCAGACCTTTTTCGACCAGGGCCAGCATTAAGCGCTGTGAAAAGGTGAGCCCCAGGGTTTTTTCCAGATTAAGCTTCATATTATCTTCATTGACTACCAGCTCTTCCATTACTCCCTTAAACTTAGCCAGCATATAATCGAGCAGCACTGCACTGTCAGGCAGAATAACCCGTTCAACTGAAGAGTGGGTTAAATCTCTCTCGTGCCAGAGGCTTACATTTTCGAGTGCAGGAACTACATTACCTCTAATCACCCGGGCCAGTCCGCTGAGGCGCTCACAGACAATTGGATTCTTTTTGTGAGGCATGGCCGATGAACCCTTCTGACCTTTGCGGAAACCTTCTTCAACCTCCAGAATATCTGTCCGCTGTAAATTTCTAATTTCTGTCGCAAATTTTTCTATAGAAGCAGCTGCCAGGGCAATTCTTTCCACAAAATCAGCATGACGGTCCCGCTGCAGAATCTGAGAGCTGACTTTTGAATTTTTAAGACCTAAAATCTCACAAACCCTTTCCTCAACTGCAGGGTCAATAGTGGCAAAGGTTCCAACAGCCCCAGAAATCTGACCAACTGCCACAACTTCTTCCAGCTGCTCAAAGCGAGTAATCTGGCGCTCAATTTCCTGATACCAGTTTAGGACCTTTAAGCCCCAGGTGATCGGTTCAGCGTGAACACCGTGGGTCCTGCCGACCATAATTGTATCCTTATCAGCCAGAGCTTTTGCAGCCAGAGTTTCCTTTAGCTCTTTTAAACCTGTTAAAATCAGCTCTACGGCCTGCTGCATCTGCATTGCTCGAGCTGTATCCTTAATATCAGAAGAAGTTACTCCCTCGTGAATAAAACGAGATTCCTCACCTAAATTCTCCGAAATCCCTTCAATAAAGGCAATCATATCATGGCGAGTCTCCGCCTCAATTTCTTTAATCCGCTTTAAATCAACCTCTGCTTCCCGCTCAACTTTCTCAGCTGCACTGACTGGAATTTCTCCCAGCTCTGCTCTGGCCTTTAAAATAGCAATTTCGATTTCAAGCCAGATCTCATATTTTCTCTCCTCACTCCAGACATTTTCCATCTCTGCCCGGCTGTACCTTGAAAGCATAAATAATCTCCCTCTCTTTTTTCCATTATTAGATTAATTTTCTTTAAAAATAAATATCAGGCATATTTCAGCAGTTTAGCCGCTGATCTGCCAATAATTTCGCTATTCTCTTTTTTTCAGTTTAATATTAGCAGATGCAGTGGGAGCTGTCAAGATAAGTCTCCCGCCTGCCTGTTGAATTTTAGTCAAATAACACATATAATTATTAACTGCAGTTAAGAAATTTATTGGATTTTTTCTTAAAAAATCTCTGAGATCTGATATAATAAATGTAAGCGCTAAAATTTTGAAGGGTTAATGGTGATCAAATGGATAATAATTTTTATAGAAAAACAGTAGACTTAAGTGAAGCTGACAGCAGGCAGCTTTTAACTTTAGGTGACAGTTTAATCGAAAAGGGGTTTCTGCGCCAGTTTTCCGGAACAGAAACAAAGGTTTTGCTCTATCTGCTTACCCACCGGAAGGAAGCCAGTGAAATTGAAATCGAACTGCCTCTGGCAGCCGGTGCACTGGGGATGGAGATCGAAGACTTAAAATCTGCTCTCAAAGGACTTGCCGGAACCGGTATCATCAGTCGGCAGCCGACAGCAGAAAATAACTTTTTTCGCTGTTTTCTAAGTTTAGAAGCAGTCTTAATGGAAACTGAAAATAAAAAGGTAGTTGAAGAAAGCTCGACTGCAGGAGCGGAAATCAGAAAACAGCTGATCAACAGCAACTCCGCTTCCAAAAATGAAATTGCAGCTGCTTTAATTTCTTTTCTGCCCCCGGCCAGCAGAAATATTCACCGCCGGGAAGAGATAAAAAGCTGGCTTAATGATTTTGAGTCCAGAATGCTCAAAGAGCTGGTGCGCCGAGTTGATAAATGGCTCAAAAGACAGGGAGCAACCGACCACCTGCAGGGAGCCTATGCTTATCTGAAAGCAATTATTGACAGCTGGTATCAGGAAGAAATTACAACCTACGAAAAGCTGCAGCAGCAGGATAAACTGCATCGGGAAACAAAGGAGCTGGCCCGGGCCTATGGAATCAGGTCCTTTTCCTCCAACACTGCCCAGCTGAAAACTTTTCAGAGCTGGCTCAGTGGTGAGCAGGCTTTAAGTAAGGAGCTCGCTCTGGCTGCAATCAGAGAAGCAGTCCGCCGCAAAAGAGACGGTCAGCCTTCTTTGAAATATGTAGAAGATAATTTTATTAACCCGATTAAGGAACTCGGGATCAACAACCTGGCTGATTTCCGCCGCTGGCTGCAGAAAGAAATGGACGGCAAAGCAGCAGAAGCTGACAGCAGGGATCAGAGTGATTCCGGCTCCGAAGAGAAAAAATCAAAGCAGAGCAAAAATAAGAATGAAAATAAAAAGAATAGAGAAAAAGATGATGATGACAGCTATAAATGGAAGGACTTTTTTATTGACTTCGATAAATATAAAGAATAAATTGGTGGGTACCGGGTACCTGGAAAATTTTGGGTTCCAAAACGGTAGCTGCTGAGGAGAAAGGGGATAAATAATGCCACTACAGTTTAATTCAAATAAATATCAGGGTAAGGCCCGAGAAAAATATATGGAAGCCGAAAAAAGAATAGCCCGCGTCCACAGGGAGTATCCTGATGTTGAGCAGGCTTACAGTTATTTAAATTCCCTCAAACGTGAATATAAGATGCTGAAAGTTGGGCTTTTTAATAAAGGTCAGTCAGACCAAAATTCAATTGAAGAGTTGAAAAAAGAAATAGAAAATCTGGAAGCTCACTACCATGAACTGTTAAAAAAACATGATATTCCACTTGACTATAAAGAACCGGACTGGGACTGTGAAAAGTGCCATGATACTGGCCGCATCTATCGGAACAACCAGTATTTAGTCTGCAGCTGTGCCAAAAATGACTTAAGACAGCGCAAACAGCAGAACGGCAATTTACCCCGTCATTTACAGAGTGCAACTTTCGCCAATGCTAATCTCAACTATTATGAAACTGATCTCGTAACAGACAGCGGGATGAACTACCGCGAAAATGCGCAGAAAATTTACAGCCTGGCATCTTCCTTTGTCCAGAAATATAATTCTGAAGGGGTCAGCAGGGGATTGATTATTGAAGGCCCGATCGGGAGTGGTAAATCCTATCTCTTAGGCTGTATTGCCAATGCTTTAATTGACCGCGGGATTCAGTTCCGCTACATTGTATATTCTGATCTCCTGCAGCAGATTAGAAGCACCTATAACCAGAACAATCCTGAGACTGATGAAAAACAAATTTTAAGTACAGTCCAGCAGATTCCGGTACTTTTAATTGATGATCTGGGAACTGAAAAGGCAACAGAATTTGCCTCTTCTACCCTTTATCAGATTATAGACCGCCGCTACAGAGAGGAAAAACCAATTATTTTATCAACAAATTATTCTATTAAAAATTTAAAAAATCGTTTCCCGGTAATGGGAGAGCGAATTTTTCAGCGACTTTTGGAAATGAATAAGTATTTAGAACTTGCAGGTAATGTCAGAGTTAAAAAAATTGAAGAACAACAGGAGGCCTGATTATGGCAGTTGAAGTACAGAACCAGCGTAAGGACGACCGCTACAATAAAAATGAATATCAGCTTTTAGGCATCCTGCTGCAGTACCCGGATAAAATTGATGAGGTTGCTGACCTGCTCGAAGTCAAACATTTTCTGGATCCCCAGGCTCAGATTATTTTTGACCAGCTTTTAAAACAGTATCAGCAGGATAACCAGATTTCGAGAACCAAGCTTTTAATTGATCTGCAGAGTCAGAATGCAGTTGATGAAGCCGAAGAAATAATTGAACGCCTGACTTCAGGTTTCAACACCGTTGATGAGTTGAATCCTACCATTGATTTGATCAAAAAGGATTATCAGCGCTCACTTTTAAAGAGAGCTTCCAACAAGTTGAAAGAACTGACTGAGGCTAATGACCTGACTATCGATGACTATCAGGCTCGGGCTCAGGAAATTATCTTTCAGGCAACTAATGAAAGCAATGACTTAGAAAAACATATTTATAATATGGAAGAAGTTTTGATGGAGTCATTTTCCAACTATATGGACCGCAAACATAAAAAAGCAGATGTCGGCCTGCGGAGTGGCTTTATCTCCCTTGATAATTTAATCGGAGGTTTTAAACGCGGTCACCTGACAGTTATTGCGGCCTCAACTTCAATGGGAAAAACTGCCTTTGCAATCAACATTGCCAAAAATGTGCTTAAAAGAAAGGCCAAAGTGGCCATCATGTCACTGGAGATGGATGCAACTGAGGTTGTAGACAGAATGGTTGTCCAGGAATCTCAGGTTAACGCCTGGAAGTACACTCAGGGAGAGACCAATGATGAGGAAGATCAGCGGGTTTCTAAGGCACTTGATAACTTACATGAGCTGCCCTTAATGATTTCTGATGAGCGTGGTTTAAATACTGCTCAGATTAGAGCTCGTCTGCGGAAGTTTAAGGCCCAGATGGATGGACTTGACCTGGCAGTTATTGATTACCTGCAGATGATTCAGCTGCCGGAGGAACATGCCCAGAACACCTCACGGGCAGTCGGTCAGATTGTCCTTCAGCTGAGAAACTTAGCCTCAGAGCTTGATATCCCGGTAATTTTAATATCTCAGATTTCTCGTAGTTTTACCAGCCGCCAGGATAAAAGACCGGTGCTTTCTGACTTAAGAGACTCCGGTAATATTGAGGAGGTAGCTGATGGTGTTATATTCCTCTACCGTCATGCTCATACCTCTGCTAAAGCCCGCGAAGAAGCGGAAGCAGAAGGAACCGAAAGTGATACAGATATTATCATCGCCAAGCAGCGTACCGGCCAGACAGGGTCGATTAAACTCTTTTTTGAAGAAGAATTTATCCGCTTTGTTGACCCCGAAAATCTATCACTGGAAGGAACGATTCCCCATGGCTAATCTGGACAGTTTAGATTTAAAACTGGTACTTTCCTTTGCCAATGCTTACCGCCGCCTCAACGAAAAGGGAGAGATCAGCGATCAGCAGTTAGAAGAGGTAATGCAGCTGGTGGAAAACTATCAGGAATATGCTCCTGAAGAATTTAAATCTCGGCTGCACGAAATTTTCCCGGAAAGTGATTTTTAACGTACAGGCACCGGGAACCACCCGATTTATGTCGTTTTATGCGGAGGAGGCTGTATTTATGGAAAAAGAAAAAATAAATAAAATAAGGGGAATTCTTAAGAATTATGAGCTGCAGCTGCTTATCTTATTTGGCTCATATGAAAGTGAAAACTTTAATGAGAATAGTGATATTGATCTTGCAGTTAAAGTAAAAAAAGAGAGTTCTTTAAAGAAAAATCAGGATCATGTGCTTTATTCTATTTCTAAAATCTTTGACCTGCGGCCTGTTGATCTGGTTTTATTGAATCATGCTGATCCCTTAATTAAATTCAAAATTGCTTCAGAGGGGAAACTGCTTTATCAAAATGAAAAAGGCCTATTTGAGAAATTCCAGGTAAGAGCAGCAGCTGAACATAATGATGTCCGGAAATTTTATCAGCTTGATCAAAAATTTATTGATAATTTTTTAGAAAGGAGTCAGACCAATGACCGATCCTCTCATCGTGCGCCGAAAATTAAATAAGATGATCGAATACCTGGGCCAGCTGGAAGAAGTCAATCAATATTCAATGGAAAATTATCTTGACAACTTTTTTGTTAAACGGACTGCAGAAAGATTAATCCAACTGATAGTTGAAACTGCCACGGATATAAATGGTCATCTGATAGTAAGCTCAGGCCATAAGCCTCCTGCAGATTATTATACTTCTTTTATTAAATTAAGTGATTGTCAGATAGTAGATCAAAAATTCGCTGAAGAAATTGCCCCTTCTGCTGGATTGAGAAACAGACTTGTTCACGAATATGAGGAAATCGATGATCAAATTGTATATAAAAGTATTCAAAAAACTATTGAGAGTTACAAAAAATATATTAGAAAAATTGAAAGCTACCTCAAAAATATCGAAAACTCCAGCCGTTAAGCTGGAGCTTTTCTGTTCTTACTATAAAATTTGTGAGCCAGAAAGATAAATCACTAAATATCATAGTATTTAGGATCATCATCATTACCATTTTTACTCTGGTCAGTTTTGCTGTCTTCTTTGTGCTGATCTTCATAAACCGGTTCTGAGCTGACATCATAATCAACATCAACATGGGCCGGTCTTTCAGGGATGATGGCCCAGGCCACAATGTAGGCTAAAAGTCCTGCCCCCCAGATGAAAATCAGAACAATTGCTCCCAGACGAACCAGAGTCGGATCAAAGCCAAAGTATTCTGCTATTCCGCCACAAACTCCCCCGACTTTTCTGTTTTCACGGGAACGATAAAGTTTTTTCATTTTTTTCACCTCTTTTAATATAGAAATAAATTATTTGTTGAAACTAAATCAAACTAAGTTTAAATATGATTTCAAAAGCCCCCGGATATCATCTAAGTTATTTTTTAATAAATTAAAAATTACATCTCTATCTAAATCCATATAATCATGAACCAAAATATTTCTGAAAGCAATTATACGAATAAACAACTCTTTTTCCTCTTCATTTAGATAATTATTTTCTGCCAAAATTACAGCAATATCTTTATAAACATTAACCCTCCCCAGATCATCATCTGAAACTATGTGATTCCCTATATCAATTAATGCTTCAATTGATAGATGCAAAAATCTCTCGGCACTTCCATACAGAAGTGGATTATTATTAAATTCTTTAAATTCTACATCTTCAACTATATTCTCCAGCTGTTTAAGATATTCATTACACTTTTGAGATCTTTCTAAAATTATCTCTTTTTTAACCATTTAAAATTCTCTCCTTAAACTTCTGCTGATTTTTTTTCAGGTAATACTCAAAATCAAGGTACTTTCTAATTGCTAGTGATTGATAGGAGGCTGCGTCAAAGTCTTCTTTTTTATAAAGCAGATAATTTTCTTTAACAACTTCATATTTTAAAAGAGCTGATGCCTTGTTTAAAATAACTAAATCTATATTATCAAGTCCAGCTTTAATTAAGTCCTCATAAATCTTAACTTTAATTTCTCCACTTTTTTTAGTATAATTATCCTCTAGAAGAATCGCAATGTCTATATCGCTATTTACACTGGCTTGATTCTTAGCCTGAGAGCCAAAAAGATAAACAGCTTTAATTACATTATTTTCTCTGGCCATTTTAATTATCTTATCAATAACTTTCTTTTTCATAATATCAACCCCTAAACAGCTTGACTTCATTACCTGAGCAAAGAACTAACCAAAACATTTAGCTGCTCGAGATAAATTTATTTACCGTCTTTACATTATTATAAAACAAATTGAAGACAATTAACAGAGGGAGGAAATTATTTTGCCTAAAACAATTAAATTAATTTCAATTTTTGCTGCAGTAGAACTTGTACTTCACGGAATCTGGGAATACACAGCCTGTGGGATCTTTTATACAATGGAGGGCCAGGGATTCATTGAACACCAACTGCTGATGATTCAGGCGACCATAGGTGATGTCTTCATTGCCCTGGGATTATTTTTCATACTGGCCTTTGTCAATCAACGCAGCAACTGGTTTCTCGGGGACTGGGAGAGAAAAGATTATATTATTTCCCTACTCTACTCGGTATTAGTTGCCTTTTATTTTGAAGCTCATGCTCTGCATCTAGGCCGCTGGGGTTACCAGGAAAACATGCCCCTTGTTTACGGTACTTCCATTGCTTTAGTTCCAGTCATCCAACTGTCTTTACTGCTGCCCCTGGGCTTTGTATTAACTAAAAAAATCTATCATTGGAAATTTACATAATTAAGCTCTGAAACTTTTAGACCTTAACCGACATAAATTGACAGGTTCACGGTGCATGTCAGTTTATGTCGGTTTATACATTTATCTGTCAGAAAAGCTTCTCTTTCGACATTTATAGACACAAATCGGGTGGTTCCCGGTGCGTGTACGGGCCTAAAAAGTATAACTTAAATTAATTTCTAAGCCTTTAGCATCTCCACCTAAAACCTCTCCTTCACTGCCGGCTGCAATACTACCCCGCAGCTCAAGCAGCAGATTACTCCCAAAAAGATAGCTGTAATTAGGAATAAAAAGCGTACTGCCGTCATCTAAATAGCTGACCGTCATAATTCCAATGGAAGAGAATTCGTCGATCTCATAACTTAAATTGGTATTGATAAAATCCAGGTTATTTCGGCCTTCTGATCCATTTTCCTCATCTGAAGTAGATGATTCGAGATTAAAGAGATCAAAGGCAGAAATATCTCCTTTAAGCCCCTCCAGCCTTAAATACTCAGCCTGCAGGTAAAGTCTGCTTCCGGCCTGAAAATTATAACTGTAATCAGTACCAAGCTGGTAGATATCATAATCAATCTGATCACTCTGCCAGAGGCCATAGGCACCATAAGCACCAACAGGGCCCAGATCACCTTTAGCTGTTAAACCATAACGCTCCAGATCGGTTTCAGCTTCTAAAGGTGTATTTACATAACTGGCACTTAAATCATAGCCCCTAAAAGTAGTTCTCCCTCTTAGAGCCCATTTATGCTCTTTTTGATTTTCAAGATTGGAAGCAACAAAAGTCAGCCCAGAACCCCAGTTGATTGGATAATATAACTCCAAACCATCCACAAACTTAGCCCGACTTTCTTCTTCTAAATTTTCTGCCCCCAGGCTGTAGTCAACCGGGTTAATTAAGGCACCATATGACCAGGAAATTGGTTGACGCCCAATACTGGCATTAAAAGGACCAAACTTTTCTCTTAAATATAATTTTTTAAACCAGAGATCAAATTTATCTTCTTCTGCTTCCGAGAGAGAAATAACGGCTCTGTTTTGGATATCCAGGGGAAAATCATAGGGTAAAAACCACTCCAGCTCAAGTTCTGCTGCCAGATTGTTTTCCAGCTCAGAATCAGCATAAGTTAAATTGCTGATCAAACTGGCCTTTCCTCCTATATCTGCAGACAGCACCGGCGCTGAAAAAATGGTCAATAAAGCAACAATGGTTATTAAAAAAAGGCTGTGTTTTTTGGTCAAAACTTTCATCTTTTTACATCACCATCCTCATTAACTTCTTAAGTTAGCGCAATCTTTCCAGGGTGAAAATATTTTCCGGTAATTCCGGATTGAATTCAATTTCATTGACTATAAATTCGGTACTTGTATCCCGGCGCAGCTTATTTTCCATCACCATATGCACCGGATACCAGCGGCCGTCAATCTCTTCTACCTCTAAAACTCTAGCTTCTTTGAGCAGCCTGCCGCTTTCTGCATAAAGATCTTCTTTTAAACCAACAAATCTTTCTTTATCAATCCAGACCACCCGTCTGTAATAACTTACCTCTTTACCGGGCACTTTGACTCCTTCCAGTTTATAGGTGGGCCGTCCTTCGTATTCCTCTTCTCCGATTATTTCAAAATCATAAAGAACAGTTAACTTGTCAGATTCCAGCATATCCTGATAGGAGAAATCACTTCCCATCATTCCCTGTTCCAGCATATGGCCTGAAATCTTAACTAAATCTTCAGCCTGTGGAAAAAACATCCAGAGATCATCACCCCTTTTTAAAAACTTGGTCCCCCTGTCCCGAGGGTTTGTAAATTCTGCCAGTGCATGTTCCTGATCCTGCCAGCTGCGCATTGTTTTAGTCTGAGTTCTACCGCTATTTTTAATGATCATTTCAGCTTCCGAATAGGCAGTAATTACATATTCATTTTCATCTCTGCGGTTTATTATCTCATCTGCAGTCAAATCCTGAGCAGCTGCCGAAAAAGTTGTTAGAAAAACCTGAATTATTCATAGCAATCACGAAATAAATTATCAGCCCTGATATATCAACTTCTATCAAAATATTGTTTTCACCCGGTGGGTGAAAGATT